>NZ_JAAWWS010000131.1 GCF_012272825.1 Wenzhouxiangella sp. XN79A | reverse complement strand
CTGGCTACAAGCGTTTCGCCACGCGCTTCGCGCTTTCTGGCGACCTACTTTTGTCAGTCGCGACAAAAGTAGGCAAAAGCGCTCTTACAGGCGGCTGAACGGGCAGTGGCTTCCGGACTGTGTCGGTGGGCCGGTGGTCGGCCCGCGCCCTGGCTCACTCCGGCTGCGGGTTACAGTGGCCCCGGATGCATCCGAGAAGCCAGGGCCAGGCCGATCGTCGCTGGTCGGCCACGACCGTCGACCGAAGCGGCCTGTGTCCGAACCGAGCCAGCAGCAATGATCCGGCTTCGCTTCGGGCTCTGACCCCTCTGTACCCGGCAAGCCCTTCTATCTCCGCGGCACTGCGCGATTTTTCGCGCCACGACCCTCACCGGAGGGCAAACCCCGACCGGTACGCGTGCTTGTAAAAAAGCCCTTTTGGGTACTTTTGTGGCGTTTGACAAAAGTACCTCGCCAGAAAGGGGACGAAGTCCGCGTGGCGAAACGCTTGTAGCCCCGGGAAGCAACCACCCCAAGACGAGCAGAACACCAGAAGCAGAACACCCGCCCACCGAAGGGCCGTTCACCGAACCAAGCCGGAAACAACCATCCGGCTTCGCCAAGCGTTCAGAAACCCCTGTACCCGGCAAGCCCTTCCCACTCCGCGGCACTGCGCGATTCTTCGCGCCACAGCCCTCACCGGAGGGCAAACCCCCACCGGTACGCGCGCTTGAAAAAAGCCCTTTCGGGTACGTTCGTGGCGACGGCCGAACGCACGTTCGCCCCACGTGAAGCGCCTGTGGCCCTCCGAATCGATCCAGCCGCCGGGGGATTCCCCTGCGCATTGCGTGTTCATCCGCGATCAGCTGCGGACCACGAAAAAGGCCCGGCGACATCGGCCGGGCCTTCGGGGCTTGCTTCAGCAGCGAGCTCAGTTGGCCTTGTGGATGGCTCGCTTGTCGACGGCCAGGGCGGCTTCGTGGATGGCCTCCGACAGGGTCGGATGGGCGTGGACGATGCGGGCCAGGTCTTCGGCGGCGCCGTGGAATTCCATCGTCACGACCACTTCGCCGATGAGCTCCGAGGCGTTGGCGCCGATGATCTGGCAGCCCAGCAGTTGGTCGGTCTCGGCGTCGGCGATGATCTTGACCTGGCCGGAGGCATTGCCCATGGCCAGGCCGCGGCCGGTGGCGGCAAACGGGAAGGTTCCGACGCGGTACTCGACGCCGGCGTCCTCCAGTTCGCTTTCGTTCCTGCCGACCCAGGCAATCTCCGGGTCGGTGTAGATGACCCAGGGAACCGTGTCGAGGTTGATGTGGCCGGCCTGGCCGGCCAGGGTCTCGGCCACCGCAATGCCTTCTTCGGACGCTTTGTGCGCGAGCATCGGGCCGCGAACCAGGTCGCCGATGGCCCAGACGCCCTCGGCCTTCGTCCGACAGTGGCCGTCGACCTCGACCTGGCCCCGGTCGGTCAGCGTGACGCCGCTGTCGTCGGCCACGAGCCCGTCGCTGGCGGCGCGGCGGCCGACCGCGACCAGCAGCTTGTCGAACACTTCCTCGTGCTCGTCCTTGCCGTCGGTGTAGCTGACCCGGACCTTGCCGTCGTCGACCGTGGCGCCGCTGACCTTGCAGCCCATGCGGATATCGAGCCCCTGTTTCTTGAACTCGCGCTGGGCGATCTTCGCCATGTCGCGATCGAGCACCGGAAGGAAGTCGTCGACGGCTTCGAGCAGCACGACTTCGCTGCCCAGGCGACGCCAGACGCTGCCCATTTCCAGGCCGATCACGCCGGCGCCGATCACGCCGAAACGCTCCGGCACCTCGGGGATTTCCAGCGCGCCGACGTTATCGAGAATGTGTTCGTTGTCGACCTCGACATTGGGGATCGAAAACGGCACCGAGCCGGCGGCCAGCACCACGTTCTTCGCCGTGGCGGTGTACTTGTCGCCGTCGTTCGGCGTGACCTCGACCTGACGGTCGGCGAACAGTTTGCCGCGGCCGTTGACGAACTCGATCTTGTTGGCCTTGAACAGCTGGATCAGGCCGCTGTTGAGCTGCTTGACCACTTTCCGCTTGCGGGTCAGCATCTTGTCCACGTCGATCGAGACATCGCTGGTGGAGATGCCGTGCTCGGTGTAGTCGTGCTGGATGTGGTGGAAGTGCTTCGACGAGTCCAGTAGCGCCTTGGACGGAATGCAGCCCACGTTCAGGCAGGTGCCGCCCGGCGCCGGCTTGCCGTCCTCGCCCTGACGGTCGTCGATCAGCAGGGTCTTCAGGCCCAGCTGGGCGGTGCGGATGGCGCCGGCGTACCCGCCCGGGCCGCCGCCGATGAAGATTACGTCGAATTCGTTGTCTGCCATGGCTGTATTCGTCTCTGTTCGGGTGTCGGGGCGACGCCGAACGTCGCCAGCGTTTTTCGCGCAAAGCCCAGGGGCGAGGGAAAAGGGGCGAGGGGCCGGTAGAACCGGGCGCGCGGCCTGCTCGTCCCTCGTTGCTTCCCCTCGTCCCCGTAGTTCAGAGGTCGAGGAGCAGCCGGGCCGGATCTTCCAGCGCTTCCTTGACCGCAACCAGGAACTGCACGGCATCCTTGCCGTCGATGATGCGGTGATCGTAGGACAGCGCGATGTACATCATCGGCCGAACCACGATCTCGCCGTCGATCGCGACCGGGCGCTCCTTGATGGTGTGCATGCCCAGGATCGCGCTCTGCGGTGCGTTCAGCAGCGGCGTCGACAGCAGCGAGCCGAACACGCCGCCGTTGGTGATCGAGAAGGTGCCGCCCTGCAGGTCCTCGAGCTCGATCTTGCCGGCGCGCGCCTTGTCGGCGTAGTGGGCGATCTGGCGTTCGATCTCGGCCAGGCTCAGCTGGCCGGCGTTGCGCAGCACCGGTACCATCAGGCCGCGGTCGGTCGACACCGCGATGCCGACGTCCTGGTAGCCGTGGTAGACGATCTCGTCGCCCTCGACCGCCGCGTTGACCACCGGGTGCTTGTCCAGCGCCTCGCAGGCGGCCTTGACGAAGAACGACATGAAGCCGAGCTTGACGCCATGCTTGTTCTGGAAGGCGTCCTTGTACTTCGAGCGGATCTGCATGACTTCGTGCAGGTCGACTTCGTTGAACGAGGTCAGGATGGCCGCCGTGTTCTGGGCTTCCTTCATCCGCTCGGCGATGCGCGAGCGAAGGCGCGACATCTTGACTCGTTCGACCGGACGGCTGCCGCCGCCGGAAATGTGCTTGAGCATGTCGCCCTTGGTTACCCGGCCGTCGCGGCCGGTGCCCTCGACGCTGGACGGGTCGATCTCGTTGTCCGCGGCCAGCTTGCGCGCCGAAGGCGACGGCCGGGCATCGCCGCCCGACGAAGGCGCGGGGGCCGGTGACGATGCGCGATCGCGGTCGTCGTCGGCGTCCTTCTTCCTGTCGGTGCTTTTCTTCTCGTCGGCGTCGTTCGCTTCGTCGTCCGACGACGCGTCCTCGGCGTCGTCGCCGTCCTGGTCGTCTTCGGGCACTTCGCCTTCCTTGATCGCACCGAGGACCTGGTCGGCGGTGACGGTGTCGCCTTCCTCGGCCGAGATCGACTCGAGCACGCCGTCGGCGGGCGCCGGGACTTCGAGCACGACCTTGTCGGTTTCGAGGTCGACCAGGTTCTCGTCGCGTCGAACGGTGTCGCCGGCCTTCTTGTGCCACTTGGCGACCGTAGCGTCGGAAACCGATTCGGGCAGGGTGGGGACCTTGACTTCAGTGCTCATGATGGATCCTTGGGAAAGACGTGAAAACGTGACTCATGATTCGATGCCGAGCGCATCGCGAACCAGCTTCTCCTGCTGTTCCACGTGCACCTGGTAGTAGCCGACGGCCGGTGAGGCCGACGGCGAGCGGCCGGCGTAGTCGAGCGACTGGTCGTCGCGGACGCAGGCCTGCAGGTGGTGCCGGATCTGGAACCAGGCGCCCTGGTTCATCGGTTCTTCCTGGCACCAGATGACCTGCTCGGCCTTCTTGTACCGCTCGATGATCGCGGTCAGTTCATCGCGCGGGAACGGGTAGAGTTGTTCGACGCGGACCAGCGCGACGTGGTCGAGCTCGCCGTCGGCTTCGTCCCGCTTCCTGGCCAGGTCGAAGTAGACCTTGCCGGCGCAGAAGACCACCCGCTCGACCTTGTTCGGGTCGGGCGCGCTCGGGTCGTCGATGACCAGCTGGAAACGGCCTTCGGCCAGGTCCTCGAGGCTGGACACCGACTGCTTGTGGCGCAGCAGGCTCTTCGGCGTCATGACGACCAGCGGCTTGCGGTAGGGCCGAACGATCTGACGGCGGATCAGGTGGAACCACTGGGCCGGCAGGGTCGGGACGCAGACCTGGATATTGTTGTCCGAGCACAGCTGCATGAAGCGCTCGAGCCTGGCCGAGGAGTGCTCCGGACCTTGGCCCTCGTAGCCGTGGGGCAGGTACATCACCAGCCCGCACAACCGGCCCCACTTGGCCTCGCCGGAGGTGATGAACTGGTCGATGACGACCTGGGCGCCGTTGACGAAATCGCCGAACTGCGCTTCCCAGATCACCAGCGTGCCCGGGTCGGCGGTCGCGAAGCCGTACTCGAAGGCCAGCACCGCTTCCTCGCTGAGCAGCGAATCGATGATCGCGACGCGGTTGCCCTGTTCGGCCAGTTCGGCCAGCGGCGTGATCGAGCGTCCGTCTTCCTGGTTGAACAGCACCGCGTGACGGTGGAAGAAGGTGCCGCGGCCGGAGTCCTGGCCGACCAGGCGCAGGCCGGTACCGTCCTCGACCAGGCCGGCATAGGCGAGGGTCTCGGCGAAGCCCCAGTCCAGCGGCGCCTCGCCGGCCGCCATCTTGCGACGCTGGGCGACGATGCGGTCGACCTGCTTGTGCAGCGTGAACCCGTCCGGCAGCGTGGTCAGACGTTCGGACAGTTCGCGGATGCGCTCGACCGGCATCGAGGTGTCGGCATCGATTCGCCAGTCGTTGTCGAGGTACGGCGTCCAGTCCACGGTGGTCAGCGCGTCGTCGCTGTCGACGAGATCGACCACCGGTTCGCCGGCGTCGAGCCGGTCGCGGTAGTCCTTCTGCCATGCGTCCAGCTGCTTGCGCTCGACCAGGCCGTCGCTGATCAGGCGGTTGGAATACTGGGTGTAGACCGAGTCCAGGTTGCGGATCACTTCGTACATGCGCGGCTGGGTCGCGGCCGGCTCGTCGGCCTCGTTGTGACCGAGGCGGCGGTAGCAGACCAGGTCGATGACCACGTCCTTCTTGAACTCGCGCCGGAAGTCGGCCGCGACGCGGGTGACGAACAGCACCGCTTCGGGATCGTCGGCGTTGACGTGGAAGATCGGCGCCTGGACCATCTTGGCCACTTCGGTGCAGTACAGCGTCGAGCGGGCGTCGATCGGGTTGCTGGTGGTGAAGCCGATCTGGTTGTTGACCACCACGTGCAGCGTGCCGCCGACCTTGAAGCCGCGGGCCTGCGACATGTTGAACAGCTCCATGTTCACGCCCTGACCGGCCAGCGCCGCATCGCCGTGGATCAGCACCGGCAGGACCTGCTCGTAGTCCTGGTCGTCGAGCCTGTTGATCCGGGCCCGGGCGGAGCCTGCGACCACCGGGTTGACGATCTCGAGGTGCGAGGGATTGAACGCCAGGGCCAGGTGCATCACGCCGCCGGGGGTGCGCACGTCCGAGGAGAAGCCCATGTGGTACTTGACGTCGCCGGAGCGGGCCGGGTCGTCGTTCTGGATCGTGCCTTCGAATTCGGCGAACAGGTCGCCCGGCGACTTGCCGAGGATGTTGACCAGCACGTTCAGGCGGCCGCGATGGGCCATGCCGATGACCATTTCGCGGATGCCCTGGCTGCCGGTGTGACGAATCAGGGTGTCGAGCAGGGGAATGAGGCTTTCGCCGCCTTCCAGCGAGAAGCGCTTCTGACCGACGTAGCGCGAGTGCAGGTACTTCTCCATGCCTTCGGCCGCGCCGAGCTTGTCGAGCAGTCGCCGGCGATCCTCGACCGGCAGCCGGTAGTCGCCGCGCGCGCGTTCCAGGCGCTGCTGCAGCCAGCGGCGCTGGTTGGTGTCGGTGATGTGCATGTACTCCACACCGACGGTGCCGCAGTAGGTGCGCTTGCAGATGTCGACGATCTCGCCGAGTTGCAGGCGATCGGGCGCGGCCAGGCTGCCGGTGTGGAAGGTGGTGTCGAGGTCGGCATCGCCGAGGTTGTGGAAATCGAGATCGAGGTCGGGCACGTTCGGCCGCTCGCTGAGGCCCAGCGGATCGAGCCTGGCCCGCTGGTGCCCGCGGACCCGGAACGCATTGATCATGCGCAGCACGCCGGCCTGCTTGAAGTCCTCGGCCGCCACTGGAATGCCGCCGCGCTGGGCCTGACGCGCCAGTGCTTCGAATTCCTCGGCGATCGCGCGGTGGCGGGTGTCGTCCCGGGCGCCGCCGAGCAGTTGTGAAAACGGCTCGCGCCAGTGCGCCGGCACCGAGTCCGGATCGTCCAGCCAGGCTTCGTAGAGATCTTCGACGAAGGCAGCATTCAGACCGGACAGGTGGGAGGTCCGGTATTTCTGCTCCAGGGTTTCGGTCATCGGTCGGAAATCGGGCGCTCGGCGCGTCACGCGGACAAGTCGAAAATTATAACGCTTGCGGCCCGTCGGTAGGGCGCTCTCCGCCTTACGACGATGGTCGCACCAGCTCGTTCTGCTCGATCAACTGCTCGAGCACCGCGCGCGCCTCCTCGTCGTCCGGCAGGCGATCGATCCGTCCGGTCCGGCACAGCTGGCGGGCGAAATCGGCCGGGCACGACCACTGCTGGCCGTTGACGAACAGCAGCCCGGAGTCGCTCCAGGCCAGCCGGGTGCCGGGACGGACCTGGAGCGGCGGCTCGAGGTCGAGTTCGGCGTCGTCGTCGCCGTCGTCGGGCGACCACTGGCGGTAGGCGGTCAGGGTCTGGCCCAGCCAGGCGGTCAGTGCCGCGTCGTCGAGCTGCACGGCCTGGGCCAGCAGGCGCCGGGCGTGCTGCAGCAGGGTCTGGTCGATGCGTTCGGCCCGCTCGGTGTCGAACTTCAGCGGATTCAGCCGCGGCAGCCGGGCCTCGTGCTCGCCGAGGTAGGCGGCCAGTTCGGCCAGCAGCTCGGCCGACGACGGGGCGCGCAGGCCCACCGACCAGGTCTGGCAGGTCTGCTGGGCGATGCCGTGGTGGGCGATGCCGGCCGGGATGTACAGCACATCGCCGGGCTCGGCCAGGCAGCGCGACTCGGCCCGGAAGTTGCGCAGCACGGCCAACTCGAAGTCCTCGTTGAGGTCGGGCTGGAAGCTGCCGGCCAGCTCCCACTGACGGGCTCCGGCGGCCTGGACCAGGAACACGTCGTAGGCATCGACGTGCGGTCCGACCGAGCCCCCGGGGCCGGCCTGGCTGACCATGATGTCGTCGAGCAGCCAGTTGGGCAGGAAATCGAAGGCCTCGAGGAGCTCGGCGACCTGGCGGAACTTCTTGTCCATGTCCTGGACCAGCAGCGACTGGTAGGGCCGGTCCAGCGGCGGCAGGTCCTCGCCGTCGAACGGGCCGTATTCCAGGGTCCAGTCGAGATTCTCGAACGAGCCGGTGACCAGGCGTGCGGCCAGGTCATCGTCGGCCGCGGCCCGGGCCAGCTGGTCCAGGCCGAGGGCGGCCGGCTTGAGCCAGCCACGGATCAGCAGCGGCTTGCGCTGCCAGTATTCATCGAGGAAGCGGCGCGCCTCGAACGTCTCCCATTCGGCCAGCTCGATCGGTTTCATCGGCGTGGCTCCGTCACGTGTAGCGTTCGATCAACCGCGCCATCGCCGCGGCGTTGCCGGTGTAGTCGGCCGGGGTCAGCGCCAGCAGGCGGTCGCGGTCGGCCTCGGGCAGCTCCAGCGTCGCAATGAACTCGCGCACGGCCTCGGCGTCGATCCGCCGGCCCCGGGTCAGCGCCTTGAGCTTCTCGTACGGGTGCTCGATGCCGTGCAGGCGCATCACGGTCTGGATCGGCTCGGCCAGCACTTCCCAGGCCGGGTCGATGTCGGCGGCGATCCGTGCCGGGTCGGGTTCGATCCGGTCGAGACCGCGCTCGATCGAGCGCCAGGCCAGCAGGCAGTAGCCCAGGGCGCTGCCGATCGAACGCTGCACGGTGGAATCGGTGAGGTCGCGCTGCCAGCGCGAGACCGGCAGCTTGGCGGCCAGGTGGTCGAGCAGCGCGTTGGCCAGGCCGAGGTTGCCCTCGCCGTTCTCGAAGTCGATCGGGTTGACCTTGTGCGGCATCGTCGAGGAACCGACCTCGCCCTCGACGGTCTTCTGCGCGTAGTAGCCCAAGGAGATGTAGGCCCAGCTGTCGCGCGCGAAATCCAGCAGCACGGTGTTGATCCGCATCAGCGCATGCGCGGTCTCGGCGATCATGTCGTGCGGCTCGATCTGGGTGGTGTAGGGGTTCCAGACCAGGCCGAGGTCCTCGACGAACCGCCGCGCCAGCTCGGGCCAGTCGACGCCGGGGCAGGCGGCCAGGTGGGCGTTGAAGTTGCCGACCGCGCCGTTGATCTTGCCGGTGATCTCGACCCGGGCCAGGGTCCGGCGCTGGCGGCGCAGGCGAAAGACGACGTTCGCCAGTTCCTTGCCGAGCGTGGTCGGCGATGCGCTCTGGCCATGGGTGCGCGACAGCATCGGCAGATCGGCATGGTCGACCGCCAGTGCGGCCAGGCGGCGGTCGAGGTCCGACAGCACCGGTTCGAGCACCACCGTCAGCGCGTCGCGCAGCATCATGCCGTAGGCCAGGTTGTTGATGTCCTCCGAGGTACAGGCGAAGTGCACGAACTCGCTCGCATCGGCCAGCGTGGGTCGTTCGGCGAAGCGCTGCTTGATCCAGTATTCGACCGCCTTGACATCGTGGTTGGTGGTGCGCTCGATCGCCTTGACGGCCTCGGCGTCGGCCTCGGAGAAGCCGGCTTCCAGCTGCTCGAGAAACGCGATGTCCTCGGCCGACAGCGTCGGCAGCGCGTCGAATTCGTCGCAGTCGGCCAGCTGGCGGAACCAGCGCAGTTCGACGATCACGCGATGGCGGATCAGCCCGGCTTCGGAAAACCGTTCGGCCAGCGGGCGGAGACGGGCGGCGTAGCGGCCGTCCAGCGGCGAAAGCGCAGTCAGTGCGGTGGAGTCCATGGATCGTGGGTCGTCGTGGGCCGGGTCGCCGGTGGTCGGCACAGGCCGGGGATTCTACCGTTCCCCGCGCGGCCCCGTTGCACGGGTGCCGGATGAACCCTGTCAACCGTCGACCGGCGTTCCCGGGACGGTCGATGTCGAGTCGCCGGCCGGCCGTGTCCTTTCGGCCGGTTCCATGGGCGGTTCCGTCGGTTCCGTCGGTTCCGGCGGCGGAGGCGGCGGCAGCAGCGGCGGCAGCTCGGTGACCCGGATCAGCACACCGAAGCGTTCGCTGTCGAACCAGGTCCAGCGCTCCGGCCGGATCACGCGCGACTGGGCCAGCCGGTGGACCTGCCAGCCTGCATCCGGGGCGCCGATCGGCTCGTTGACCGGCTCATTGACCCGCATGTCGCTGGTGGCAGGCCCGGAGCTCGGGCGATCAGCGGGCGCGCCCGGCTGCCGTGGGCGCTCGACCGGCTCGCGCCAGTGCAGGTCGATCTCGGCATGCAGGAACTGGCGCTGGACCAGCGCCACGCTGCCGTCGAGGCGTGGATCGGCCTTCGGAACCGGGGGCAGGGGCGGCAGCGGCGGGTCCCCGGCAATGTCCGAGTCGTCGAACGGATCGGGGGCCTGCGGCGCGGCGCCGGCATCGATGCTGCGGCGGTCCATCGTCGATGTCGCGCCGGTGAGGGCGGGGGCGCCGGTCGTTTCGGCGGTATCCGGCGCGGTGAGCACTTCGCGCTGGATGATCACGTCGTCGTGGACCCGGACCGGCAGCGGCCGGCGCGGCGTCCCGGCGGTCTGGATCCAGGCCAGCCGGGTGACCGGCCGGAAGCCGCCGTCGCCGGTCAGCCGCCGCTCGGCATCGAGCAGCGTCTCGGGCGGCGGACGCAGCGCCAGCCAGCGCGGTGCGCGTTCGACGATCTCCGGCGTCTCGCTGGACGTTCGCGCCTCAGCGTCATCGCCATCGTCTTCCGGCGGCAGGATGCCGGTGCGCGGGGCCAGCGGCCGGGGCAGCGGCAGGCCGACGGCGTCGGTCAGCCTGGGCCACAGCGGGTCGAGCGCCCGGGCCAGCCGATCGAGCAGCGCTGGATCGGCGGCGATTCCGACGTTCTCCAGCGCCTCGGCCGGCCAGGCATCGGAGCGGGGCACGGCAGGTTCGACGACCAGCACCTCGACCCGATACTCGGTCGGCGGATCGTCCTGTGCACGAGCGTCCTGTGCGGCGATCAACAGGCCGGCTGCGGCCAGCGCAAGCCGCGTCGCAAGCTCACCCGGAATGGCGGTTCGAGTCATGCCGTCGAGTGTACTGGATCGGACTTCGCGCCTTTCGTCCGAAGCCGCTCGATCAGGTCCTCGGCGACTCCGACCCGGTCTTCCAGCGACTCGAACTCGCCGTGGATGCGCAGCCGGTCGGAGTCGGGCAGCGAGTAGCTGTGGGCTTCCTTCTGGATCATCCGGATCAGTTCGGCCATGTCGATGTTCGGCTTCGGCAGGAACTCGATCCGGCCGCCGGCCGGGCCGACCTCGAGCTTGCGGATGCCCAGCGTCCGCGCCTGCAGCCTGAGCGCCGCGGCGGTGAACAGGTGTTTGACCGGGTCGGGCAGCAGGCCGAAGCGGTCGATCATCTCGACCTGCAGGTCGTACAGGGCCTCGGGGCGGGTGGCCTGGGCGATGCGCTTGTACAGCACCAGCCGCTGGTGGACGTCGGGCAGGTACTCGTCGGGGATCAGCGCCGAGGTGTGCAGGTCGACCTCCGAGGCGATGTCGACCGGTTCGTCCAGGTCCGGCTCGATCCCGGCCTTCAGCGCCTCGACGGTGCGATCGAGCAGCTCGGAATAGAGCTGGAAGCCGATCGCCTCGATCTGGCCCGACTGGTCCTCGCCGAGCAGTTCGCCGGCGCCGCGGATCTCGAGGTCGTGGGTGGCCAGCGTGAACCCGGCGCCCAGTTCTTCCAGCGACTGGATGGCCTCGAGCCGCTTGCGGGCATCGGTGGTCAGCGAGCGCCACGGTGGGGTGATCAGGTAGGCATAGGCCAGGTGATGCGAACGACCGACTCGGCCGCGCAGCTGGTGCAGCTGGGCCAGGCCGAACTTGTCGGCCCGGTTGATGATGATGGTGTTGGCGGTCGGCACGTCGATGCCGTTCTCGATGATCGTGCTGGCGATCAGCAGGTTGATCCGGCGGGCATAGAACTCGCGCATCGTGCGCTCCATCTCGCCCGGACCCATCTGGCCGTGGGCGATGCCGATCCGCGCCTTCGGGAACAGTTTCTGCAGGTCGTCGGCCACGCGGGCCTGGCTCTTCAGGTCGTTGTGCAGGAAATAGACCTGGCCGCCGCGCTGGAATTCACGACTGATCGCATCGCGGATCGTGCCCGTGTCCCATTCCGAGACGAAGGTCCGGACCGCCATCCGGCGCGACGGCGGGGTGGCGATGATCGACAGTTCGCGCAGCCCGGTCATCGACATGTTCAGGGTGCGCGGGATCGGCGTTGCGGTCAGCGTCAGCAGGTCGACCTCGGCCCTGAGCTTCTTGAGCTGCTCCTTCTGGCGCACGCCGAAGCGCTGCTCTTCGTCGACCACGACCAGGCCCAGGTCCTTGAAGCGCACGTCGCCCTGCAGCAATCGATGGGTGCCGATGACGATGTCGATCGAGCCGTCTTCCAGGCCGGCCAGCGTGGCCGCGGTCTGTTTCTTGCCGCCGGTGCGCGAGAGCAGCGCGACCTGGACCGGCCAGTCGGCGAAGCGGTCGGCGAACAGGCGATGATGCTGCTCGGCCAGCAGCGTGGTCGGCGCCAGCAGCGCCACCTGGCGGCCGGCGTCGGTGACCGCGAAGGCGGCGCGCAGCGCGACTTCGGTCTTGCCGAAGCCGACGTCGCCGCAGACCACCCGGTCCATCGGGCGGGCGGCGCGCAGATCGGCCAGCACCGCTTCGATGGCGTTCTGCTGGTCCTCGGTTTCCTCGTACTCGAAGCCGGCCGAGAAGCGGGCGTAGAGGCCGCGATCGAACTCGGCCGCGCGACCCTCGCGGGCGGCCCGGCGAGCCTGCAGGTTCAGCAGCTCGGCGGCCACGTCGCGAACCTTCTCGGCGGCCTTGCGGCGGGTCTTCTTCCAGCGCTCGGAGCCGAGCTGGTTCAGCGGCACCCGGTCGGGGTCGGCGCCGGTGTAGCGGCTGACCAGGTGCAGGTCGGTGACCGGCACGTAGAGCTTGTCGCCGCCGGCGTACTCCAGGGTCAGGAACTCCCCGCGGCTGTCGCCGACGTCGAGCACTTCCAGGCCCAGGTAGCGGCCGATGCCGTGCTCGAGGTGCACGACCAGTGCCCCGGCCTGCAGGTCGGCCAGGCTGCGGACCAGGCTTTCCGGGTCCTGGCCCGAGCGGCGCTCGCGCCGGACCGTCCGGGTATGGCCCGGAAACAGTTCGGCCTCGGTCAGGATGGTGATGCCGTCGTCGGCCAGTCGGCAGCCGCCGGAAAACGGCAGCACGGCCAGCGCCAGCCGGTCGTCGCCACTGACGAAGGCCGACCAGGACTCGATCATCTTCGGCGTCAGCCCGACCCGCTTGAGGTTGTCGTGGATCAGCTCGCGCCGGCCGGCGGTATCGGCGGCCAGCAGCACCCGGCCCGGCCCGGACAGCACGCCGGCGGCGGCGTCGGCGGCGGTATCGAGATCGAGCTTCGGCGGTGCATCGAGGACGGCCCGCGCCGGCGCACGGCGCGTGACCCGGACCGCGCAATCGGTCTTCAGTGCATCGATCAGCTCGCGGGCGTCGAAGAACAGCTCGTGCGGTTCGAGCACCGGGCGCTGGCGGTCGCCCTGGCGCTGGTCGTGGCGGAACGCGACCTGTTCGGCGAACTCGGTCGCTGCGGTCTCGACGCCGTCGAGTACCACCAGCCGGTGCGGTTCGGGCAGGTAGTCGAGCAGGCCGGAGGTCTCTTCGAAGAACAGCGGCAGATACTGTTCGAGACCCTGTGCGTGAATCGCTTCGCCGACTTCCTGGTACGGCAAGGCATGGCGGAGGTCGATGTCGAATCGATTGCGGAACCGGCGCCGGAAATCGCTGCGCGCGGCGTCGTCGAACGGGTATTCGCGGCCCGGCAGCAGGCGCACCGCGTCGAGCCGACCGGTCGAGCGCTGGTCGTCGGGATCGAAGGTGCGGATCGATTCGATCTCGGTGTCGAACAGCTCGATCCGGTACGGTGCCTCGGAGCCCATCGGCCAGAGATCGAAGACCGCGCCGCGCAGCGCGAACTGGCCCGGCTGCCAGACCTGGTCCGCATTGGTGTACCCGGCATCGCCGAGTTGGCTGCGGAAGCCGTCCAGATCGAGGTCCTGGCCGACCTTCAGGTCGATGTTGCGGCCGAGTAGCCACGATCGCGGGGCCAGCCGCTGCATCAGCGCGCTGACCGGCGCGATCACGATGCCGTCGCGGCGTGCCGGCAGCCCGGTCAGCACCTCCAGCCGTCGCGAGATCAGGTCCGGATGCGGCGAGTACAGGTCGTAGGGCAGGATCTCGAGGTCGGGAAACAGTTCCGCCCGCGGGCCGTCGAGCTGGTTCAGATCGTCGCGCAGCCGTCGCGCGGCGTAGCCGTCCGCGGCGGCCACCAGCACCGGCCCGCCGGCGCGACGGGCGAATGCCGACAGCGCCAGGGCAAGGCCGAGGCCGTCGAGTGCCGGCCAGCCGACGCGATCCCCGGAGGCAGCGCGCGGTGGGGCGAGTACGGAAAAGGAAGCAGCCATGGGCGGAACGTCGGCGCGCAGAACGGCCAGTGGAAAAACGGGGCGGCATTGTAGCCCGCATCACGCGGAGAACCGGAAGCATCGCCTCGTTCAAGCGGCCCTGGTCGGCCCGGATCGACCGACCGGCACGCCCTCCGGCCAGGCGGTCCGGTATGCTTCCGGCGGGTGCACCTCGACACTGCCGATTTTCAGGAGAACAGCATGACGGAGTCCCATCGCAACTCACCGGTGGTCGTGATCTCGGGGGCGGGCGCCGGCCTCGGGGCGGCGATGGCGACGGCCTTCGCGGCCGACGGGTACCGCGTCGTGGTGACCGACCAGCATGCCGAGCGGGCCGAGGCCGTGGCCGGCGGGCTCGCCGGCGAGGGGCACTGGGCCTGTGTCCTGGACGTGACCGACAGCGAACAGTGGGCGGCGCTGGATGCCGCCATCGGCGAGCGCTACGGCCGGATCGACGTGCTGATCAACAACGCCGGCGTGGCCACCGGCGGCATGGTCGGTGAAACTTCGCTGGACGACTGGCAGTGGGTGCTCGACATCGACCTGATGGGCGTGGTGCGCGGCTGCCACCAGTTCGTCCGGCGCTTCCGCAGCCAGGGCTACGGCCACATCATCAACGTCGCCTCGTTCGCCGGCCTGGCCGGCGCACCGGCGATCGCCTCCTACGGCACGGCGAAGGCCGGCGTGGTTGCGCTGTCGGAAATGCTTCGCGCCGAGCTGGCCCCGGCCGGTGTCGAAGTCTCGGTGCTGTGTCCGGCGTTCGTGCCGACCCGGTTGACCGAGACGATGCGCGCGCCCGACGAAGGCTACGCCGAGCGCGTCCAGCGCTGGATGGCCCGATCGGGGGTCCGCGCCGAGGATGTCGCGGCGGTCGTGCTCGGCGCGGTGAAGCGGCCGAAGTTCATGTTGCTGACCCACCGCGACACGCGCTGGATGTACCGGCTCAAGCGATTCTTCCCCGAACTCTATTTTCGCGTCCTGATGAAGCAGGTCCGCAAGATGCTGCCGAAGCGCGCCGACGCCGCGCGCTGAGGCTGCCCGCCCGGACGGAGGGGTCAGCCGAGCTCGGCCAGCCGATCGGCCTGGTCGGCCTGGGCCAGTGGTTCGACCAGCACGTCGAGGTCGCCCTCGAGCACGTTGTCGAGATCGTAGACGGTCAGGCCGATGCGGTGGTCGGTGATCCGGCCCTGCGGGTAGTTGTAGGTCCGGATGCGCTCCGAGCGGTCGCCGGATCCGACCTGCAGTCGCCGGGCCGCAGCCTGTTCGTTCTTCTGCTGGGCCTGTTCCCGTTCGAGCAGTCGTGCGCTCAGCAGGGCCAGCGCGCGGGCCTTGTTCTTGTGCTGCGAGCGTTCGTCCTGGCATTCCACGACCAGGCCGGTCGGCAGGTGGGTGACGCGGATCGCCGAATCGGTGGTGTTGACGTGCTGGCCACCGGCGCCGGAGGCGCGGAAGGTGTCGATGCGCAGGTCGCCGGCGTCGATCTCGATCGCGTCGACGGCTGCGACCTCGGGCAGGATCGCCACCGTGCAGGCCGAGGTGTGGATGCGGCCCTGCGACTCGGTGGCCGGGACGCGCTGGACCCGGTGCGTGCCGGACTCGAACTTCAGCCGAGAATACGCGCCGCGGCCGGCGACCCGGACCACCACTTCGCGCCAGCCGCCGGCTTCGCCCGGCTGGCCGGAAATCATTTCGACGGTGTCCCCGCAGCGCTCGGCGTAGCGGGTGTACATCCGGAGCAGGTCGCCGGCGAACAAGGCCGCTTCCTGGCCACCGGTGCCGGCGCGAATCTCGAGGAACAGGTTGCGGGCATCGTTCGGATCGGCCGGCACGATCAGGCGTCGGAGTTCGCGCTCCAGTGGTTCGCGCTCGGCGGCGACTGCGTCGAGCTCCTCGCGCGCCATGGCCCTCATTTCATCGTCCTCGAGCAGGCCGCGCGCTTCGGCGTCCCGGTCGGCCAGCGCCTGCAGGGCGCGCGCGGTCTCGACGATCCGCTGCAGGTCGGCGTACTCCTTGCTGAGCTGCGCGAACTCGTCGGCGCGCTGGGCCAGGTCCGGTTCGGCCAGCAGTCGTTCCAGCTCCTCGAAGCGTTCGGCGGCCTGCTCGAGGCGGCGTTGCATGCCCGGATTCACTCGTCGTCTCCGTCGATCAGCAGTCGACGCGCGGCCTCGAGCAGCGGATCGTCACCGTGCTCGGCGGCCCTGCGCAGCGCGGTGCTCGGGGTGTGCAGCAGGCGGTTGGTCAGCCGGTGGCCGAGTTTGCGCAGCACGTCCTCGGCGTCATGGCCGGCGCCGAGGTCGCGCAGCGCGCGTTCGAGCAGGCGGTCGCGTTCGTCGATCGCCTGCTCGCGCAGCTGCTTGAGCGTCGCACTGGTCCCGTGCAGGTTCATCCAGCGCTGGAAGGCATGGGTCTGCGCGGCGACGATCTCGCGGGCCGATTCCAGCGCTTCGAGTCGCTTCTGGTGGCCGCGCTGGGCGATCTCGCGCAGATCGTCGATCGTGTACAGATAGACGTCCTCGAGTTCTCCGATTTCCGGCTCGACGTTGCGCGGCACCGAAAGATCGAGCACGAACAGCGGTTGTCGCCGGCGCCGGCGCAGGGCTTCGCGGACCATCGCCGAGGTCACCACCGGTTCCGGGCTGGCGGTGCTGGCCACGACCACGTCGTGTTCGTGCAGCGCCTCGGGCAGTCCGTCCAGTCCGATCGCCCGGGCGGCGAATTCGGCGGCCAGTTTCTCGGCCCGCCGCGGGCTGCGATTGGCGATCGTCATCCGGGTCAGGCCCTGGCCGGCGAAGTGTCGGCAGCAGTCCTCGATCATCTCGCCGGCACCGACCATCAAGGCGCCGAGGCGGCGGACGTCGCCGTGGATCTGGTGGGCCAGTTTCAGCGCGGCGAACGGCAGCGTGACCGGGTTGTGACCGATGCCGGTCTCGGTGCGCACGTGCTTGGCGGTCTGAAAGGCGTGCTGGAACAAGCGGTCGAGAATCGGCCCCAGCGTGCCGGCCGCGCGCGCTGCGGTCCAGGACTGCTTGACCTGACCGGTGATCTGCGGCTCGCCGAGCACCATCGAGTCCATTCCCGAGGTCACGGTCAGCAGGTGAGCGACTGCGGCATTGCCAGCGTATCCGTAGAGTTCTTCGCGGTAGGTGCCGGGCGCCAGACCATGCCAGTGGTGCAGCCAGTCGGCCAGCGCCGATATGCTAGCCTCGGAACCGACCACGTAGAGTTCGGTCCGATTGCAGGTGCTCACGATCGCGCATTCGTCGATGCCGATTTCCGCGTTCAGGGCAGACAAGGCATCGCCGAGCCGGTCCGGCACGAAAGCGAGGCGCTCGCGGACTGCGACCGGCGCCGTTTGGTGACTCAGCCCGAGGGCAAGAAGCGACATGCGCGAACCAGGTTCGGACAAACCCTACATTTTCGGCGTTCCCCGCGATCAAATCAAGGAAGCTCGACACATCCGCCGGCGATCGGTGTCGGTGGCCCGCGCCTGCGCCGCGTTCGGCCTGCTGGTGCTGCTCGTCGGCTGCGCCGGCACCGGCTCGAGCGATCGGACGCCGGCCCCGTCGATGCTGGACGAGGATCTGCAGGTGCTGGCCGACGCTCGCCAGGCCCGCGACGTCGGCGACTACGAGACCGCGCTGGCGCGCTATCTCGAGGCCATGGACCGGATCGACGAGCCGGAGGTGGCCGAAGAGGCGGCTCGACTGGCCGCGGCGCTGGACGCGTGGCCGGCCGTCGATCGCGCCACCGAACGCTGGCTGGCGCTGGCGCCGGAGCAGGCCGCACCGCGCCAGATGGCGGTGCTCAGCGCGTTTCGGCAGGGTCTTCCGGAGCTTGCCGGGCAGCGCCTGGACGCGATGATCGCGCTCGAGCCGAGCGCGCCGGACCTGTGGGGCGCGGCCACCGCGCTGCTGCCGGCCGCCGATTCGGCAACGACCGCCGAATCGTTGCTCGATGCGCTGATCGACCGACATGCGCCGGCCGATGATCCCGCGTTCGGCGATCTTCAGCGCAGCCGGCTGCAGGTTCAGCTCGGCCGCATCGACGCCGCGCTGGACGCCGCGGCGCGGGCCTTCGAGGCGCGCCCAGCCGAGGGCGTGGCGATGTGGGCCGGCAGGCTGGCCGAGGAAACCGGCGATGGCGAGCGGGCGCGGACCTTCTACGCCGCGGCCCGGCGTGCCGCCGACGATCCGGTCGGTCCGGGCCTGGCCGAAGTCGAACTGCTGCGCTCGCGCGGTGACGGCGAAGCGGCCCTGGCGGTGCTCGACGAGCTGCCGCAGAACCTGCGGGTGCTCTACGCGCGGACGCTTGTCGAGCAGCAGCTCGACCGTGCCGACGACGCGGCGACCAGCTGGGCGGCGCTGGTCGAGGTCGATGATGAAGGGGATCCCGCTCGGGCCGCCTGGCTGCGTGCGCTGGCCGCCGAGGCGATCGGTCGCGACGCCGAAGCGATCGATTGGTACGATCGAGTCCACGGCGCGGCGCGGCCGGACGCCGATCTGCGCCGGGCCGCGCTGCTCGGCGAGTCCGGTCGGCTGGACGAGGCGCGTGAGTTGCTCGCCGCAGTGCGCGCGCTGCCCGATCCCCGGCAGACCGAGCAGTCCTGGTTGATCGAGACCGAACTGCTGTTCGCCGCCGGGCGCGGCGACGAAGCGCTGAGCGTGTACAACGATGCCCTGATCGAGATGCCCGGCAGCAGCGCGTTGCTGTACGGACGCGCAATGATCGCGGTGCGGCTGGATCGTCTCGACCTGGCCGAACAGGACCTGCGCACGCTGATCCAGCGCGACCCGGACAATGCGCTGGCGCTGAACGCGCTTGGCTACACGCTGTCGGACCGGACCGACCGGCAGCGCGAGGCCTACCGCCTGATCGAGCGCGCGCTGGCGCTCGATCCTGACAACCCGGCCATTCTCGACTCGATGGGCTGGGTGCTGTTCAAGCTCGACCGGCCGGAGCAGGCGCTGCCGTACCTGGAACGCGCCGTCGACGGCGATTTCAACCCCGAGATCGTGGCCCACCTGGTCGACGTGTTGTGGACGCTGGAGCGCTTCGACGAGGCTCGCGACTGGATCGAGCGCGGCGAAGCCGCGTTTGCCGACGATGCGGTCTTTCGCGCCACCGTCGATCGCGTTGCGCCCGCGCCCTGATGCGCCGGACGCTATGGGCGATGGCGCTGGCCGGGCTGGCCCTGACCGGCTGCGGTCCCACCCGCGAGGTGCGGGAGCAGGGCGCCTGGCTGGCCGATCGCGCCGACTGGCTCGCAGCGCATCCGGAGTGGTCGGTCAGCGGCCGGCTCGGCCTGTCCGACGGAGAGCGCGGCGGCAGCCTGGCGTTCGACTGGGCCGCCGATGGCCAGACCCACCGGGTCCACTTGCGCACGCTGGCCGGCGGCCAGCAGTGGCGGCTCGAATTCGGCCCTGATGGCGCGCGCCTGACCGGCACCGACCTCGAGCCTCGCCTCGATCCCGACCCGGATCGGCTGGTCCGGGAGGCGACCGGCTGGCCGATTCCGGTGCGCTGGATGACTCGTTGGCTGGTCGGGATGCCGGCGCCCGAGCGTGCTCGGCTGGCCTTCGCGCCCGACGGTACGCTCGAAGCGCTGGCCGTCGATGACTGGTCGCTGGATTTTCGCCGCTTCTCGGTGCCGCCCGGCTACACGGTGCTGATGCCGGCCCGCATCGAGGCGCGCCTGCCGCCTTATCGCATCCGCGCCGCCCTGACCGGATGGTCGTTCGAGCGTCGCGATCTGCCGGCTTCCGGTCGCGTCCCGTCCGACGAGCCGCTATACTTCGCACCGCCGGCGCGGTTCTTGTCCGAACCGCTCCGGAGCGGAGCAGCACGCTAACTGCAGGGACGTCGCCAAGCTGGTTAAGGCACGGGGTTTTGATCCCCGCATTCGCAGGTTCGAGTCCTGCCGTCCCTGCCATCCCTTCGAGAATCCGAAGCGGGAGCCGATCGTTGAGCACGCCGTCGTTGATGATCTTCACCGGGAACGCGAACCCGGAACTGGCCCACGCCGTGGCCCGGCACCTGGGCGTGCCGATGGGCAAGGCGAACGTCGGTCGCTTCAGCGACGGCGAGGTGATGGTCGAGATCATCGAGAACGTTCGCGCTCGCGAGATCTTCGTGATCCAGCCCACCTGTCAGCCGGCGGCGGAGAATTTCATGGAGCTGCTGGTCATGATCGACGCGCTCAAGCGCGCCTCGGCCGGCCGGGTCACCGCGATCGTGCCGTACTTCGGGTATGCCCGACAGGACCGCCGGCCGCGTTCGACGCGCGTGCCGATCACCGCCAAGGTCGCGGCCAAGATGATCGGCGTGGTCGGCACCGACCGCGTGGTCACCGTCGACCTGCACGCCGACCAGATCCAGGGCTTCTTCGACATTCCCGTCGACAATGTCTATGCCTCGCCGCTGACCCTGGCCGACATCTGGAAGCACTACGGCAACGACGACATGATCGTCGTCTCGCCGGACGTCGGCGGCGTGGTCCGTGCCCGGGCGATCGCCAAGCGGCTCGACGCCGACCTGGCGATCATCGACAAGCGCCGTCCCCGCGCCAATGAAGCCACCGTAATGAACCTGATCGGCGACGTCCGCGACAAGACCTGCGTGCTGGTCGACGACATGATCGACACCGCCGGGACGCTGTGCGCGGCGGCCGGCGCGCTGAAGGACGAGGGCGCGAAGAAGGTCGTGGCCTATTGCGTTCACCCGGTGCTGTCCGGCCCGGCCATCGACAACATCACCGGCTCGCGAATCGACGAGATCGTCGTCACCGACACCATTCCGCTCTCGGAACAAGCCAGGGCCTGCGGCCGGATCCGGCAGCTGTCGGTGGCCCAGATGCTGGCCGAAACGATCCGCCGGATGGCCGAGGGCGAGTCGGTCAGTTC
Source organism: Wenzhouxiangella sp. XN79A (assembly GCF_012272825.1). Classification (GTDB taxonomy): domain Bacteria; phylum Pseudomonadota; class Gammaproteobacteria; order Xanthomonadales; family Wenzhouxiangellaceae. The sequence continues at coordinate 185,110 of NZ_JAAWWS010000131.1, read as the reverse complement.
ACTGTACGTCGACTGACGGCGACAGCCGGCCATTTGCAGCCGGGCAGCGTGCGTGACAGAATTCAAGCGCATCCTATCGATATCGAGTCGTCTCTTGAATGCTTCGCGTCGCCCGAACTTTCTGATTTCCGCACTCCTTCTGCTGGCCGGCTGCGTCTCTACGCCTGAGCCGGCCTCGCGCAGCAGCGCTGACCCGGCCGGTTTCGATCGCGACCGCGCGAACCCGCCGATGGTCTTCGCAAACGTCGATCTGCACAGCGACAAGCTGGACGAGAGCCAGCCGATCCGCGTCGTCAACCGATGGGGCAACATCGAAGTCCGATCGGCCGAACGGCCGGGCAGTTACCGCGTCCGCGCCGCGGTGCAGCGGATCGGGGCCGAACCGCCGGCACCGCCGGTGTTTCGCCAGCGCGTCGTCGACGGCGTCGCCGAATTGGTTGTGGAATTCGCCGATGCGCGTCTCACGCCGTCACGCACCGGTCGGGTCGATCTGGCGCTGTATGTGCCGGCCGGACATCCGCTGGCGCTGGAAGCCCGCGACGGCCTGGTCAAGGCCAGGAAGACCGCCAACCCGCTCCGCGTGCGCACAACGACCGGGTCGGTCCAGGTCGTCAACGACGGTCCGATCGAGGTCCGCAGCGAATCCGGCCGGGTCCAGGTTCGGCCGATGTATGCGCGCTGGGGCCGTCTCGACGCTCGCTCCGATCAAGGTATCGTCGTCGCCTTCCTGCCGACCCTGGCCGCGTTCGAACTGCAGGTCGAGGGCACCGACGCGGTGTATTCGGCCTATCCGCTGGTCGAACACGCCGGACGGCTTGTCGCAACCCACCAGCGGCCCGACCGGCCGGTCAACCGTGTGCACCTGGCGTCCGGGCAGGGCGTCGAAGTCCATGAAGCCCACCTGGCCGAGGCCGTAGCGATGCCCGCCGCCGACGCCGAAATGAATCCGTAGAGGGAGTCACCATGCAACGATCCAGACGATTCGCCGCCGCAGCGTCGGCGACCTTGCTGCTCGCATTCGGTGCGGGTCATGCTCGTGTGCTCGATTACGAGTTTGCCAAGACCGAGGAACGGACCCGGGCCGACGGGGTGACGATCCGGCAGGGGGCCGACTTCGTCGCCACGGTCGAGCCGGTCAGGATCGACGTCGACCTGCGCACGTTGCCGACCGTCGAGCCATGGCAGCCGGGTGACCCGATCCGGGTCATTCCCCGCCGCCGCAGCGAGCCGGCCATCGTCGATCCGGTGCCGGTCAATCCGCCGATCCGCAGCAGCGAACTGCTCGATCGCCAGGCGTCGGTCGTCACTCGCGGGGCGGACGGATTCCAGACCCCGCTGGTCAACGTCGAAGGCCTGAACACCGGCTCCAATCCGCACGACCCGAACGGCGAAGTGGGCCCCGACTACTTCGTCCAGGCCGTCAACGGCCCGGGCGGAACCCGCTATACCTTCCACGACAAGACCGACGGCAGCGTGGTGGCCGGGCCGTTCACGCTGGCGGATCTGATTCCCGGCGGCTCGGGGACGCCCTGCGACGGTGGACTCGGCGATCCGATCATGCTCTACGACGAGCTGGCCGGGCGCTGGGTGTTCACCGAGTTTTCCAGTTCGGGCAACCGGATGTGCGTGTACGTCGCGCAGACCAGCGACCCGATCAGCGGCGGCTGGTTCGCCTACGACTTCACCGCGCCGAGTTTCCCGGACTACCCGAAGTACGGCGTCTGGCCCGACGCCTACTACGTCGGCACCAACGAGACCACGTCCGCGCTGTACGCCTTCGACCGCGTCAGCATGCTGGCCGGCGATCCGGCGACGCAGCAGCGTTTCACGATCACCGACCCGTCGGCGTTCGGTTTCGCGATGATCCCGCCGGTCGACCATGACGGCCTGGCCGCGCCGCCGGCCGGTTCGCCCGGCATCTTCATTCGCCATTTCGACGACGAGGCTCACTCGCCCGGCAGCAACGATCCGATCGCGGACCAGCTGCAGATCTGGGAATTCAACGTCGACTGGGACACCCCGGCCAATTCCTCGATCGTCGGCCCGATCGAGATCGACATCGCCGAAATCGATTCCCATCAGTGCGGCTTCACCGCGTTTGCCTGTTTTCCGCAGCCCGGCACCTCGGTCACGCTGGACCCGCTGCGCGAAGTCATCATGAACCTGCCCAAGTACCGCAACTTCGGCACCCATGAATCGATCGTCGGCAACCTGACGACCGATGTCAGCGAGGCCGACCAGGCCGGCGTGCGCTGGTTCGAACTGCGTCGCAGCGGCGGTGCCGGCGGCAGCTGGACGCTGCACCAGGAAGGCGACTTCGCGCCCGATATTCCGGGCGGCAGCGTCGACCACCGCTGGATGGCGGCCAGCGCCATCGACGAGACCGGCAACATCGCGATCGGGTTCAACCTGTCCAACGACAGCAACATCTTCCCGAGCCTGACCTATTCCGGCCGCAGTGTCGGTGCGCCGCTCGGTACGCTGGACCAGCCAGAGACCACCATCGTGGCCGGCAGCGGCAACCACACGAGTTCGACGCGCTGGGGCGACTACTCGTCGATGAGCGTCGATCCCGCCGATGGCTGCACGTTCTGGTTCACCTCGAACTACGGCAGCGCGGCGACCCAGCCGACCGCGGCGACCCGGATCGCTTCGTTCCGGTTCGACACCTGCGGCACGCCGACCTTCCTGCTGTCGGGCGACAACCTCGAGCAGCAGGCCTGCGTGGCCGAAAGCACCGACCCGCTCGATCCGGTCACGCTGTCGATCGGCAGCATCAATGGCTTCACCAACACCGTTTCGCTGGCCTTCAATCCGGCGCTGCCCACCGGAATCACCGGCAGCATCACGCCGGCCAGTGCACTTCCGTCCGATCCGCCGGCCACCTCGACGGCATCGATCCAGGTCGGTGGCAGCGTTGCACCGGGCGACTACACCCTGACCATCGAGGGCACGGCCACCGGCACCGATCCGAAGACGGTCGATGTCCTGGTCAACGTGGCCGATGCCGCGCCCACGGCGGCCACCCCGATCGCGCCGGCCGACGGCGCGCTGAACGTGTCGGAGAGCCCGCTGTTCAGCTGGGACACCGCGGCGCAGGCCACCGACTACCTGCTCGAGGTCGCCACCGATGCGAGCTTCTCGACCCTCGTGCTCAGCGAAACGGTCAACGGCACCTCGTTCCAGCCGGCCGCGCCGCTGCCGACCTCGACCGAGCTGTTCTGGCGGGTCACGCCGAGCAACCAGTGCGGCGCCGCGCCGGCCGGAACGGTGTTCTCGTTCACCACGATCTCGGCGCCCGGCGACTGCTCGCCGGGCAGCGTGCCGGAGGTCTACTTCCTCGATACCATCGAGGGTGGCATCAACGGCTGGACCACCACCGCGCTGGTCGGTACCGACACCTGGGAACAGAGCACCACCGACGCCAACAGCCCGAGCACCTCCTGGCGCGGACTGGACATCGCCACCGTCAGCGACCAGCTGCTGATCTCGCCGCCGATCGCGGTGCCGGCCGGCGCCTCCCCGCTGACCCTGCAGTACTACGGCAAGCGCGACATGGAAGACAACGGGCCGTCGGCGTGCTTCGACGGCGGCGTGCTCGAGTATTCGATCGACGGCGGCGGCAGCTGGGTTCCGGTCGACAACAGCCGGCTGGAGACCAACCCCTATACCGGGCCGATCGATGAAGGCTTCAGCAATCCACTGGCTGGCCGCAATGCCTGGTGCGGCGTGCAGGACTGGACCCGGACCGTGGTCGACCTGAGCGGGCTCGACGGCGAGACCGTGCAGTTCCGCTATCGGATCGGCACCGACAGTTCGGTGGCCGCCGACGACTGGCACATCGACGATGTCCGGGTCCAGAGCTGCATCGTGGTCCAGGAGGAAATCTTCGCCGACGGCTTCGAGACGCCGGTGCCCTGAGCCCTGAGCCCGAACGGCTCGCGGACGAACCTTCGATCGCCCCGGCCTTCCGGGGCGATTTCGTGACAGGGATTTGACGCGCGGGTCCCGGTTCCAGAATAATCGAGCGTCATCCGATTCATGGAGTGACCGTGTCTTCTATCCGTTCCTGCCTGGTTTTTCTGCTCGGTGCGCTGCTTGCAGCCCCGGTCCTGGCCCAGCCGCCGGCCAGCTGGTCGGCGCCCGATGCTCGCGGCGCCGAGCCCGTGGAGTCGATCCAGTACCCGCCCCTCGATCTCGAGCAACTGGCGTTCGAAGACGACCTCGACGAAGCGCTCGGTGAGCCCCCGCGCTTCGCGGTGCCGCATGCGATCAGCCGCAGCCCGCTGCTCGACGGCCAGTGGTTCGAGCCGGTCGACGGCATTTCGGTCTGGAAACTCCGCGTTTCGGCCGAGCAGGCGGTGTCGCTGAACTTCGGCTTCCGCGACGTGCAGCTGCCGCCCGGCGCACGGCTGTACATCTATTCGGCCGAGGCCGAGAAGAACGCCACGATGGACCGCTACCAGGTTCTCGGTCCCTACGGGCCGGAGATCAACGAAGCGCATCGGCAATTCTGGACGCCGGTGCTGGCCGCCGATGAGGCGGTGATCGAACTCAACGTACCGACCCGGCTGCGCGACCGGGTCTCGCTGGAACTGATGCAGGTCGGGCAGGGCTATCGGGCCTTCGGCCAGGCCGCACTCGGCTACCGGCAGGCCGATTTCGGCATCGGCGAAGGCAAGTCCTCGGACTGCAGCAGCAAGGATGCAGGCGGCGGGGCGCGCTCCGGCGCCTGCAACATGGACGTGGCCTGCCTGGCGCCCGACGATCCCTGGAACGACCCGAGACGCTCGGTCGGGGCCATGGTCGTCGGCGGCACCGACACCTGCACCGGCTCGCTGGTCAACAACACCGCCAATGACCGCCGGATGCTGTTCATGACCGCCACCCACTGCGGCCTGAACGCCGGTACCGCCCCGTCGCTGGTCGTCTACTGGAACTACGAGTGGCCGACCTGTCGGACGCCGGGTGATCCCGAGGGCACCGATGTCAACCCGCCGGACCCGAGTCAGACCAACAGCGGGGCCTCGTTCCTCGCGGCCACCGAGAACCCGTTCAGCGGCTGCTCGACGCCCGGTAATTGCTCGGACGTCACGCTGCTGGAGCTCGATGACCCGGCCGATCCGGCCTTCGACCTGTTCTGGGCGGGCTGGGATCGCCGCACGACCAGCGATGCGACGACCTGCGGCCCCCAGGGCGCGGCCGGCTCGACCGACGGCCTGTGCGCATCGATCCACCATCCCGGCGTCGACGAAAAGCGCATCACCTTCGTCGAACAGGATTACTTCGTCGACGACATCTCCGGCGCCCAGGATGTCCACTGGCGGGCCCGCTGGCACACGAATCCGCCCGTGGTCGCCGGTATTCCGGAGCCCCAGCCGCCGTCCATCCCGCCCGGCGTGACCGAGCCCGGGTCGTCGGGCTCGCCGCTGTACACCGCCGAGCAGCGCTTCATCGGCGTGCTCAGCGGCGGACCGGCGTTCTGCGGCGCGACCGGCACCAGCCTGTCCGACCTGTACGGCCAGCTGGCCCATGCCTGGGACGGCCTCGGGACACCGACGACCCGGGTGCGCGACTACCTCGACCCGCTCGATACGGGGGCCGAGTTCATCGACGGCATCGCCGCCTCGCCGTTCCGCCTGGCCGCAACGCCGGCGGTGGCCGGCGCCTGCACCACCGACGGTACGCTGGATGTGGTGATCGATGTCGAGGCCGACGCCGGCTTCACCAACGACGTGACCCTGTCGGTCACCGGCGTCCCTGCCGGCGCGAGTTCGAACCTCTCGGTCAACCCGGTGACGCCGCCGGGCAGCTCGACGCTGACGCTGGGCAACCTCGGCAGCGTGACGGCCGGCAGCTACCTGCTCGATATCGAAGGCACGGCCGCCGGCGAAGACCCGCTGAACCTCGGCGTGCCGCTCGAGATTTCCAGCATCGTACCGCCGGCAACCTCCCTGGCGGCGCCTGCCGATGGCGCGTTGAACGTTTCCAGCACACCGGTGTTCAGCTGGTCGGCCTCGACCGAGGCCATCTCCTACCTGCTCGAAGTCGCAACCGATCCGGGCTTCGGCACGATTCTCCTGTCCCAGAGCGTCAGCGGCACGAGCTTCGAGCCGACCACCCCGCTGCCGATCTCGACCCAGCTGTTCTGGCGGGTCACGCCGAGCAACCAGTGCGGCACGGCGGATTCAAGCGCGGTGTTCTCGTTCACTACCGCATCGGCGCCCGGCGACTGCTCGCCCGGTACCGCCGCGGAGGTGTATTTCCTGGACGATATCGAGGGCGGCCTCAACGGCTGGACCACCAGCGCGCTGGTCGGTACCGACACCTGGGAACAGAGCACCACCGACGCCAACAGCCCGAGCACTTCGTGGCGCGGGCTGGACATCGCGACCGTCAGTGACCAGCTGCTGGTCTCGCCGCCGATCGCGGTGCCGGCGGGCGTTTCGCCGCTGACGCTGCAGTACTGGAGCAAGCGCGACATGGAGGACGGCGGTGCCGGCTGCTTCGATGGCGGCGTGCTGGAGTACAGCATCGACGCCGGCGCGAACTGGCTGCCGGTCGACGGCAGCCGGCTGGAGACCAACCCGTACACCGGTCCGATCGATGACGGCTTCAGCAACCCGCTGGCCGGACGCGACGCCTGGTGCGGGGTACAGGACTGGACCCGGACCGTGGTCGACCTGTCCGGGCTCGAGGGCGAGACCCTGCAGTTCCGCTACCGGATCGGCACCGACAGTTCGGTGGCCGCCGACGACTGGCACATCGACGATGTCCGGGTCCAGAGCTGCATCGTGGTCCAGGAGGAGATCTTCGCCGACGGTTTCGAGACGCCGCTGCCCTGAGCCGTCCTCCGGCTGCACACTGATCCGACCGCCCCGGCCTTCCGGGGCGGTTTCCCGTGGTCACCCGGCCCGGACGATGTTCGATACGGCGCTTGCCCGATGCGGCCGATAGCCGGGATAATCGGTGCTACCCCGCACAGGATGCCCCGATGCCCCGTTCCGGCCTGCCGCAGTTCCTTCTCCTCGCCCTGGTCCTGAATGCGACGCTCGCCGTTGCAGGCCCCGATGTTCCCGCCAGCTGGCGCGCCGGCGCCGAGCTCGGTGCGCCGATCGAGCTTCGCACGCTGCCGCCGCTGGACGCGCCGAAGCTGGCCGCAGAGGATGCCGTGGCCGAGGCCTTCGGTCAGCCGCCGCGCTTCGCGCTGCCGTTCGACCTGGTCGAATCGCCGGCCGGGTCCGGTGGCTGGACGACCGGGCCCGATACGGCCTGGTGGCGGCTGCGGATCGAAGCGCCCGACGCGGTGTCGCTGAACTTCGGATTCCGAAACGTCCAGCTGGTCGAGGGCGCGAAGCTGTGGATCTATCCCGCCGATGCAGCGGGCCAGGGCACGCTCGACCGCAGCCGCGTGCTCGGTCCGTACGGCCCGGAAATCAACGAGAAGCACGGTGAATTCTGGACGCCGGTGCTTGCGGCCGGCGACGTGATCATCGAGCTCGAAGCGCCGCTGTCAACGCGCCACGAGGTCTCGCTGGAGCTGGCCCGGGTCAACCAGGGCTATCGCGGCTTCGGCCAGGTCGCCCAGGGCTATCGCCAGCCCGCATCGGCCGGGGGCGAAGGCAAGCGCGAGTCCGACTGCGACAAGAGCGATGGCGGGGCGCGTTCGGGCAGCTGCAACATGGACGTGGCCTGTCTCGCCCCCGACGATCCGTGGAACGAGCCGCGCCGGTCGGTGGCCCGCTACACGCTGGAAGGCCAGTTCCTGTGTACCGGCTCGCTGGTCAACAACACCGCCAACGATCGACGGATGCTGTTCGCCACCGCCAGCCACTGCGGCGTCGAACCCGGCAACAGCTCGACGATCGTCGCCTACTGGAACTACGAGTGGCCGACCTGCCGGACGCCGGGCGCGGCCGCCGGCTCCCAGGTGAACCCGCCGGATGCCTCGCAGACCAGCAGCGGCGCGGTCTACCTGGCCGGTACCAGCGATCCGTTCTCGGCCCAGACCTGCAGCGATCCCGGTGACTGCTCGGACTTCGCGCTGGTCGAGTTCGACGACCCGGCCGATCCGTCGCTGGACCTGTTCTGGGCCGGCTGGGACCGCCGGTCGGCGCCGGCCAGCTGCGGGCCGCAGGGCGAAGCCGGCAGCACCGCCGGGCTGTGCGCCAGCATCCACCACCCCAGCGGTGACGAGAAGCGGATCACCTTCGTCGACAGCGACCTCGAGGAAGGCTCCATCGCGTTCGCCCAGGGCGTGCACTGGCACGCGTTCTGGCACCCCGATCCTCCGGTGGTCGCCGGCATCCCGTCGCCGCAGCCGCCGACCATTCCGCCGGGCGTCACCGAGCCGGGCTCCTCCGGCTCACCGCTGTATTCGGCCAATCAGCGGCTGGTCGGCGTGCTGTCCGGCGGGCCGGCCTTCTGCGGCGCGACCGGTGTCGACCTGTCGGACTTCTACGGCCAGCTGGCGCATGCCTGGAACGGTCTGGGCAGCCCGTCGACGCGGATGCGCGATCACCTCGATCCGCTCGGCAGCGGCGCGCAGTTCGTCGACGGCATCGGGTCCTCGCCGTTCCGGCTCGACTACGCCGGCGGATTCGTCGAAGCCTGCCGGACCGATGGTTCGGTGCAGATCGACATCGACGTCGACGGCGACGCCGGCTTCACCTCGCCGGTCAGCCTGTCGGCCAGCGGCCTGCCGGCCGGCGCCAGCGCGTCGTTCTCGCCGAACCCGGTCACCCCGTCGGGCAGCTCCACGCTGACCGTCGGCAACCTCGCCGGCGCAACGACCGGCGCGGCCTCGATCACCGTGCAGGGCGCCAGCGGCGGAAGCTCCGGCTCCGCGCTGGTGCCGTTCCACCTCGGCAGCAGCGTGCCGTCCCCGGTCAGCCCGGCGCTGCCGGCCAACGCGGCGACGATCGACGACAGCGAGGTCGAACTGAGCTGGACCGGCTCCGGCCAGGCAGCCGGGTACCGGGTCGAAGTCGCAACCGATTTCGCCTTCGGCGACGTGGTCTTCGACCAGGTGGTGCGCGGTGCGACCGTGGTCAGCGTGTCGCTGGCCTCGCGCGGCCAGTATTTCTGGCGCGTCACCGCCCGCAACGGCTGCGGCACCGCCGCGCCCTCGGCCACCCGTTCGTTCATTACCGCTCCGCAGACCGGGGAGTGTCCGATCGGCCAGCAAGCGACGGTGTTCTGGTCCGACGACATGGAATCCGGCCCGAACGGCTGGACGCTGGGCGCCGGCAGCGTCCAGAACACCTGGGCGCAGATCACCAGCGACTCGGTCAGCGGCACGACCTCGTGGAACGCGATCAACGTGGACTCGATCAGCGACCAGCGCCTGGTCTCGCCGCCGATCGAGCTGCCGGCTGCCGGGGCATTGAGCCTGCGGTTCCAGAATCGCCAGCAGATGGAGTCGGCGGGTTCGGGCTGTTTCGACGGCGCGGTGCTCGAGATCTCCACCGACGATGGCGGCAGCTGGACCGAACTGAGCGGCGACCGGATCGGATTCCGGCCGCATGACGGACCGATTTCCGACGAATGGGAGAATCCACTGGCCGGATCGCCGGCCTGGTGCGGTGACCCGCGCGGCTGGGAGGACTACGCGATCGACCTGTCGGACTTTGCCGGCGAGACGGTGCGGCTGCGCTATCGCCTGGCCACGGATTCTTCGATCGGCGACCGCGACGGCTGGCTGGTCGACGACGTCCGCGTGCTCGGCTGCGGCGGCGTGACGTCCGATGCGCCGGTGTCGGGCAACTGGTTCAATCCTCAGCGCTCCGGCGAAGGCTGCCAGCTGACCCGCGAGGCGAATGGATCGACGCACATCCTGACCTGCTACGTCTACAACCGGAACGATCCGTTTTCCACCGACCAGGTCTGGATGATCGGCACGGGAACGGTGGCCGACGGCGCCTTCGTCAGCACCGACATGGTCATCACCGGCGGGGCCGACTACGGTTCGGCCTTCGACCCCGACGAGGTGAACCGGATTCCGTTCGGCACTGTGCGCATGGACTTCGACGACTGCAACAGCGGCGCGGTGACGATGAACCCGATCGTGGCCGGCTTCGAGGACGTGGTGCTGCCGATGCAGAAGATCGTCCCGGTCGACTGCGCGGGCGGCATCCCCGATCCGGCCAACGCGGTCCGGGCCGGGAACTGGTTCGACCCGGATCGCTCCGGCGAGGGCTTCCAGCTGGCCGTGGAAGGCACCAACGGCCTGCACGTCATCACCTTCTACACCTACCTCGACGGCGAACCGGCCTGGCTGATCGGGACCGGGACCATCCAGGGCGACACCATCGTGTTCGCCGATACGGTGATCACCTCGGGCACCGGCTTCGGTGCGAACTTCGACCCCGACGAGGTCGTGCGCACCCCGTTCGGCACCCTGACGCTGACCTTCAGCGACTGCAACAACGCGACCATCGACGTCGACTCGGTGCTGCCGCAGTTCGAGGACCAGACCCTCGACCTGACGCGGATCGTCCAGGGGCAGTGCCCTTGAACGGCCGGGACAAGGGACCAGGGGAGAGGGACTAGGAACAGGGACCAGGGGAGAGGGACTGGTTTGGAGTGGCTGCCGTCGCCGATGTCACTCGCCCCTCTCCCCTCGTCCCTGCCGGCGTCTCGACAAGCGCTGCGCTCCGAAGCAAGCGCCGACGCCCGCCAGGCCCCCAGCGTTCACTCGCCCCTCGCCCCTTTCCCCTAATCCCAGCCTCACCGATACCCGATCTGCACCGCCACGACCATGAACACCGCGGCCAGGGCCAGCAGCTTCAGCAGCAGCGGCAGCACGAACTTCAACCAGCGCAGGTAGGGGATGCCCGCCAGGCCGAGGATGCCCATCAGCACCGGGTTGGTCGGCGCGACCAGGTTCACGAAGCCGTCGCCGAAATGGTAGGCCAGCACGCTGACCTGGCGCTCGACGCCGACCAGGTCGCCGATCGGTGCCATCAGCGGCATGGTCAGGTAGGCCTGGCCCGAGCCCGAAGACACGAACAGGTTGATGACCGACTGGATCGCCAGCATGCCGACCGCGGACAGCTCGGCCGGCAGGCCGACCAGCGGTTCGGCCATCGCATTCACGATGGTGTGCAGCACCTGGCCATCCTCGAGCAGGAGGGCGATGGAGCGGGCGAAGCCGATCAGCACGGCGGTGCCCGCCAGTTCGGCGGCACCCTTGCTGAAGGTCACGGCGATCCGGTCGGCCGACATCCGGGCGACCAGCCCGACCGCGATCGCGACGCCGATGAACATCGCGCCGAGTTCATCCAGGTACCAGGCGCGCTGGGTGATGCCCCAGATCATCAGGCCGATCGCGCCGGCGGTCAGCGCGATGACCAGCGAGCGGGTGCGGTCCAGTTCGGGCTGTTCCTCGACGGCCGGCGGCTGAGCCCCCGGGATGTCGGCCACCAGGCTGGCCGAGGGGTCGGCCTGGACCCTCCTCGCGTAGCGCCAGACGTGGTGAATTCCAATGAGCAGGAACGGCACGAAGATCCATGCGCGGAACCACAGGCCCGAACCCGGTTGAAGCTCTGCGATGCCCTGGGCGATGAACAGCGTGAACGGGTTGACCAGCGTGGCGCCGTAGCCGATGCAGTAGCCGCAGACCATGATGCCGATCGCGGCGACCGCGTCCATCTTCATCGCCCGGCACATCGCCATCAGGATCGCGACCAGCGGAATGAACTCCTCGGCCATCCCGAGCGTGGCCGAAACGATCGCGAAGATGAACATGCCGGCACCGATCAGCAGGGCGGGGCGGTGGTCGAAGCGCGTGACGAACTTCGACAGGAAGGCCTCGATGGCGCCGGTTTCGCGGATGACCGCCAGCGCGCCGCCGATGATCAGCACGAAGAAGATGATGTCGGCCGCCTCCATCATGGCCCGCGGAACCGCCGTGAACAGCGCCCAGGGGGGCAGCATCTCGGCGTCGTCGATGACGGCATAGGTCCCCGCCACGACCACCTCCCGCCCGGCCTCGTTGGTGACCATCTCGTAGCTGCCGGCCGGCAGGATCCAGGTCAGCACCAGCGCGGCGATCATCAGGAAGAACATCAGCGCCAGCGTGTCGGGCATGCGGAAGCCGTGCGGTGCGGGAGCGGCGGGGGCGTCGTGGCTCATCGGGGATTCCGGCGTGAAAGCGCCGTAGTGTAGCGGTGGCCTTCGTCGTACGCGAATCGTGGGACCCGACGCCGATTCGCGATATAATTACGGGATTTACCTGCCGGAGATGCCGCCATGCGCCTGATCGAAGAAGCCCTGACGTTCGATGATGTCTCGCTGGTGCCGGCCTTCTCCGAGGTCCTGCCCAAGAACGCCGATCTCACGACCTGGATCACCCGCGAGCTGAAGATCAACATTCCGCTGATCTCGGCGGCCATGGACACCGTGACCGAGGCCCGGCTGGCGATCACCATGGCCCAGGCCGGCGGTGTCGGCACGATCCACAAGAACATGACCGTCGAGGAGCAGGCCCACCAGGTCCGGGTGGTCAAGAAGTACGAGGCCGGCGTGATCAAGGATCCGGTCACCGTCGATCCGTACACCACGATCCGCGAAGTCATCGAGATCACCCGCCGGCACAACATCTCCGGCGTGCCGGTGGTCGACGGCGGCGAGCTGGTCGGCATCGTGACCAGCCGCGACATGCGCTTCGAGAAGAAGCTCGACGACCCGGTCCGCAACATCATGACCCGCAAGGAAAAGCTGGTCACGGTGCGCGAGGGCGCCAGCCAGGACGAGGTGCTCGAACTGCTGCACCGCTACCGGATCGAGAAGGTGCTGGTGGTCAACGACGAGTTCCAGCTTCGCGGGCTGATCACCGTCAAGGACATCCAGAAGTCGCGCGACTTCCCGAACGCCGCCAAGGACGATTCCGAGCAACTGCTGGTCGCCGCGGCGGTCGGTGCCGGCGGCGATACCGACGACCGCGTGGCGGCGCTGGTCGAGGCCGGGGTCGATATCCTGGTCGTCGATACCGCCCACGGCCACTCCAAGGGGGTGCTCGACCGGGTCGCGTGGTGCAAGAAGCACTACCCGCATGTCCAGGTCATTGGCGGCAACGTGTCGACCTCCGACGGGGCCGAGGCGCTGGTCGAGGCCGGTGCCGATGCGGTCAAGATCGGCCAGGGTCCGGGCTCGATCTGCACCACCCGGATCGTCGCCGGCGTCGGCGTGCCGCAGGTCAGCGCGGTGGCCGCCGCGGCGGCGGCAATGGCAAAGAAGGGCGTGCCGGTGATCGCCGACGGCGGCATCCGGTTTTCCGGCGACCTGGCCAAGGCGATCGTCGCCGGCGCCTCGGCGGTGATGATCGGCAGCCTGTTCGCCGGCACCGAAGAGGCCCCGGGCGACGTCGAACTGTTCCAGGGCCGCTCGTACAAGAGCTACCGCGGCATGGGCTCGCTGGGCGCGATGCAGCTGGGCTCGTCGGACCGCTACTTCCAGGGCGACACCGAGGCCGAGAAACTGGTCCCGGAGGGCATCGAGGGTCGGGTGCCCTACAAAGGCCCGCTCGGCAGCGTCATCCACCAGATGCTCGGCGGACTGCGCTCGTCGATGGGCTACTGCGGCTGTTCGACGATCGAGGAAATGCGCACCCGGCCGCGTTTCGTCCGCGTGACCAATGCCGGCGTCACCGAGAGCCACGCCCACGACGTGGCCATCACCAAGGAAGCGCCGAACTACAAGCTGGGTTGATGCCGCGCCGGGGCACCCCCGGCCGTCCGGGGTGTCGGGCGTCTCATGGCAAGGTGTAGCTGATCCGGGCCCCGTTGACCCGGGTGTCCAGACCGTTCCATACGAGACTGAAGACCGACAGCACGTAACTGTTGTTCAGGTTGTCGATCGTCAACGAGAGATTGAAGGTCGCCGACCGGAGACCGTCGACCGCACCGGCGGTCGGCAGGAAGATCCGGTTGCCGCAGAAGTCCGTATCGTGGTCGCACTCTCGCAACGACAACTCCAGTGAGCCGGGGACATTGTCTTCGTACCAGATCTGGACCTGCGTGATCGTCGCTCCGTGCGGCAGATGGACGGGCGCATCCAGGCGGGCGGCGCCCATCAGCACGAAGGCCCCCTGACTGACCACGAAATCCACGTTGTCGCTGTCGGGCCGGAACGCGGCTGCGGGAATGGCGATGTGCTGGGTCGTTCCCGAGCCGGTCACGAGATCGCCGTTCGGTGCGACCCGGACCGGAACGCTGGCCGCCCCGCCGTGAGCCAGTCCGCGAATGCGCACGCCGCCGTTGACGTCCAGCGTATTTCCGGGGTTGCTGTTGGCGATGCCGACCTGGCCCGGCAGGATGGAAACCGTGGTGCCGTAGGCGGCCGAGCCAAGGAACAGGTTTTCCACGCCGCCGCGGGTCCAGATGCGGCTCACGCCGCGCCCGCCCCCGCCAAGCGCCACGCCCATCGACAGGCCGACGTCACCGTCGCCTACGTAGAAATCGCCGCGGCCGGTGCCCACACCCGGGGCCCACTGGTCCTGCGAGCGCAGGTGCAGCGGTGCGAGCGGATCGGTGGTGCGAATGCCCACTGGACCGTCGCCGCGGAGGGTCAACAGGTCCCCGCCGGTCGTGTTGTAGAAATTCATCGCCCCTGTGGTCGGGTCGCTGCCGCCTGACCGGGTCGCGATGGACCAGAGTCGCGCGCGGCCCGAGTTGCGGAACTCCATGCGTGCGAAGCCGTCCGGCTGGGTTTCGAACAGCAGCAGCTGCGGGCTGAAAAGATCGCTGCCGCGCTGCGCCACGACGCCGCCGGACACGCCGAGGGCGTAGTCGCTGGCCGGCGCGGTCATGCCGATGCCCACCGGCCCGGCGGTGTAGTAGGTGGCGTTGCCGTCCAGCACCCAGTGCGAATCGCCCGGTGAGCCCGGCGGACCCTGCGGTCCTTCGTTGCCGGCCAGTGCGAACAGGGCCATCGGCGACGGGCGTACCGCCTGGCGCGGCGACAGCGGCGTGCCTCCCACGCGCACCTCCAGCCAGCGGACCTGGGCGGTGAACGCATCGACGCCGAAATCCAGTTCGGCCTGGAACAGCCCGTCTTCCACCGGCCAGTCCGGTCGCGACTGCGGCGCACCGACCGGGTTGCCGTCCGTGGCCTGGTCGTAGAGCTGGAATTCCAGGTCCGCCAGGCCGGTGAACGGTGCGCCGGCCTGGCGCAGCTGGCCCTGATAGGTCACCGTGGTCGTCGTGCCGGCATGGACCGCGCCCGCGGCAAGCAGGGCCGCCAGGAAGGTCAGAAATCGGGTTGTCTTCATTGCTCGCGCCTCGCGGGTGGGGTGATCGTGGAGCGCTGCGCCCGCGGCCGGCCGCCGGTGCGCGTGCGGGTTCCACCCAGTATCAATCGGAAAGCGCGGAGATTCCCGGCCAGCCGCGCGCGCCCGACGGCGTGAATCTGCGAAAATACCCCACAGGATCCGCCGCAGCCTCGCCATGACCGACATCCACGCCTCCAGAATCCTGATTCTCGACTTCGGCTCGCAGTACACCCAGCTGATCGCGCGGCGGATCCGAGAGATCGGGGTCTATTCCGAAATCCTGCCGTTCGACGTCGGCGAAGCGGCCATCCGCGACTTCGGCGCCAGCGGCATCGTGCTGTCGGGCGGGCCGGAATCGGTCGGCTACGAGGACAGTCCGCGGATTCCGGACGTGGTGTTCGAGCTCGACGTGCCGCTGCTGGGCATCTGCTACGGCATGCAGGCCATGGCCGCGCACTACGGCGGCGCGGTCGAGCCGTCGGACGAGAAGGAGTTCGGCTACGCCGAGGTCGCGCTGGGCACGAAATGCCGCCTGCTCGACGGCATCGAGGACCGGATCGACGGAACCGGTCGCGGCGTACTGGAAGTCTGGATGAGTCACGGCGACAAGGTCACTCGGCTGCCCGAGGGTTTCTCGACGATCTGCACCACCGCCTCGGCGCCGATCGCCGGCATGGGCGACGACGAGCGCCGCTACTACGGGCTGCAGTTCCATCCGGAGGTCACCCACACGGCGCAGGGCCGGCGCATTCTCGAACGCTTCGTCCACGACATCTGCGGCTGTGCCGCGGAGTGGACCACCGAGGCGATCATCGAGGACCAGATCCAGCGCGTGCGCGACGAGGTCGGCGACGACACCGTGCTGCTCGGCCTGTCCGGTGGCGTCGATTCGTCCGTGGTCGCCGCGCTGCTGCACCAGGCCATCGGCGACCAGCTGCTGTGCATCTTCGTCGACACCGGGCTGCTGCGCTACCGGGAAGGCGACGAGGTCATGGCGACCTTTGCCGAGCACCTCGGCGTGCGCGTCGAGCGGGTCAACGCGCGCGACCAGTTCATGGAGGCGCTGGCCGGCGTGTCCGACCCGGAAGCCAAGCGCAAGATCATCGGCCGCGAGTTCATCAAGGTCTTCGACGCCGCGGCCAAGAGTCATCGCGAGGCCGGGTGGCTGGCCCAGGGCACGATCTACCCCGACGTCATCGAGTCGGCCGGCGCGACCACCGGCAAGGCCAAGGTGATCAAGTCGCACCACAACGTCGGCGGCCTGCCCGAGGACATGAACCTGAAGCTCATCGAGCCGCTGCGCGAACTGTTCAAGGACGAAGTGCGCAGGATCGGCGTCGAGCTGGGCCTGCCGGCCGAGCTGGTCATGCGCCACCCGTTTCCGGGCCCGGGCCTCGGCGTGCGGATCCTCGGCGAAGTGAAGCCCGAGTACGTCGAGCCGCTGCAGAAGGCCGACCACATCTTCATCTCGGAGCTGCGCGCCGCGGGCCTCTACGACAAGGTCAGCCAGGCCTTCGCCGTGTTCCTGCCGGTCAAGTCCGTCGGCGTGGTCGGCGACGCGCGCCGCTACGAATACGTCATCGCGCTGCGCGCCGTGGAAACGATCGACTTCATGACCGCGCGCTGGGCCTACCTCGACCACGAATTCCTCGACCACGTCTCGCGCCGGATCATCAACGAGTGCCACGGTGTCTCGCGGGTCGTCTACGACATTTCCGGCAAGCCGCCGGCGACGATCGAGTGGGAGTGATCCGTCGAGGGCACCGGGGCTCCCGAACGGCCGTCGCACAGGCGCCGTGGGCCGAATTCCCCTCGCTCGACGCTCGGGCCGGTACGCGCGCTTTGCGCGCCCTGCCCACGGCGCGTATGCGGCGGCTGAGTGCGACCGAACGACCCGCGTGGCCCACTGATCGGTCATGAAGCGACTCCTGCTCATCGCGCTGGTTCTCGTGCCGGTCGCCATTCTTGTGGTCCTGCAGCTGCGTACGGTGGAGACGCCGGGCGAGGCCGCACCGAGTCAGGCCGTCCCGCCGCCGGAGAGGGCGGCCGATCCGTACATCCGAGCCGCGCACTGGTTCGGCGAGGCCTGGCCGGTCAATTTCTGGAACACCGAACTCGAAGCCATCGCGGAGCGGGACTTCCAGCGCTTGCTCGACGACGGGTTCAACACCGTGGTCTTTCTCGTTCCGTGGCCGGGCTTCGCGCCGGATCCGCGCTCCGGCGAGCTCGACCCGGAACGTGTGGCCCGGCTGCGCGGACTGATGCAGCAGGCCGACGCGATGGGCCTGAAGACCATCCTCCGGATTTCGTACGCCTGGGACTGGATCGATCCGGGTGCTGCCGAGCGGCTGATGCAGCTGTGGCAGGACGAGACGCACTATCGTGCCTGGCTGGACTACATCGAAGCGCTGTGGCAGGCCGTCGGTGATGTTCCGGGCCTGCAGTTCGGGTTCTTCTCGTGGGAGGATCTGTGGACGGTGACCTGGTTCGGTCAGGCGCCGGAAGCGATCCGCCGCGAGGCGGCGCGGACGACCGGGTTCGAAGCTTGGCTGCTCGACCGCTACGACATTGACGAAGCGGTCGAGCGTTTCGGGCTCACGACCGATCCGTCCGGCCGCGTGTTGATCCCGGAGCGCCGCACGCCGGCCTACGCGCTGTTCCTCGAGTTCATGTCCGAGGCCTGGATCGAGCGCTTCTTCGAACCGGCGCGCGCCCGGTTTCCGAAGCTGTCGATGGAGATCCGCATCGACAGCGACCCGATCTACGACGGCGAGGAGATCATCGGCTGGTTCGACCATCGGCCGGTCTGGTCGCTGCCCGGGGCGGACTGGGTGACGCTGTACTGGGCGCCGGGCATGGGCGGCGAGAACCGGGGCGAACTGCTCAGCCCCGAGCTCGCCGCCGACCGCCTCGCGCGGAAGCTCGACGAAGTGGCCGAACATGCCGGTCCGCGGCAGATCTTCATCGGCCAGTTCCTGTTCGAGGATTTCACGCCGGGCTACGAGAGCAACGGTCGCATTCCGCATGAGGACGTGTCGGAGTTCCTGAACCGCGCCGCCGAAGTGCTGCAGGGCCGCACCGGCGGGGTCGGGGTCTGGACCTGGGCCGACTACGCGCACGACGCCATCGCCAACCCCGAGTTCTTCGTCGGCCTGGCCGGTTGGACGACCACCGGAGCGGTCGAGCTGAACGGAGCCGATCTTCACCTGGGCGACGGCGCGACGCTGGCCACCGACCTCCGGCGCTTCGCCTACAGCATCGAAGGTCGGCCTGACATCGCGGAGCTGTGCGTCGCGGCAACGGCGGTCGACGGGACGGCGCGGCTGGACGCGTTCCAGGGCGGCGGGCAGGACGCCTTCGCGGCGCTGGAGTTCGCCGGCCCTCGACAGCGCGTCTGCGTGGAGCACGAGCTCGGCGCGCGCCGCCTGCGGCTCGAAGCCGACGGAGCGGTCACGCTGCACGAAGTCAACAGCACCGGTTTCGTGCAGCGTAGCGGCATCCGCGATCGGGATTTCGAACTCAAGGACACCGGGCGAGCGTACCGCGCCTTGAATGCGGCGCTGGAGGTCCAGCCGCGCTTGCTGCAGCCGCGCTTCGACGACGGCTGGATGGGGGCGATGCTGATCGAGGAGTTCACGCCGCGCCGGCCGGTCGATGCACTCCGGCTCGACACCTTTCTGCCCGAGGACTGGCCGGAAGCGCCGATGCTGACCGTGACCGTCGACGGTCGGCACCTCGCTGAAATTCCGTGCGGTGAGCGGGGCGCGGACCCGCTGCAGTTGCCGACCACGTTCGCCGCCGGAGGAACGATCAGGGTGCGCATCGAGTCGTCTGCGGTGCATTCGCCTTCCGGCGATGCGCGCGAGCTCGGCTGTCTGATTACGGACCTGTCGTTCGGCCCTGCAGGTGATCGGCCAGTCGAAGGGCAAGGCTCGTCAGGGTGAAGGTCGGGTTGATCGGACCGCCGGTCGCGTAGACGCTGCTGCCGGCCACGTAGAGATTGTCGAGCCCGTGGACCCGGCAGTCGGCGTCGACCACGCCGTCGCGCGGCGAGGCCGCCATGCGAGTGGTGCCCATGTGGTGTGAACCGTAGCCGATCCGCTCGGGCGGGTCGTCGCCGGCCCAGGCGCCGACCCGTACCCGACCGAGACCGATGCTGCCCAGCGCGCCGGCGATTCGTTGCGCGGCCCGCCGGAACGAATGGCGATCCAGTTCGGTGAGTTGCCAGTCGAGCCGAACCCGGGGCAGGCCCAGCGCATCGACGGCGTCGGACAGCGTCACTCGGCTGTCCGGGTTCGGTGCCTGCTCGAACATCGCGGAGACCGTGACCGTCTCGCCGGCTTGGCATTCGCGGTTCATGAAGTGGGCGGTCAGGTTCAGGCAGCGATCTGCGCGCATCACCTCTTCGTTCAGCGTCAGCCCGAATCCGAACCAGTGGTCTCCGTCCTTGCGCAGCGCCATCTGTCCGTAGCACCAGTCCATGTCGCGCGGCAGCAGGTCCATCAGGTTGACGTGCGGGTGCTCCATGAAGAATCGACCGACCCGGTCGTGTGCGTTGCCGACGCCGTGGTCCACCTGGTTGCGGCTGGCGAGCAGCAGGCGCGCGTTTTCGATGGCCCCGCAGCAGAGGATGACGGTGCCGGCGCGAATCGTGCCGCGCCGGCCGTCGAGGGTCCGCACCCGGACCTCGGCGATTCGGCCGCCCGCTTCGTCCATCCGCAGTTCGGTCGCATTGGCGTGGAGCAGCAGCTCGATCGTGTCGCTGGCCTCGAGTTCGCCGCGGTACTTGGCGCCGAAGCGCGTGACCGGCAGACTGAATCGGAACGCGCGGTGATCGAGCCAGGGATTGGCAGTGAACGCGGCGAGGCGCGGATCGTCGGTCAGCGCGGCCGGCGAGAATTCGGCGCGACCGAGATCGAGAAGGTCCGCGGCTTCGGCATAGTACGGCGCGATGTCGGACGACTCGATCGGCCAACCGCTGTGCGGCACCCAGTCTCGAACGCGGAAGTCCAGGTCGTCGAATCGGCCGCACCAGCCGCCCCAGTGATTGCTCGTACCGCCGAGAAAACGCAGTCGAGTCGCGGTCAGCGAGTAGGGCAGGCCGACCGCTTCGCCTTCGTAGATCGATTGAACATCGGCTTCGGGTTCGAAACCGCCGGCTTCCAGCACAGTCACCCGGGTATGGCGGGCGAGCTTGCGCGCCAGGGTGATCCCGGCCACGCCGCCGCCGATGATCAGGATCGGCGTACGTCGATTCAGTTCGACGGCGGAATTCCTCGCGTCGAGGATCATCCGGTCGTCTCGGCGAGCCGGGCGAGCACGTCCAGTTCGAGCCGGCTGAGAACCCAGCCGTCCACGGTGGCCGTTTCCTGCTTCAGATACTGCGCGCGGACCCGGGCTTCGAGCTGGCTCAGCGGTTCGGTGCCCGGCGCGTACAGCAATCCGTCACCGGCCCAGCGGCCGCCGTCGATCTCGGGCAGGGCCTCCGCCCCCGTCTTCTGCTCGGCCCAGGATCGACCGATCCGTCGTCCGGTTTCGTCGTCCATCCCGGTCAGGCTTCGGGCGAGTTCCGGCCAGGCCATCCGTTCGCTGTGCGGGTCGGCGCAGCCCATCGGCAGGATCGGCGCCAGCAGGCCCAGTCCGATCAGCGACAGCACGCGGCGCCGGCCAGGCGCGCCGGGTGCGTTCGATGGGCGAGATCGCGTTTGCTCGGATCGCGTTTGCTCGGATCGCAATTGGGGATCTCGCAACGGCAGGGCTTGCAATGAAGGCATGCTTCGAATCCTTCCCGTGGGTCATTTCCTGATCGGGCCGCGGAAGTATCCCAGACCGGTTCGGGGCCTGCAATGGACAAGAGCGGATGGACCGCGAGTCGGACCTGCCGCAACGCGGCACGACGCCGCCGACGGCAGATCGTGCAGCATGCCGACCGTCGATAAACGCGCCCGCCGACGGGGCGCATTCCATCGATTCGTTGGAGCCCGGCCTGGCCTACAGGACCCGGAAGCGTCCGATGTCCAGCGCTTCACCCGACGCCGGATCGCGCAGCACGAGGGGGTGCTCGCCCGATTCGAGCTCGGCGAAGTGCGGAACGCGAGCCGAGACCAGCCCGGGCCGGACCGAGGTATCCAGCGGCGTGCCGTCCAGGAGCAGCACCGCTTCGGTCGGTGCGCAGCCGATCCGGATCCAGAAGGCCGCGCTGCCGTCGGGTTGCTCGTTGAAGGCCTGGCCCTGCGGCGCGTGATCCGGTCCCCAGCGCTCGACTTCGCAGAATGCCCTGGACGTCGAGCCGTCGGCCAGTATCGCTGCCGGCGGGCGGGGGCGGACGGTGAGATAGCCGACCCGCTGCGCGACGTTGCGAGCGGTGTCGACCATCAGCAGCGGGTACATGCCGGGCTTGGCGATGACCCGTTCCATGTGGGCCGGTTCGAGACTGGCGGTGACCCCGCCGGCCGGGAAGCGCGTGGTGAGTTCGACACCGTCGAGCATCAACCGGGTGGAGGCGGGTACCGGGTCGGCGACGCGAACCCAGAAGCCGCCGCGGCCGTCGCCGGTCGGGTTGAACGTCGCCCCTTCGATCGTCTCGTCCGGCCCCCAGCGCTCGATGGTGGCGAAGTCCTCGAACCGCAGCGCGCCGGGTCCGGTACGCGCCGGATCGCGCAGGCCGCGTGCGGTCGCAGCCGCAGCCAGCAACAGGCATTCGGTGCGAGCCAGCTGCCAACCGGCGATGTCGACCCGATCGCCGGCCCGGAAGTCCTGCTGCAGCGCCACGGTGATCGCCTCGTCCAGCGAGTCGGTCGAGGTCGCCTGCAGGCGCTCGAGCAGGGTGGTCAGCGGCGCCGGGTTGCGGAGTTCATCCACGCACACCGGCCCGACGAAGTCGATGCCCTCCAGTCGCGCGGCCAGGGCGCGCAGCGCGGCCGGCGCACCGGGATCGGACGGCGCGATCGCGAGCGGATCGGACGCCTCGTCGCTGCAGCCGGCCAGCAGGCCGAACTGGAGGCCGATGACGGTCAGGCCGGTGGTTTTCAGAAGGGCTCGCCGGCGCATCGTTCAGGCCTCCAGTCGTTGATCGAGGTGTGCGGCCATGCGGACCGCCAGCGCGCAGATGGTCAGGGTCGGATTGGCGAAGCCGGCGGCGGGGTAGACCGAGCTGCCGGCGACGTACAGGTTGTCCCGGTCCCAGACCCGGCCATCCGGATCGACGACGCCATCGGCCGGATCGGCCGACATGCGCGTGGTGCCCATGTGGTGGTAGCCGACGCCGACGTTGTCGTTCTCGTCCGGTGGCGTCTTGCGGGTCCACTTGATCCGGGCCCGGTTGCGGGCGCCGATGGCGTCCATCCAGCGCTCGAACAGTGCGATGACCGGTTCGAATTCGGTCGGCGGCAGGTGCCAGTGCAGGTGCGGGCGCCGAAGGCCGAGCCGGTCGCGCTCGTCGCCGAGCGTGATCCGGCTCTCCCGACGCGCGGTCGGCGCGTTGATCATGCTGATCCGGTAGTGACCGCCCGCCGCGTTACCGCTGGTGCGATTGGTCCAGTAGGCCGGCGGAAGGATGTCGTCGGGAGCGGTCGAGGTCAGCAGCACGCAGGAATTCGGTCCCTCTGTGCCGGCCGAGGGCGCCATCACGGTCATCAGGTCGTCGCCGGCGATCCGACCGCGCTCGTACTGCAGCCCTGCATCGGCCAGCATCAGCCCCGGGGTGAAGCCGAAGTGGTCCATGAATCCGCCGCCGACCAGCCCGGCCTGGTTGCCGGGCACGCGTGCCTGATCGAGGAGGAAGCGCGCATTCTCCACGCCGCCCATCGCAATGACGAAATGCCGGGCGCGAAGGGTGCAGGATCGGCCTTCGAACGTGACGGCGCGTGCGCTCGACACCGCGTCTTCGGATTGCTGCAGCTCGACCAGGTTCAGGTTGACGCGACAATCGATGAGCTCCGAACGATCCAGGCTCTCCGCGTACCGCGAGCCGAACCGCGTCGGCGGGCTGAAACGGAACACCCGGTGCTCGAAGCCGGTGTTCGCCAGGTCCAGCAGCCGGGCGCGACGCTCCAGGCCGATGCGCCCGACATCGTAGTCGGCGCTTCCGACCTCGCACCATGCCGCGGCCCGGCGGTAACCGGCATTCAGTGCGTCGGCGTCGATCGGCCAGCCAGGCAGATCGCCCGAGGGGGCATCGGTGAAATCGCGCGGATCGAAAGGTCGCACCCAGCCGCCCCAGTGATTCGAGGTTCCGCCGAGCCAGCGCAGGCGCGAGCCCGTCAATGGATAGGGCCGACCGCTGGTCGTGTTGTCGTAGATGGAGGTTCCGCCGTTCGGCGATTGTCGGCCACCCCCCTCGATCAGCAGCACCCGACGTCCCCGCTCGGCAAGTTCAAGCGCAAGCACGATGCCGGCCGGCCCGCCGCCGGCGATCGCCACGTCGGCTTCGAGAACTTCCGGCAGGTCGGTCCGGGCGTCGTGGATCATCGGGGTCGGAGTACCAGAGGCGGCAGCAAGGCGCGAGTATAGCCAAGCCGGGTGGTGTGACGGGTCGGGGCCGCTGCCGATCGGCTCAACGGCGGAACTCTTCTGTACTATGTTCCGGGACCCTGCCCGGTGCTCCCGCCATCAACGGCCCTCGCGCGAGTGGCGGTCCGTCCGGCGGCTTCGACATCGACCGCCGAGCCGTTCGTCTTCCGGAGATTCGAACCGTGACCCGCGATACGCATTCGCCCAGTGCATCCGATCCATCGCCCCGCGAGTGTTCAGCCGACCTTCGGCTCATGCAGCGCTCGCTGGCGCTGGCCGACGCCGCCGAGCGGCGCGGCGAAGTGCCGGTCGGGGCGGTGCTGGTCGATGCCGACGGCCGCGTGCTCGGCGAGGGCGGTAACCGGGTCATTTCCGACGCCGATCCGACCGCCCATGCCGAGATCGTCGCGCTGCGCGCGGCCGCCGCGGCGGTCGGCAATTACCGGCTGCCGGGGACCACGCTGTACGTCACGCTGGAGCCCTGCGCGATGTGCGCCGGGGCGCTGGTCCATGCGCGCGTCGAGCGGGTGGTGTTCGCCGCCCGCGATCCGCGCGCCGGGGCCGGCGGTTCGGTGCTGCAGGTGCTCGACCACCCGGCGCTGAACCATCGCTGCCGCATCGAGCAGGGGCCGCTGGGCGACGAGGCAGGCGATCGGCTGCGGGCCTTCTTCCGGGCGCGGCGGGGATGATCGACGAGGGGATTGACGCGATCGGTCCCGGCCCCGAGAATGGCGCCGCCGTTGCCGGGCGCTTTCCCGAATCCACCGCCTCGACCCGATGATCGTTACCCGTCCCGAAGACTTTCTCGACCAGATCCGACAGGACTGGCTCACCGACGATTCACCCGCCGTGCCGCGGGCGGTGTTCCTGGTCGAACCGGACCAGTTCCGTCTGTCCCGCCAGGCCGCCCGCGACAACCGCTACATGGACCTGACCGTCGGCGTGAACCCGTCGCTGGCCCTCGAGCAGCACCGGCGTCTGACCGATGCCATCGCCGGCTGCGGCATTCCTGTGATCCGGTTCCCGGGCCGCGAGGCCAATCCCGACGACCTGTTCCCGAACAACGTGTTCGCGACGATTCCGGGGCGCTTCATCGTCGGCGCCATGCGCCACCCGGAGCGCCAGCGCGAGGCCGAGCGGCCGGACATCCGCGCGTTCTTTTCCGACCTGATGGAATACCAGACCATCGACCTCGCCGCCGGCCCGGCCTGCGTGGCCGAGCTGACCGGTGCGCTGGTCATCGACCGGGCGCGGCGGTTGGGATTCTGCGGGATGACCGGTCGGGTCGACGAGGCGGGCTGCCGGGCGATGCACGATGCGTTCGAGCTGGCCCTGACCTTCCGCTTCGACCTCAAGCCGGAGGAGTACCACACCAACGTGGTCATGTCGGTGCTGGCCTCCAGGGCGCTGGTGATCTGCCCCGACGCCTTCGTCGATCCGGCCGTACCCGCCGCGATCGCCGAGGCCTTTCCGGGCCGCGTGCTGGAAATCACCCGGGAGGAGAAGCAGGCCTTCGCCGGCAATTGCCTGGCGGTGACCCTCGACGACCTGTTCTTCAGCGCGACCGCCTGGCGTGCACTGGCGCCCGAAAAGCGCCAGCAGCTCGAGGGCTGGGGCTTCCGGATTCACGCCGTCGAGCTCGACGAGGTCGAGAAGGCCGGGGGGTCGCTGCGCTGCTGCATCGCCGAAATCTTCTGAATCGTGCTGAATCTTGACGTGATTTCGTCACGGAACGCGTTTATAAGAATGGAAGGCGCAGTCGCGAATCTGCACGACGGGCGCGTCCGGGGTGCGGGATCGTGACGGGAGTCACGAATTCCGGGCGGGTTCTGGCTCCGATCGGGGATTGGAAACCCGGCAGGAATGCTGCTACTATCGCGCTTGGCGGTCTGGAAACAGACCCCGGCGGGGAGTGTGCAAGATACCGAGGGCCCAAGGTGCGACCCGCTGAACGCAATCTTACCGTTGTTGCAACATATTGAAATCGATGACATTCAGGAGTTGGTTCTCATGAGAAACACGAATTCGAAATCCATCCTCGGACGCACGGCCGCCGCGGGCGCTCTGCTGCTGGGCGCAGCATTCGCCGGCCAGGCCGCGATGGCTTGCACGCTCGATAACTGGAGCAGCAACAGCGGTGCTGTGGCTGCGGGTGATCCGCTGACCGACAGCATCGCTCGCTACGCCGGGCTGTGCGGCATGGAGGTTACCGGCGCCGGGTACGTCCAGGACAACAACCCGGGCGGCATCGATCGCATCGTCGCGCGGACCTACTTCTGGGCCGGCAACAGCGACACGGCCGAAATCTACGCAGGCTACGGCGATACCGCTGGCGGCAGCGAGCGGTTCAACGTCACGGTCGACGCCTCCGGTAACGTCACCCTGACCGACACCTCTACGGGGCAGTCCGTGAGCCAGGCCGGCACCAGCAATGCCTGGAACTCGATCGAGATCGACTGGGCGCAGGGCGCCGGTTCTGGCGTTATCTCGCTTTCGGTCAACGGCGCAACCGCGTCCGAGAACACCACGCTCAGCAACGCCGGCACGCAGCTGCAGTCGGTTCGGCTCGGCAACCTGAACACGCATACCGGCACAACGTATTTCGACGCCTACGAGTCGCGTCGCAGCACCGCGGTCGGTCGTCTCTGCAACTGCAACGTCAATGGCGATGCGGATGGAATCGTGAACGTTCAGGACGTGATCCAGATCGTTACCGAAGCAGGTGGCGGTGCACTGGCGAATGGCACGCCGGATTGCAGTCAGGACGGGCAGATCAACGTCCAGGACGTGATCCAGATCGTCACGCTGGCGGGTACGACTGGCGCTTGCCAGGTCACCCAGTAAAGTTCGCCACCATTCCTTAAAGGAGATCCGAATCATGCGCATCAATCATCGAATCCTGGCTGCAGCCGCTGTGGTGGCGCTGTCGGCCGGCGCGGCTCATGCCGACAAGGGAAATGCTTCAGGAAATGACCTGTGGGTTCAGCCCAGCGGTAACGGGTACACAGTGGAATACGTTTCGGACGGTCAGGTCGTTGGCCTGCAGTTCGACGTCAAGGGGATCAAGGTGGCAGAAGGCCAGTTCCAGTGCGGGACCAGCGTTGCGGAAAGCCACATCGCGAACTGCACGATCAACGATGAGGGCAACCTCCGCGTGATCGTGTTCTCGATGGAGAACGCGCCGCTTCCGGACGGTACGCTGGTGACCATCACGGCACCGTCGCGCGACCAGTCCAAGCGCATGGAACTGCGCCAGGCTTCGGCCGATGCAGCACCTGCCGCGCAGTTGGCCGGTGTCGTCCTTGCCGACGCACAGGGTGTGGACATCACGCCGGACCACCTGAAATAACTAGAACACCGATCTCAATCCAGGAGTGAGACTACCCATGTTGTACAAGAAACTTCTTCCGGCAAGCATTGCCGGGGCCGCCCTGCTGGCCTCGGCATCGGCTTTTGCCGACATCAGCATCACCGTTGGCAGCGCTTCCGGCGCCGTTGGCGGTAACGTGGTCGTGACCTACGACTATTCCGCGCTGGACGCCGACGACGTTGCCGGCTACCAGTTCGACATCACTTACGACCCCGCCGCGCTGACGCCGGTCGACGTGAGCACCTGCGGAAACAACATCCCGGCCACGCACTCGGCAACGTGCACCGAGCCGGGTGGCGCGGGGAGCGGAATCATTCGCTCCCTCATTGCCGATCTGGCGTTTCCGATCGACGAAATCACGCCGTTCAACATTGCACCGATCGGCCAGTGGGAGTTCCAGATCAACCAGCCTGGAACGCACACCCTGACGTTCACCAATGCGTCTGGTTCGGATCTGACTGGCGCCCCTGTTGCGATCACCGGTTCCGACGGCCAGATCACCGGTTCGATCACCGGCAATGCCGGCTATGCATCGACGCCGTCCTCGGGCGGTCCGGCGATCAACATCGGCGCGGCACTGGTCGGTGAACTTGCCGATGCCTCCGCGGCCGACATCACGGTCTCCGAAATCGGGGATCAGACCCTCGAAGTCACCGCGTTCCCGCTGACCGGCGCAAACCCCGGTGATTTCACGGTCGTTACGGCGCCGTTCACGATCGCCGACGGTGGTGCGGATGTGCCGGTCGATCTGACCTGTACGCCGACTGCGCGAGGAGCGCGAATTGCTGCGGTCGAGGTGACCAACAACTCGATCAACGAACCGGCACCGCTGTATCAGGTCAGCTGCTCCGGCCTGACCCCGGACGTTACGACCTCGACGGCAAGCATCACGCTGAACGGTCTGACCACCGATGCGGCCGACCCGAGCGACACCGTGACCGTGTCGAACGCCGGTGACGCCTTCAGTGCGCCTGCAGACGTGACTCCGACCCTCGGCGGCGCGAACCCGGGCACGTTCACCGTGACCCCGGCGGGCACGACGACCATTGCCACCGGTGGCAACCAGGTCTACACCGTGTCCTGCGACCGCACTACCGCGGGCAACTTCTCGGCCACGATCGATTTCGACTCCACGGACGCGAATGGCGGCAATGCCGACACCGATAGCGTTACCGTGACCTGCGAAATCCTCGACGAGTTCCCGACCTACACCTCCGATCCGGCCGTCGGCGCTACGCTGGCATTCGGCACGGTGACCAACGGTGTGACCTCGCCGCCGATCGCGATCGACGTCTACAACACCGGTAACGGTTCCGGCACGGCGTCGGAGCTGACCATCGGCCCGGCCAACATCACCGGCCCGGATGCCGGGGCGTTTGCCGTGACGATCAACAACACCGGTCCGTACCCGGTCGTGGGTTCGCCGGACGGCGGTGCCGACATCGAAGTGACCTGCACGCCGCCGGCCGCTGCCGGTGCGCTGACGGCCACGCTGGAAGTGACCAACAACGACACGGCTGCTCCGGTGACCTACCCGCTGACCTGCTCCGGCCAGACCGACGCCGTGTTCGGCTCGAGCCCGGCCGACGGCGGTACGCTGAACCTGGGCGTGGTTCCGCCGGCCACGACCACGCCGGCCGGTGACCTGGTGTTCTCGAACGCCGGTGCCGTCGACAGCTACGACGTGTCCTGCTCCGTGACCGATCCGGATGGCGTGTTCACCTTCACGCCCGACCCGATCAGCTTCACGGTCGGGGCCGGTGCTTCGGAAGCGGCTTCGTTCCAGTGCACGCCGACCGCACCGGGCCTGTTCCAGGCCGAGGTGGCCTGCGAAATCGTCGGTGCCGACGTCGCTGCAGCGAACTTCTTCGTCACCTGTCAGGGCCAGCCGTTGGTCATTCCGACCATGAACCGCTGGGGCCTTCTGCTGATGGCACTGGTCCTGCTCGCCCTGGGCGGGTTGGCCGGCCGTCGCATGATGGCGTAAGCACTACGCTCGGCGTCTGACGCCGAGGTTCGGAAAAGGCCGCCCCCGGGGCGGCCTTTTTCGTTGGTTGGTCACGACCCGATGCGCAGGCGTGGTTCAGCACGGATTCAGACCGCGGGTCTAGAATGGCGGCATGATCAAGACCTCCTTCAAGCAGATCCTGGCCGCCGGGCTGATGGCGACGACCCTGCTGTTCGGCGCCGCCGCGCTGCCGGGCGGCGAAGTCCGCGCCGACTCGCTGCGCGAGGTCGCCGAACGCGTTGCGCGACAGAACGATGCCCGCGTGGTCTCGGCGCGCGAGGTCGAGCGCAACGGCCGGCGGTTCTACGAGATCCGGATCATGACCCGCGACGGTGTGGTCAAGACGATCCGGGTTCCCGCCGACGATCGGAGACGAGACCGATGAGGGTTCTGCTGCTGGAGGACGAGACGGCGCTGCGTGAAACGCTGAGCGAACGACTGAAGCGGGAAGGGTTCGTCGTCGATGCCTGCGGCGAAGGCATCGAAGGGGCCTACATGGCCCAGGAATACCCGATCGACCTGGCGATCGTCGACCTCGGCCTGCCGGGCAAGTCCGGCCTGGACGTGGTCAAGGAACTCAGGCGCGCCGACAAGCGGTATCCGGTGCTCATCCTGACCGCCCGCGATCACTGGGAAGACAAGGTCGAGGCGCTGGAGAACGGCGCCGACGACTACCTGACCAAGCCGTTCCGGACCGAAGAACTGCTGGCCCGGGTCAACGCGCTGTTGCGTCGGGCCGGCGGCCACGCCAGTTCCGACGTGGTGTTCGGCCCGCTCAAGGTCCAGTTGAATTCGCAGAAGGTGACATTGAACGGAGAGCCGCTGGACCTGACCCAGTTCGAATACAAGCTGCTGGCCTATTTCGTGCTCCACCCCGACCAGGTCCTGTCGAAGCTCCAGCTCAACGAGCACCTCTACGAAGACGATGCCGATCCGGATTCGAACGTGATCGAAGTGATTCTCGGACGGCTGCGCCGCAAGCTCGATCCGGACGGCGACTGGAAGCCGATCCAGACGCTTCGTGGCCGGGGCTACCGGTTCAGTCCGGACGCCTGAACCCGCCTCGATGTCCGGGTCCGCTCCGAACACAACGGTCGCCGCGCGGCCGCCCGGCCCCGAGGACGAATCGCCGCGCCGGGCTCCGTCACTGCTGCTGCGTCTTTCCGTTTCGGCGCTGGTCGTTCTGCTGGTCGCGCTCGGCCTGATCGGGCTGGCTGTCCAGCAGGCGTATCGCAGCGCGGCCGAACTGGCCTTGCAGGAACGCCTGGAGGGCGCAGCCTTCCAGGTCCTGGCCGGCATGGATGTCACATCCGACGGGCGCCTGGTCGCGCCGAGCAACCTCGGTGATTCACTGCTTGCCCGACCGGCCTCGGGGCTGTACGCCGGGCTGCGGCTGTCCTCGCCGACCGGTGCGCCGGACTCGTTCCAGCGCTGGCGCTCGCCGTCGACGCTGGGCGTGGACCTGCAGCCGCCGGCGGCTTCGATCGGACGCGGCCAGAGCCGCTTCCTGGCCGCCGGTGAGGACCGATACCATCGCGGCCAGATCGGGCTGGGCTGGGAACTGCCCGACGGCCGGATCGTCGACCTGGTGGTCTGGTCGGCCGAGGACCGCAACCGGATGGACGAGACCCTGGCGCGGTTCGGCAGCGTGCTGTGGCGCTGGCTGGCGCTGGCCGGTGCGATTCTGCTGGTGGCCCTGATCGCACTGCTGGTCCAGCCCCTGCTGGTGCTGCGGCGGGTGGCCGGCGAAGTCGGTGACGTCGAGGCCGGCCGGGCCGACCGGCTGCGCGGGCGCTATCCACGGGAGCTCGAACCGCTGACCGCCAATCTCAACGCGCTGCTCGCGACCGAACGCACGAACGTCGAGCAGTACCGACGCGCGCTGGGCGACCTGGCCCATTCCCTGAAGACACCGCTGGCGGTCATCGGGACCCAGCTCGACGACGACGACGTCGATCTGGAATCGCTGCGCGACACGGTCGAACAGATGCGCCTGCGGGTCCGTGCCGAGCTCGATCGCGCACTGCGCTCGGGACGTCGCACGATGCGCGCCCTGGTCGGCGTGCGGCCAGTGCTGGATCGCGCCATCCGTACGCTCGGCAAGCTCTACCACGACGTCGAGTTCGAGCTCGACGTGGCCGAGGGCCTGGCCGCCAACGTCGAGGAGCGCGACCTGCTGGAGCTGGTCGGCAATCTGGCCGAGAACGCCGCCAAGTACGGCGCGGCCCGGGTCCGGGTCCAGGCGCGCCAGGGCACCGCCAGCCTGCGTCGACGCGGTCTGCAGATCGATGTCGACGACGACGGACCGGGCATGGACGCCGAGGAGTTCGAGCGGATGCTCCAGCGCGGCGTCCGCGGCGACCAGCGCGACCGGCAGCGGGTCGAAGGGCAGGGTCTGGGGCTGGCCATCGTCGAACGGATCGTGTCCGGGTATGATGGCCGGGTGACCGCCGGTCGCTCCCCGCTGGGCGGTCTGCGCGTGACGCTGGACCTGCCCCCCGAAGCCCGAGCCAAGGACGCCGAATGAGCGAGAACCACAAGGCCCTCGACCGGATCCTGGAGGTCATGGATCGGCTGCGTGATCCGGTGTCGGGCTGCCCCTGGGACCTCGAGCAGGATTTCCGGAGCATCGCGCCGTACACCATCGAGGAAGCCCACGAAGTCGCCGATGCGATCGAGAGCGGCGATCTCGAGCACGTCCGTGACGAGCTCGGTGACCTGCTGTTCCAGGTGGTGTTCCATGCCCGGCTGGGTCGCGAGGCCGGCGCCTTCGGGTTCGCCGAGGTGGCCAACGGCATCGCCGACAAGTTGATCCGCCGACACCCGCACGTGTTCGGCGATGCGCCACGCATGGATGCCGACGAGCAGACCGCGAACTGGGAAGCGATCAAGGAGCAGGAGCGGGCCGCGGGCGGCGCGCAGAGCGCGCTCGACGGCGTGTCCGGCGGCCTGCCGCCGCTGCGCCGGGCCGTCAAGCTGCAGAAGCGCGCCGGCCGGGTCGGCTTCGACTGGCCGGACATCGAGCCGGTGCTCGCCAAGATCCGCGAGGAGCTCGACGAACTGGAGGCCGAGCTCGACCCGGCCGACCGCGACCGGCTCGAGGACGAGCTCGGCGACGTGCTGTTCGCGGTGGCCAACCTGGCCCGCAAGCTCGACCTCGACCCCGACGCCGCGCTGCGCCGGACCAACCACAAGTTCGAGCGTCGCTTCCGCGCGATGGAAGCCGCCGCCGAGGCCGAGGGGCGCCCGCTCGCCGAGCGGACCCTCGACGAGCAGGAAGCGGTCTACCAGCGCGTCAAGGCCGACACCGGATGAGCCGGTCCGGCTTCCGCGGTCGGCGCCTGCCTGCTATACTTCGGCGCTTCGTTCGAGCGGGCCGTTAGCTCAAGTGGTAGAGCACCGGGCTTTTAACCCGTTGGTTGAAGGTTCGAGTCCTTCACGGCCCACCATTTCCTCGGACGATCTCCCCCGTAGCGGCCCCGCGCCGAACCCGCCGTCCCGACCGGTGCGATCGCCGCAGCGCGGCGTTCATCCGCGATTGGCCGGACTCGTTCTGCGCCACCGCCGCCACCGCTGGGCCGCACCGATCCACGCCGGCAGCCGTGCCGCCTTCGACGAGGTGCTGCGCTGGCGCGACCCCTCTAGGCCGCTGATCCTGGACTCCGGCTGCGGCACCGGCGCGTCGACGGCGCTGCTGGCCCGCCGTCATCCCGACGCACAGGTGCTCGGCATCGACCGCTCGGCGCACCGCCTGGCGCGCGCGCCGCGGACCGGTGCTGCGGTCCTGCTGGCGCGGGCCCGGCTGGAAGACGCCTGGCGCCTGCTGCTCGAGGCCCGCCTGCGGCCGGCCCGGCACTATCTGCTGTACCCGAACCCGTCGCCCAAGCCCGGCCAGGTCGGCCGGCGCTGGCCCGCCCACCCGGTGTTTCCGACGCTGGTGGCGCTGGGCGGCGTGCTTACCGTGCGGTCGAACTGGCGGATCTACCTCGACGAATGCGCGCATGCGCTGTCGCTGCATGGCCGCGCGGCGGCCCCGGTGGTATCGTTCGAGGCCGACGCGCCGCTGACGCCGTTCGAGCGAAAGTACGCGGCAAGTGGACATACCCTGTACGACCTGACCCTCAGTCTTGACCTGGACCCACTGGAGAACCCCCATGCACAACCGTACCCCGGCTCATGATCGGGCCCTGTTCCGCGCCGCCGGCGCGCTGATGGCCGGCCTGGTGCTGGCCGCACCGGCGCTGGCCGACGACCGCCTGCGCGCCGTCGTCGACGACGATGCCCGTCCGGCCGCCGAGAAGGCCCGGGACGATGCCCGCAATCCGTACGAGACGCTGACCTTCTTCGGCATCCAGCCGGACATGACGGTGGTCGAGCTCGCCCCCAGCGGCGGCTGGTACACCGAGATTCTCGCGCCGTACCTGGCCGAGCAGGGCCAGTACGTGGCCGGCCACTTCGACCTGAGCATCGATGACCCGCCCGGATACTTCGAGCCGGCCATGGCTGCCTGGCGCGAACGGGTGGCCGATGTCGAGCGCTTCGGCGAGCCGGTGGTGGTGCCGTTCCATCCGCCGAAGACGACGGACCTCGGTCCCGCCGGTTCGGCCGACATGGTGCTGTCGTTCCGCAGCGTGCACGGCTGGAAGCGCGACGGGGTGTTCGATGAGGTCCTGCAGGCCGCGCGCGATGTGCTCAAGCCCGGCGGGACCTTCGGCATCGTCGGTCACCGCATGCCCGAAGACGCCGACGACAGCCGGTTCAACGGCTACGTCAAGTCGAGCTGGGTCGTGGCCCGCGCCGAGGCCAACGGCTTCCGGCTGGTCGACTCCAGCGAGGTCAACGCCAACCCGGCCGACACGGCCGATCATCCGAACGGCGTCTGGACCCTGCCGCCCGGGCTGAACGTGCCCGAAGGCGAGGACCCGGCCGGCTACGAGGCGATCGGCGAAAGCGACCGCTTCACGCTGAAGTTCGAGCGCCGCTGAGGCCGCGGACCGTTCAGTACCCCCGGACGCGGTCGACCGCGTCCGGGGGCGGCGCGCCGCGCTCGACGCAGCGCCACTGGGCCAGCGCCAGCTCGGCCGCCTCGCGCGGATCGGTCAGCGCGGCGACGTGCGGCGTGACCACCACGTCGGGATGGCGCCGGAACGGGTGATCGTCCGGCAGCGGCTCGGTCTCGAACACGTCCAGCACCGCGCGCCCGGGTCGGCCGGCATCGAGCGCGGCCAGCAGGTCGTGTTCGATCACGTGAGCACCGCGACCGACGTTGATCAGCAGGCTGTCGGCGGGCAGCGCGGCCAGCAGTCGGGCATCGATGATCCCGCGCGTGGCGGCGGTCAGCGGCAGCAGGTTGATCAGCACGTCCGAGCGCCCGGCCAGTCGAACGAGTCCGTCGTCGCCGCACTCGACCGGTAGGCCGTCGTCGGCCCGGCCGGAGCGGTTCCAGCCGGCCACCTCGAGGTCCAGCGACCGGAACGCCTGGGCGGCGCGCCGGCCCATCCGGCCCAGGCCCAGCAGCCCGATCCGCGGTGCCGGCCGGGGCGGCCGCGGCCGCCAGCTGCGGTCGTGGCGCTGTTCGTCGAGCCGTTTCCACCAGTCCACCGTCATCGCGACCAGGTAGGCGGCCAGGTCGGCGGCCAGTCGCGGACCGGCCAGCCGGGTCACCGGAACGGTCTCCGGCAGGTCCGGGCGGTCGACCAGGGCATCGACACCGGCGCCGAGCGAGGCCACCGTGCAGAGCGCCGGCAGGTCGCCGAACACGCCGGCCGGCGCATTCCAGGCCAGCGCGAAGCGGATCGCAGCGGCGTCGCCCAGCTGCGGCCAGACGCGCAGGTCCAGCCCCGGCTCGAGCCGTCTCAGTTCGGCTTCCAGCGCGCGGGTGTCGCGACCCGGCGCGATGATCAGGAACGCCATGGCAGTCGGCCTCCGGTCTCGTTGATCGTTCACTGTACCCGGCCGCGGCGCACGGGCGGTCGATGTGCCTTCGATGTGAAGCCCCGAGTCGTTACCAACGAAGCGCGGTGGCCACGGGCATGACGATTTCATGACGGCGCCGGCCGGGCCCGGACAGGCCGAAATCGGGCCGGGTAGAATACCTCGCAGTCACGCGTCTCGAGGACAAGCTCCATGACCCGCAGCGCCATCGAAACGGTGGTCTTTCCCGTGGCCGGTCTCGGCACCCGGTTCCTGCCGGCGACCAAGGCCAGCCCGAAGGAAATGCTCCCGATCGTCGACAAGCCGCTGATCCAGTACGCAGTGGAAGAAGCGATCGCGGCCGGGGCCCGGACCCTGGTGTTCGTCACCGGCCGCACCAAGCGCGCGCTGGAGGACCATTTCGACATGGCCTACGAGCTCGAAACCGAGCTGGCCCAGCGCGGCAAGCAGGACCTGCTCGATACCGTGCGCGGCGTGCTGCCGGAGGGCATCCACTGCGTCTACGTACGCCAGCGCGAAGCGCTCGGCCTCGGCCACGCGGTGCTGTGCGCGCGGCCGCTGGTCGGCGACAAGCCGTTCGGGGTGATCCTGGCCGACGACCTGATCGAGGCCGGCGACCGACCGGTGATGATGCAGCTGGCCGAACGCTACGCGGCCACCGGCCGCTCGGTGATCAGCGTCGAGGCGGTCGAGCCGTCGCGCACCCAGCACTACGGCGTGGTCGATATCGAGGCCGAGTCCGGCGAACGGTTCCATTCGGTGCGCGGCATCGTCGAGAAGCCGGCACCCGAGGACGCGCCCTCGAACCTGGCCGTGGTCGGTCGCTACATCCTTACCCCGCGGATCTTCCAGCTGCTCGAAACCACCGCGCCGGATCATCGCGGCGAGATCCAGCTGACCGACGCGATCGCCTCGCTGATCGACGAGCAGGGCGTGGACTGCCTCGAGTTCGAGGGCACTCATTACGACTGCGGCAGCAAGCTCGGCTACCTCCGGGCCACCGTCGACTATGCGCTGAACCACCCCGAGCTGGGCGCGGACTTTGCCGCCTTCCTGCGCGATCGCGAGGTGAGCGCATGAGCACCGATGCCGATTGCCGGCTGACCCATCTCGAGGCACTGGAAGCGGAGTCCGTCCACATCATCCGCGAGGTCGCGGCCACGGCCCAGCGCCCGGTCATGCTGTACTCGATCGGCAAGGACTCTGCGGTCATGCTGCACCTGGCGCGCAAGGCCTTCGCGCCGGGCCGGCTGCCGTTTTCGCTGCTCAACATCGATACGACCTGGAAGTTCCAGGAGGTCTACGCGTTCCGCGACCGGGTCGCGGCCGAAGACGACATCGAACTGATCACGCACCGCAACGTCGAGGGGCTGGAGCAGGGCATCAACCCGATCGACCACAGCCCGGGTGTCCATACCGACGTGCTGAAGACCCAGGCGCTCAAACAGGCCTTGACCAGGTACCGGGTCGACGCGGCATTCGGCGGCGCGCGGCGCGACGAGGAGCGGTCGCGGGCCAAGGAGCGGGTGTTCTCGTTCCGCGATCGGCATCACCGCTGGGATCCGAAGAACCAGCGGCCGGAACTCTGGAACCTGTACAACGGCCGGGTCGCCGACGGCGAGAGCATCCGGGTGTTCCCGCTGTCGAACTGGACCGAGCTCGACGTCTGGCAGTACATCCACCTCGAGAACATCCCGGTGCCGTCGCTGTATTTCGCCGACGAGCGCCCGGTCGTCGATCGCAACGGCATGCTGATCGTCGTCGACGACGACCGGCTGCCGCTGGAGCCGGGGGAAACGCCGCGGATGGAACGCGTGCGCTTCCGCACACTGGGTTGCTACCCGCTGACCGGCGCGATCCGCTCCGAGGCCGCCACGCTGCCGGACATCATCCACGAGATGCTGGTCGCACGCTCCTCCGAGCGTCAGGGCCGCGCGATCGACCACGACGCCGCCTCGTCGATGGAACAGAAGAAGCAGCAGGGATACTTCTGACATGACCGAGTTCGACATCCACGCCTACCTCGAGCAGCACCGCGGCAAGGACCTGCTGCGCTTCATCACCTGCGGCTCGGTCGACGACGGCAAGTCGACGCTGATCGGTCGGCTGCTGTTCGATACCCAGCAGGTGTTCGAGGACCAGCTGGCCGCCGTCGAACGCGACTCGCGCAAGTACGGCACGACCGGTGATGCGCCGGACCTGGCGCTGCTGGTCGACGGCCTCCAGGCCGAGCGTGAGCAGGGCATCACGATCGACGTCGCCTACCGCTATTTCACCACCGAGTCGCGCAAGTTCATCATCGCCGACACCCCCGGCCACGAGCAGTACACCCGCAACATGGTGACCGGGGCCTCGACTGCGCGCGCGGCGGTGGTGCTGGTCGACGCCACCCGCGGCATGCAGGTCCAGACGCGTCGACACAGCTACCTGGTCCACCTGCTCGGCATCGAGCAGGTGCTCGTCGCGGTCAACAAGATGGACGCCGTCGACCACGATCGCGCCACCTTCGAGGCGATCGAACGCGACTACGAGGACTTCGCGCGCCAGCTCGGCATCGCGCACTACCGCTGCGTGCCGGTCAGCGCGCTGACCGGCGCCAACGTGACCCGGCCGTCGGAGTCGATGACCTGGTACGACGGTCCGAGCGTGCTCGAGTGGCTGGAGTCCGTGCCGGCCGGCGGCGGTGACGATTCGCGGCGGCCGATGCGATTCCCGGTCCAGTACGTCAACCGCAGCCGATCCGATTTCCGCGGCTTCTGCGGCCAGCTGGCCGGCGGATGCGTGGCGCCCGGCGATCCGGTCGTGGTCCTGCCATCGGGCCGGCGCAGCGAGGTGGCCGAGGTGCTGTTGCACGGGCGTGCCGTCGATCGGGGCGTGGCCGGACAGTCGCTGACCCTGACCCTGGCCGACGAGATCGACGTCTCTCGCGGCGACATGCTGGTCCACGCCGAGCAGCTGCCGCGCGTCGGCGATTGCTTCGACGCGCGGGTGGTCTGGATGCACGACCGGCCGATGCTGCCGGGCCGGCAGTACGACATGAAGCTGGCCGCCACCGAGCTGCCGGCAACGCCGGAGGCCATCCATCACCGCATCGACGTCAATACCCTCGAACACCAGCCGGCCGAGCAGCTCGCGCTCAACGAGATCGGTCATTGCCGCATCCGCACCGGCCGCGCGCTGGCCTTCGACGCCTACCACTCACAGCCCGGCAGCGGTGCGTTCATCCTGGTCGACCGGGTCAGCAACCTGACCGTCGGCGCCGGGATGATCGTCCGTCCGGTCACCGACGCGCTGACCGACAAGTCCGAGAACGTGACCTGGCACCGCCAGAGCGTCGACAAGCGCTCGCGCGCGGCCCAGAAGGCGCAGCGGCCGGCCGTGCTGTGGTTCACCGGGCTGTCCGGCGCCGGCAAATCGACCGTGGCCAACGCGCTGGAGCAGGCGCTGTTCCAGCGCGGGCACCACAGTTATCTGCTCGACGGCGACAACGTCCGCCACGGGCTCAATCGCGACCTGGGCTTCACCGACGAGGACCGGGTCGAGAACATCCGGCGGATCGGCGAAGTCGCCCGGCTGATGGCCGACGCCGGCCTGGTCGTGCTGTCGGCGTTCATTTCGCCGTTCCGGGCCGATCGTGCGCTGGTCCGCGAGCTGATGGAAGACGGCGAGTTCATCGAGATCCACGTCGACGCGCCGCTGGAGGTCTGCGAATCGCGTGACCCCAAGGGCCTGTATGCCAAGGCGCGGGCCGGCGTGATCCGCAACTTCACCGGCATCGATTCACCGTACGAAGCCCCGGAAGAGCCCGAAATCGTGGTCGATACCGCTGAACTCAGCGTCGACGAGTGCGTCGAAGAGCTGCTGGCCTACCTGAAACGTCGCGGCATCCTGATCGGCTGAAGCCCGCCGCGGTCGGCCGATTCCCTTCTTTCCCTGGAGCGCGAGTTCATGGCGCGAGGTACCGAAGCCGTCATCGATGTTGCAGCGCTGGCCCGCAACCTCGATCGGGTGCGGGGCTGGGCCGGCGAGGCGCGGGTGATGGCCGTGGTCAAGGCCGATGCCTACGGCCACGGACTGGAGCGTTGCCTGCCGGCGCTGGTCGAGGCCGACCTGCTGGCGGTGGCCACGCTCGACGAGGCCCGTGCGATCCGTGCGCTGGATCCGCGCACCCCGGTATTGCTGCTCGAGGGCGTGATGGCGGCCGAAGAGCTGCCGGTGGTCGACGCGCTGGCGCTGGAAATGGTCGTGCATTCGCCGGAGCAACTGCACTGGATCGAAGCCGCCGGCGGCTCGCCCGGGCCGCGGGTCTGGCTGAAGCTCGACAGCGGCATGCACCGACTGGGTTTCGCGCTGGAGGCGGCCGAGGCGGCCTATCGCCGCCTGCACGCGCTGCCCGGCGTGGAGACGGTCGTGCTGATGACCCACTTCGCCTGCGCCGATGACCCCGAGGGCGCGATGACCGACCACCAGCTGGCGGCCTTCGACGCCGCCGTGGCCGGCCTGGACGGCCCGCATTGCGTGGCCAACAGCGCCGCGCTGCTGACCCGCCCCGGTGCACGTCGCGACTGGGTCCGGGCCGGGTTGCTGCCCTACGGGGTCTCGCCGCTGGCCGATCGCGACGGTCCCGAGCTCGGCCTCGATCCGGTCATGACGCTGGAATCCCGGCTGATCTCGGTACGCGACGTGCCGGCCGGCGACGCGGTCGGCTACGGCGCGCGCTACCGCGCCGCGCGCGACGTGCGGATCGGCGTGGCCGCGATCGGCTACGGCGACGGCTATCCGCGCAACCTGCCGGACGGCACGCCGGTGCTGGTCAACGGGCGGCGCCAGGCGCTGGCCGGCCGGGTCTCGATGGATATGGCCACGGTCGACCTCGCCGGTCAGCCGGATGCCGCCGTCGGCGACCCGGTGGTGCTGTGGGGCCGGGGGCTTCCGGTCGAAGAAATTGCGCGCGCCGCCGGAACCATCCCGTACGAGCTGGTCTGCCGCGTCACGCGCCGGGTCCGCTACCGCGAAATCCCGTACTTGCGCAGCGCCGCGCGCAGCTGATCGTAGCTCAGCCCCAGCCGCGCGGCCGTGCGCTTCTGGTGGTGGCCGCATTCGGACAGCGCCTGTTCGATCCAGCGCTGTTCCTGTTCGGCCAGCCAGGCCTTGAGGTCCTCGGGCGGCCGCGTCGGGGTGGCGTTCGGATCGACGAAGGCCGGCCGCCACGGCGATTCGAACGGGTCGAACTGCAGCGCGTCGATCCGCTGGTCGGCCGACTCCAGTCGATACACCGCGCGTTCGATCACGTTCTTCAATTCGCGCACGTTGCCCGGCCAGGGCCAGTGCAGCAGCTGTTCGACGGCGGTGGCGGTGAACCCGGCGAACAGCGCCCGGCCGAGTTCGCGGCTCATCCGGATCGCGAAGTGCTCGGCCAGCGGCACGATGTCGTCGGCGCGTTCGCGCAGCGGTGGCAGCGTGATCACGTCGAACGACAGCCGGTCCAGCAGGTCGGCGCGGAAGCGGCCGGCCCGGGCCAGCGCCGGCAGGTCCTCGTTGGTGGCGCCGATCACGCGAACGTCGATCTGCCTGGTCTGTGAACTGCCGAGTCGCTCGAACTCGCCGTACTCGATGATGCGCAGGATCTTTTCCTGCACGGCCGGGGCCGTGGTGGCCAGTTCGTCGAGCACCAGGGTGCCGCCGTCGGCCTGTTCGAAGCGGCCGATCCGGGTCCGGGCCGCGTCGGTGAAGGCGCCGGCCTCGTGGCCGAACAATTCCGATTCGAGCAGGGCGGGGCTGATCGCCGCGCAGTTGAGCTTGACCAGCGGCTGGTCCCAGCGCGGCGACAGGAAATGGACCCGCTCGGCGATCAGTTCCTTGCCGGTGCCGCGCTCGCCGACGATCAGCAGCGGGCGGTCGAGACGGGCCGCCTTCGAGGCGCGCTCCAGCACCGACAGGAAGGCGCCGGACTCGCCGATCAGGGGTTGCTCTTCGCGCTGCACGCCGGGGCGCTCCGCATCAAGGATCGCAGTCATTGTACGGCGGCCCGGGCCGGTTCCCCGCGGCCGCTTCTGCGAGAATAGCGTCATGGCGAAGACCAAGACCCTGTACGTCTGCGGCGAATGCGGCGCCAGCCAGCCCAAGTGGTCCGGACAGTGCCCGGACTGCGGCGCCTGGAACAGCCTCGAGGAAAGCGTCCCGGCCGACACCGGCGGACCGCGTCAGCGCACCCGCAGCTGGACCGGCGAGGCCTCGGCCGAGGTCGTCACGCTCGGCGCGGTCAAGGCCGAGGACACCCCGCGCTTCTCGTCCGGGCTGAGCGAGCTCGATCGCGTTCTCGGCGGCGGACTGGTGCCGGGGTCGGTGACCCTGATCGGCGGAGACCCCGGCATCGGCAAGTCGACGCTGCTGCTGCAGGCCCAGGCCGCGGTGGCCGAACGGCTGAAGTCGCTGTACGTGACCGGCGAGGAATCGGCCGCCCAGGTCGCGATGCGGGCGCGCCGGCTGGGCCTGGACCCGGAGCGGCTGGAATGCCTGACCGAGACCCGGCTGGAAACCATCCTGGCCACTGCCGCGGCCAACCGGCCGCGCTTCCTGGTCGTCGATTCGATCCAGACGCTGTGGAGCGACGCGCTCCAGTCTGCGCCCGGTGCGGTGGCCCAGGTCCGCGAATGCGCGTCGCGGCTGGTCCAGTTCGCCAAGCAGACCGGCTGCAGCGTGGTGCTGGTCGGCCACGTGACCAAGGAAGGCGCGCTGGCCGGACCGCGGGTGCTCGAACACATGGTCGACGGCGTGCTGTACTTCGAGTCCGATTCCGGCAGCCGCTTCCGTTTGATCCGCTCGGTCAAGAACCGCTTCGGCGCAGCCAACGAGCTCGGCGTGTTCGCGATGACCGACGGCGGCCTGCGCGCCGTGTCCAACCCCTCGGCGATCTTCTTGTCCGAGGACAGCGAGCCGGCTGCCGGCTCCTGCGTGCTGGTCACCCGCGAGGGCACCCGGCCGATGCTGGTCGAAGTCCAGGCGCTGGTCGCACCCAGCAGCCTGTCGCAGCCGCGTCGCGTCGCGGTCGGGATCGATGCCGGCCGGCTGGCGATGCTGCTCGCCGTCATGCACCGTCATTGCGGCATCCAGGTCGGTGACCAGGACGTGTTCGTCAACGTCACCGGCGGCATCCGCGTCGGCGAAACCGCATCCGACCTGGCCGTGGCCCTGGCCTTGCAATCCTCACTGCGCGAGAAGCCGCCGCCGCGCGGCCTGGTCGCGTTCGGCGAAGTCGGACTGTCGGGCGAGCTGCGGCCGGTCTACAACGGCGAGGAGCGCCTGCGCGAAGCCGCCCAGCAGGGCTTCCGCACCGCGCTGGTCCCGGCCGGCAACGTCAAGGGCGTCAAGGCGAAGCTGGATCTGCGCGGCTGCAAGCGCCTGGCCGACGCCCTGGCGGCCGCACGCGAGGCGGAGTCCTAGCCCGCCACTCGTCGTGTAACGGATAGCGAGTCGGAGCGCGTTTGGCTGCAAGGCCTGTCTCGCAGGGAATGGCAGCGTCCTTTCCAGGAGACAGAACGCCGCAGATGAAGGCGGATTGGAACTGCATCCCGGTTCGTCGACCGGGGGGAGTAGCCGGCATGGCGCCCAGGGCCTCGAAGTCCGCACTGCAGAACCCTCGAGCGATTCGTGAACCGCTGGAGCACGCCTGTTCCTCAGGAGGCTCCGGAAAGTGATCACGTCAGCCGGCGGCGGGGCCGATCGAGATGGCCCGGCTCCCGCGGATCTGCATCTGCGTTCATCTGCATTCATCCGCGGTACGTTTTCGATGGCCCCTGTTCACTGAGCCGGCCGTTGATGGGCTTTCGCTCGCCCCGCTTCCCGGTCTATAATGGGCGGCTGGTCCGGAGGCCTGGTCGCGGGCGTCCGGTGCATTCAATCCAATTCGAAAAGGGCATCTCCATGAGCAAGATCTACAAGGTGCCGGCCGAAGTCCGCGAGGATGTGGGGAAAGGTGCGAGCCGCCGCCTGCGTCACGCGAACAAGGTGCCGGCCGTGCTGTACGGCGCCGGCCGGGATCCGGTCGCGCTGACGCTGGAACATGACTTCATCCTGCACGCCGCCGACGAAGAGGCCTTCCACGCCTCGATCCTCGAGCTGACGGTCGGTGACGGCCGCAAGCAGAAGGTCGTCCTGCGCGACCTGCAGCGCCATCCCTACAAACTGCGCATCATGCACGTCGACTTCCTGCGCGTGAAGGACGACCAGCCCATCCGCATGTCGGTGCCGGTCCACTTCATCAACGAGGAAACCTCGCCGGCCGGCAAGAAGGGCGGCGTGGTGATTTCCTACCAGATGATGGACGTCGAGATCGAAGCGCTGCCGAAGGACCTGCCGGAATACATCGAGGTCGATCTCGGCAAGCTGGAGCCGGGTGCGTCCGTCACGCTGCGCGACCTTTCGCTGCCCGAGGGCGTGATGATTCCCGCCGTCGAGTACGACGAGGACTACAACGCCGCACTGGTCACGGCCGTGTTCGTTCGCGCCGGCCAGGGTTCCGGTGAGCTGGCCGCCGAGGCCGATGCCGCGCTGGCCGAAGGTGCCGAGCCCGAAGTCGGCGAGGCGGAGGATGCAAGCGAAGGCGAACAGGCCGACGAGTCCGAAGGCGAGTCCGGGGCGTCGTCCGACGACGAGAACAAGGCCGAGTAAGGCCGCGCCGCGGACAGTCCATCCATGGATGGCCTCTGGCTGATTGCCGGGCTGGGCAACCCCGGCCCGAAGTACGACCGGACCCGGCACAATGCCGGGTTCTGGTTTCTGGATGCGCTGCTTCGACGCCACGGCGGCGAACTGCGCAACGAGAAGAAGCTGCACGGCCAGGCCCTGAAGACGCGCATCGACGGCATCGATGCGGTGCTGCTGGCGCCCGGGACCTTCATGAACGAGTCCGGGCAGTCGATCCGGGCGGCGGCCGACTTCTATCGGATCCCTGCCGACAGGGTGCTGATCGCGCACGACGAGCTGGACCTGCCGCCGGGCACCGCACGGCTGAAGCAGGGCGGCGGTCACGGCGGTCACAACGGCCTGCGCAGCACGTTCCGACACCTGGGCACGCAGGACTTCTGGCGCCTGCGCATCGGCATCGGCCACCCGGGCCTGGCCGAGCAGGTCACCCCCTGGGTGCTGGGTCGCGCGCCGGCCGACGACGAGAACGCCATCGTGGAGTCCATCGACCGCTCGGTGGCGGTGCTGCCCGATTTCCTGGCCGGTCGCGCCGGCGAGGCGATGAAGACGCTGCACGCCCGCGGGCGTTC
The DNA here is from genome assembly GCF_012272825.1 of Wenzhouxiangella sp. XN79A. Lineage (GTDB taxonomy): Bacteria > Pseudomonadota > Gammaproteobacteria > Xanthomonadales > Wenzhouxiangellaceae. Next base: position 140,741 of record NZ_JAAWWS010000131.1, on the reverse strand, counting down.
GGCCTGACCGATTCGAGGACCTTCAGATGGGATTCAAGTGCGGAATCGTCGGACTGCCGAACGTCGGCAAGTCGACCCTGTTCAACTGCCTGACCCGGGCCGAGATCGCGGCCGAGAACTACCCGTTCTGCACCATCGATCCGAACGTCGGCATGGTGCCGGTGCCCGACCCGCGGCTGGAGGCGCTGGCCGGTATCGTCAAGCCGGAAAAGGTGATCCCGACCACCATGCAGTTCGTCGACATCGCCGGCCTGGTGGCCGGGGCCTCCAGGGGCGAGGGCCTGGGCAACAAGTTCCTGGCCCACATCCGCGAAACCGACGCGATCGCACACATCGTGCGCTGCTTCGAGGACGAGGATGTCACTCATGTCGCCGGTCGGGTCGATCCGATATCCGACATCGAGACCATCGATACCGAACTGGTGCTGGCCGATCTCGACGCCGCCGAGAAGGCGCTGGCGCGGACCGCCAAGCAGACCAAGTCCGGCGACAAGGACGCGATGAAGCTGGCCGCGCTGCTCGAACGCGTGGTCGCTCACCTGGGCGCCGGCGACCCGCTCCGCTCGATGGCGCTCGAGGGCGACGACCGTGCCCGCTTGCGCAGCTGGCAGTTCATCACCGCCAAGCCGGTGCTGTATGTCGCCAATGTCGATGACACCAGCGCAGACGACAACCCCATGGTGGCCGCAGTGCGGGCGCGCGCCGACGCCGAGGGCGCCGAAATCGTGGTGGTCTCGGCCGCGATGGAGGCGGAGCTGGCCCAGCTCGCGCCCGAGGAACAGGCCGAATTCCTGGCCGACCTCGGCGAGACCGAGCCGGGGCTGAACCGGCTGATCCGGGCCGGCTACGCGCTGCTGGACCTGTTGACCTTCTTCACCGCCGGCCCGAAGGAAGTCCGCGCCTGGACGGTGCGCCGCGGTGCGACTGCGCCGGAGGCCGCCGGGCGGATCCACACCGACTTCCAGAAGGGCTTCATCCGCGCCGAAGTCACCGCCTACGAGGACTACATCGCCGCCGGCGGCGAGGCCGGTGCGAAGGCGGCCGGCAAGCTCCGACTGGAAGGCAAGGAGTACGTCGTCGCCGAGGGCGACGTGATGCACTTCCGCTTCAACGTCTGACCATTGCGCGGCGGGTTGGCCGCCGCGCTGTCGCGACGAATTCCAGGACCGGATGGGCTGCCCGATGCGCAGTCCGATGGGCGATTCCTGCTCGCGATGACCGCACACGACTCCGACGTTCTCGGCTTTTGAGAAGCCGGGGTGGTTCACTGTGCCCGAACCGGACGAAAAGGAGCGTTTCATGGATTCGATCGATCCCCGCACCAGCCGCGGCCTGCGCGATGGCATCGTCGGCAAGTGCATCCAGGGCGTGATTGCCCGGCCGGGCCGCAACGGCGAACCGCCGGTGGTCATGATGCTGCAGTTCGACGACGGCACCACCCTGGAGTTCGTCTCGCCACGCAGCGATCGCCTGCTGCGCCAGGCGGTCGAACGCACCCGCCGAGGGTCGCCCGGGCCGGCACCCGGTCAACTGGCGCTGGCCGTGGCCTGAGCCGTTTCGGCCCGCCGATGTTTATCCACAAAAGCTGTGGAAAACTTTGTGTGTAAATCGGCGTGCCCCGATAGGCACATGATCGTCACGGAATTGACCAAAAATCAGCCAGTTCCATACAAATCCATAAATTACAATGATTTATGGCGTAAAGCTTGACGGGCTTTGTAGGAATTTTACGTAAAGAATCTGTCAAGGGGCTCGACGCGGAGCATGTGCATAACGAGCGCTGCAACGACCCGGCCGCCGGCTGTTCGCAAGTCGTTGAAGTCAGACCGGAAGCTTGCCGTGGACCGCTTGTTCCGACGGTTCAGACCAGTCCCAGCCGGGCCGGCCAGGCAGCCAGCGCATCGAGCAGATCGGCACGATCCGGATGCAGCGGGCGAAGCGCATCGAGCCGGGCGCGGTAGCCGTCGATCTGGATCGACGCCAGGTCCGGATCGTCGACCAGGCGGCGGCGCCGCCAGGCGTCCCACTCCGCGCGGGGTTCCGGGTCCAGTGCATCCGGCGCATGGCGTCCGGCGAAGCGCAGCAGCAGCGCGTTGAGTCTCGGGTCGGTGAACGGCTCGGCTTCGCGGTTGATCCAGGCCGCGGCATCTTCGGGCGCCATCGTCGCCAGCGGTTCCATGCGGGCCCGGTCCTCGCGCGGGACGAAGCCGGCGTACAAGGCCTGTTCGGGATCGACTTCGTCGCCGCTATGCGGCGCGCCGAATACGCGCATCAGCCCGGTGACCAGCTCGGACTCGGCGGACAGCCGGTCGGCGTGACGGTGCGCGGCGGCCAGGTCGATGCCGGTGCGCTCGGCCGCCGATTCGTCGAGCACGCCGGTCGGTGACAGCATCGGACAGCGATTGGTCCGCACCCACTTTACCGGCAGGCGCTGCATGTCTTCGGGCAGGTCGGCCGCCGGGGTCCAGTACAGGTCGCCGAGCAGTTCGTCGTCGAGATCCGCGAACGGCGCGGGATCGACGCGGAGATTCCAGACCAGCCACTGGCTGGCGATCTGCGGATGGCGGAACAGCGGCAGCACCGGCGCGATGCAGCCCTCGCCGGCCGGGTAGCGCGAGGAGACGTGCAGCAGCACTTCGCGCTTGCTCAAGAGGCCGTCGACCGTGGCCTTGTCGCGCAGCCGCAGCGCCCAGGTCCACAGCCGCGGCTGGGCGGTCCTCACCCGTCGGGCCATGCCGAGCGTATTGCGCACGTCGGCCAGCGCATCGTGCGCGTGTTCGGTGTCGAAGCCGTTGGCCGCGGCCAGGTCCTCGAGCCGGAAGCCCGGCGTGCCGTCGTCGCGGTTGACCCACTCGACGCCCTCGGGTCGGAGCGCGCGCGTCATCCGGAGCAGGTCGATCAGGTCGAAGCGGCTGTTGCCGTTGGCGTATTCGCGTCGATAGGGATCGAGGAAGTTGCGCCAGAACAGGAAGCGAGTGACCTCGTCGTCGAAGCGGAAGTTGTTGTAGCCGACCGCGCAGCTGCCGGGCTCGCTCATCAGCGCCTCGATCCGGCGCGCGAACTCGTATTCCGGCACGCCTTTTTCCTCGGCGTCCTGCGGCGTGATGCCGGTGATCAGGCAGGCTTCCGGCGTCGGCAGCAGGTCGCTTGCCGGCCGGGCGTAGAGCACGATCGGTTCGCCGATCGGTTCGAGCTCGAGGTCGGTGCGCAGCGCGGCGAACTGGCAGGGACGATCGCGTCGCGGATCGGCACCGAAAGTCTCGTAGTCGTGCCAGAGGAAGGTTTCGCGCGTCATCTGAAGTTCTCTCTCCTCGAACGGTCGCGGCTCAGAACAGCCCCAGCAGCAGCAGGGCCAGCGTGGCCAGGAACCCGACCGCCCAGAGCGCCGAGCGCAGCAGGAAGACGCCCCAGGCGTAGGCCGGTACGTACAGCACCCTGGCCACCAGGTAGACCCATGCACAGGCCGCGGTCCAGCCGTCGCTCCGGTCGCCGAGCACGACCACCAGCACGGCGATCGTGAACAGGATCAGGCCTTCGAAATGGTTGTCGCAGGCGCGCAGCAGTCGGCCGGCGATGCCGGTCGGCTGCTGCGGTTCGTCGCGCGGGCCGGCCGTATAGCCGACGCCGAGCTGGCGGTTGACCGGGATGGCCATCAGGATCAACTGGCCGGCCTGCAGCAGCGCGGCCAGTCCGAGCACCTTCAGTTCCACCGGCATCGCGGCCATCTCCGTGCGCCCCCCTGCCGCCGACTACTTGCGGACCAGCTGGAGAATGCCGAGCAGCACGGCCGCGCCGACCACGGCGATGACGAAGCTGCCGATCGTGCCCGCCGCGCTGATGCCGAAGAAATCGAACAGCCAGCTGCCGAGCACCGCGCCGACGATGCCGACGACGATGTTCATGACGATGCCCTGGCCCTTGCCCCGGACCAGCAGGCCGGCAACCCAGCCGGCCAGGCCACCGATGATCAGAATGCCGAGAAGACTTTCGACGGTCATGCGTTGCTCCCTGGGTGAAGTCGGATGAGAACAGTCAAGCGGTTTCGGCGTCGGATGTTCGCGCCTTTCACTTGCCGTTCGCGCTAGTGTACTTCGCCATTCATCGTGTAACGCATGGCCAGTCGGAGAGCGTTTGGCGGCAAGGCCTGTCTCGCAGGGAACGGCGCCGTCCTTTCCAGGCGACAGAACGCCGCAGATCAAGGCGCTCCGGCTCGCCCTTCAATGAGCGCGCCCGAACCGACATCGCGGCGTTGCGTCCCCTGTCAAGGGCTGGCCATACACTGCGGGCCGCGCCTTGCACTGTCGGTTCAGGCGCACGCTGTACGTCACACAAAGAGTGGCGGGGTGCACTAGTCTAGTCGGATGACTGCCACTGCACATCGTCTCCTTCTGGTCCGGCACGCTCAGGGTTCGCTGGGGACCGACGACTACGATCGCCTGTCGCCGACCGGGCACACTCAGGCCGAGCGCCTGGGTGCGCACCTGCGCGGCATCGATGGCGCGGCCCGGATCGTTCGCGGCGGCCTGCGTCGCCACCGCGAGACCGCCGATTCGATCGGTGACCGCCAGGCCATCGATGCAGAACTCGATGAGTACCGGGTCGACCACCTGCTTACCGCCGCGTTCGACCCGGCCTCGGGACTGGGCATGACGCCGCCGCCGCCCGAAGCGATGGCCGACCCGGCGGCCTATCTGCAGACCTTCCTCGAACTGTTTCCCGAGGTGCTTTCCGCCTGGCAGACCGAGCGGCTGGAGTGTCCGGTCAACGGCCGCTGGCGCGCCTTCGACGAGAGGGTGCGCCGCGCGGGGGGGCGGCTGGTCGAGGCCATGGCGGAGAGCGACACGGTCACCGCCGTGACCTCGGCGGGCGTCATCAGCACCCTGGCCACGGTGCTGCTGGAGCAGGACCTGGATTGGCAGCGCCGCTTGAATGTCGCGTTGTACAATGCCTCGGTCACCGAGTTGCATCGCCTGCCCGACGGGCGTTGGCGGGTCGAACGCATCAATTGCGTCGCCCACTTGCCGGGCGATCAGCACACCCTGGCCTGAACGAATCGTGTCTCGACCAAGGACTTCCTGAATGAGCGAACGCCCCGTCACCATCATCACCGGATCGAGTCGCGGCATCGGCCGCGCGGCCGCCGAGTTGCTCGCCGCCCGCGGCCACCGCGTGGTGATCTCCAGCCGTAACCAGGAATCCTGCGAACAGGTCGCCGAGGCCATCCGCGGCGCCGGCGGCGAGGCGGTCGCCATTGCCTGCCATGTCGGCCAGGACGAGCAGCTCGAGGCGCTGGTGGACGGCACCGTCGAGGCCTTCGGCCGGATCGATCACCTGGTGCTCAACGCCGCCAGCAACCCGGTCTATGGTCCGTCCGACAACGTCGATCGCAAGGCCTTCGACGTGATCATGCACAACAACGTGTTCGGCAGCCTGCGGCTGAGCCACCTGGTGCGTCCGCACATCGCCGGGGCCGGCGGCGGCGCCGTGGTGCTGGTCTCGTCGATCGCCGGGCTGCTCGGCAACCGGGTCATCGGCGCCTACGGCATGTCGAAGGCGGCCGAGAACCAGCTGGTCCGCAACCTCGCGCTGGAGTTCGGCGGCGACGGCATCCGCGTCAACGGCGTCGCGCCCGGTCTGATCCGCACCGATTTTTCCAGGGCGCTGCTGGCCGACGAGCGGGCGGTCAAGCACTTCGAAGCGACCACGCCGCTGGGCCGGATCGGCGAGCCGGACGACATCGCCCGGGTCATCGCCTTCCTGGTCGGCCCCGATTCGGCCTGGCTGTCGGGTCAGATCATTACCGCCGACGGCGGCATCACGGTGACCGGCGGGTTCTGAGATGCGGGCGGCGGCGCTTCTCGCCCTGGTGGTGCTGACCGGCCCGGTCGTCGGCCAGGTCTATCGCTACACCGACGAGAACGGCATCACCGTGCTGACCAACATCCCGCCGGAACGAGGCAAGTACGCCGACCTCGAGAACATCGGCTGCTACGGCACCTGCATCAAGGGCGTCGACTGGCATGCCACGCCGCTGAAGCGCGATCCGTTCCGTGACGAAGTGCGCGCGGCCGCCGAACTGTTCGGGGTCGACGAGGCGCTGGTCCGGGCCATCATGCACGCCGAGTCCTGGTTCAATCCGGCGGCCCAGTCGCATGCCGGTGCGCAGGGCCTGATGCAGCTGATGCCGGCGACCCAGGTCCGCTTCGGGGTGGCCGATCCGTTCGATCCGGTCGAGAACATTTCCGGCGGCGTGGCCTATCTGGCCGAGCTGCTGCGGCGCTTCGAGAACGACTGGGAACTGGCCGTGGCGGCCTACAACGCCGGCGAGGGCGCGGTCGACCGCTACAACGGCGTGCCGCCGTTCGACGAGACCCGCGAATACCTGCGGCGGGTCCGTATCCTGCGCGCCCGCTACAGCAGCTGAGCCGCGCGGCTCAGGCCGGCCGGCCCTTCCAGCGCACGATTCCGACCAGCACCGCGGCTCCGGCCGTCAGCCCGATCCACCAGGGAACGCCGAAGCCGGCGGGCAGGGCGCCGAACAGCAATGCGATGCCGCCGGCCAGCAGCGCATACGGCAGCTGGGTCCGCACGTGCTCGATGTGATCGCACTGGCTGGCCATCGACGACAGGATGGTGGTGTCCGAGATCGGTGAACAGTGGTCGCCCCAGACCGCACCGCCCATCACCGAGGCGACGGTGGCGTACAGGATCGGCAGGTGCTCGGTGCCGTCCATGCCCTGCGCGGCCATCAGCGCCCAGGCCAGCGGCACCATCAGCGGCAGCAGGATGCCCATCGTGCCCCAGCTCGACCCGGTCGAGAACGCGGTGACCGCGGCCAGCACGAACACCAGCGCCGGCAGCAGGCCGGGATGCAGCGAATCGCCGAGCAGCGAGACCAGGTAGCCGGCCGTGCCGAGTACGTCGGTCACGCCCGACAAGGCCCAGGCCAGGACCAGGATCACGATCGCATAGAGCATCGCGCGGGCGCCGAAGAACCAGGCGCCGAACGCGTCTTCCAGCGACAGGATGCGCTGGCCCATCGACAGGCCGATGGCGACCAGCGAGCCGGCCAGCGAGCCCCAGATCAAGGACTTGTACGGATCGGCCGAGCCGACGATATCCCGGATCGTCGCGCCTTCGCCGGTCACGAACATGCCGGCGACCACGCCGAAGACCAGGGTCAGGATCGGCAGCACCGCGTTCATCGCGCGCAGCCGAACGTGCGGCTCGGGCTGGACGTCCTGCATGTCGTCGGCGGTCAGTTTCGCGCCCGAGGTCGGCGGCGCGACCTGGCCCTGGTGACGGGCTCGTCGCTCGGCGGCGAGCATCGGCCCGAAGTCGCGACCGAGCCCGACCACGCTGAACACCAGCACCAGCGCCAGCAGCGGGTAGAAGCTGTAGGCGATGGAATTCAGGAAGACCAGGTAGGGGTTCAGGTCCAGGCCCGGGATCGAGGCCATCGCGTCGCGGATCAGGCCGACCTCGTAGCCGACCCAGGTCGTGACCAGCGCGATGCAGGCGATCGGCGCGGCAGTGGAGTCGACCAGGTAGGCCAGTTTCTCGCGCGAGATCTTCAATCGATCGGTGATCGGCCGCATGGTGTTGCCGACGACCAGCGTGTTGGCGTAGTCGTCGAAGAAGATCGCCAGCCCCATGCCGACCGTGGCCATCATCGCGCGTCGCGTGGTGTCGGCGAACACGACGATGCGTTCGACGATGCCGAGCATGCCGCCGTTGCGCGAGATCACCCCGACCATGCCGCCGACCAGCAGCGTGAACAGCATGACCGAGGCGTGGTCCGGCTCGGCGATCGCCATCCGGATGTAGGTATCGGCGGTTTCCATCAGCGACGACAGCAGGCCGATCGGCGAGAAGCCGGTCGCTGCCCAGGCGCCGATCCAGACGCCGGCGAACAGCGCCGGGATCACCTGGCGGATCGCCAGCGCCAGACCGATCGCGACCAGCGGGGGCAGCAGCGAGATCCAGCCGGCGTGATCGGGTGCGCCTGCAGCGGCGTCCTGGGCCGTGGCCAGCGCAGGCAGCAGGAGAAGGGCGAGGAAGGTCAGCGGTTTCGCTGCGGGTACGAGCATTCGCGTCATGAGGCGCTCATCTGCTTGAGAATCCGGTCGGCTGCGCGATAGCGCTCGGCCAGGGCGGCATGCGCCGCCGGATCGTGCGGGAAGCTGCCCAGCCAGCGGCGTAGCAGCTCGGCGCGCTCGGCGTCGATGTCCGGACGAGCGGCGCCTTCGCCGAGCCGGCTCGACAGCCGGCTGAGCTGGTAGTCCATGCGCAGGTTCTTGTCGGCCGCCGGGCTCTCGAGGCCGGTCAGGCACTCCATCTCGACGCAGACCTGGCGGGCCCGATCGGTGCCGCGCCGGACTTCGTCGGCCAGTACATCGGGCTTCGCCCCGGGCGCCAGGAAGGCCTCGAGGCGGTCATTCATCTGCTGGCCGAGCGGGTCGTCTGCCGGCACGTCCGGGCGGTCCGGCGCGGCCGCCTGGCCGCCGGCGATCGCCGCCCAGGCCTGCTGCAGCGCTTCGGCCAGGGCGTCCAGGTGCGCACGGGCGGCCTGTTCGCGCGCTTCGGCCAATTCGTTCATCCGCCGCCGGTAGGTCTTGATCGCGGCATCCATCCGCTTGCGCAGCGCCGGCGGCACGCGGCCGTGCTGGCCGAACTCGTCTTCCAGGCCGGCGAGCGGTCCCGCGGCGGCTTCCAGTTCGTCGTCGCCGGCGTTCACCAGCGCCTCGGCCCGTTCGCACAGGGCCTTCAGTTCGTCGATCGCCGCGCGATCCTTTTCGCGCTGTTCGTCGCGCTCCTTCTTCAGCCCCTCGAACAGCGGATCGATCGGCTCGCGGAACTCCTTCCACAGCGCGTCCTCGACCTTGCGCCGACCGCGTCCGGCCTGTTTCCAGGCCGCCTGCAGCGCCTTGGCCCGATCGATGGCCACCGTGCGGTCCTTTTCATGGGCGAGCTTGCGGGCCTCGGCGACCAGCCTGCGCTTTTCCTGCTCGACCGCCTCGGAGGCGGCATCGAGCCGGGCGGAAATCCGGTCCATCAGCGCCTTGAGCCGTTTGGCCATGCGCCCGCGTGATTTCGGCGGTACCTGCTCGAGATTGCGGATCACCTGGCGGGCGGCACGTTGATGGCGCACCAGGGCGTCGCGATCGGCAGCCTCATCGTCGACCAGGCGTTCGGCATCGTCGAGAAAGGCCTTCAGCTCGCCGAGCGATTCCTCGCGGACCTCGGAGCGTTTTTCCAGGTAGGGCTTGGCGCCCTCGAACGCCTGCTTGCAGGCGGCCTGGAAGCGGCGCCACTGGGCATGGGGTGCGGCGAAGCGGCGCTTCTCGTCGGGCAGGAGTTCCTGGGCATCGAGCTGGCGCCAGCGCTCGCGCAGCTCCTTCAGGCGTTCGGTGATCGCATCCGGGTGCAGCTCGGCCGGGTCGATCGCCTCGGCGCGCTCGATCAGTCGCTCGCGCAGCTTGTTGTTCGACCAGTGCTGCCAGTCGCGCATTTCCTTCAGCCGGCCGCTCATCCGGGTCAACCGGCCCGCGGCTTCGGTCGGCCGATGTCGTTTCGGAATGCGGTCGTGCGCGCTTCGGGCGGCATTGACCGCTTCGCTCGCGGTCGGGATCTCGCCGCCGTCGAGCGCTCGCTCGGCGGTCTCCAGTGCGGTCTCCAGCGCCTCGATCAGGGCCGGGTCGGGGCCGCTGGGCGCGGGCTTGCCGTCCTTCTCTTTCGTCGCCGGTGCGGCGGCCGGCGCCAGCCGGGCCCGCAGCTCGTCGGCCAGCGCGTTGAAGTGCTGGGCCTGCTTGCGGGCCGCTTCGTCCGGGTCCGACATCGCTTTCCAGGCCAGCTCGAACTCCGCGACCCGCTCGCGCAGGCGCTGTGCCGTGTCGTCGCCGACCGGTTGCGCGGCCAGCGTGCGAAGCGCCTCGACGGCCTGCTCCAGCGGGGAGGCCGCCCTGGTGTTCGCAGAGGGGCTCTCGGCGGTCTCCCTTGGTTCGGGCCGCGGCCGAAGCGCACGACGAACGATCTGCAGGGCACCTTCGAAGCGCCGCTGGAGAGCCGGTTCCGGTTCCTCGATCTCCGCCCAGCGCGCCTGCAGTTCGTCGGCGCGCGCCTCGCGGTCGCCGCTGTATTGACCGCGGGCCAGTTGCTCGATGCCGTCGACCAGTTCGCGCGCCCGCGACTCGCGGGTCGCGCGACCGCCGTCGTCGGCCAGCGAGCCCAGCCGCTCGAGCACGGCCTGGTGGCGCTGCTTGTGCCGGGTGCGCAGGCGCTCGGCAACGCGCTTCAGCGTCGAGGCCTGATCGATCCGTGCCAGGATTTCGTCAGCGACCTCGTCGTCGGGCTCCTCGCAGAAGCGATCGCCGAGGTAGCCCTGGGCGCCGATCCGGACCAGGGCATCGCGACGCAGCTCGACATCCCGCGCGGACTCGGCCACGCGCTTGATCAGCGCGGCGTCATCGACACCGCGCAGCCACTCGCGGCGCGCGTCGACTGCGTCCGGCCGGGGCGCGGTCGTGATCCAGTGGAGCACGGAGCGGTGGGCGGCCTCGCGAACCTTGCCGTCGCGATCGTCGCGGCAGGCGGTGCGCCAGGCATTTTCGTCGTCCATCCGCTTCAGCGCCGCCAGCCGAACGTGCGGGTCCGGATCACCGGTCGCCAGTCCGGGCAGGGCCTCGCGCAGGCGGGGGTCGGTGCTGCCGGTGATCGCAAGGACGCGCTCTTCGGCGTTCTTGTGTTCCCAGGGCATTCCGAACAGACGTTCTTTGAGGCTCATCGAGCGGTTCCGATTCGGTTCATTTCGAGGCGGTGCGGAGTCAGTGGCGGCCGGCGTGCCGGACGTGGTTCGAACGCCACCGGCACCCTGCATGTCCGACCCGCGGTCGCAGGAAGCCATGCCGGTCGTCGAGGATTGTGCTTGATTTCTCCATGGGCTGCCAGTTCGGCTTCGATGTGTCGCATCGGAAACGCGCTTCCCGTACTTTGGAGGCAGGACCATGGTCGAATGGCAAGCAGCCGATGCGCGCGACTCATTCAGGATACTCGAGGATCCGAGGTTACTGCCTCACGGTGTTGTTCGCCGGCGGACTGCTTGCGCCGATCGCACGGGCCGACGAGTGTCCTGTCGGAGGTCATTGGCCGACGACCGACTGGTGGGTGCGATGCACCGGCGAGGTGCTCGAGCGGCTCGATCTCGAGGACCTGATGATCACCAACGAGGCCTACGAGAGCCTGGAATGCGATGACACGCGTACGACGGGCGTAGCGGCGGCGACACGCAGTGAGCTGGAAGCGGCGAGCGAGTGGCTGGAAACGCTGTGCTTCCGCGAACCCGACGTTCCGACCGATACCCGGACCGACAACGAGAACGAGGCCAACCTGGCCTGGGTCGCGGACGGCATCCTCAGGCCGCCCGGGAAGCCGAACTACAACGGACTGTACAGCGGCGGCAATCTGTACGTCGATTTCACGTCGTTCTTCGCGATGGGCGATGCGTCCGATGGGAGCGGTGTCAGCCACGGACGCAGGCTTTCGAAAACGGGCGTGATGGTGCACGAAATGTTCCATGCGGTCCAGGCTCGGTATCCGATCCTCGAAGGGCCGAAACCCAAGTGGGTCGTCGAAGCCATGGCCGTCGCGGTCCAGATCGCATGGTTGCACCGCACGGGCCTGACCGATGCGACGTCGCTCGATCGGTTCTACGATTTTCCCCTGCATCGTCCCGATTCGCTGGTGAATGAATACCGGACATTCCGGTGGTGGCTCTGGCTGGGCGAGGTCCTGGCCGCCCCGGACCGGGTCGGCTACCTGGCCGACCTGCTGATCGAGTTCGACTTTGCCGAGCACGAAGGCCTCGCCGATCTCCAGACCTGGCTCGAGGATCGGAGCCTCGGCCTGTACGAACTGTTTCCGGCATTCATTGCCGACTTCGCGAACCGGCCTGTGCATTTTTCATCGATCCACGACGAGCGACTTCGCTACCGCGACGATCGGGTGGTCGAGGAGGAGCACTCCGGCCGCGTGCGGGAAATCGCCGCCGAGGCGGTGCGCGTCAAGGCCGAGGTGCCCGATGGCGAGGCGGCGCGGCTGACGATCCGGATCCGGCCCGATCACGAGGACCTGCACCTGGCGGTCGGCGAGACCGACTACTCGATGCCGGGGGGAGCATCGGCCTTCGCTTCGTCGCAGATGGACCTCAAGCCGGAGTTCCGCGATCCGGCCTGGGTCGCGGCGCGCAACGTGTTCCAGACCGTCGTTACGGGCGGTGGGGACGCGCCGGAATTCCTGGCCCGCGTGTCCAACGTCGGTCGCGATCCGGTCGCCACGGACGCCCGTGATTTCCGCCTGGAGTTCGAGCTCGAGCCGATCGACGGCTGCAGCTTCTCGGCCACGCTGTCGGGCGACACCACCTCGACGTCGGCCGCCGGCCGGGTCGCGCGTTTCTCGACGTCCGGTGGCTCGACCTCGACCGGCCTGATGACGAACCCCGGCAACGTGCAGGGCATGGCCGGCTTCCTCGAGCAACTCGCCGGCGATCGGATGTCCGACGAGGAACGCGCCGAGCTCCGGGCCGGCGCTGCGGCCTGGCAGCGCGAGGCGGCCGCCCTGCCCACCGAGACCCTGGGCATCACGCTGATCGAGATGGACCCGGCGGCCGGCGCGAATGCCCAGCTGGCTTCGGCGCTGGGCGGCTTCCGGCTGACGGCATCGGTCTTCGATCAGCCGATCGAGCCGGGCTTCCGCGGCGCGCTCGAGCCCGGCCTGATCCAAGTGCTGACCGGCGACTTCGACCGGGACATGACCGCGCAGACGCGCTTCGCCTGGGCGCCCGGCGAGCCGGGCAGCGGGTCGATCGAGATCACGGACTACCAGGACAATCGGCTCACCGGCACGATCAACGCGGTGCTGGAAGCGCAGGGGGTGCGCAACCCCGAGACCGGCGAGCCGCTGCGCCTGCAGGTCAGCGCCAGCTTCCTGGCCAAGCCGCACAACCCGCTGCAGGGGCAGCTGGGTTGCCTGCCCGACGACTGATCCGGTTCCTCAGGCCGCCAGCTGGCGGATCATGCTCGCCCCGGCGATCCAGGTGCCCAGCGCCGAGCCGAGGTTGGACAGGAAGAACACCAGGAACACGCGCGCCACGCGATTCTTCCACCAGCCCGACAGCTGGACGACGTCGTCGCGCAGCGTTTCGAAGTCGCCCATCCTCGGCTTGCGCAGCGAGGCTTCGACCGCGCCGGTGACCATGCCGGCGCCGATGGTCGGATTCAACGAGGTCAGGGGCGCTGCGCACAGCGCGGCCAGCACCGTGATCGGGTGCGCGCGGGCGACCAGGGCACCCAGCGCCGACAGCCCGCCGTTGATCACGACCCAGGTCAGGACCAGCGACCAGCCCAGCTCGGGGCTGCGCGAGAATCCGATGCCGAAGCCGGTCAGCACCGCGACCAGGATGATCCACGGAAGGGCCTTCCAGACCTTCGACGGTGGTGGGGTCCGGTCCAGGCGCTCGACCTCGCTCGACGGCTCGACGTCCCGGGTCAGCGCCTCGGCGGTGCCGGCCAGGTGGCCGGCGCCGAGCACGGCCAGCACGCGGCGGCCCGGATGGGCCGCGTTGTCCTCGCGCAGCCGGGCGGCCATGTAGTGGTCGCGCTCGGTGATCAGGCTCTCGTAGAGCTCCGGCGACTGGTCGGCGAACTCGCTGAAGGTCTCGTTGAGGATGTCGCCCTGCTTGAGTCGCTCGATGTCCTCTTCCTCGATCTTCTCGCGCGAGAACAGGCTGAGCACCAGCCCGTTGGTCAGCACCCAGCGCTTCCACCACGACAGCCGGCGGCTGGTGCGTTTCAGGGTGATGCCGATCTCGCGGTCGATCAGCTGCAGCGGCAGGTCGCGGCGTTCGCTGGCCTCGATCGCCGCCTTCATCTCGGCGCCCGGCTCGATATCGAACTGCTCGGCGATCCGGCGCTGGTAGGCGGCCAGCGCCAGGCTGGCCATCATCATCCCGGCCTTGCGTTCCCGGATGACCTGGAACAGGTTCATCGAACGCCAGGCGCTCGGGTCGGTCAGCGCTCGATGACGGGACGGGCACAACTCGATCGCGACCGCGTCGAAGCGGCCGGACTCGACGTGGTGCTTGACCGCGGCGGCCGACGCCGGCGAGACGTGCGCGGTCCCGAGCAGGGTGTAGTGGACGCCGTCGCGTTCGATTTCGCGGACCGGTTCATTGGCGAACTCATCGGAAGCGTCGCTGGACGGCGTTTCGTTGGAATGGTTCATGCGGGCCGGTCGGGGGACAAGCGCGAAAGTGTAGCAGCCGGACCGTCGCGGCTGGCTTGCCGCGGCGGCCGGGGGGGTACACTAGCGACCGACTCGACCCGGGCGGGCTGCGCATGACCTTCTCGGCACCCACCGACCGCATCGTGGCGGACATCCGGTCCTGGCTGGAGCGCGGCGTGCTCGGCCTGGACCTGTGTCCGTTCGCCCGCCGGCCCTACGAGACCGGGCGGGTGCGGATCGCGGTCAGCCGGGCCGATCGCGAAGACGCGCTGGTCGCCGACCTGGACGGTGAGCTTCGTCGGCTGGCCGAGGCCGATCCGGAGGCGCTGGAAACCACCTTGCTGGCCAGCCCGCTGCTGTTCGACGATTTTCTCGACTTCAACGATTTCCTCGATCTCGCCGATGCCGTGCTCCGGGCGCTGGGCCTGGAAGGCGAGCTGCAGGTCGTCGGCTTCCATCCGGACTACCGCTTTGCCGACGCACCGCCCGACGATCCGGCCAACTGCACCAACCGCTCGCCGGTGCCGATCCTGCACCTGCTGCGGGAGGAAAGCGTGGCGCGCGCCGTGGCCGGCCTCGACGATCCCGACGCGATCTACCGCCGCAACATCGAGACCCTGCGACGGCTCGGTGAGGCGGGCTGGCGAGAATGGATCGAAGGCGGTCGATGAACCGCCGGGTCGGGTGGCTGGAACTGAAGGTTCCTCCGGTCGCCGCCGGGCTGGTGCTGCTGCTCGCGATGCGCATCTCGGCGTACTGGAGCCCGCCGATACCGCTGCCGGCCGGCCTGTCCGATGACCTCGGTACGGTGCTGGTCATCGTCGGTGCGCTGTTCGCGGCCGCTGGCGTCTGGCAGTTCCGGCGATTCGGGACCACCGTCGACCCGACCCGTCCGGCGCGTGCGTCGCAGCTGGTCGATCGCGGCGTGTTCGCCGTGAGCCGGAACCCGATGTATGTCGGCTTCGTTGCCGTACTGCTCGGTGCAGCCTTCGACTTCGACGCACTGTCGGCGCTGACCGGGCCGGTGCTGCTGGCGCTGTGGTTGCATCGCTTCCAGGTCCTGCCCGAAGAGCGCATCCTGCGCGAACGGTTCGGCCCGCTGTTCGAGGACTACTGTCGCCGGGTCCCCCGCTGGCTGGGCTTGCCGCGCTCCTGAACCGGGCCTCGGCGCCGGGCGAAGCGGGTACGATACCGGCTGGCCGATCCTGCACCGACTTTCGATGACTCCCTTGCGTCCCTCCCGTGTTCTCGTTTCCTGTCTTCTGGCGATGGTTCTTTCGACGACGGCCGCGGCCCGCGACGATGGCGATCGCTCGCCCGAAGACCGCACCGGCCAGTGGCACGTTTCGGCCTATTCGGGCCAGGCGGCCTCGGATCGCCTGCTCGACATCATCACGAAGTTCGATACGCCGTTCATCGATTCCTACCTGGTCGCGGTCTCCCCGGGCTGGGTCCATATCCAGACGAAGAACTGGCGCTTCGAGGTCGAGGGCCAGGCAGTCAGGCACTGGGGCGACTTCCAGGACCACTGGGAGTTCAACGCGGCCTACATCGCGCGCTGGATGCCGTTCTTCTGGGACGACTACGTCGACACCAGCTTCGCCGTCGGCGCCGGCGTGTCCTACGCCACCGAGGTGCCGCTGATCGAGCCGCGGGCCGAGCGGATCGGCGAGCTGGAGAGCACCAAGCTGCTCGGCTACCTGATGATCGAGTTCGAGTTCTCGCCGCCGAACGATTCGCCGTTCGCCGCCTTCGTCCGGCTCCACCACCGCTCCGGCGGCAAGGGCCTGTTCGAAGACGTCAACGGCGGCTCGAACTTCATCACCGGCGGGGTTCGCTGGGACTTCTGAGTCTTCCTTTTCGAGCCTGATCGGTCGGCCGCGGCACCGGGCCGGACAGCGTGTCGAGCAGCGCCGGTACGTCCGGCGCGAGCCGGACCTCGCTTCCGGACTGCAGGCAATCCCGTAACTGGCTGGGTACGCATACGGGATAGGCGGCCTCGTCGGCGTCCCGGATCGCCACCTCCGGATGGGCGAGACAGATCGCTCCGCGCGGCTGCAGCGAGACCCCGTTCATCAGCAGCCACCGGCCGAACGCGTCGAGCTGGTCGCGCAGCTGGTGCTCCGGGTTGTCGATCGCGTTCCAGGCCGGGCAGCTCGAGCAGCCCGAGCGCTTCGCCAGCGGCCAGTGGCGGGCGCCGGGCACCACCTGCACCAGCCCCGGCGTGTTCTTGACCTCGATCACCCACAGCCCGGTCGGACCGGCGACGACGAAATCCAGTTCGCGTTCGCCGTTGGGCAGTCGGGGATCGGGCAGTCGCACCCGATTGAGCACCCGGAAATCGTCGGGCAGGGCGCGCAGCCCGTCCAGCGCGGCCCGCTCGCCCTCGACGCCGGCCAGCTCGCCGGGGTCGACCGAGCTGGCGCCGGGCAGCAGCGCGAAGAACAAGCCCATGCCGGCGATCGCACCGACCAGCCAGGCCAGCGGCGGACTCCACAGGTACAGCAGGCCGACCGTGGCGGCGGTCAGCGGCAGGGCGAGCCAGAGCATCCGCGTGCGCCGGCGCGCGGCCAGGCGCTGTTCCCGGCGATGACGCTCCAGCGCCGGATACGGGGTCACGGATCGGGTGTCGGCCATGGCGGGGGAGTGTGCCACAGGGTCGGCATCCGTTACCCTGAAGCGTCACCTTCGACTGGAGCGACAACGCCGATGACGACGCGGAACGTGGATGTTGCGGTGATCGGGGCCGGTACGGCCGGCCTGGTCGCCTTCGGGCAGGTCCGGAAGCACACCGAAAGCGCGGTGCTGATCGAGGCCGGCGAATACGGCACGACCTGCGCGCGGGTCGGTTGCATGCCCAGCAAGCTGTTGATTGCCGCGGCCGAGGCGGCCCATCGCGCCGGTGACACCGAGCGCTTCGGGGTCCGGACCGGCGAGGTCGCGATCGACGGTCCGGCGGTCATGGACCGCGTACGGCGCGAGCGCGACCGGTTCGTCCGGCTCGCGGTCCAGTCCATGCACAAGCGGATCGAGGACGAGGCGCTGGTCCGCGGCCGGGCCCGGTTCGTCGAGCCGGGGCTGCTGGACATCGACGGCGGCGAGCGCATTCGGGCCGATCGGGTGGTCATCGCCACCGGCTCGCGAACGAACATCGTGCCGCCGCTGAAGCCCGCCGGCGATCGCCTGATCACCAGCGACGAGGTCTTCGACTGGACCGACCTGCCGGCCTCGCTGGCCCTCTTCGGGCCGGGCATCATCGGCCTGGAACTGGGCCAGGCGCTGGCCCGACTGGGCGTGCGGGTGAGGATGTTCGGCGTCGGCGGCGCGGTCGGGCCGATCCGCGACCCGGCGATCCGCGCGCTGGCCCTGGAGGGGTTCCGCGAGGAGTTCCCGCTGGACCCGGATGCCGAGGTCGAGGCGATCGAACGGCACGACGACGGCGTGACCGTCCGCTGGCGCGAGGGCGGTGAGGTACGGGACGAGCGTTTCGATTGGCTGCTGGCCGCGACGGGCCGCCGGCCCAACGTCGACGACCTGGGACTGGAGCATTCGGGTCTTGCGCTGGACGACCGCGGCGTGCCGGTCTTCGATCGCTACACGATGCAGTGCGGCGACGCGCCGGTGTTCATCGCCGGCGACGTGAACAACGAGGTCCCACTGCTGCACGAGGGCGCCGACGAGGGTCGCATCGCCGGCGCCAACGCCGGGCGCTGGCCCGATGTGCGCGCCGGCCTGCGCCGCTGCCCGCTCGCCATCGTGTTCACCGATCCGCAGATCGCCCAGGTCGGGCTGACCCGCGACGAGGTCGAGGCGCGCTGCGGCGATCAACTGGCGGTGGGTGGTGCGTCGATGCGCAACCAGGGCCGGGCCCGGACCATGGGCCGCGATCGCGGCGAGATCCGGCTGTTCGGCCAGCACGGCACCCGGCGATTCCTCGGTGCCGAACTGTTCGGTCCGGCGATGGAGCACGTCGCGCACCTGCTGGCCTGGGCGGCGCAGCAGCGAATGACGGTTCCGGAGATGCTCGACATGCCGTTCTACCACCCGGTCGTCGAGGAAGGCCTGCGCACCGCGCTGCGCGATCTCAACGGCGCGATGAAGCAGACCACGACCGATCTCGACGAGTGCATGGACTGCGGCCCCGGCACGTGAGCGGGCGCGGCTAGTCGGCGGCGCGGAACGGTTCGACCCGGACCCCGTCGGCGATTTCCGTATCGGGATGCGCGATGACCGCGTCGCCGGCCTGGAGGCCCGAGCCGATCACCGTGCGCAGGTCGCCTCGCAGGCCGAGTTCGACCGGTCGCAGCACGGCCCGGCCGTCGACCACCGCGAACACCGCCCAGCCCCCGCCGTGCCGGAACAGCGCGCCGTTCGGCACGCTCAGCACATCGGTCGCGCGGTCGAGGATGAAGCGGGTCTCGACGCGGAAGCCGTCGCCCAGCGCGGACCAGGCCTCGAACGGCGAGACCAGGTCGACCAGCACCCGGGTGCGCTGCTCTTCGACGCCCAGCGCCGAAATCTTGGTGAACGCCGCCGGTTCGATGACCCGCACCTCGCCGGCCAGCGGCGCATCGCCGCCCCAGCGTTCGAGATCGACGGGCAGACCCGGCGACAGCCGGACCGCGTCGGCGGTCAGGACCTCGGCGACGATTTCGAGTGAAGCCGGGTCACCGAGTTCCAGCAGCGGCTCGCCGGGTTGGACCACGCCGGCCGATTCGTGCAGCACGGCCAGCACCCGGCCGGCGACCGGCGCGAGCACCCGGAAGGCCTCGAGCTCGTCGTCGCCGTTGGTTTCTCCCTGGAGCAGCGCGGCGCGCGCGTGCCGCAGGCCCTGGCGGGCCACCTCCACGTCGAACTCCGCCGAGCGCAGGTGCGCCTCGGCCTCGCGCCGCGCGGCCCGGGCGCGGTCGAGCTGGTTGGCCGAAATCGTGCCGCGCTCGAACAGCGGTTCCAGTCGAAGGAATTCCTGCTCGGTCAGTTCCGCCGTGGCCCGCGCGGCTTCCAGTCCGGCCTCGGTGGCCGCCACCGCGGCCTCGGCGCGCGCGACCTCGGCCCGCGCCGCCTCGAGGCTCCGCCGGTCCAGCACCGAGCTCGGTGCCGGCTGCAGGCGCAGCAACTCCTGGCCGGCCTCGACCCGGTCGCCGACGTCCCAGTCGATGCGCAGCGCGAAGCCGGCCACCGGTGCGGAGACGACGAACCGGTCCTTGACCCGCGTCCGCGCCCGCTCGCGGACCGAGTCGATGACCGTGGCGGCCTCGGCCCGAACGATGTCGACGGGCACGGGCTGCGGCCGGAAGCTCAGCGTCAGCAGCAGCACGACGGCGATCACGACCGCGGCGGCGAGAAGGGTCTTTCGTTCCGGAGTCTTCATTCGCGTGTCTTCAGTACTTCGACCAGGTCCAGGTGATAGAGGCGGCGACCGATGGCGACGGCCGAGACCAGCATCGCGATCAGCACCACGGCGGCGGCGAACGCGTAGCTGGCCGGCTGGATCACGGTCGGGATCCGATAGAACTCCGAGGCCATGGCGCGGCCGATCCAGTCGCAGAACCAGGTGCCGAGCAGGCAGCCCAGCGGAATCGCGATCAGCGTGACCAGGACCAGTTCACCGATCAGGATCCAGGCGATCTCGCTGCGCCGGAAGCCGAGCACGCGCAGCGACGCCAGTTCGCGCGAACGTTCCGACAACGACAGCCGCGCGGTGTTGTAGATCACGCCGAAGGCCACGGTGGCCGCCAGCACGGTGTTGATGAAGGCGAACACCAGGATGTTTTCGCCCATGGTGTCGTTGAAGGCGTCGATCATCGCCCGCCGGAGCGTGCTGGCCGCGACCCGCGGCCGCTCCTCCAGCGCGTCGAACACCGAGGCCAGACGGTCCCCGTCGACGGCCAGGAAGGCCCCGGAAATGCGGTCGCCTTCGTCGAGCAGTCGGTTCAGCGCGTCGATGTGCATGTAGCCCGAGGCGCCGACGAATTCGCGGACTTCACCGACCACGAGCACGTCGAAGACCGCGTCGCGCCGATCGAGCAGCTTCATCGTGACCCGGTCACCGGCGCCGACGCCGAGCCGATCGGCCAGCCAGTCGGTCAGCAGCACCCCGTCGTCGGGCATCTCGATCGGTGCCAGCGAAGCGTCCAGCGCGCGGTGCAGCACGGGATCCGACGCGTAGCCCTGAACCGCGGTGCGGTAGCGGCGATGGGCGCTGGACAGCTCCACCGGCACGCCGCGGAACGGCTCGACCCGGGTCACGCCGGGAATCGAGGCCATCTCGTGCAGTGCGTCGCGGCCGGCCGGCTCGGTCAGCGTCACGGTCAGGTCCTCGCGCGCCGAAAAGCCGAACTGCACGTCGAGCATGTAGTCGATCGTGTCCTGCTGGAACCGGCCGGTGATCAGGATCGCCACGGCCAGCGCGATGCCGACCACGGCCAGCGTCGACTTGACCGGCCGGCGTTCCAGGTTGCGCGCGATCATCCGGGTCGGCTGGTCCATGCCGCGAACGCCGGGCAGGCGCTCGAGCACGGTCCGGCGGAATCCGCGCGGTGGCTCCGGCCGCATCGCCTCGGCCGGGGCCAGCCGGAACGTGGCCCACAGCGCGCGCAGCGTGCCGGCCAGCGCGGCCGCGACCGTCACCAGCACCGCGCTGGCGTAGATGGACAGGCCGGGCTGGTAGTACAGCGCAGGAAAGCGGAAGAACTCGCGGTAGATCGAGGCCAGGCCGTGACCCAGCCAGGTGCCGGCGATCATGCCGGGCACCAGGCCCAGCAGGCAGATCGCCAGCACCAGTCCGACGTAGTGCGCGGCAATCGTCCGGTTGCGATACCCGAAGGCCTTCAGGATCGCGATCTGGTCGCGCTGCATGCCGATCAGCCGGTGCATGACGATGTTGAGCAGGAAGGCCGCCACGCCGAGAAAGATCACCGGCACGATCTTTGCCATCGCGCGCAGCGAGGCGAGTTCGGCGTCGAGGTAACTGTGCGAGGTCTGGTCGCTCCGATCGTAGGCGCCGGTGCCGCCCCAGGGTTCCAGTTCGTCGTCGATCCGGTCGATGACGTCGGCCGTCGACGCCCCGCGGGCGAGTGCCACGGCCAGGCTGTTGAAGGCGCCGTCCATGTCCGCTGCGCGCTCCAGCGCCGACTCGCGCATCCACAGCACGGCGTAGCGCTCGTAGTCCGGGAACAGCGCGCCGGGGCGGATCTGGTAGACGTATTCCGGCGACAGCCCGATCGCGGTGATGGTCAGCGCCATGGCGCGGCCGCGGACGATCGCCTGCAGCGTGTCGCCGGGTACCAGCGCGTGGGCCTCGGCGAAGCTCTCGGAGACCACCACCTTTGCCGCGCCGTCGCCTTCCGGCAGTTCGCCGCGGTCGATGAACAGGCGGTTGAGCATCGGCTCGCCACGTTCGGGCAGCGAGGCGATCAGCGCCTCGACGGGCTCGTCGAAGCCGGCCAGGTCCAGCGTCGCCGGCATCCGGATCCGGCCCTCGGCGACCTGTACGCCGTCGATCTCGCGGATGCGCGCCAGCGTCGAGCGCGGCGCCCGCTTGAGGTCGGCGAACACCTCGGCGAAGCGGTAGTCCTGGTAGAACAGGCGCATCGAATCGTCCAGCGCGTCGATCGTCGACAGCGAGATCACCCAGGTCGCCACGCCGCCGGCGATCACCATCGCGATCGCCACCGCCTGCGCACGCAGGTTCCAGAGATCGCGACACAGCTTGCGGTTCAGCGCCAGCATGGTCACCAGCTCAGCGACTCGGGCGCCGCCCGCTCGTCGTTCTCGTCGATCGAGACGATCCGGCCGTCGCTGAGGCGGACGACACGGTCGGCCATTGCGCCGATCGACGCGTTGTGGGTGATGATGGCGGTGGTCGTGCCCAGCTCGCGATTGACCCGCTCCAGCGCCTTGAGCACCTGCACACCGGTCTGCGAGTCCAGCGCGCCGGTCGGTTCGTCGCACAGCAGCACGGCCGGTTGCTTGGCGATCGCCCGGGCGATCGCGACGCGCTGCTGCTCGCCGCCGGACAGCTGGGCCGGAAAATGATCGGCGCGCTCGCCGAGCCCGACCAGCGCCAGGGCCTCGTCGGTGGCCATCGGGTCGCGGGCGATTTCGGTGACGATCGCGACGTTCTCGCGCGCGGTCAGGCTGGGGACCAGGTTGTAGAACTGGAACACGAAGCCGACGTGCTCGCGGCGGTACTCGGTCAGCGTGGAATCATCGGCGCCGCACAGCTCCAGGTCGCGGTAGCGCACCGAGCCGGCCGTCGCGCTGTCCAGTCCGCCGAGGATGTTCAGCAGCGTCGACTTGCCGCTGCCCGACGCGCCGAGCAGCACCAGCAGCTCGCCGCGGTGCAGGTCCAGATCGACACCGCGCAGGGCCAGGATCTCGCTGTCGCCGACCTCGTAGCGCTTGGTCACGCCGCGCATCCGCAACAGCGGCGTTCCGTCGAAGGCCCTGTCCCGGTCGGTCTGCTGCTGCGGCCGTGACGCCATTCTGCTGCGCTCCACGTTCTGCATCGTGCCGGTCCCCGGCCGGTGCGCTTGCACCGGCGTCCCCCTGTATCCTACTCGCCTTGCCACCCGCGTTCGCTGTCCGACCGATGACCGAATCCACGCCCGAGGAGTCCCCGCAGGCCGCGTCGATCCTGTCGGAGGCCCGGCGCCGACTGGCCGCCGGTGACACCGCCGCGGTGCTGCTCGAACTCGAAGCCCGGGCCGGTCACGAAGCCACCGACGCGTTGCTCCGCGACTGGTGGCTGGCCGAAGCGCGGCCCGATCGGGCCGGTCCCGTGCTGGAGCGGCTGGTCGGAGCCGATAGCGCGGAAGGCTGGGCGGCGCGCTCGGCGCAGGCGCTGCTGGCCGGTGATCCGGGGCGGGCGGTCGAGGCCGCCCGGCAGGCGATCCGGCGCGACGCCGATTGCGCCGCGGCCTACGGGCACCTCGGCCGCGCGCTGTTCAACGCCGGCCGGATGGCCGACGCCGAGCGCTGCTTTGCCGAGGCCGTTCGACGCGACCCCGATTCGGCGGTGGCCCGCTACAACCAGGGTCATCTGCTGCGCGCCGCCGGACGCCTCGATGCCGCCGTCGCCGCCTACGGGGAAGCGCTGGCGCGGGCACCGGGGCTGCGTGCCGCGCGATTCCATCGCGGTATCACCCACTCGCTGGCCGAGCGTCCGGGCGCGGCGCTGGCCGATTTCCAGGCGCTGCTCGAGGCCGATGCCGCCGATCTCGAAGCGCGCCTGAACGCCGGCCTGGCCCGACAGACGCTCGGCGATCTCGACGCCGCCGAGGCCGACTACCGGGCCGTACTCGAGCGCGCGCCCGATCACCCGCTGGCCTGGACCTACCTGGGCATCCTGTGCAACGAGCAGCTGCGCACCGCCGAGGCCGTCGAGGCCCTCGAGCGCGCGCTGGCGCTTGACCCGAACGAGCTCGACGCGCGGCGCGAGCTGGCCAATGTCTTCGAGAAGGCCAATCGCCTGGACCAGGCCGAGGCCGCGCTGGCCCCCGCGCTACCGGCCGCGGCCGAGCACCCCGGTGTCGTCGTCGATGCCGCCCGGTTGAAGCGGCGGCGCGGCGACGCGGCCGGCGCGCTGGCGCTGCTCGACCGAATCGATCCGCGCGGCCTGCCCGAACGGCTCGCGTTGGAGGTCCAGTTCGAGCGCGCGAACGCGCTGGATCGTGCCGGTCGCTACGACGAAGCGCTGTCGGCCGTGCGCGATGCCAACCGCCGGGCGGCATCCGGCGCGCGGCGAGCGCGGATCGACCGCGCCGCGTTCCCGCGCGAGGTTGCCGGCGTTCGCGACTGGCTGGCTGCCGGTGCGCCGGGCATCGACAGCCGCGGCGCCGACAGCGGCGCCGAGCTGTGCTTCATGATCGGCTTCCCACGCTGCGGCACCACGCTGCTCGATACCATCCTCAACGCCGCCGAGGGCCTGGCCACGCTCGACGAGCGCCCCACCTTCGAGCGCGCCCGCGCCGCACTGGAGCCGAACGGCCAGCCGTACTGGAGCCGCCGCCGGCCGTTCCCCGCCGCCGACGCCGACGCCTTCCGCGCCGCCTACCGCAAGGCCGTGGCCGACGAACTGGGCGACCGCCCGACCGACCGGGTCGTCGACAAACTGCCGCTGCGCGTGCTGCACGCGCCGCTGCTGGCGCAGGCCTTCCCGGCGGCGAAGTTCGTCGTTTCCCTTCGCCACCCGGCCGACGTGGTGCTCAGCAACCTGATGCAGCACTACGTGCCCAACGACGCCTATGTCCACTTCGACACGCTCGACGACACCGTCGCGACCTACCTCGACGTGATGCAGCTGTGGGCCGCCATCCGGCCGTTGCTCGAAGGGCGCCTGCACCTTGTTCGCTACGAAGACCTGGTCGACGACCCCGAGGCCGAAGTCGCTCGGGCCTGCGCGTTCCTGGGCATCGACTTCGACCCCGCCATGCTCGATCCGGCCACTCGCCTGGCCGGCCGCGAGCGGGTCCGCACCAACAGCTACGAGCAGGTCGCCGAGAGCATCTACCGCCGCTCGGCGGGGCGCTGGCGGAATTACCGGGACGCGCTGATGCCGTATCGCGACCGCTTGCAGCCGGTCCTCGACGAGTACGGGTATTCGATGGAGTGAGGCCTCGTTGTCGGTCGGTGCCCGGTTCGTTTTCCAGTGTGCCCCGCCACTCCTTGGGTAACGTATGGCGAGTCGGAGAGCGTTTGGCTGCAAGGCCTGTCTCGCAGGGAATGGCAGCGTCCTTATCCAGGCGACGGAACGCCGCCGATGAAGGCTCTCCGGCTCGCCCTTCCAAGGAGCGCGCCTGAACCGACATTGCGGCCTTGCGTCCCTTGTCATGGGCTGGCCACTCACTGCGGGCCGCGCCTTGCACTGTCGATTCAGGCGCACGTTGTAGGTCACACAATGAGTGGCGGGGTACACCAGGATCGTCGCCAGGATGCGAAGGAGCGAAGGGCGCGAAGAGAAGCGTCTGGTGTCGGAGCTGCAGGAGCGTTTTTCCCGGAGACGCAGAATCTCGAAGGAAAACGGATGACAGTTCTAAGGACTCCGGTGGCGCTCGGCGTCCCCGGAAGCGCCTGATCGGACGCCCATGGGCGTCGATGCAGCGGTCGCGGAGGAAGGGCCCGTCGTGCAGCCCGGGGACGCGCACCCGGGGAATTTCAGGGTTCGGATGTTCTGCGCGTTTCCGCGTCGCTGCGAGAAATCGCTTCTCGTTCCTGCCTTTTCAGGAAGCCGTTTCTCTTCGCGCCCTCGCAGTTCTCTTTGCGCCTTTGCGCGCATCCTCCAAGGGAACGAAGCCGACAACGCCGACTCGCCGCAAAGGCCGCAACCACCCCTACCGCCGGAAGCGCTTGACCAGATCCCCGTAGGCGTCGATGCGGCGGTCGCGGAGGAAGGGCCAGATGCGACGGACGGTGGCGGTGCGGCGGCGGTCGATGCGCGCGATCAGGACCTCGGCCTCGGTGCCGGCCTCGGCCAGGATCTCGCCCTGGGGGCCGGCAATGAAGCTGTGGCCCCAGAACTCCGCGTCGAAACCCGAGCCGCTGCGGTCCGGTTCGCGGCCGACGCGGTTGCAGGCGGCCACCGGCAGGCCGTTGGCCACGGCGTGACCGCGCTGGACCGTGCGCCAGGCGTCGAGCTGGCGGGCCTGTTCGTCGGCCGGGTCGTTCGGGTCGTGGCCGATCGCGGTCGGATAGAGCAGCAGCTCGGCGCCGGCCAGCGCCATCAGGCGGGCGGCCTCCGGGTACCACTGGTCCCAGCAGACCAGCACGCCGAGTCGGCCCACGGAGGTGTCGATCGGTTCGAAGCCGAGGTCGCCCGGGGTGAAGTAGAACTTCTCGTTGTAGCCGGGGTCGTCGGGGATGTGCATCTTGCGGTAGATGCCGGCAAGCCGGCCGTCGGTGTCCAGCACCAGCGCGGTGTTGTGCGCCAGCCCCGGCGCGCGCGCCTCGAAGATGCTGCCGACGACGACCACGCCGTGTTCGGCGGCGGCCGCGGACAGTGCCCGGCGGGTCGGGCCATCGATCGGCTCGGCCAGGGCGAAGCGGTCCGGGTCCTGGGTCTTGCAGAAGTATTCGCCGGCGTGCAGTTCGGGCAGCAGGACCAGCTCGGCGCCCCGGGCCGCGGCCTCGGCGATGCCGTCCAGCGAGGCCTGCCGGTTGGCGTCGGGGTCTTCGGTCATGGCGTGCTGGACCAGCGCCAGGGCCAGGGATTCGGTCGGCTTCGACGGATCGGTCATGATCGGAACTCGCGTGCGAAAAAGGGGGTGGGGCGCGGCGTCAGGCCAGCGCGGCCGGGATCTGCATGCAGGCGCAGTGCGGACCGCCGCCCTGGGTGACCAGGGTCGCGGCCGGTACGCCGACCGCGGCGCGATCGGGGAACAGCGCGCCGAGGCGCGCCAGGGCGTCGTCATCGTGTCGGCTGTCGTAGCGCGGCACCAGCACCGCATCGTTGATCAGAACGAAGTTGGCGTAACTGCACGGCCGCTCGGGGTCGGTGTCGTCCGGATGGGGCAGGGCATGCAGCTCGAAGGCGCGGCCATCGGGCGTGCGCAACGATTCCAGCTGACCGAGCAGGTCGCGGGTGGCGGCATCGTCCGGCAGGGTCTGGAATGCGATCCGGCGCGGGCCGACGAAGCGGGCCAGGGTATCGATGTGACCGTCGGTGTCGTCGCCCGGCAGCGGTTCGACGTCGATGGCCAGCACGTCCTCGAGGTTCAGCCATTCGGCCAGTTCGTGGTCCAGCTCGGCGTCGTCGAGGAACGGAATGCGGGTGCGCATGCAGTGGCGATTGATCAGCAGCAGCCCGGAACCGTTGGACTCGATCGCGCCGCCTTCGATCTCGAGATGCGACTGCCGGAAGGTCAGGTCGGCAAACAGCCGATGGCGAGCGAGATGGGTGTTGACGCGGTTGTCCAGCCCGGCTTCGAACTTGCCGCCCCAGCCGCTGAAGTGGAAGTCCAGCGCGCTCCGGCGGCCGGCGTGGACCAGCGTGATCGGTCCGTAGTCGCGGCACCAGGTGTCGTCGTAGGGCAGCTCGATCCGGTGCAGGCCCGGCGGTTCGCCGAGGCGCTCGGCGTCGCGCCGGCTGCCGGGCGGCACCAGCAGGACCACCGGCTGGTGATCCAGCACGGCCGAGACGAAGGCGGCGTAATCGGCCTCGATCGCGTCCAGCGTCGGCGCCCAGTCGCCGTCCGGCGTGGGCCAGGCCATCAGCAGCGCGGACTGCCGCTCCCACTCGGCCGGCAGGCGGAACGCCTGGCGATGGTCGATGGCGGCCAAGTCGTGCTCAGCCGCCGCGGCCGGTCCGGCCGCCGAGCACGGCGCCGTGATGGAGCACGCTGTCGATGACGACGTCGAATTCGAAGTACACGCTGTAGTCGTCGTAGGTCCAGCGAGTGATCGGCGGATCGCCGACCGGGCGGCCGCGGTCGATCGGGGCGCCGTAGCGGTCCTCCACCTCGGCGGTGGTCAGGCCGTTTTCCGGCAGGTCGCGCTGCATTCGCTCGCGGACTTCCTCGATCAGCAGCACGTCGGCGGACGCCGGCGCCATCCAGGCGGCCAGCAGAAGGCCGAAGCCCAGGTGTTTCAGACCCTTGTCCATGGGTTGTTCCTCGCAATGTCCAGTGTTGAAACCACCCCCCGGCACGTCGCGAGGCACGGCCCCGGGGCGGCAACGCGACGCGTGAAATCGTAGCATAGCCCCCGGATACGAAACCAAGCACCGGGCGCGAACGCGGCCCGGATCCATCCACGCACGGAGGACGCCCATGAACCTGCTCATCACCGGTGCCAATCGCGGAATCGGACTCGAACTCGCCCGTCAGCTCAGTCAGCGCGGCGACCGCGTCATCGCGGTCTGCCGAGCGCCGTCCGACGCGTTGGAGGCGCTGGACCTGCGGATCGAATCCGGCATCGACGTGACCGACCGCGGCTCGCTGGAGGAGCTGGCCGGACGGCTCGCCGGCGTCGAACTGAACGGCCTGATCAACAACGCCGGCGTGCTGCGCGCCAGCGATTTCGACGCCCTGGAAGACCAACTCGACGACTACCGGCTGCAGTACGAGGTCAATGCGCTCGCTCCGCTGCGCGTCACGCGCGCGCTGCGCGACCGCCTCGCCGAGGGTGCCAGGGTGGTGATCATCACCAGCCGGATGGGCTCGATCGCCGACAACGGCTCCGGCGGCCACTACGGCTACCGGATGTCGAAGGCCGCGGTGAACATGGCCGGCGTGTCGCTGGCCCACGAACTGAAGCCGCGCGGTGTCGCGGTCGGCCTGCTGCACCCCGGCTACGTGAAGACCGACATGACCGGCAACACCGGCCATGTCGGCCCGGACGAGGCCGCGGCCGGCCTGATCCGCCGCTTCGACGAGCTGAGCCTGGCGACCACCGGCAGCTTCCGGCACGCCAACGGCGATTCACTGGACTGGTAATTGCTGCGGGTCGCGACTGGACCGGATGAGCGGATCAGAGCCGGCCGAGTCGCTGCTGCTCGCCGAGCAGCCTGAGCCAGGCCCGATAGCGGCTGGCCGGGACCCGCCCGGCCTCGGCGGCTTCGCGCACCGCGCAGCCGGGCTCGTGATCGTGGTGGCAGTTTCGGAAGCGGCACGGGCCGGTCGAATCGAACTCGGGGAAGCCGCGCGCCAGCTCGTCCACCGGCATGGCCCACAGGCCGTACTCCCAGACGCCCGGCGTGTCGACCAGCCAGCCGCCAGCGGGCAGCGGGTGGAGTTGCGCCGAGGTCGTGGTGTGGCGGCCCTTGCCGGTGCTGCGCGACAGGTGGCCGGTGTGGAGCTCCAGCGCGGGCAGCAGCGCGTTGGCCAGCGACGATTTCCCCACGCCGGACTGTCCGGCCAGCAGGTGGATGCCGCGGGTCAGCCGCTCCGGCAGGCCGCCGAGTTCCGCCGGTTGCGCCGCGCGGGTCAGGAACCGCTCCAGGTCGAGTTCAGCGAGGTCGCTGAACGGCGGCGCATCGGGGATCGGCAGGTCCGCCTTGTTGATGATCACCACCGGATCGACCCCCTGCATCCGCGCCGCGGCCAGGTAGCGATGCAGCAGGTCTTCACTGGGTGCGGGTTCCGGCGCGATCACGATCAGCAGGGTGTCGAGGTTGGCCGCGATCGGCTGGAACCGGCCCTGCGCCGTGCCCCGCCCGAAGGTGTTGCTGCGCGGCAGGATCTCGGCGACCGCGCCCTGGTCGTCGACCCGGACGAGGTCACCGGCCAGCGGCCGGCCGGTCCGGCGTCGGAAATGCAGCTCGATCGGGGCCGAGTCGGGTGCATCGTCCGGCACCGCGAGTCCGTGGTTGCCCAGCGCGGTCAGGATCCGGTAGGCCGCGCTCATGCCGGCGCTCCGATCGGTTGGTATAGTCGTCGCACGCTCTCAGGATCCCGCTGCATGGACGCCACCCGCCTGATCTGGATCGACCTGGAAATGACCGGGCTCGACGTGCGCCGCGACCGCATCATCGAGATCGCGACCATCGTCACCGACGCCGAGCTCGAGGAGATCGCGACCGGGCCGAACCTCGCCATCCGCGCCACCGACGACGAGCTGTCGACGATGGACGAGTGGAACACCCGCACGCACACCGCCTCGGGCCTGGTCCAGCGCTGCCTGGAAAGTCACATCGACCTGCGTACCGCCGAGCGGCGCACGATCGAGTTTCTCGAGGAGCACGTGCCGCCGGGCAGCTCGCCGATGTGCGGCAACTCGATCTGCCAGGATCGGCGCTTCCTGGCCCGCCAGATGCCCGACCTGGAGGCCTATTTCCACTACCGGAACCTCGATGTCAGCACGCTGAAGGAGCTGGCCCGGCGCTGGGCGCCCGAGATCGCCGACGGGCTGGTCAAGGACACCGGCCACCAGGCGCTGGAGGACATCCGCGATTCGATCCGCGAACTGCGCTACTACCGCCAGTACATGGGTCCGCTGGGCGGGACGGCGTAGCGACGACCTCACGCGCGATCGATTCCGCGTCCGTCACCCGCCGGCCTTCAGCGCCGCCAGCCGGCGCCAGGTATCGACCACGGTGTCGGGATTCAGCGACACGCTCTCGATCCCGTGCTCCATCAGCCACTCGGCCAGGTCGGGGTGGTCCGACGGGCCCTGGCCGCAGATGCCGATGTACTTGCCGTGTCGGCGGCAGGCCTTGATCGCCATTTCCAGCAGCGCCTTGACCGCGCCGTCGCGCTCGTCGAAGCGGTGCGCGACCAGGCCGGAATCGCGGTCCAGGCCCAGCGTCAGCTGGGTCATGTCGTTGGAGCCGATCGAGAAGCCGTCGAAGTGCTCGAGGAACTCGTCGGCCAGCAGTGCATTGGACGGCAGCTCGCACATCATGATGATCTTCAGGCCGTTCTCGCCGCGCTTGAGGCCGAAGCGCTCCATGACCTCGACCACCTCGCGCGCCTCGTCGACGGTGCGCACGAACGGCACCATCGCCCAGACGTGCTGCAGGCCCAGCTCGTCGCGGATCCGGCGCATCGCCCGACATTCGAGCTCGAAGGCCGGCTGGAAGCTCGCATCGACGTAGCGCGAGGCGCCGCGCCAGCCGATCATCGGGTTCTCTTCGTCGGGCTCGTAGGCCTCGCCGCCGATCAGGTTGGCGTATTCGTTGGACTTGAAGTCCGACAGGCGAACGATGACCGGGTGCGGCCCGAACGGGGCGGCAATCGTCGCGATGCCTTCGACCAGGCGGTCGACGTAGAACTGCACCGGCGACTCGTAGCCGGCGATCCGGCGGTCGATCTCGGCTTTCAGTTCCGGGCTCTGCTTGTCGTAGTCCAGCAGCGCGCGCGGGTGGATGCCGATCATCCGGTTGATGATGAACTCCAGCCGGGCCAGGCCGATGCCGTGGTTCGGGATCTGGGCGAAGTCGAACGCGCGGTCCGGATTGGCCACGTTCATCATGATCTTGATCGGCGCTTCCGGCATCTCGTCGAGCTTGTCCTCGGAGACGCTGAAGTCCAGCAGGCCGGCATACACCCGGCCGGTGTCGCCCTCGGAGCAGCTGACCGTGACGTCGTCGCCGTGGCGGACCCGGTCGGTCGCGTCACCGCAGCCGACCACGGCCGGAATGCCCAGCTCGCGGGCGATGATCGCCGCGTGGCAGGTCCGGCCGCCGCGGTTGGTCACGATCGCCGAGGCCTTCTTCATCACCGGCTCCCAGTCGGGATCGGTCATGTCGGTGATCAGCACGTCGCCGGCTTCGACTTCGTGCATGTCGGCGATGTCGTCGATGACCCGGGCCTTGCCCTTGCCGATCCGCTGACCGATGGCGCGGCCTTCGGTCAGCACGTCGCCGCTGCCTTCCAGCTTGAACCGCTCCATGACCTGGCCGCTGCGGCTCTTCACCGTCTCCGGGCGGGCCTGCAGGATGTAGATCTCGCCGGTCTGGCCGTCCTTGCCCCACTCGATGTCCATCGGTCGGCCGTAGTGCTTCTCGATCGCCAGCGCCATCCGGCCCAGCGCCTCGGCGTCGGCGTCGCTGATCGAGAACCGGCTGCGCTCGGTCTCGGGCGTGTCCTCGGTGGTCACGCCGCCGCCGTCGGCGTAGATCATGCGGGTGGCCTTGGTGCCCAGCGAGCGCCTGAGCACCGCCGGGCGACCGGCGTCGAGGTTGGCCTTGAACAGGTAGAACTCGTCGGGGTTGACCGCGCCCTGGACCACGCTTTCGCCGAGCCCGTAGCTGGCGGTGACGAACACCACGCCGCGGTAGCCCGACTCGGTATCGAGCGTGAACAGCACGCCGGCCGCGCCGGTGTCGGAGCGGACCATCAGCTGGATGCCGGCCGACAGCGCGACCTCGGCGTGTTCGAAACCGTGGTGGACCCGGTAGGCGATGGCCCGGTCGTTGTACAGGCTGGCGAAGACCTCGTGGATCTTCTTCAGCACCTCGTCGAGGCCGCGCACGTTCAGGAAGGTTTCCTGCTGGCCGGCGAACGAGGCGTCGGGCAGGTCCTCGGCGGTGGCCGACGAGCGCACCGCGACCGCGATGTCGCTGCCGAAGCGCTTCTCCATCTCGGCCCAGGCTTCGGTGATCGCCTCGTTCAGGGCGTCGGGCAGGGGGGTGTCGACGATCCACTGGCGGATGTCGGAGCCGGCGGCGGACAGTGCCCGCACATCGTCGGTCTCCAGCCCCTCGAGCCGCTCGGCGATCTTCGCATCCAGCCCGGTCTCGGCCAGGAACTCGCGAAAGGCATGCGCAGTGGTCGCGAAGCCGCCGGGGACGTTGACGCCCGAGGCAGCCAGGTTGGAGATCATCTCCCCGAGGGAAGCGTTCTTGCCGCCGACCTGGTCGAGGTCGTCCATGCCAAGCTGGTCGAGCCAGTGGATATACTCGTTCACGTGGTGGGTGCCCTTTGGTCCGTGCCGGATCGGTTCGTAATCGGTTGCAGCCCGGATTGTACCGCCCCGCCGCCCCTCATTTCCCTCGAGTCCCGATCGATGCGCCGAACCGTCCTGTTCATTTCCGATGGCACCGCCATTACGGCCGAAACCTTCGGCCACAGCCTGCTGACCCAGTTCAAGGGCACCGAGTTTCGCCAGGTCCGGCTGCCGTTCGTCGACACCCGCGAGAAGGCCGAGGACGCAGTCCAGCTGATCAACCGGGCCTCCGAGGTCGACGGGGTGCGGGCGCTGGTGTTCAACACCATCGTCGATTCCGACGTCAGCGCGGTGCTCGGGGAGTCCGACGGCCACGTGTTCGACCTGTTCGGGACCTTCCTGCCGCCGCTGGAGGAAATCCTGGGCCAGAGCCGCTCGGATTCGGTCGGCCAGGCCCACGGCATCCGCGACAGCCACCGCTACGAAGACCGGATGGAGGCCACCAACTACGCCCTGACCCACGACGACGGTATTTCCAAGCGCCTGGACGAGGCCGACGTGGTGCTGGTCGGGGTGTCGCGGTCGGGCAAGACGCCGACCTGTCTCTACATGGCCTTGCATTTCGGAATCAAGGCCGCAAATTACCCTTTGACTGAAGAAGATCTGGAAAAGCCGCGGCTGCCCGATTTCCTGCGCACGCACAAGCGCAAGCTGTTCGGGCTGACCATCGACGCCGAGCGCCTGGCCGAAATCCGCCAGGTGCGCCGGCCCGACAGTCGCTATGCCTCGCTGAAACAGTGCCGCTACGAGGTCGATGCGGCCGAGGCGCTGCTGCGATCCGAGGGCGTTCCGATGCTCAGCTCGACCAGCGCCTCGGTCGAGGAACTGGGCAGCCGGATCCTGCTCGAGCTGGGGCTGCAGCGCGATCTTTTCTGAACCACTTCCGCGCCGATTTGTCAAGAATCGGAAATCGTGAATCGCTGTGGTAACCTGCCCGAAATGTCGACTCTACTGCGCAATCCGAACACGCTTTCCCGGGTCATCGCGCGACGCCTGCCGTCGCTGCACTCGGGCGTCTTTCATGCCCTGAACGTACTGATGCCGAACGACCTGGGCCGCAGCGACCTGCTGGTGTCCCGGGTCGACAACGCGCCGGACCTGTACCTGCGCGTTCTCGAGCGGCACAACTACACCACGTTCCTGCAGCTGACCTACGTCCTGGGCCCCGAGCGCGAACAGCACCCGAATGCCCACATCCGGGTCTACCACGACGCGCGCATGGCCGAGGCCACGTCGTTCTCGCCCGAGCAGGGCATCGAGCGCCTGGCCGGCCCCGACCTGCCGGTTCGCGGCCTGGTCGAGCGCAGCTGGCGCATGAATCGCGCGCTGCTGAAGTGGCTGGAATACCTGCTGGCCGAGGGCCACAGCGCCGAGACCATGAAGGCCACCGAAGACGTCCCCGCCGACCTGCCCGAACCCGAGCCCGTCCCGGCCGAAATGACCAAGGAAACGCTCCGGGTCGAGTGACCGGGGTTCGATCCCACGATTCCGAGCGGCCGGGCACTGTCCCGGCCGTTTTCGTTCGTGGCCTCGATCGAGTCCTGGCGGCGTGTTCTCCGGATGCTGGGCGCGAAGGCCTCCGGAAACACTGCAGGAGCGCGAAGAGAGCGTGAGAAAGGACGCAACGGATTGAAAAAACTCAGGGAAAATCGGTGCCTCCGGGGTTTCGATCGCCGTCGAACCGAAGTGACCTCCGGCAACATGTGCCTCCGCTGACCGGTCCACTGCGCGCCGGCGACGAAGGATTCCTTGCAAATTCGGATATTTCTATCGAGCCCTTGCAGTTTTCCCGGCGCTCTTCGTCCCCATCATCCGGGGGACCGGACGCAGGATTCCATCCCAAGCCACCCGCTTCAGCCTGCGCTGACCCAGGTTTTCTCGCCGGACACGCCGTCCGGGCCGATCAGGCGCATGCGAACGCGGAAGGTGCCGTCGGCCGGTTCGATGTCGAACAGGCGGGCGGCGGCATCCGGGGCCGAGGCCGATGGAGTGCAGAACACCGGCAGCGTCGCGCCGTCGGCGGTCGGCAGGTCGTAGCGGTGGTCGTGGTGCAGGTGGCCGTGGAGGACCAGGCCGGCACCTTCATCGTGCAGGAGGCTCGCCACGGCCGCGTCGTCGGCCAGGGCCTTGCGCCGCTTGCAAAGGCCCGGTACCGGCGGGTGGTGGATCAGCACCACCCGGAAACGGCCGCGGGCCTCGCGCAGCGCCGCGGCCAGTCGGGCCCGGCCCGCTGCTCCGACCTCGCCGCGGGCCGAGCCGACCGGCGTGACGACGGCCGAATCCACGGCAATCAGGTGGACCGGCCCGAACCGGCGAACGGCGACGCGGTCCTCGGGCCGGTGCAGCCAGGCCGCCCACTGCGCATCGATCCGCTGGCGCGAGCCGGGACCGAACACATCGTGGTTGCCGGGCGTGGCCAGCACGCGCTCGTCCGGTGCAAGCCGCTGAAGCCACGCGGTGGCCTCGTCGATCTCGTCGGGCGTGCCGGTCTGGCACAGGTCGCCGGTAACGGCCCAGGCGTCCGGGCCGGCGGCCCGGACCGCATCGACCAGCGCCTCCAGCTGCTCGCGCCGGTGCAGGTGCCGGCGCCGGCGCTGCCAGCTCAGCCAGCTCAGCCAGCGCTTCGACGGCCGCCCGCCCGGCCAGCGATCGGGCAGCGGCGTCAGGTGCGGGTCGGTGAGGTGGGCGAGGCGCATCGTGAGTGGAATCGGCACAGGAAGCAGTTGCAGGGGAGTGTACCCGCGCTTCGTGCCGTTTCTCACCGCCCCCGTTCCCACGATGCCATAATCGGATGTCGAGGGCTTCGATCCGCACTCGACGCGGAGGTCGGCTACGCCGACGCCGGTCAGTGCTGACAGCGAAGACGATTCACGGCCCGACATCGACCCTTGTCGATGGCCTCGGCCCTGATGGACCAGTCCCTGTTTTCTTGCCCCTAGACCTAGATCCTAGACTCCAGACCCCAGATCCCCATGTTCCTCGATACCCAACGTCTTGCCGCCATGGACGGCGAAACCTTCCGCGCCACCCACCCGTACCCGTGGGCGAATCCGGCCGACCTGCTGACCGAAAGCGGCTACCGCACCCTGATCGAGCACCTGCCCGACGTCAGCGTGTTCAAACCGGTGTTCGGCCGCAGCCGCAAGCACGGCCAGCAGAGCCACGACCGCTACGCGCTGGAATGGCACGACGACCTGCCGGTGTCGGATGCCTGGAAGGAATTCGTCAACGAACTTCGTGGTCCGGAGTATCACGATTTCCTCGCCCGGATGATCGGCCACAGCGACTTCAGCCTGAAGTTCCACTTCCACTACACCCCCAACGGCTGCTCGGTGTCGCCGCACTGCGACGCGGTCTGGAAGCTGGGCTCGCACATCTTCTATCTGAACACGGAAGACGACTGGAAGCCCGAATGGGGCGGCGAGACCCAGGTGCTCGACGACAAGGGCCGATTTTCGGCCCGCTCGGCGCCGGCCTTCGAGGATTTCGACGAAGCGCTCAGCTCCGAGTCGATCGGCAACCGCAGCCTGCTGTTCATCCGCCAGGGCAATTCCTGGCACGGCGTGAAGCCGATCCAGGCGCCGGAGGACGCGCTGCGCAAGGTGTTCATCGTGGTCATCAACCGCGACACCCCGTGGTACCGCCTGCGCAGCCGGCTCAAGATCTGAGGCGGCTGACCGGACGGCTGCGCTCGCACGCGACCTGGAAAAGGAAGGATTCTTCCGGGCAGTGATCGGGAGGGTGCAGCCGCCCGATCGAAGGCGATGCCTGGGCGAGCGCGCTTGCGCGCCAAGGGGGGTTCCCGCCGCTTCGCCCGCTCACGTCTCTCGATCTACGGTGGCCGGCTGGCTTCACGCGGCTGTCGGCGGGCGATCGTCGGCCTCGGCGATCGGCGCGCGCTGCCGTGTCGCCCACAGGAACCGCGCGCTGAAATTTCCCGGCAGGCCACGCGACAGGCGCGAGCCGACGACCTTGGTCAGCGCCTGGCGTCGACCCAGCACCCGGCGTGCCTGCCAGCAGTTCAGCGCCCAGATCGCGCCGATCGCACGGTCCAGCGCGGCCTTCGGGAAGTGCGGCTGCCTGCGATTGGCCTGCTTGATCCGCCACAGCCAGGACTCGGTCCAGTCCAGGTGGCCCTCGAGGTCGTCGCGCTTCTCGTCCTTGCGGGTCAGCGCGTGGTGGCGGCGCAGTTCGGTCTCGTCGGCCTCGATGCCGATCCGCTCCAGCAGCCGGCGGGCCACGGCGATCTTGCGATCGCGGCCGAGGTCTGCGCTGTTGCCGGTCCAGCGGCCCGGGTGCTCGCGCCCGCAGACCAGCAGCTCCGGCAGGTTGGCCATCCGATGTTCGGCCGAAAGCCGGGCATGCATGTCGTAGTCCTGGCAGCGCGGATAGTCGAGGTCGTAGCGGTAGGCCTGGAGCACCGCGGTGCGCGCCATGATGGTGCGGTTGATCAGCGGGCAGTGGAACAACAGGTGGGCATGCAGATCGTCCGGCGCCAGCGGCTGCCGGCGGACCTTCGGCAGCATTGCCCCCTCGCTGTCCATGAAGCTGCACCAGCTGCCGACCTGGACGATGTCCGGGTTGCGGTCCAGGAACGCGACCTGGCGGCCCAACCGGTTCGGATAGGCGTGGTCGTCGCTGTCGAGCAGCGCAATGTACTCGCCGCGGGCCAGTTCCAACCCGTGGTTGCGGGTGTAGGGAATGCCGCGGTTCTCGCCGTTGGTCGCGATCCGGAGGCGTGGATCGTCGAAGCGCTCCAGCGTGGCCACCGTGTCGTCGGTCGAGCCGTCGTCGACGACCAGCAGTTCGAAGTCCTCGAAGTCCTGCGCCAGAATGCTGTTGACCGCCACGCAGACGTAACGGGCCCGGTTGTGGACGGGGATGAACACGGTGACCTTGGGGGTCGCCTCGGGG
This sequence comes from Wenzhouxiangella sp. XN79A, assembly GCF_012272825.1. GTDB lineage: Bacteria > Pseudomonadota > Gammaproteobacteria > Xanthomonadales > Wenzhouxiangellaceae. Next base: position 103,166 of record NZ_JAAWWS010000131.1, on the reverse strand, counting down.
CGTGGGGGCATCGGGTGCACAGGGCAGGAAGCAGAACCGCTCATGCTACCATCCCGGCACGTTTTCCGGACCGAAGGACTCCCGTAGCGCTTGCGCTGCAGCCATGCTCATGAAGGCCCGACTCGGTTCGCTGTTCCAGACCAACGCCCATTCCTGGCCGCGCCGGCTGTACTTCGGCTGGCTGCGGCGCTGGCGCGGCGTGTTCGCCAAGCGCCAGAGCGTGCATTTCGTCTCGGTCCACGGCACGCGCTACAAGCGGGTGGTGTTCGGCGACAGCGCCCAGGCCGCCGAGGTCGAGAGCGCGCTCGATGCCTTCGCCGGCAGCGGACGCTTTCCGCCGCTCGTCCATCGTCACGAGAACGAACTGCTGCTCGGCTTCGTCGAGGGCCGGGCCTTCGATCCCGGCGACACCGCCGACCGGGCCCGCCTGGCCGAGTTCCTCGCCGCGCTGTGGCAACACTCGGCGGTCGAGCAGCCGTGCACGGCGCTGCCGTTCGATGCACGGCTGGCCGTCGACCTCGACTTCCTTGTCCAGGCCCGCGTGCTCGACCGCGCCCGCGCCGAGGCCCTGGCCGATCGCGCCGCCGCCGTTGCCCCGGCGACCCTGGTGACGGGCTTCGACTACGTCGATCCGGTCGCCAAGAACTTCGTCATCGCCGGCGAGGCCCCGGGCGGCGAGCAATCGCCGAGGCTGGTCGCGATCGACGTCGAGAGCTTGCGGGCCGACCAGCCGCTCGGTACCGGCCTGGCCCAGGCCTCGCTTCGCTGGCTGTCGCCCGGCGACGTCGACGTCATGGCCTCCCAGGTCGCCGAATCCGGCGGCCCCGACATCGACCCCCAGCTCGACTACGTCCGTCTCATCACCACCGTGGCCTGGACCAAGCGCAAGTTCCTGCAGGGCAAGACCCACTTCATCCGGGCCGAGCACTTCGACGCCCTGCTGGGCTAGGGGCGAGCGACTTGCGACGAGGGCGAGTCGGGTGGACTCGTTGGGCGCCGTGCATCGGCCGCGCGCGGCTTCGTTCGTGCTTCTTGTCCAGCGATCGTTTTTCTCTTCGCGCCTTTGCGTCCTGGCGCCGATGCCCTGGAGAGCCGAACGCGACCTCCGGACGAAACGTCAACGCCCCCGCAAGGCCCGAATGCGTGAAAGGACCGGACCCAGCAGTGAATCGAGCGTAGGCGGATCGTCGACCGGGCCGTCGAGGAGGCGGGCCAGCGGGCGAACCCAGCCGCGGCATTCGGCATCCGCGTGCAGGCGGGGCAGGTCGCGGGCGGGGAGCCAGAGACCGCGGCGGGTCAGCGCTGCGCGGGTGGAGGCCGGCAGCAGGCTGCCGGTGGCCCGGGCGATCCGGCTGCGGCGGCGCGGGTCCAGCGCCAGTACGGCCACGGGCTTGCCCGAAAGACAGGCCTCGGCCAGCATCGACGCGCTGTCGCCGGTCACCGCCAGCGCATCGCAATCGGCCAGCACGGCCGGGTAGGGGTTGGCAGCACCAGCCGCCGGGAACAGCGTGGCCCGGCCGTCCAGGCCGGCCCGCAGCGCCTCCAGCGCGCCGGCCGGCGTTCGGGGGCTGGCGCAGGCGACCAGGTGGGCGCCGGTCCGATCGGCGAACGTCGTCAGCTGCGCGGCGATCCGTCCGATCGCTCGTCGCCCGAACCGGTACGATCCCGAGTCCCCGCCGAGCAGCACTCCGACCGTGGGTGCTTCCACATCGGCCAGGGCCTCGCGCAGACGCTGGCGCGCCGCGTCGTCGATCGGCGGCGGCGCGTTGAGCGGCAGCGGGATCTCGATCGTGTTGACCGCGGCAGGGAGCCGATACTGGGGCGTGGTCACGATCAGGTCCAGCGGCGCATAGGCCGCCCAGGGCCGCCCGATCGCGACGATCCTGGTCCGTCCGCCCGACGCGGCCCGGATCCGCTGCGCGTCGACCACGCTGCGCCCGCCGGCGATCAGCACCAGGTCCGGCCACGGCGGCGCGTATCGGGCTGCTTTCGCGCCCGCCAGCGGCCGCCGCACGGCGCCGAAGATCCGGTCTCGGATCACGAGATCCACAGGATCGATCTCCTCGATCCGCTCGACCTCGCCACCGAGCGACCCGGCCAGGGTCAGCAGCTGCTGACGATCACCGGCGCCCGGCGCGTTCAGTACCCAGGTCAGGGAGGGATTCGGAGGAGGCGGAATGGGCATCGGAGCAAAGGAAATTTTTCGCCATTGTAATTGACAAAAACCAACTTCCCGGCTAACATGCCGCGCTTGATCTCTGGGGCCATAGCTCAGCTGGGAGAGCGCTACAATGGCATTGTAGAGGTCGGCGGTTCGATCCCGCCTGGCTCCACCAGAATTCATGCAGTTCGACTAGAATCCTAGGCATAGCTTGCAGGTCTCAACGTCCCCTTCGTCTAGAGGCCTAGGACACCGCCCTTTCACGGCGGCGACAGGGGTTCGAATCCCCTAGGGGACGCCAAAAAAAGAAATGCCCCGCCTTGTGCGGGGCTTTTCTTTTTTTGCCGCCCCTGTGGCGGCTTCGAACCCCAGCCAGAACAAGCTCGGCGAGCTTCCCGTATCGCCAGCCTTCGATCCATGGCGCAGACCGTGACATGGCGCCCGGAGAGTTCGAACCGAGCGCCGCCGGCGCGAGCTTGCTTGAGCGAAGCGAAAGCCATCCCCCTGGCCCGCATTATTCATGAATGAGCTCGCGCCCTTGCTTGGTCCTTGTCTGCACAGCGAATCTTCCTCGCTCGGAAATACAGCTTGGTATTCCGCTCGGTCGGAACATCCCCTGTGCGAACGATTCCCGGCGCACTCATCGCGGCGATTCATGAATAATGCGGGGTAGGGGATGCCGATAAAGAAATGCCCGGCCTCGCGCCGGGCATTTCTTTATCGGGGCCGCCGGTGGCGGCTTCGAACCCGGGCCGAAACAACGCCCCCGATCCTGTCGAATCGCCAACCTCCGATCCAGGGCGCCGACCGTGACGTGGCATCCCCCGGGGTTCGAACGAGCGTCGAAGCCGCGGGCTCACGAGACGAGCCGCAGGCAGCGCAGCCATCCCCTTAGCGTACCCCGCCACTCATCGTGGAACGTATGGCGAGTCGAAGGGCGTTTGGCTGCACGGCCTGTCTCGCAGGGAATGGCAGCGTCCTCTCCAGGAGACAGAACGTCGCAGATGAAGGCTCTCCGGCTCGCCCTTCTAAGGAGCGCGCCTGAACCGACATTGCGGCGTTGCGCCCCTTGTAGAGGGCTGGCCATTCACTGCGGGCCGCAACCTTGCACGGTCGATTCAGGCGCACTCCATAGGTCACACGATGAGTGGGGGTAAACCAGGGGACGGTAGGGGATGGCGGGTCGGGGCACGGTGACCGAGCGAGGCCTGGATCGCCGAATTCGTCGGCCGAGTCTGCAGCGCGCCACTTCAGGGTTCGGACCGAGCGCCGCAAGGCGCGAGCTCGCTGACGCGCAGCGACTGCCATCGCCGGGCGACGCCGGCCGGGCCACCGAACTGTCCCGAAGCCGCGTGCACTCCGGCCCATTCGGGCGCGGATCCAGGGAACGATCATCCCGTCGTGTTCACCGACGAGTCCGTATCCGTCGTTTCCCGATAACACCCCGCGTCCACCTCGATCCGATCGCGCCCGGCCTGTTTGGCGCGGTACAAGGCGGCATCGGCGCGGTTCCGCAGCGAGTGGATGTCGTCGTCGCCCCGGGCGCAGCTCAGTCCGAAGCTGACCGTGACCGTCGGGTCGTTGGCGCGGACCGCGTCCGACCCGGACCGGCGGAAGGTCTCGAGGCAGGCCACGGCATCGTCGATGTGACCGACGCTCAACAGCACGGCGAACTCCTCGCCTCCGATCCGGCCGACCAGTGCATCGTCGGGAAAGACTTCCCGCAGGCGGCGTGCGGTGCGGCCCAGTACGCTGTCCCCGACGCGGTGGCCGAAGCGGTCGTTGACGGTCTTGAAGTGGTCGATGTCAGCGGCGATCAGTACGATCTGCCGGCCCTGTTGCGACCCGACCTTCGCGTCGTCGAGCATCGCCTGGGCGTGCTCGAAGAACCAGGTGTGGTTGGCCAGTCCGCTCAGGCCGTCGTGGCGCGAGAGCTCGATGAACCGGCGGCGACTCCGGAACGCGCGGTACAGCAGGCTGATCAGTCCGGAGACCACGAGGCCGACCAGCAGCCAGCCGAAGGTCCTGAGGCGGCGCTGTTGCCGGGTGGCCTTCACTTCGAGCTGCGCTGCGCGGGTGGATTCCCGCAGCAGCTCGATCTGCTGGCGCTGGAACCGGCTGTCGAATTCGACCTGAAGGTAGGCCAGCCGCATGGCCCGTTCGCGCCCGAGAAAGGCTTCGCGCGCTTCGTTGTGCGCGCGCAGGTGCATCAGGGCGGCTTCGAAGTCGCCGCCGGCTTCGGCCAGTTCGGTCTGCAGCAGCGCCAACCGTGCCGACTGGTCCCACAGCGAGCGCTTCGCGAAGAAGTCCTTGAGCCGGTCGAGTTCGTCGCGCCAGTCGGCGTCCAGTTGCGCGAGGTCCAGCAGGATCTCGGCCCGGATCATCCGTGCCTCGTACTCGCCGAGGGTATAGACCGCGTCGGCGAGGGCGGCGATCGCCTGTTCGGCCAGCGGCAGTGCCTCGTCGGCTCGGTCCTCGCGGCGCAGCAGGTCGGCCAGGCCGTACTGGTGCACGCCGACGAACAAGTCATTGTCCACCGAGGCGCATTCGCGGATGCCCTCCCGGTAGGTACGCTCGGCGTCGGCCGGACGCTCGGCCCACTTGTAGACCGGCGCCAGCCGTTGCAGCGCGATGCAGGCCTCGCGCGGCCGTTCGGTTTCGCGGGCCAGACTCAGGGCGTGCTCGCCGTAGTCCGCGCCCAGGTCGTATTCCCCGACCCGCCCCAGCATGTAGGCGGCCATGTTCAGCGTGGCGATGGACGCTTCGGGGTCGTCGAGCTCGGCCTGGATCCGGATGGCCTCGCTCAGGGATTCGAAGGCCGCTTCGTAGCGGCGGAGCAGGACTGCGATGTTGGCCCGGAACTGCAGGGCCTGGACGCGCTGATCCGGGTCCAGCGCCCGCTCCAGCAGCGCCTCGGCCACGGCCAGGCCCTCCTCGGTGCGGTCGTCCAGCACGTAGTGCCGCGCCTGCAGCAGCTGGAAGTCGGCATACTCGCGAAGTTCGGCCTGGTCGATCGACGGCGCCAGGTCGTCGAGCAGGGCCTGGGCTTCTCGCCAGTGCGCGTGGTAGCTGATCTCGCGCGCTTCATCCAGCACGGCGCGGAAATCAGGGTCCTGTGCGGCCAGTGACGCGGAAACTGCCAGCAATGCGAGCATGCCGGCGGTCTGCAGACGGTTCTGCATACCGGTCCTGGCCTGATGCAGGCACGATACGAGTCGACCCATGGTTGGTGCGGCCCCGCCTGATTCCGGACTCCCTCGATCAGTATGCCACGGTGCCCCGGCGGTCACAGGGGGCCTGATCCGGGACGGTGTCGGGGCGGCAAGCACCGCCGGGCGGAAAGAGAACGCCCGCCGGGCGGCGGGCGTTGCGAAGCTCTCCGGCGGCGGCCGACGGGGAGCTGCAGTGATCTTCGCTGTTCGGTCGCGCTCAGTTGTCGGTCGCCCGCCGACGGAACCACACCGCCCCGGTCAGCAGTGCCAGCCCGATGGCCACGCCGATCCACATCTCCATGCTGAACAGATGGCGGGTGACCGAGCTGAAGTTCATGAACAGCTCTTCCGACGGACGAATGTTGGCGCCTTCGGAGGTCACGATCTGCTCCCACTCGATGCTGGCCGGAGTGACGCCCTTGCCGATGCGATCGAGCATGATCAGCAGCAGGTTGACCTCCGGCAGCTTGAAGTTGGAGAAGAAGCTCCAGAAGTGCTGGAGCATGCCGATCATCAGCGGCACCAGCACGGCGATCAGGATCGGCAGCCGCGGCGCCCAGGACGAGCAGAAGACCAGCCAGGCGTAGATCGGCAGCAGCCAGAGCCCCTGCACCAGGCTGCCGTAGAGCATCAGCGTCCACTGCTTCGGCAGGTTGGCCGGGACCCACAGTGCCGAGAACACGTTGATGTCGGCGAACAGGCCGATGACCGTTGCGATCAGCAGCAGGGTGATCTGCGTGATGACGATACCGGCCAGGTACAGCAGCGGCGCGAGGATGCACGCGGCCAGCACCTTGGACGCCACGGTCATGGTGTCGGACACCGGCAGCGACTTCCAGAACAGGATCGAGCGGTCGCGGCGGTCGTCGTACAGGCTGCCGGCCAGGTAGAAGATCAGGACCAGGTACATCACCTGGTGGAACAGCGCCGAAATCGAGAACAGTGCGCCGGAGGCGAACAGCCGACGCTGGTCGGGATCGAGTTCGGCGAACATCCGCAGGCCATCGCGGGTGAACACCAGGTCGCCGTCGATGCGCATGCCGATGATCAGGGCAAGAAGGCTGCTCAGCAGGATGAAGCCGAACAGGATGACAGGCGTCCATTTGAACGCGACCGGGCTTTCCCACATCTCGCGGCGAACCAGGATGGCCAGGCGGCTGATCGAGTCCTTCATGCCCGGACCCCCTCGATATCGGCGTGTGCTTCGGCATCGGCGGCCCTGTCGCCCATCAGCGCCACGAACAGGTCGGACACGCTGGGCTTGTGGATCTCGCCGAGCTCGTCGAGTCGGCTGACGTCGGCCCGTTCGAACAGGAAGATGTGGCGACCGAACAGCACGCGTTCGTGCAGCGGATTCATCGAGCGGGCTTCATCGACATCGCCGGGCTTGACCATCACCTCGGTGTAGCGCTCGTAGATGTCGTCCATGGTGTCGTTGAGGATCAGCTTGCCGTCCTTGATGAAGATCAGGTCGGTCAGGATGTGTTCGACTTCCTCGACCTGGTGGGTGGTGATCAGGATGGTGCGCTGCTCGTCGAAGTACTCGTTGAGCAGGTTGGAGTAGAACTGCTTGCGAAACAGGATGTCCAGGCCCAGCGTGGGTTCGTCGAGGACCAGCAGCTTGGCGTCGATGGCCATGACCAGCGCCAGGTGCAGCTGCACGATCATGCCCTTGGACAGCGCCCGGATCTTCGACTTGTGCTTGATCTTGGTCCTGGCCAGGTACTTCATGCAGATCGCGCGATCGAAGCGCGGATGCAGCTTCTCGGTCAGCTCGATGATCTGCCAGACCCGCGCCCAGCGCGGCAGCACGGCCACGTCGGCGATGAAGCAGACGTCCTGCATCAGGTCGTCGCGGTCCTTCGACGGGTCGAGCCCGAGTACTTCCAGCGTGCCGTCGAAGCGGGTCAGCCCCAGGATGGCCTTCAGCGCCGTGGTCTTGCCGGCGCCGTTGGGGCCGATCAGGCCGACGATGCGGCCGGCCGGTACGTCGAGATCGACATGGTCCAGCGCAACGGTCGAGCCGTAGCGACGGGCGAGGTCACGAGCGTGGATGGTGGCGGTCATCAGTGCTCCGTTCGTTTTGGATTCAGGCCGGGCAGGTCCTCGGGACCCAGTCCGAGTTTCTCGATGCGTTTCGCGATCCGTGGCCATTCCTCGTCGAGGAAATGACTGCGCTCGGATTCGAGCAGCCGCTCGCGGGCGCCCTCGACGACGAACATTCCGACGCCGCGACGCTTTTCGACCAGGGCATCATCGACCAGCGACTGGTAGGCCTTGGACACGGTCAGCGGGTTGATCTGGAAATCGACCGCGACCTGGCGGACCGAAGGCAACGCTTCGCCCTCGGCCAGCGTGCCGTCCAGGATCGCCGCGACGGTTCGCTCGCGCAATTGCCAGTAGATCGGCTGGTTGTCGTCCCAGCGGTCGCTCATCAGCGCCCCGGCGCGAAGGGCAGGACCAGCGGACCGAAACCGGGCAGCAGCTCGCCACTGCGCGGTGCGTCGCGATCGCGGCCGGGTGCTGCGGGCTCCAGCCCGCGGCCGGAATCGTCTTCCAGGGTCACCATGGCCGGCGCCGGCGGTGGTTCGCCCGCGTCCTGCGGGCGGTCCCAGTTCATGGCGACGACCAGGCCGACGATGGCCGCGCCGACGGCGAGACTGTGCGGGATGTGGACAACCCGGTGGTTGGTGATCGGCAACATGGTCAGGCTCCTTGCGGCATCGGCCGCAGCGTGGCATGTGTTGGTGTATTACCATACTAAAACACCAAGACGGAGTCAAGCCCTTCGTTCGGAACGATCGAAGCGGAGGGAACCTCCGAACAGGTCTGCGCGGAGCGCGTTTCAGTCGGAAAAGCCGCAGATCGTGCGGGCCTGGGCGAGTGACAGTAGCCATGGCGACGGCCGAGCCACGTCGCGTGCGAGATGCGGCGTCTCCGGCGAACCCCGGTCGGGACCGGCCTCTGCGGGCCACCCGCGCCGCTTGTCACGACCATCGGACGCGCTGATTCGGTATCGCCGAACCACGCTCCTCGAAGCCACGCCGGCTGATCCCGCCGACCGCCATGACACGCGTCATGACAAGCGCTCCGTCGCGCCCGTGTAGACTGGTCGGGAGCTTCCCGAGCCGGCGCGAAGCGATCCGGCGGCTTTGGTATCATTCACGGGTTCGAGACGTCACGCGTTCCGACGCGAAGGGAACAAATCGACGATCGTCGGTCCAATGTGACGCAGCGCGGAATTCCATTCCACGAAACCCATCCAACGTTTTCGGAGTACTCATCTATGATTCGCAAGCCCGTTGCACTGGCCAGTGCGGCCCTGCTCGCTTTCGGCACCGTCCAGGCGCAGACCACCGAGCTGGAGACGCCCGAAGATCGTCTCAGCTACACCATCGGCATGGACATCGGCCAGTCGCTGGCCGGCCAGAACATGGAGCTGGACATCGACCTGGTCATGGAAGGCCTGCGCGATGCCTACGCCGGCGGCGAGACCCTGTTGACCCAGGAAGAAGCCCTGGCCGAGCGCCAGAAGTTCATCGAGCAGCGCCAGCAGCGCCTCGAGCAGGAGCGCGTCGAGGAAGCCACCGTCAACCGCGAGGAGGGTGAGGCCTTCCTGGCGCAGAACGCCCAGAACGACGGCGTGATGGTGACCGACTCCGGCCTGCAGTACCGCGTCATCGAGGAAGGCGAGGGCGAGCGCCCGAGCGCGACCGATCGCGTGACCGTCCACTACAAGGGCACGCTGATCAACGGCGTCGAGTTCGACAGCTCCTACGCGCGCGGCGAGCCGGCCACCTTCGGCCTGAACCAGGTCATCCCCGGCTGGACCGAGGGCCTGCAGCTGATGCGTGAAGGCGGCAAGTACGAGTTCTTCATCCCGTCCGACCTGGCGTACGGCGAACAGGGCCGTCCCGGCCCGATCGGTCCGAACGCCACGCTGATCTTCGAAGTCGAGCTGATCGAGATCGCCGGCTCGGACGCGTCGCAGCAGTAATCGAACATCGGGACTGCACCGCGGCCGGCCCGGCCGGTCGCGGTACCCCCTCCAACGGAGACATTCGACCGTGGGTTCCCTGCAGGACGCATTGTTGAAGACGGGCCTGGCCAACGAAGAGCAGGCACGCAAGAAGAAGACTTCCCAACCCAGAGGCGCACGGCCCGGCAAGGGCAAAGCGGGCAAGGGCAAAGCGCCGCGCGGGGCCGGACCCGGCGAGCGCAAGCCCGGCCCGGGCGGCGCGCCTCGGAACAAGGCGCCGAACCGGTCGCAGAGCGACCTCGAACGCGCCTACGCTGCGCGCAAGCGCGCCGAGAAGGCCGAGAAGGAGCGCGAGAAGCAGGCGCGGGTGGCCGACCAGGAGCAGCGCCGCCAGCGCAATCTCGCGCTCGATCGGCTGGTCGAAGGCAAGGCGCTGAATGTCGACGATGCCGAACTGCCGCGCTATTTCGAGCACATCGGCCGCATCCGCCGCGTGCTGTGCACGCCCGAGCAGCGCGGGCAGATCAACAACGGCGAGCTGGGCGTGGTCAGTCTGCGCGGCCGCTACCTGATCGTTGCCCCCGACGTGCTGGCAGCCTACCGGGAACTGGCGCCCGACCTGGTACCGGACCTCACGGGCAAGGAGCCCGACGCGCCGGACGACGACTATCCGCCGGTTCCCGACGACCTGACCTGGTAACCGTACCGGGACCCTTTTGCCAGCGAGGGCGAAACGCCACGTGGACGACTACAAGCAGCGCCTGCATCAACTGAGCATCGAGCTGGTCAAGCTCCAGCGCCACATCATCGCCACCGGCGAACGCGTCGTCGTGGTGCTGGAAGGGCGCGACGCGGCCGGCAAGGACGGCACGATCAAGCGCATGATCCGCCACCTGAGTCCGCGCGACCTGCGCGTGGTGGCGCTGCCCAAGCCGTCGGACCGCGAGCAGAGCCTGTGGTACTTCCAGCGCTACGCCGAGCACCTGCCGGCGGCCGGCGAGATGGTCGTGTTCAATCGCAGCTGGTACAACCGCGCCGGCGTCGAGCCGGTGATGGGGTTCTGTTCCGACGCCGAGTACCACCGCTTCCTGTCCACTGCGCCGGATTTCGAGGCCATGCTGGCGCAGTCCGGCATCCAGCTGGTCAAGTACTACCTCGACATCGGCCGCGAAGAGCAGGCCGCCCGACTGGCCGCTCGGCGGGGCGATCCGCTGAAGCAGTGGAAGATCAGCCCGGTCGACGAGGCCGCGCTGGACCATTGGGACGACTACACCCACCACCGCGACGTGATGCTGGACCGCACCCACACCGCACTGTCGCCGTGGACCGTGGTCGACAACAACTGCAAGAAGCGCGGACGGATCGCGCTGATCCAGGACCTGCTCGACCGGCTGCACTACAACGACAAGACGCCGGCCCTGCTCGACTGCGATCGTTCGATCGCGTTCCGCTATTCCGCCGAGCAGGCCGATCGACTGTCGCGCTGAGGCACGGTCGCCGTTCGACCCGTGACTTTGGTCATGGGCGCCGACCGCGGCCTCGGTGCTATGCTTTCCGGCCGGCTGGCCGTGCATCGGCCGCCTGCCCCACACCCCCGCAGCAACGGAGACCCATCGAAGTGAATGCCCCGAATACCATCCTGATGCTCGCGCTCGCCGCGGCCCTGGCCGGCTGCAGCGGCTCCGACGCACCGGCCCCGGCCGAGTCGAGCGATGCGACCGAATCCACCGCGGAGGTGGCCGAGCCGGTCGCCGAGGTCGAGACCGACGAAAGCAATCCGTTCTTCGCCGAATCGACGCTGCCGTTCGGCATGCCGCCGTTCGACCGGATCGAGGACGATCATTTCATTCCCGCCATGGAGCGCGGCATGGAGGAGCACCTGGCCGAGATCCAGGCCATTGCCACCTCCGAGGAGGCTCCGACCTTCGAAAACACCATCGTCGCCATGGAACGAAGCGGCCAGCTGCTCGGCCGGGTGACCCGGGTGTTCTTCAACCTGGTCGGCGCCGACACCAACGACCAGCGCCAGGCCATCCAGCGTGAAATGTCGCCGCGCCTGACTGCGCACCAGGACGCGATCACCCTGAACCCGGACCTGTTCGCGCGCATCGATGCGCTGCACCAGCAGCGCGAGACGCTCGACCTGGACGCCGAGTCGCTGCGCCTGCTCGAGGACTATCACCGCAACTTCGTTCGCTCCGGCGCCCGGCTTGACGAGGCACAGAAGGAGCGACTCCGTGAGATCAACGGAGAACTCGCCCGCCTCGGCACCGAGTTCTCGCAGAACGTGCTGAAGGAAGTCAACGAGTCCGCGATCGTCGTCGACACCGTCGAAGAACTCGACGGCCTGACCGAAGCGCAGATCCAGGGCGCGGCAGCCGAGGCGGCCGACCGGGGCCTGGAGGGCAAGTACGTGCTGACGCTGATGAACTACTCCAGCCAGCCGCAGCTCTCGTCGCTGACCGATCGTGGCGTGCGCCAGCGCCTGATGGAGGCCTCGCTGGCCCGCGGCGCGCGCGGCAACGAGTTCGACAACCGCGAGATCGTCTCGCGCGTGCTGACGCTGCGCGCGGAGCGCGCCACCATGCTGGGCTACGACACCCACGCCGATTTCGTGCTGGAGGAACGCACGGCCAAGACGGTTTCCGCCGTTGCCGACATGCACGGCCAGCTTGCACCGGCCGCCGTTGCCAACGCCCGCAAGGAAGCCGCCGACCTCCAGGCGATGATCGACGAGACCGAGGAGACATCGTTCGAGCTGGCCTCCTGGGACTGGCCGTTCTACGCCGACAAGGTGCGCCAGGCGCGCTATGACTTCGACGAAAGCGCCATCAAGCCCTATTTCGAACTCGACAACGTACTGGTCAACGGCGTGTTCCATTCCGCCGAGCAGTTCTTCGGCCTGACCTTCGAAGAGCGCCCGGACCTGCCGGTCTACCACCCCGACGTTCGCGTCTGGGAAGTCTTCGACGCCGACGGCGAGACGCTGGGCTTCTTCTACGGCGACTTCTACGCCCGCCCGTCCAAGCGCGGCGGCGCCTGGATGAACTCCTACGTGATCCAGTCCGACCTGCTCGGCACCTCGCCGGTGGTCGCCAATCACCAGAACATCCCGAAGCCGCCGGACGGTGAGCCGACGCTGATGACGCTGGACGAAGTCACCACGATGTTCCACGAATTCGGCCACGCGCTGCACGGCCTGTTCTCCGACGTGACCTATCCGAGCTTTTCCGGCACCGCGGTGCCGCGCGATTTCGTCGAGTATCCGTCCCAGGTCTTCGAGATGTGGGCCACCTGGCCGAGCATTCTCGAGAACTACGCGCTGCACTACGAAACCGGCGAGCGGATTCCGCAGGAACTGCTCGATCGCGTGATCGAGGCCGAGCAGTTCAACGAGGGCTACCGCACGACCGAGTACCTGGCCGCGTCGATCCTCGACATGTGCTACCACACGCTGCCGGCCGAAGAGATTCCGGCCGCCGACGGGCTGCTGGACTTCGAGGCCGAGTGCCTGGAAGAGGCCGGCATCGCGTTCGACCCGGTCCCGGCGCGCTACCGAACGACCTACTTTTCGCACATCATGGGCGGCTACTCGGCCGGCTACTACTCCTACATCTGGAGCGAAGTGCTCGATGCCGACAGCGTGAAGTGGATCAAGGAAAACGGCGGCCTGACCCGCGAGAACGGCGACCACTTCCGCGCCACGCTGCTGTCGCAGGGCGGCAGCAAGGACGCCATGCAGCTGTTCGAGGACTTCGTCGGCCGCCAGCCGGACATCCTGCCGCTGCTCGAGCGTCGCGGCCTGACCGCGACCGAGGGCACCGGCGAGACGACCGGCCCGATGTAAGCCGCCGGCGGATGTCCCGGCCACCCACCACCGACGACGCCCGGGCCCGGTCCCGGGCGTTCGTCATTCAGGGCCTGACCCATCGGCTGACCCATGATTTCGGTGGCGGCCCGCGGCCGCTGCGGTTCCGCGACGTCATCAATGTCCAGAAGGCCGGCACGCCGGTCGTCCTGCTGGGCTTGATGCTGGTCTATCAGAACTTCGATCCGCGGGCCTGGATGTACCTGGCGCTTCACGGCAGCTACGGGATCGTCTGGCTGATCAAGGACCTGAGCTTTCCCGATCCGGCCTGGCAGGGCCGGGTGACGATCGGCGGCGCGCTGATGGCCTTCCTCGGCGTGCTGGGGTGGTACTGGGTGTTCGGCTGGCTGGTGATCTCCGGCCTGGCCGATGCGCCGTATCCGCTGCCCGAGCCGGCCTGGTTCGCGCTGTGCGCCACGCTGTGCATCGTCGGCATCGCGATCATGATCGCCGCCGATGCACAGAAGTACTTCACGCTGCGGCTCGAAAAAGGGCTGATCACCACCGGCATGTTCCGCTACATCCGCCATCCGAACTATCTCGGGGAAATGATGATCTATGGCAGCTTCGCGCTGCTGGTCTGGCACTGGCTGCCGGCGCTGGTGCTGGCCTGGGTCTGGCTGGGCGTGTTCGCCGTCAACATGCGGGCCAAGGAAGCGTCGATGTCGCGCTACCCGGAATGGGCGGCGTATCGCAGGCGGAGCTGGTGGTTGGTGCCGGGGGTGTTCTGAGCCTGAACGGGCCGGCCGGGGGAGGCCCCGGCCGACCGTCGATACCGTCCGGCGATGCCGGACGGCGCGCTGATCAGCCGCTTTCGGGGCGGTTGGCGCGGTTGTAGCGGTCCTCGGCCAGCGCGGCCGCCCGGTCGATGATTTCCTGCGCGGTCATGCCGTCGAACATCTCGCGCATCCGTTCCGGGTTGCCCAGTACCGACTGGTCGTAGGTGTTGATGAAGCGGATCGAGCGTTCCAGCGAGCTGTACTGGGCCGCCGAGGTCGATTCGGCAATGAGGGCCAGGCTGTCGTTGAAGGCCGCCTGCGAAGAGCCGTCGACGATCATCTCCAGGCCGGTGCCGTCGTCCTCGAGCTGGCCTTCGACCTTGGGCACGTACTGGTAGCGTGCATCGGCCACCGAAGGCATCGGCTTTTCTTCCGGGCCGGTCGCCATCGCCGGCTCGGTGCCGGGCCGGCGGATCGGCGCCGGGCGCGGCGCGGTTTCCATCGCGGTGTCCGGTTCGGCCTGCGGCTCCGGCTCCGGGTCGCTGCCGCAGCCGGCAAGGCTGAAGGCGACGCTGGCAAGCAGCAGGGACAGCAGGATCGGCTTGGCCGTGCGGAAACGTGTGGGGGTGGTGTTCATCGTGACTTCCTGATGGTGAGTGTTCGGACGGTGGGTTCGGGTGTTCCGGTCGGGTCGTGCATGCGCTGCCCGCGCCGGATCCGAGCGCCGGATCGCTCGGGAACGCTCGCTATGATCGAATTCCTCGGGGTTAGTTCCTGAGCCGGGCGAACAGGTCGTAGGCGTCGTGGCCGTCGATCGTGACGTCGACGAAGTCGCCGGGCCGGAGATGGCCGCCGTCGGCGACGATCACGTTGCCGTCGATTTCCGGCGCATCGCCATAGCTGCGCGCGATCGCGGCGTCGCCTTCGACCGAATCGACGATCACCGGTTCGACCTGGCCGACCCGCCGGGCCAGCCGGCGTTCGCTGATCCGCTGCTGGTGCTGCATGAAGCGATGCCAGCGTTCTTCCTTGATGTCTTCCGGCACCGGGTCGGGCAGCTGGTTGGCCGCGGCGCCCTCGACCGGCGAGTACTTGAAGCAGCCGACGCGGTCGAGCTCGGCGGCCTCGAGCCAGTCCAGCAGCGCCTGGAAGTCGTCCTCGGTCTCGCCGGGGAAGCCGACGATGAAGGTCGAGCGGATGACCAGGTGCGGACAGGTTTCGCGCCAGGCCCGGATCCGCTCCAGGGTATTCTCCGCCGCGGCCGGGCGGCGCATGGCCTTCAGCACCTTCGTCGAGGCGTGCTGGAACGGGATGTCGAGGTAGGGCAGGATGCCGCCCCCGGCCATCAGCGGGATGATCCTGTCGACGTGCGGGTACGGGTAGACGTAGTGCAACCGCACCCAGGCATCGAGCTCGCCGAGCTCGCGCGCCAGGTCGTACAGACGCGTCTCGATCTCGCGGTCCTTCCAGTAGTCCTTCGCGTAGCGGGTGTCGACGCCGTAGGCACTGGTGTCCTGGCTGATGACCAGCAGTTCGCGCACGCCGCGATCGACCAGCGCCTCGGCCTCTTTGAGCACCATGCCGATCGGCCGGCTGACCAGGTCGCCGCGCATCGCCGGGATGATGCAGAACCGGCAGCGGTGGTTGCAGCCCTCGGAAATCTTCAGGTAGGCGTAGTGGCCGGGCGTGAGCTTCAGGCCGCCTTCCGGGACCAGGTCGACGAACGGGTCATGCGGCCGGGGCAGGCTGCGATTGACCGCGCCGAGCACGGCCTCGGCCTGGTGCGGCCCGGTCACGCCGAGCACCTTGGGATGGATCGCGGTGATCTCTTCGGGCCTGGCGCCCATGCAGCCGGTGACCAGGACCTTGCCGTTGGCGGCCAGTGCATCGCCGATGGCCTCCAGCGACTCGGCCTTGGCGTCGTCGATGAAGCCACAGGTGTTGACGATGACCAGGTCGGCCTCGGCGTGGTCGCCGACCAGCCGGTAGCCCTGCTGGCGCAGTCCGGTGACGATCTGTTCGGAGTCGACCAGGGCCTTCGGGCAGCCGAGGCTGACCAGGCCGACGGCCGGCGCGTCCGTATCGTTGCGGGTGCTCATGGCGGCGTATTGTACTTGGCGCTGGCCGGGCCGGTTCAGGCGGGTGCACGGCAGATCGCAACGACCTCGCGCAGCCGCTCGATGCCGTCGAGCAGGCGCGGGCCCGGCCGACCCAGCCAGGCTTCGCTGATCGGCACGATGCGCCCGTTCCGGATCGCCGGTACCTGCTGCCAGCCGTCGCGCCGCGCGACCACGTGCGGCCGGTACTTGGCTTCCTCGACGCCGCACCAGCTCATCACCACCGCCTCGGGCGCGGCCAGCGCGGCCTCTTCGGGCGAGATCTCCAGGCTCTCGGCATTGCGGTCGGCGAACGGGTTGACGCCACCGGCCAGGGCCAGCATCTCGTTGACCCAGCTGTTCCGGCCCGGGACGATCACCGGCTTGGGCCACCACTCGACGAGGATCGGGACCGGCGCGTCCGGCCGCGGTCGCGCCATCGCGGCCTCGAAGCGATCGGCGATCTGCCGGGCCTCGGCCTCGGCATCCAGCGCCTGGCCGATCCGCAGGATGTCGTCGACCACGTCGGCCAGTCTGTGCGGTTGTGTCACCAGGCAGGGCAGGCCTGCGGCCTCGAGCCGTTCCAGGCAGCGTTCATGGCCGGGCACGGTCAAGGAGGTGATGACCAGGTCCGGTTCCAGTGCGGCGACCCGTTCGACGTCGAGGTCGAGGTCCGGCCCCAGTTTCGGCAGCGAGTCGACGACTTCGGGCGGGTAGTCGGAATGGTCGTCGACGCCCAGCAGCCAGTCGGCCCGGCCGAGGGCGCAGACGATCTCGGTGTTCGAGCAGGTGTGGGCGACGATGCGCATCGAAGCGAGTCTACGCGCCTGTCCGGCTCAGGTCAGCGGCGCGTCGCGATGCGCTTCGAAGTACTCGCGCTCCTCGGCCACGCCGCGCTCGAGACGCTCCATCAGGGCCCGGAATCGCGGCGTGTCGCGGATCGGCGCGAATTCGGGGTAGTAGTCCAGGCCCCACCAGTAGTAGCGCCAGTCTTCGACCAGCTCTTCCAGCGCGACCAGGGCCTGTTCGTGCCGGCCGTGCAGCGCGTGGTCCCAGGCGGTTTCGATGCCCGAGACCAGCCAGGGGCCCTGCTCGGTGCGGGTTCGCTCGACCTGGTCGGAGAACGAGGCCAGCAGGGTCTCGGCCCGGTCGCCGCGGCCGGTCTGCTGCAGGCAGTGAATGGCGGTCCTGGCCGGCAGCAGCATCATCGGCGTCAGCCCCGATGGGGCGTCGAACAGCACGGGAAAGCGCTCCTCCAGCAACGCCAGCGCCCGCGGGCAGTCGTGACGTGAGTACGACTGGGCCAGCAGGGCCGGGGTCAGCGGATCGCGATTGCCGAGCGCCACGATGGCCTCGAGTTCGCGCTCCATTGCATCCCATTCGCCGCGAAATCCGTGAATGATCTGGCGCAGGTAGCCGATCCGGAACGGCAGGTCGTAGGATTCGGCGAGCGTGTTGGTGCAGGCCTCGGCGCTCAGGTCGTCGCCGATCTGCAGCCAGAACTCGCACATGCTGAACCGGCGTCCCGGACTGTCCGGATCGAGTTCGTGCGCTCGGACGATATGCCGCATGGCCTGGCCGGTCTGTCCGCTCTGGGCCAGGTAGGTCGCGATCCGATCGTGTGCCTGGGCGAATCCGGGGCGCTCCTCCAGGAAGCGACGCAGTCGGAACAGCGCCTCCTCGGCACGCCCCTGCGCCCAGAATGCATCGGCCAGCCAGACCGGGCCGAGCCCGAACAGCGGGTCGAGCTGGACGGCCTTGCGCAACGACTCGGTCGCGTCGTCGAAACGACCCATCCGGAACAGCACGCGGCCGAGGTTGCGGTGGGCGGTAGCATCGTTCGGGTTCAACGCCACGGCGCGGCGATAGGTCTCGATGGCCTGTTCCGGCCGATTGCTGCGGAAGTGCCAGTCGCCGAGGGCGCGGACGACCTGCGAGGAGTCCGGCGCGAGCCGCCGCGCCCGCTCGAGGTATTCCTCGGTGAAGTCTTCGCGGTCCTCGGCCGTGCGCATCGGCCCCTGGCTGCGCACCATGCCGATGGCATCGACCAGGCCGATCAGCGCATCGACATTGTCCGGCTGCAAGGCCAGCGCGGCGTCGAAGTGGGCGACGGCCTGCTCGGAATCGCCGAGCGTGAACCGGTCCATCGCCAGCCGGCCGCGCGTGATCAGTTCCCAGACCTGCTGCGAGTCCGCGGCCGGTTCGCCGGTGCCGGGCAGCAGGGTGTCGGTCATCGTTCGCGCCACTTCGTTGGCGATGTCGTCCTGCAGTGCGAACAACTCGCCGGCCGGTCGATCGTAGCTGCGCGACCACAGATGCATCTCCGTGTCCGCATCGATGAGCTGGGCGAGTACCCGGATCTGGTCGTCGGCCCGCTGCACGCTGCCCTCCAGGATCACGTCGACATCCAGTCGCTCGGCGATGTCGCCGATCCCGGCCGAGGCATCGCGGAAGGCGAACGACGAGGTGCGCGCGGTCACGTCCAGGTCCGGCGACAGGGTCAGCATGTGGATGATCCGGTCGGCCAGGCCGTCGGCGAAGGGGCCGTGGTCGCCGCCCGGCGTCATGTCGAGAAACGGCAGCACGGCAACGGCCTTGCGATCGTCGGGGGCGGCGGCGTGCGCCGTCGAGTCGGCCGGAGGATTGCCGACCGTCGGCGGAGGCGGTGCGTCGGGGCGATACGCGCCGATCGTGATCACGGCCGCGATGACGGCCGCGACCACGACCAGCAGCCCGAGAACCAGGCCGGCCGTGCGGCCGGATCCGTGCAGACCCGCGATCGAACCCGCGCGCCCCGCGCCGGCTCCGGACTCGGGGTGCGGCGCGCTCGGGGCCGGGACCGCATCGCCCTCGATCGGAGCGATGGCGTCGGGATCGAAGCGATACCCGCGGCGCGGAATGGCCAGGATCACGCGGTGCGGGCGCCGGGTGTCGCCGAGCTCGCGCCGCAGGCTCGACACCGCCACGTTCACCGAATCGTCGGTCGCCGCGTCCAGGTGGCCCCAGACCGACTCGACGATCCGATCGCGGCTGAGCACCTCGCCGCGGTGCTCGACGAAGTACGTCAGCAGCGCCAGCAGTCGCGGGGCCAGGTAGGTCTCCTGCCCGTCGTGCACGATCCGGCCGCTCCGGAGGTCGATGGTCCGGCCCCTGATGTCCACGCAGTCCACGCTGTCGTACCCCTTCGCCGATCCGGCCCTGGTTTTCGTTTCCGTGACGAGTTTCGCATTATCGACGGGCCGCAATCAAGGGCCGCGAACGATAGGTTGGTGTTTATATCACTGAATCCATTGGGATTTATAAGATTTCAGCCTTTCCACAGGACATTCATGTCCCTCGCCGCGATCGTGGTGCTCGACGATCGGCACGCCAGCGGTCGTCACCGCCGGAAACCGCGGCGGAAACGGAGCCCTACCGGCTCCACGAGAAAAACGTTCCGGCAACCGCCGGACCAAGGAGATCCGACATGAAATGCACTCGACAGAACCACCACACTCCGATCGCCGCCTCGCTCGCGGTCGCCTTCGGGCTGGCGCTGGCCGGTCCGGTTGCGGCCGAGCAGGTCAGCATCCAGTTCTCGCAGCCCTACCCGGGCGGCGGCACGGTCACCGGCCTGCTGGTCGGCGAAGACCTCGACGGCGACGGCCAGCTCTACTCCGTCGCGCCGGGCCTGGCCGGCTTCCTCGGGCTGCCCGAAGGCGAGCCGGAAGTGACCTACGCCAGCGTGCGCATCGAAGGCGTGCTGGGCCAGACGATCACGAACGTGTTCGACGCGTCGGTCGCGCCGATCACCGACGACGCGAACTTCTTCTGGGGCTTTTCCTACAACCTCGACGGCGGCCCGCTGGGCGACGATCCGGATGAAGGGGTGTCGTTCGGCCCGCTGGCGCCGAGCACGTCCTTCGCCGCCGGCGCACTGTTCGCTCCTGCATGGAGTCCGAACCCCGTCGCCGAGCCGATCGATGTCTGCGGGAACGAGAACGGCGATGCCTGCTCGGCGATCGTCACGCTCGATCCGGTCGACCCGTTCCCGAACTTCGAACTGCTGTTCTCGGCCACCTCCGCCGCGCCGATCGAGACCCACGAACTGCTGCGCTACACCTTCGAACAGGACGGCTTCGACGGCGGCGCATCGATCTCGGGCACGATCTCCGGGCGCGACCTCGACGGCGACGGCCGGATCTATTCGGTCGGCCAGGCCTACCGCGATTTCTTGGGGTATCCGGCCGGTGACGAAGTCGCGTTCGCCACGGTGACCATCGTCGGCGTCGAGCCGCTGCCGATCGTCAACGTCGTCGACCTGGTGGCCACCGACGTACTCGATCCGCCGAACTTCTTCTTCGGCGCCGACATCAACGTCGCCGGCGACCAGGCGGGGGACGAAGGCACGGAAGGCTTCTCGATCGCCCCGTTCTCGCCGAGCACGTCCTACGTCGTCGGCGAAGCATGGGGGCCCGGTTTCTCGCCGTCGATCGTCGAGCAGGGCCTGCTGAACTGCGGCAACGAGGAAGGCGAGCCCTGCGCGATGCTGGTATCGCTGACGCCGAATGCGGACTCCCCGACGGGGGTCGACCTGAAGGCGGTCCAGTACAGCGCCGAGCCGATCGCCCTGACGCCGGCACCGTTCCTGGTCGACTCGAGCTTCGGCGGCCACTGGTTCAACGAGGTCCCGTCGCGCGAAGGCATCGTGATCCAGAAGATCCGCGACGGCCGGATGCTGGTTTACTGGATGACCTACGACGCCGAGGGGAGCCAGCGCTGGATCCTGGCCTTAGGCGAGCGCCGGGGCCTGGAGATCGTCGCCGACGAGGTCTACGTCACCGACAACGGCGTGTTCGCCGCGACGACGGAGACCGAGCCGGACTTCATCGACGTGGGCGAACTGGTCATCGAGTTCAGCGACTGTGACAGCGGCGAAGTCCGATACGCGGTCGACGGCGAGTCGGGAACGATGCAGATCGGTCGTCTGACCGGGCTCGGATCGGACGAGTGCACCCGGTAAGCGACCGGTCTTCACTCACCTGACGGAACGCGCCGGCCTCTGTGCCGGCGCGTTTTTTTGCCGCAGATGAACATGGGTAAGAAAGGCGAAAGGTGGAAGGTGGAAGGTGGAAGGTGAAAGGCTGAAGGCGGAAGGCGGAAGGCGGAAGGCGGAAGGCGGAAGGCGGAAGGCGGAAGGCGGAAGGCGGAAGGCGGAAGGCGGAAGGCGGAAGGCGGAAGGCGGAAGGCGGAAGGCGGAAGGCGGAAGGCGGAAGGCGGAAGGCGGAAGGCGGTTGAACCAGGGATGGACGCTGGTTGGAGAGGCGCAAGACCAACGCGAAAGGGAGGCCTGAAGACCAGGGCAATTCGAACGGCCAGTGCCCAGGAAGACCCGAGACGAATACAAGCGTTGGATCGGGCTCGGGACGCGACGCATGGGTCGCCCGGGTAAGCGCAGCGCACCCGGGGCCTTCTCGCGCCACTGCTGGGGTGCGCGCGACCTGCGCCGGCCACGGGAATCGGTGGGGCTGCTGTCTTCATCCATGTTGATCGGCGTCCATCCGTGGACAAGAAAACGCCGGGCGGGGCCCGGCGTTGTGCAGTGGCATCCGGCGGGGCGGCCGGTCAGTGATGGATGGCGGCCGCCGGCGGGGGCGGTGGTGCCAGGCCGGCAGGCGATGCGGGGCGCTGCGGGCGCGGGGGTGCGAACGCCGGCGCGATGAAGCCGAGGCCGCGCTTGCCGTGCAGGCGCGGAAAGCGGGACTCGGGCACGCTGCCCTCGATGCGCTGCAGCGTGCCGTCGCGCATCACGTCGAGCACCACCGTCTCGCCCGGTTCGCGGTCGATCATCGCGCGGCCGAGGTCGACCGGGCGATCGATGGTCTCGCCGTCGATCGACAGGAGCACGTCGCCGTCCTGCAGACCCAGCGCGTTGTCCTCGGCGATCCTGAGCACGACCACGCCGTCGCCGGTGCCGAAGTAGCGCGCCAGGCCCTCGTGGTTGCTGACCAGGTCGGAGTCGCCGCCGAGCACGAACAGCCCCGGCAGGCGCGGCGCGATCGGCGGAATCGGCGCGTCCGGCGGGATCAGGCCCTGGTCGCGCAGCACGACGATCTGGCGCTCTGCGGCGTCCAGGCCTTCGTGCAGGGCATCCATGTCGATGTCGAAGTCGAAGTCCGCGCCGGGCCCGAAGCGCTGGGCGAAGACCCTGACGTCCCGCTCGGGGGCCGACGTCTCGACATCGAAGCGCAGCTCCTCGCCGTCGCGCTGGACCACCACGGGGACGACGGCACCGGCCTCGACGCCGTCGAGCGCCCGACCGATCGTGGTTTCTCCACCCAGTGCCCGGCCGTTGACCTCCAAGACCCGGTCGCCGCGCTGCAGGCCGGCGGCTTCCGCGCCGCCGCCCGGCGTCAGGCCGAGGACTTCGTTGGCGTCGCCGGTTCCGCCGACCAGGATGCCGAGCTTCGGTCGGGCCCCGAAGAAGAACATGTTTCCGTCGGGCTCGGCCACGACCTGGTCGCTTTCGATGATGATTTCGATGTTCTCGTCGCCGTCCTCGGCGAGCGCCCTCCATCGATGCTGGAGTTCGCCTTCTTCGACCAGCTGTCGCTGGACCTGGGCCATCTTGCGGGCGGCTTCGGCGAGCTCGGCGCGGGCGGCCTGCAGCTCGGCGCGCAGGGCCTCGCGGTCGGCGGCCTCGTCCCGGGCCAGCGCGAACGGGCTCGACAGCAGTGCGCAGGACAGCAGGAGCGGCTTGATCAGGGGACGTACGCTTTTCATGGTGCTTCTCCGTTGGAACGTCGGGCAGTGCCCGGTTGGGGGTTCGGGGTCAGTAACTCGCCAGCATCAGTTCGCTGCGCCAGTCGGCGCGCAGGTAGCGCTGGTTCATTTCGCCGAGCAGGGCGATCCGCTCGGCCCATAGCGCCGGGTCATCCGGCGATTCGCTGAGCTGGGCGTCGAGCCAGGCCAGCTCCTGCTCCATACGGGCGATGGCATCGACCGTCGTGGCGCTGACGACGCCGTCGCGGTAGACATCCAGCTGGGTCTCGAGCGCCGCCGATACCGCCTGCAGTCGCAGCAGGGCGTCGTTGGCATCGAGCCGGGCTTCGGGCAGTGCGTCCGGACGCAGCAGCGTGATCGACAGCGCCAGCACCGCGACCGTGGCGGCCATGGCCAGCGGCACCCAGCTGCGGCGCGGCGTCGTCGACCGACCGCGACGTTCCATCTCGTCGGAAATCGCCGGCCACAGCCCTTCGGGTGGATCGAGCTCGGGCAGCGACTTCAGGTTCAGCGGATCGGTTCTCGGGGCGGATGTCATGCGTTCATTGACCATGGGGCAGGGCCCTCCGGGTCGGTTCGTAGTGGGGGTGAAGCAGGTCGCGCGCTTTCGCGCGGGCGCGGCTGAGCCGGGTCTTGGACCACGGTACGCTCCGAGCGAGCGTGTCCGCGATTTCGGCATGGGTCAGGCCCTCGACATCGTGCAGCCACAGCACCGCGCGATCGAGCGCGTCGAGCTGGCCGAACGCGCGGACCAGGTCGAGCGCACCGTCGTGGTCGGGCGCGTCCACGCCCGCGTCGTAGTGCTCCGGCAGCGGATCCAGCGCGCGGCGGCCGGCGTCCATCACCTGGTTGACGACGATGCGCCGCAGCCAGGCACCGAACCGGTCGGCGCGCTCGAGCTGGGCGACCCTCTCGAAGGCCTTGACGAAGCCGTTCTGGACCGCGTCCCAGGCCGCGGCCTCGCTGCCCGACAGGCGCACCGCCAGGGTCCAGGCCGAACGGGCGTAGGTCCGGTAGACCTTCTCCTGCGTGCG
This sequence comes from Wenzhouxiangella sp. XN79A, assembly GCF_012272825.1. Taxonomy (GTDB): domain Bacteria; phylum Pseudomonadota; class Gammaproteobacteria; order Xanthomonadales; family Wenzhouxiangellaceae. The sequence continues at coordinate 79,335 of NZ_JAAWWS010000131.1, read as the reverse complement.
CCGGCAGTCGCGCTTCAGCGCAGCCAGCGTCCGGTCGTCGATGGGCGTCGAGAAATCCATTTCAGTGCTAAGACGCCGTAGCCGGGGAAAAGGTCGCAGAAGCATACGCGGCCGAGTCCGGAACGAACGGAATGAACCGCAGATCCTGGCGAATGCGCAACGGCACAAAGGCCGATGGAAACCGCAGATGGACGCAGATGAACGCGGATTTTCGGTGTCCAGTGCGTCCAGCTATTCGAACGGGTCGGCAGGGGGCAAGTGTTGGCTGTAGGAACGGGTTCTGCAGGCGGGAGCGGTTTCGTTGGATCGGGCGGCTCGGCAGCTTCGGGCGTCGCGAGGGAATCGCCCCTGGAACGGGACGATTTCATTCCGGTCGGGCGAGGATGCCGGCCCGGACTCCACCCCATACCCGGCTTTTCATCCGCGTTCATCTGCGGCACATCGATAAAAAAAGGGCGCCCGTGGGGCGCCCCTCGATTCGTTCGTGCGGGTCCGTACGCTTACGGCGCGGACTCGAAGCCGTCGACGAAGATCCGGTCCGGGTCCAGCATCAGCACGAAGCCGTCGTGGTCGGAGTTCCGGGCCAGGGTCATCACGTCGGACTCGAACGGACCCCAGTAGTCGGCGTTGCCGCGCGAGTACTCGAAGCCGGCCAGCAGCGGTCGGGCGGCCTGCGTGACCAGTGCGTGGTCGAGCACCTGGCTGACCTTCTGGAAGATGAACGAGTAGCGTTCGTTGGTCGGCAGGGCGTCCAGCGGCAGCGACAGCGGCGGGTTCGGGATGTTGCTGTCGTCGAAGCCGGGCGTGGATGCGTTCTCGATCGACACCAGGTTCTCGCTCGGCTCGGCGATGCCGAGCAGGTGACCGATCGGGTCGGCATAGCCGTCGGAGAACTGGAAGGCGTTGTAGTCGCCGACCAGCACGATGGCCAGGTCCGGTTCGGCGGTCTGCAGGTCCTGGACCAGCGTGGCCACCGACTGGGCCTGCTCGTGGCGCTTCAGCCGGGTTCGGCCGTCCGGGTCGTCGACGCCGCCGAGCGAGCGCAGGTGGTTGTTGAAGACCACGAACGGCAGCGACTGGCCGGCGCCGGAGAAGGTGCCGCGCAGGACCAGCGGCGGCCGGTCGTGCAGCGGCGAGCCGTCGCTGCTCAGGCACTCGGCCTCGGCCTGCAGCTGGACCGAGTCCACGGTGACCCGCGCTTCGTTGACCAGGTAGCCGTTGTTGATGTTGCCGCGGTCGTTGCCGCCTTCGAGATAGCTGGTGTAACCGACCCCTGAAAGCAACTGGATCTCGGCGGCCAGGTCGTCCAGCACGGCCGCACTTTCGACCTCCTGCAGGGCCAGCACGTCCGGCGTGTTCAGGCCCTGGACGATGTAGGCGGCCAGCTTGTTCAGCTTGATCGCGTAGTCGGCGGCCGACAGCACCTCCCGATCGATCGCGTCGTCGGTACTGCCGCAGACGCTGATCGGCCGCGGCGCGCCGAGCGTGTCGTCGAACAGGTTCAGCGCGTTCAGCGAGCCGATCGTCAGCATCTCCGGCGTGGCCGGCGCGACCGGGTCCGGCAGCGGCGGAGCGGCCTGCAGGTTCAGCGTGGTCGGCCACAGCGCGAAATCGCCGAAGGAGAAGCCGAGCACGCCTTCGGCCGAGAAGCGCTGGCCGCCGGCCAGCGGATCGGTGACGGCCAGGAAGCGGTCGGGGTCGATCTCCAGCAGCTCCGGCGCGCCGGACCAGACCGGGCAGGTCGCGCAGCCGGGAATGCCCGGGAACGCCGCGCCCTTGCCGCGCAGGATGCGCGTGCCGTCGGTGCTGATCACCGCCTCGGCGACGGGATCGCTGCCGAAGCTCTGGCTCGGCGCGGTGACGATGCCGTCGGCCACGGCCACGCGCATGCCCTCGAAGCACTCGTACTGGGTCGCGCCGCAGCTCAAGGCCGTCGGGTCCGGCGACGGGACCTGGCCGTCGAAGGCGACCGGGGCCGGCAGCGGGTTGCCCGAAGAGACCACCTCGACGCTGGACGGCTGGGCGATCTGGGTGAAGTCGAAGAACTCGGCCACGGCGCCGTTGATGTTCACCGCGTCGCCGACCGACACGGTCGGGGCCGAGCCGGTGAACACGAACAGGCCGCGCGAGGCCGGGTCGAGGCCGCCGCGCGTGCCATCCGGCATCTGGACGAAGAAGCCGTTGCCGGCCACCGCGGTGACGATCGCGCCTTCGACGCGGACCACCTGGCCCGGGTCGTTGCCGGTCGCCGGCGCGAACGGGCTGCGCAGGCCGGTGCCCTGGATTTCCTCGATCGTGAACACGTCGGGCTGGAAGTCGAAGTCCGCGTCGTCGCGCGGCTCGAGCTTGTAGTTGCCGAACGAGAACCAGCCGATGCCGCGCAGGAACGCGTAGGCGTCGTTCAACGCCGGGGCGATATTGATCGACGCGGCATCATCGCCGCGCGCGTTACCGGAGCCGTCGGAGAACAACCATTCACCGAAGTCCAGCGTATCGTCGGTGACGGTGACGTTGTTGAACTCGACCAGCACCGCCTCGTAGGGCTCGGAGGCGGCCGGGTCGTTGTCCGGGAAGGCGCCGGTGGCCAGCAGGGTCGGCGCAGGAACGGCGGCGCTTCCGGTCACCTCGACCGAGGCCAGGGCCAGCTCGGTCAGCCCGTTGCTTTCGCCGACGGTGCCGAGCACGCGAACGCTGTCACCGCGCGCGGTCACCGCACCGGCCGTATCGCCGTCGACGACCAGGCCCGACCACGGGCCGGTGCCGTCCTGGATGACCCAGAGGCCGGGGTTGTCGAACTCGCCCGGTGCGGCGGTCACGACGCCGTCGACGAAGACCGTGCGGCCGACCAGCGGCGAGGCATCGTCGATCGTGGCGTCGGCGACCTGCTGGATGTCGGTCGTCGTGACCAGTTCGCGGAAGACCGTGTCGAAGGTGGCCTGCTCGGTCACCGGCGAGCCGCCCTGGGTGGCGGTCAGGTCGACCGTGTTGGTCCGGGTGGCGTCGGCGGGAAGTCCGGCGTCGGTGGCCACGACCAGCTCGAACGAGGCGCTGGCGCCGGCGGCCACCGTGCCGAACGACCAGGTGACCGTTCCGGCACCGACCGAGGCGGTCGGCCCAGCGGTATCCGATACGTAGCTGAAGCCGGTCGGCAGCGTGGCGACCAGCTCGACGCTGTCGAGCGCCTCGGTGGTCGACGGATTGCTGAACTCGATCGTGTAGGTCAGGTTCTCGCCGGCCAGCCCGACGGCCGGGCCGGTCGTCGCCAGCACCACCGCCGGCGGTGCGGCTGCGGTCAGCGTCACGTTGTCGATGGCCAGCTCGTCGCGCGAGCCGCCGCCGATCGCATCATCGCTGGTCCAGCGCAGGAACAGGTTGCCGCCGGCCGGAACGCTGATGCCGATCAGCGTCGTGGCGCGCGGCACGGTGGCCCAGCTGGCCGGGCTGTCGCGCAGCTCGGTCGAGGTGAAATCGAGTTCCGGAACCGCGGTGAAGGTGGCGCCGTCCGTCGACCAGGCGAAATTCAGCGTATTGCCGCGATCCTGGTCGTTGAAGACCTTGATGTCGTAGGCCACGTCCACGGCCTGCAGCGTGGCGCCGGTGGTGTTCTCGACCCGCAGCTCGAAGGTGCCGGGCGAGAAGTCGCCGGACGTCGGCTGCGCGCCCAGCGCACGGTCACCGCCGCCGGTATCGAAGCCGTAGATGCCGCCTGTGCTGGCGCCGCCGGCGGCGGCGCCGCGGGCGAAGTCGCCGCTGTCGTGGGTCCCGCCGAAGCTGCCGTCGCCGTCGGACAGACCGGTCACGCGCCACAGGTCCGAATCGAGCTGGCCGGAGGCCGGGGTCGGCGCGAAGCCGCCGCCGGTGAAGCCGGTGAAGTCTTCGCTGAAGAACGGGCCGCCGCGGGATCCGGCGGCTGCGCTCAGCGAAAGGGTCAGGACGAGCAGCGCGCCGGCGGCTCGGGAAATCATTGAATGTTGCATGACGTCTCGCGGGGTGTGGTCGAATAGAGGCCCCGGAAACCTAGCCGCTTTTCGTTACAGATCGATGATCCGAGCCATGAAATCGATCGGAGGATGCAATCGAACCCGCCGGAGAGCCACCTGATGGGCCGCTGGCGTCCGCCATCGCCGACCTCCAGCCCGTACGTCACCACCCACGGGCTGAAGCGACTGAAGGCCGAACTGAAGGATCTGTGGCGCGTCCAGCGGCCCGAGGTCGTGCGCGCGCTGGCCGCGGCAGCTGCCGAGGGCGACCGCTCGGAGAACGCCGAGTACACCTACCGAAAGAAGCAGCTCGGCGGCATCGACCGCCGCATCCGCTACCTGAGCAAGCGGATCGACGTGCTGAAACCGATCGAGGGCACGCCATCGGACCCGGAAAAGGTCTTCTTCGGGGCCACCGTCACGGTCGAGGACGCCGACGGTTCGGAGGCCATCTACCGGATCGTCGGCCCCGACGAGATCGACGCGGCGAAGAGCTGGATCTCGATCGACTCGCCGCTGGCCCGCGCGCTGCTGGGTTCGCGGCTCGACGACGAGGTCAGCGTCGAGACGCCGAGCGGGACTCGCCTACTGGCGATCGTCGGAATCGACTACCCGGCGAGCGAGGCCGGCTGATCCCGGCGCTGAAATCGATTGCCGCAGTGCCGTGGCGCGCGGATTCGGGTCCAACGCGACCGACCTGCCATCGAAACCGATCCCCAGTGCTGCGAAGGCGCGGTCGATCTCGGGTTCGGCTGGCCCCTTCATCAGCGCTTGATATTCCTGCCGCCAGATCGAGGGTACCGAGAGTTCGCCCAGCTGCTGGATCAGCGAGCGCGCGTCCCATCGGCTGCGCCGGTCCATGCAGCAGCGGTGGAACGCGGCCAGCGCGGAGTCCAGCGAATGCCGGCCCCCGGTCTCGGTCCGCAGCCGGACGTCGACGTTGAGGAAGAACGCAGCGCCGGTCCAGTAGACGCGGCGGTAGGCGCGCAGCTGGCGCATCCGCGGGCTGAGGCTGCGCAGGTCGCGTTCCGCGCCCTGCGGATCGTCGAAGCCGCGCTGGAAACCGCGGGCCAGTTCGGTCCAGGACTCGTGCTCGGAGATCATCCCGGCGCGGGCCTGGAGCAGGTACTGGTAGTACGAGGCCAGGCCCTCGGTGAACCAGATGTCGCGGTTGCCGGGAAACGGGATCAGCAGATGGGCAGCCTCGTGGTAGCTGCGCCAGTCGGCGTTCAGCGCGGCGAGTTCGGCCTGCGGATCGACGTAGAACTCCAGCGCCGGGATCGCGCTGCGGCGGACGCGGCCGAACACCACCGCCGCGCCGCCGGTCTCCACGCCGCGCAGCCGCACGGTCAGTCGCTCGACGGGGTAATCGGGGCTGACGGTGCGCACCGCGCCCAGCGCGGTCTGGATCCAGCCGGTCCAGGGTTCCGGGCCGTCGGCGCCGGCAGGCGGATGGACGTCGACCCGGATCGGGGCCGCGCTCGCGGCCAGCGGGGCGGTGCCGTTGTCGACACTCGCGTCGGCACCCAGCCCGACCTCGGGGCCGGCTCCGAGGGCGATCACAAGGAGGAGCAGAAGGCGACGCATGGCGCCAGCTTGCCCGAGCGCGGTGAATGCCGGCTGAACCGGCGCGCGATCAGCCGGCGTTGTAGATCCGGCTGCCGCGTCGGGCGTAGTCGCGCAGCACGGCGGCTGCCTCGTCCTGCAGCAGGCCGGTGACGACCTCGATGCCGCGGCGCTTCAGCATGCCGGTCCAGTCCTCGATGCGCTCGCCTTCGTCGAAGCCGGTGACTTCGGCGTCGGTCTTGCTCGCGCCGCACAGCACCCGCTTGATGCCCGACCACGGGATCGCACCGAGGCACATCGCGCAGGGTTCACACGAGGTGGCCAGTTCCAGCGCGCCGTGCTGCGACAGGTCGTAGGTGCCGAGCCGGGCCTGGGCCAGGCTCAGCGCGACGATCTCGCCGTGGGCGCTGCTGCAGGAATCGGGCTCGACCCGGTTGACGCCGGCGGCGACGAGGCGGCCCCGTTCGTCGGTGACCAGCGCGCCGAAGGGGCCGCCGGTGCCGCGTTCGACGTTGAGCCGCGACAGCTCGACCGCGGCCCGCATCCGGTCCTCGGGCGCGGGAAAGCGCTCGGGCTGGTCGGCGAGCCAGTCGTCGAACCAGTCGGGCAGGGCGATCGCGAAGGTGGTCGGCAGGCTCATGCGGCCCCCCGCTGGCGGACGGCCTCGAACAGCGCGATGCCGGTGGCGACCGACACGTTCAGGCTTTCCATCGTGCCCGGCATGGGAATCCTGGCCAGTTCGTCGCAGCGCTCGGCGGTCAGCCGGCGCAGGCCGCGTTCCTCGCTGCCCATGACGACGATGCGCGGACCCTTCAGGTCGATGTCGTACAGCGCGGTCTTCGCGTCACCGGCCAGCCCCACGGCCCAGACGCCGGCCTGCTTGAGGTGCTCCAGCGCACGGGCCAGGTTGGCGACTTCGACCAGCGGCACGCGTTCGGCCGCGCCGGCCGCGGCGCGCCGGGCGGCCGGGCTCAGCGGCGCGCTGCGGTCGCGCGGAACCAGTACGGCATCGACGCCGGCCGCCGCGGCCGAGCGCAGGCAGGCGCCGAGGTTGTGCGGGTCCTGGACCCGGTCCAGGGCCAGCAGCAGGAGATCGGGTCCGCGCGCCTCGATCAGACCATCCAGCTCGGCCTCGCCCATCGGCTCGGCCGGGCGGAATTCCGCGACCACGCCCTGGTGGGTCTCGCCGCCGGCCAGCTTGTCCAGCGCGTTGGGCCTGGCCGCCTGGACCGGGATGCCGGCGGCCCTGGCGCGCTCGATCAGGGCCTGGACGCGCGGATTGCCGCCGGCCGCCCACAGCTGCAGCACGCGCTCGGGGCTGCGCTCGATCAGCGCTTCGACGGCGTTGATGCCGCCGGTGTGCTCGCGTTTCATTGCGAGCCTCCGCCCTTGCTGCCGGCCTTCTTGCCGCCGCGCTTCCCGCCGCGGCGGCGGCCCGGCTTGCCCGGGCCCTTCCGGCCGCTCTTGCCCTGCGGGGGCCTGCGGCCGCCGGCGCGCTTGCCCGGGTCGTCGGCATTCTCGTCGCCGGCGATCCGGAAATCGATCTTGCGCTCGTCGACATTGACCGACAGCACCTCGATCCGGACCGGGTCGGCCAGCCGGAAGCGCAGGCCGCGGCGTTCGCCGGTCAGCACCCGGCCGGTCGGGTCGAAGTGGTAGTAGTCGTTGGGCAGCGAGGTGATGTGGACCAGCCCGCTGACCCCCATTTCGGGCAGCTCGACGAAGCAGCCGAAGCCGGTCACCCCGGTGATCACGCCGTCGAACTCGTCGCCGACGTGGCGCTGCATGAACTGGCACTTGAGCCGCTCGTCGACTTCACGGCTGGCGTCCTCGGCCCGGCGCTCCAGGTACGAGCACTCGCGGCCGAGCTCGGCCATGCGCCTGGTCGAATACGGATAGTTCTTCTTCGGCTCGCGGCGCAGCCAGGCCTTGAGCGCGCGATGCAGCAGCAGGTCGGGGTAGCGCCGGATCGGCGAGGTGAAGTGCGAGTAGGCCTCCAGCGCCAGGCCGAAGTGGCCCTTGTTCTCCGGCTGGTAGACCGCCAGTGCCAGGCTGCGCAGCAGTACGGCGTCGACCAGCGGCGCGATCGGCGTGCCGCGCGCCTTCTTCTGGATGCGGGTCAGGTCGGCCGGTTCGGGTTCGTCCTTCCAGTCCACCGCGATGCCGTGGGCCGACAGGAAGCTCTCGAGCTCGGCCAGCTTGTCCGGCGGCGGTACGTCATGGACGCGGTAGAGGACCGGCCGCTCGATGGTCTCGGCGGTCTTCGCGGCCTGCACGTTGGCGGTGATCATGCATTCCTCGATCAACTTGTGTGCATCGTGCCGGGTCCGGCGGCGCAGCTGCTCGACGCGGCCGTCGGGCGCGAACACGAAGGTGACCTCGCTGGAGTCGAAGTCGATCGCGCCGCGGCGGTCGCGTTTCCGGGCCAGCAGCCGATAGACCGCGTAGAGGTCGTCGAGGTGCGGCCGCACGTGCGCGAAGCGCTCGTTCAGCGGCGCGTCGCCGTGCTCGACCATCTGGCGGACCTGGTCATAGGTCAGCCGCGCCTGCGAGCGCATCACGCCCTCGGCGAAGCGGCTGTCGGTGACCTTGCCCTTCGCGTCCAGCGTCATGTCGCAGACCATCACCAGCCGGTCGACATCGGGGTTGATCGAGCACAGCCCGTTCGACAGGACCTCGGGCAGCATCGGCACGACCCGGTCGGGAAAGTAGGTCGAGGTGCCGCGCTTCTGCGCTTCGTCGTCGAGCGCCGAACCGGGCGTGACGTACTCGGCGACGTCGGCGATCGCGACGATCAGCCGCCAGCCGTCGCCGCGGGGCGCGGCGTACACCGCGTCGTCGAAGTCGCGCGCATCGGCACCGTCGATCGTGACCAGCGGCAGGTCGCGCAGGTCCAGGCGGCCTTCGGCGCGCTTCGGGTCGATCGTCTCACCGAAGGCTTCGGCCTCGCGCACCACCGCGTCGGGAAACTCCGCCGGCAACTGGTGATTGAAGATCGCGATCTGCGTGGCCATGCCCGGCTCGTCGTGCTCGCCCAGCACGCTGACGACCTCGCCGACCGGGCTGCGCTTGAAGCCCGGCGGCCGGGTGATCCGGGCGACGACGATCTTGCCGGGCGACAGCCCCGCCGTATCGGCGTTCGGGATCAGCACCTCGTGGGTCAGCTTCGGGTCGTCGGGCACGACCATCGCCACGCCGCTTTCGATCACGTAGCGGCCGACGATCTGGGCCCGGGCCCGTTCGAGCACCTCGACGATCTGGCCTTCCTTGCGGCCACGATGGTCGACGTTGACCACCGAGGCCAGGACCCGGTCGCCGTCGAACACCTGCTGCATCTGGTGCGGCGGCAGGAACAGGTCGTCGCCGTCCTCGTCGGGCACCACGAAGCCGAAGCCGTCGGCGTGTGCGCTGACGCGCCCGCGGACGAGGTCCATGCTGTCGGTCAGGCCGTAGGCGGCGCGCCGGTTGCGCACGACCTTGCCCTGGCCGATCAGTTCGAGCAGCAGCGGCTTGATCCGTTGATCGGATTCGGCGTGGGTGAGTCCGAGATTTTCGGACAGTTCGCGACGGGTGACCGGGCGGCCGGCCTCGCGCAGCATGTCGAGCAGGGTGTCGGTGGTGATCTTCAAGCGGTTTCCGTGGTCCATGTAGGGCCACCATTGTACGGGCTGTGACGGTCTTCGCTTGACCTGGCCGGCCGGATCGCCATACTGTCATCCGGTTGAGCCGAACGATGACCCAGCGCATCACACAGGGGTTGCATGCAATTGAATTCGAGAATCCTTTTCCTCGTCGCCGCCGGACTGGCGCTGACCGGCTGCGCGGTAGAGACTCGCGAATCCGTCGATCCGGCGCCGCCGAGCCCGGCCAGCGCGATCGAGCCGTCGCCGTCCGACCCGTTCCAGGCCGTCGACGAGGCCTTCGCCCGGATGGCGTTGGACCAGGTGCCGGTCGAGCCGGGCGAGACCGGCCCGCGCTCGATCTGGCCCCGGCTGGTCGAGCGCTTCGCGATCGCCGAGTGTCCGGCCGACAGCCGGGCCGAGGACTGGGCGAACTGGTACGCCGACAACCATGAATACCTGGGCCGCGTGTTCAACCGTGCGCGTCCCTGGCTGCACGAAATCGCCAACGAGGTCGAGCGCCGCGACCTTCCGGGCGAACTGGCCCTGTTGCCGGTCGTGGAGAGCGCGTTCGACCCGTTCGCCTACTCGCATGCCCGCGCCGCCGGCCCGTGGCAGTTCCTGTCCGGCACCGCGCGCGACCATGGCATCGTGATCAACGACTGGTACGACGGTCGCCGCGATTTCGTCGCCGCCACCGATGCCGCGCTGGACTACCTGGAGTACCTCAACGGCCTGTTCGACGGCGACTGGGCGCTGGCCATTGCCGCCTACAACGCCGGCCAGGGCCGGGTGATGCGGGCGGTGCGTCGGAACCTCGCGCGCGGGCGCGGAACGGCCTGGGACGAGCTCTCGCTGCCGCGCGAGACTCGCGGCTACGTGCCCAAGCTCAAGGGCCTGGGCTGCCTGTTCCGCGACCCCGCCGCGTACGGCTACCGGTTGCCGGAGCTGCTCGACCAGCCGCGCGTGGCCACGTTGGACCTGCCCGGCTCGATCGACCTGGTCGAGCTGGCGCTGCTCGCCGAGCTGGACCTGGCCGAACTGATCACGCTCAACGCCGGATTGAACAAGCACCGCACGCCGCCGTCGGGCCCGCATCACCTGACCGTGCCGCTGGAGGCCGCCGAGCGGGCCCGCGCCGCGCTGGCCGTGCTGCCCGACGACGCCGCGATCGGCTGGCAGGAGATCGAAGTGCGCCCCGGCGATTCGCTGTCGGTGCTGGCGCGCCGCCACGACACCAGCATCGATGCGCTCCGTAAGGCCAACGGGCTGAACGGCGATCGGCTGATCGCCGGCCAGACCCTGCGCCTGCCGGGCAGCGTCGATCTCGACAGCGAGGCCCTGAGCGATGACTACCTGACCGCCTATCGAGAACTGGCCGCGCTGCAGCAGCAGCTGCTGCCGGCCGACCGCTTCATCCACCGGGTCCGTTCCGGCGAAAGCCTGTGGGTCATCGCCCGGCGCTATGGCCTGAGCGTGCGTGAACTGCAGCAGATGAACGGAATGGGCTCCAAGGACCTGATCAAGCCCGGCCAGCGCCTGGTCATCGAGACCGGCCGCCAGCCGCCGCCGGCCGCCCAGCCGGCCCGGCACGTGGTCCAGCGCGGCGACTCGCTCTGGAACATCTCGCGCCGGCACCGGGTCGGCCTCGACGACCTGATGCGCTGGAACGATCTCGATGCCGACAGCGTCCTGCAGCCGGGCCAGCAGCTGATCATCCGGGCCGGCAGCGATGCCTGACCGGCGCATCCATCGCCCGTTCCGGGCCGTCCTGTTCGGTCTGCTGGCGCTGGTCTCGGCCGCAGCGAGCGCGGCGCTGACGCTGGACGGCGAGCCGGTGCAGGGCGCGCTGCTGATCGGGCACGCGCCGCCGGATCACGACGTGGTCCTGGACGGCGAACCGCTGCTGCGCACCTCCGATGGCAGCTTCCTGGTCGGCTTTGCGCGCGACGACACCGAGCCGCGCAGGCTGGTGGTCACCGCGCCGGACGGTGAGCGCATCGAGCGGGTCCTGAGGCCGGCCGATCGCGAATTCGACATCCAGCGGATCGACGGCCTGCCGCCGTCGCAGGTCACGCCCGACCCCGAGGCGATGGAGCGGATCCGCGCCGAGGCCGCGCTGACCCGGGCGGCCCGCGAGCGCCGTGACGACCGCGCCGATTTTCGCGACGGCTTCATCTGGCCGATGACCGGCCCGATCACCGGCGTGTACGGTTCGCAGCGCATTCTCAACGGCGAGCCGCGCAACCCGCACTGGGGCATCGACATTGCCGCACCCACCGGCACCCCGGTGGTGGCGCCGGCCAGCGGCATCGTGACGCTGGTCCACGATGACATGTACTTCTCCGGCGGCACCCTGCTGCTGGACCACGGCCTGGGCCTGAGTTCGGCCTTCCTGCACCTGCACCGGATCCTGGTCGAAGAAGGCCAGCGGGTCGAGCAGGGCGAGGTGATCGCCGAGGTCGGTGCCACCGGTCGCGTGACCGGCCCGCACCTCGACTGGCGGATGAACCTCGGCCCGACCCGGGTCGATCCCGGCCTGCTGCTGCCCGGCTTCCCGAACCCGCCGACGGACGATGTGGCCGCCGACTGACCGGCTTGCCGCGCTGCTGCTGGTCGCGGCGCTGCTGGCCGGCTGCGCCGGCCCGCCCGACCCGGCACCGCCGGTGGCCCGGCCCGGCACCGATGCCCTGGTCGACGCCCTGGCCGAACGACTGACCGGCGTGTACACGGGCAGTGCGCCGGGCGATGCGATGGCCGGCGTTCGCCTGCAGGTTCGCCCGCAGAGCGCCCCGGGCACCCGCCCGGCCCGCATCGAACTGATCCAGCACGCCGGCGACGGCCCGGCTCGCCGCTTCGTGCTGGCGCTGGTCGCATCGCCGGCCGTGCCCGGGCAGCTGGTCGGCGTCTTCTCGCCGCTGGACGCCGCCGGCCGGCCGCGCGGCGAGTGCCCGCTGACCGGCTCGGCGCGCGACGGCGGGGTGGTGCTCACGACTTCGGCGGCGACCTGCCGCTTCGGGGCCGGCGACGGTGAGGTCGGGCTGATCAAGGAGTTCGCCTTCGACGGCCGCCGGCTGGTCATCGGCGACCGGGTGCTCGGCGCCAACGGCGAATCGGCCTTGCCCGACAGCCTGATCGAGTTTCTGCCGGTCCATCGCTACACCGGCTGGGCAGGCCGACGCGACGACGGCGCTGGCGAAGGCTCCTGGCGGCGCGCCGATGCCGTGGCGCTGGCCTCCGACGGCCGCAGCGTGGCGCTCGTCGACGCCGGCGGCATGCCGCTGGGCGTGGAACTGGAGCTGGCGCCGTACTGGCCCGACGAGAACGCCGCGGTGCTGCTTCGCCTGCGAGCCTTCGACGCCGACAGCGGCGAATTGCTGGGGCAGGTCTGGGCCGATCCCGATGCAACCCGCCTGGGGCTTGGCCTGGGGGATTTCCAGGCCGGCCTGGAGCGCGCCGAGGACTGAGCGCCGGTCGGTCGCGGACTTGCTCCCGAATTGTCCCCGCTGCTATACTTGCCGGCTCGCGTGATTTCGCGCGAGGCCTTGCTCCACGGCGATGTGTCGTCCTCGGACGTCCGGATCGACCGGGGGCTTTACCTGACCGGACCCTGCGCAGCACCGCTGCCGGTCCGGGTGGTTCAACCGAAAGGAGAGTCCATTGAGACACTATGAGATCGTGTTCCTGGTCCATCCCGACCAGAGCGAACAGGTGCCCGGCATGCTGGAACGCTACCGGCAGCTGGTCGAATCCAAGGGCGGTGCCGTCCACCGTTCCGAAGACTGGGGTCGGCTGCAGCTGGCCTACACCATCGCCAAGCTGCACAAGGCGCACTACCTGCTGCTGAACATCGAGTGCGACGCCGAGACGCTCGAAGAGCTGGAAAGCATCTTCCGCTTCAACGATGCCATCCTGCGCCACCTGACCGTCAAGCGCTCCGAGGCGATCAGCGAGCCGTCGATCATGCTCAAGCGCAAGGAAGAGAAGGACGAGCGCGAATCGCGGCGCGGCGGCAGCCGTCGTCGGGACGATGATGACGACAGCGGCGACGACAGCAGCGATGACGAGACCGATTCGGGCGACGACACGTCGTCCGCCAAAGAATCCGAGGAGGCGTGACCCATGGCCAAGTTCTTCCGACGCCGTAAATACTGCCGGTTTACCGTTGAGGGCATTACCGAGGTCGACTACAAGGACGTCGATCTGCTGAAGGATTTCGTCGGCGAGACCGGCAAGATCATTCCGAGCCGCATCACCGGTACCAAGGCCCGCTACCAGCGCCAGCTGTCGACCGCCGTGAAGCGGGCGCGCTACCTGGCCCTGCTGCCGTACACCGACAACCACTGAGGTGCCCCATGCAACTGATCCTGCTTGAGAAGGTGCACAACCTGGGCGATCTCGGCGACGTCGTTACGGTCAAGCCGGGCTACGGCCGCAACTTCCTGCTGCCGCGCGGCAAGGCCATTCGCGCCACGAGGTCCAACCTCGAGAAGTTCGAGGCCGAGCGCGAGGAACTGCAGCGCCAGGCCAACGACAAACTGTCCGCCGCCGAAGCCCGTCGTGAAGCGATCGACGGCATCGAGGCCGTGGAATTCCACGTCAACGTCTCGCCGGAAGGCCGGCTGTACGGTTCGATCAGCGCGCGCGAAATCGCCGACAAGCTGACCGAGATGGGCTACCCCGTCGAAAAGGTCGAAGTCGACCAGCCCGAAGGCCCGATCCGCGACACCGGCGAGTTCACCGTCGGCCTGATCCTGCACGCCGACGTCCAGACCGAGGTCAAGATCGTCGTGGTCGGCCAGGAAGCCACCGGCGCCTGATCGTCCGGTGATCGTCCGGTGATCGTCCGGTGATCGTCCGGTGATCGTCCGGCAGGGGCCCGGCGCTTGCGTCGGCTGCCGTCTGAGGACTGGAAAACGGGCCCGGCCACCGGGCCCGTTTTCGTTTCTGCGCCTGACCGTCGATTCACGGCGCGCCGAACCCGCATGGCCCACTCGCCCGCAGTATTCATGAATCGCCGCGATGATTGCGCCGGGAATCGTTCGCACAGGGGATTTTTCGACCGAGCGGAATACCATGCTGTATGTCCGAGCGAGGACGATTCGCTGTGCGGACAAGGACCAGGCAAGGGCGCAAGCGCATTCATGAATACTGCGGGCGAGTGTGCCCCGCCACTCATCTTGTAACGTACAGCGAGCCGGAGAGCGTTTGGCTGCAAGGCCTGTCTCGCAGGGAATGGCAGCGTCCTTTCCAGGCGACGGAACGCCGCAGATGAAGGCTCTCCGGCGCGCCCTTCAAGGAGCGCGCCGGAACCGACATTGCGGCCTTGCGTCCCTTGTCGAGGGCTGGCCACTCACTACGGGCCGCGCCTTGCACGATCGATTCAGGCGCACGCCATACGTCACACAATGAGTGGCGGAGTACACTAGACTGGTCGGCCGCGCGTGGGCCGAGCCCTGCTCGCCGCGGATCATTCGTCGCAACCCCCCCGGACCGAGACCAACGTGGCCGAACCGTTCCCGACCCCGCTGAACACGCCCCGCCAGCCGCCGAATTCGATCGAGGCCGAGCAGAGCCTGCTCGGCGCCCTGATGCTGTCCGAGCATGCCTGGGACAAGGTCGCCGACAAGCTCGACGAAAGCGACTTCTACCGCGAGACCCACCGGCTGATCTTCCGCGCCATCGGCGAGTTGAACGAGGACCACCAGCCGACCGACGCGGTGACCGTGGCCGACTGGTTCGCCAAGCACGACCTGATGGATCGGGTCGAGGGTGGTGCCTACCTGACCATGCTGGCCAACGACACGCCCGGCCCCTCGAACATTCTCGGCTACGCCGAAATCGTCCGCGAGAAGTCCATCCTGCGCCAGCTCATCGAGATCGGCACCGAGGTCGCCGACGCCGCACTCAACCCGCAGGGTCAGTCCAGCAAGGAAGTGCTCGAGACCGCCGAGCAGAAGATCTACGCCATCGCCGAGCAGGGCATGCGCTCCAGCGGCACCTACACCCACGTCAAGGACGTGATGGTCCGCGCCATGGACCGCCTGAACGAACTCCAGGACAACGAGGGCGACATCACCGGCGTGCCGAGCGGCTTCTCGGCGCTGGACCAGCGCACCGCCGGCCTGCAGCCTACGGACCTGATCATCGTCGCCGGCAGACCGGCGATGGGGAAGTGCCTCGAGCGCGAGGCGGAAATCGTCCTCGACGACGGCACGGTCCGAACGATCGAGCAAATCGTTCAGGAGCGCCCGGGCCGCGTTGCGACCCTGAACGCCGACTGGAAACTGGAGCGCGCCGAGCCGGAAGCTTACGTCGACGACGGTTTCAAGCCGGTCTTCGAGGTCGAATCGGGTCTCGGACGGCGCGTGCGCACGACGGCCACGCACCCGTTCCTGACGCCGGCGGGCTGGAAACCGTTGGGCGAACTCCAGCCCGGTGACCTGATCGCCGTGCCGCGCGAGATGCCGGTCTTCGGCACGGACACGATGCGCGACTGCGAAGTCCGGCTGCTGGGCTACTTCATCGGCGACGGCGGCCTGACCGGTCCGACTCCGATGTTCACCGCTGAAAACCCCGCCATCCGGAAAGACTTTGCCGAAGCGGTCGACGAGTTCGGTGGCGTGCGACCCGTCCAGCGCGTGCAGGCCGAGCGGGCGGCATCGTTTGCGGTCGCGACCGATCACGAGTTGACCGACGGCCTCCGTCACGGCTTTGCCGCACACCTGGCGACGGTCCTCGACGCCCGCGGTAGCACGGCCCGTGCCCTGGCCGAGGACCTCGACGTGGCGCCCGCCACTGTGCACTACTGGAAAACCGGCCGGAACGTGCCCGACGACGACACGCTGGCGCGCCTGGCCGATGTGCTCGACGTCGAAGTGGCGGCGCGGGCCGGCGAAGATCCGGACCAGGCGCGGCGCAACCGGCCGAACCCGGTCCGCCTCTGGCTCGAAGAGCTGGGCCTCTACGGTCGCGATGCGCACGCCAAGCACGTGCCGGACGCGGTGTTCCGCCTGCCGCGCGAGCAGCTGGCCGTGTTCCTCAACCGCCTGCTGGCCACCGACGGCTGGATCAGCACCTACGCGACCGGCCAGGTGCAGGCCGGGTTTTCCTCGGTCAGCGAGCGCCTGGCGCGCCAGGTCCAGCATCTTCTGCTCCGCTTCGGCATCCTCGCCCGACTGCGCCTTCGTCCGATCAAGGACCGTGATGCACGGCGCACGTCATGGCAGCTGCAGATCACCCATGCCGAATCGCTGCGCCGACTCGTCGAGGAGATCGGTATCCATGGAAAGGACGACGCCGTCGCCCGCGCGCGAACGGCGCTGGCCGGGCGCAAGCCACACAGCAACGTCGACCTGCTGCCGAAGGAGCTGTGGGTCGAGATCGACCGCGCCCGCGGAGCGCTGACCTGGGCCGAAGTCGCCCGTCGAGCGGGCTTGCCTGCGTCGAACCTGCACCCCTACCGCCGGCGCATCGGCCGGGAGCGTCTGGCGAAGATCGGAATGGCCCTGCAGGACCGGAACCTGATCAACATCGCCGCCAGCGACGTCACCTGGGACCGGATCGAGCGGATCGAGGCGCTCGGCAAGCGGCAGGTCTACGATCTGACCATCCCGGAGACCCACAACTTCGTCGCCGACGACATCTGTGTCCACAACACCAGCTTCGCGATGAACATCGCCGCTGCCGCCGCGATCAAGAGCAACATTCCGGTGGCCGTATTCTCGATGGAAATGTCCGACCTCCAGCTGGTCCTGCGCCTGTTCTCGTCGCTGGGTCAGATCGGCCAGAACAAGCTGCGCACCGGCCGGCTCGACAACCAGGACTACGTCAACCTGCAGTCGGCGATGAGCATGCTGAAGAAGGCCAATATCCTGATCGACGAGACCCCGGCGCTGTCGCCGACCGAGCTGCGTGCCCGCGCCCGCCGGATGAAGCGCGAGCACGGCATCGGCCTGATCCTGATCGATTACCTGCAGCTGATGCAGGTGCCGGGCAACAAGGAGAACCGCGCGACCCAGATCGGCGAGATCTCGCGCTCGCTGAAGGCGCTGGCCAAGGAACTCGACGTGCCGGTCATCGCGCTGTCGCAGCTCAATCGCGCGCTGGAGCAGCGCCCGAACAAGCGCCCGGTGATGGCCGACCTGCGCGAGTCCGGCTCCATCGAGCAGGACGCCGACATGATCCTGTTCATCTACCGCGACGAGGTCTACAACGAAGACTCGCCGGACAAGGGCAAGGCCGAGATCATCATCGGCAAGCACAGAAACGGCGCCACCGGCGACTTCTTCCTGACCTTCCAGGGCGAATACCTCCGGTTCAGGGACTACATCGACGACCGCTACGACATGCACGAGTAGGGAGTTCGATGGTGGGTCGGTGGCCACGGCCTTCAGATGATCGGCGCGAAGAGAAAAGCGGAAGAACGTTGCCCGAAAACAGCCTCCGTGGCCCTGGTAAGCGCAGCGCATCCGGGGCTCTCTCCGCGGGCCAACAAGCACCTCCCGGCTGCGGCCTGACCCGGGCTACGGATCAACCCGACGTCTCTTGAAGGATTCTCGCCTGTCTCTTCGCGTCTTCGCGCCCATCCTCCTCGGGAACGAAGCCGGCATCACGGCCGAGAATCGAAGTCACCGGGTCCCGGCTCCAGGCCGGGATGACACACTGAAAAACCGCTCTTCCCTGCGCCCTTGCTTCGATCCTTCGCGAGCTTCGCGCCGATCATCCAGAGGCCCAAGCCACCGGCACCCGATCGAAGCCTACTCCCCGGGCCGCAGGTGCCGGTCGAAGAAACGGTCGATCTGGCGGTAGACGTGCAGGCGCTGGCCTTCGCCGGTGATGCCGTGCTTTTCGCCCGGGTAGGTCATCAGGTCGAAGTCGATGGCTGCATCCTGGAGCTGCTGCATCAGCATCGTCGAGTGGGTGAACAGCACGTTGTCGTCGGCCATGCCGTGGATCAGCAGCAGCGGGTCGGCCAGGTCGTCGGCGTAGGTCAGCACGTTGCCGCGCCTGTAGGCCTCGGTCGGCGAGCCGTCGTCGTTGCGCGGCATACCGAGGTAGCGCTCGGTGTAGTGGGTGTCGTACAGCGCCCAGTCGGTGACGGGCGCGACGGCGGCGCCGGCGGCGTAGCTGCCGGGGTGCTGCATCTGCATCATCAGGGTCATGTAGCCGCCGTAGCTCCAGCCGAACACGCCGATGCGGTCCGGGTCGGCCCACGGCTGCGCCTTCAGCCACTCGGTGCCGAGCTTCTGGTCGACGACTTCGACCACGCCGAGGTTCCGGTAGGCGGGGGCCTGGAAGGCCACGCCCTGGCCGGCGATGCCGCGGTTGTCGATCGAGAACACCACGTACCCCTTGCGCGCCCAGTACTGCTCGACCAGGTGGCGCCGGCCCCAGCGATTCTGGACCAGCCGGCTGGTCGGGCCGCCGTAGACGTACTGGATGACCGGATACTGCCTCGTCTCGTCGAAGCCCGAGGGTCGGACGACGCGGTAATGCATCGGTTGACCGTCCTCGGCGGCAATCACGCCGAACTCGGTCGGACGATGGTCGTCGGCGTAGGGCGCGTAGGGATGGTCGTCGTCGATCCGGTTCTCGATCAGCCAGGCCAGTCGTTCGCCGTCGGCCGAGTGCAGCGACAGCTGCGGCGGCTGGTCGACGTTGGAGTACAGGTCCAGGTAGATCCGCCCGCCTGCATCGAAGGTGACCTGGTGCCAGCCGCTGCGGCGCGAGATGCGCTGCACGGCCTCGGGCGTGCGCGTGGCCAGCGACTGGCGGAACAGGTGCTGTTCGGTCGGCGATTCGAGGCCTGCGGAGAAGTAGACCAGGCCCAGGTCCCCGTTCACGGCGACCACCTCGGTCACCGGCCAGTTGCCCGCCGTCAGCGCCCGCGCATCGCCGGTGGCGGTGTCGACCAGGTACAGGTGGCGCTGGCCGGAACGCTCCGACGACCACAGGAAGCTTTCACCGCCGTCGAGGAAACGCAGGTCGTCGTGCAGGTTGATCCAGGTCTCGGCGGTCTCGGTCAGGATGCGGCGCGGGGCGGCGCCGTCGATCGGCATCAGCAGCAGGTCCATCGATTTCTGGTCGCGCGACTGGCGCTGGACGGCGAGCGTCGAGCCGTCGGGATGCCAGTCCACCCGCGGGATGTAGATGTCCTCGTTCTCGCCGAGATCCAGCCAGCGGATCTCGCCGCCATCGACGGCGACCACGCCGAGTTTCATCCGGGTGTTCGGTGTGCCGGCATAGGGATAACGCTGCTCGATCATCGTGATGGTCTCGCCGGAGACTTCGTAGCGCCGGCTGGGCTCGATGGTCGAGGCATCGACCTGCAGGAACGCGATGTGGCGACCGTCCGGCGACCACCAGAAGCCGCGGTCCCGGCCCATTTCCTCCTGGGCGATGAATTCGGCCAGGCCATTGGAGATCGGGCCTTCGCCGTCGGTTGTCAGGGCGCGCAGCTCGCCGGTGGCGATGTCGGCCAGCCACAGGTCCTGGTCGCGGATGAAGGCGACCCGGTCGCCGTCCGGCGACAGCCGGGGATCGAGGTCGAACGGCTCGCCGGCGGTGATCTGCCGGACCCGGATGGTTCGCCGCTGCGGCCCGGCCGACGGCAGCGCCTCGGTCGTCGAGGGCTCAGCCGATGCCGCCGGCGCCGGTTCGTCCGCGTCCGGGGCGGCCACGGCATCGATCGGCTCGGCATCGAGGTCGGCGACGAAGATATCGCCGCCGAGCGGGAACAGGATCGATCGTCCGTCTTCGGCGAACCGGTATTCGACGATACCCGACAGGCCCGAAATGCGCGCCCGCTCCCGGCGGGCCTGTTCTTCGGCGGACAGTTCGGCCGGCTCGGGCAGGATCGCATCGGCGTCGATCAGCCGCTGCATCGAGCCGGTGGCCGGATCGAAGCGCCACAGGTCGAGCCGGTCGGCATCGTCGTCGCGGCCGCGCAGGAAGGTCACCATCGACCCGTCCGGCGCCAGTTGCACCGCACGCAGCGTCGGCCCGGACAGCGCCGGTGCGTCGAAAACGCGTTCCAGGGTCAGCTGTTCGGCCGAAGCAATCGAGACGGTCAGCAGCGCGGCGAGTGCGAGCGGGCGGGGCAGGGGCATGGGGCGTTCTTCACGATCGGATCAGCCCGCTATTGTCCGGTCTTGCCGTCGGCAACGCAAACCGCACGCAGCAGGGACTTCGAGCGGGTAGACTGACAGGCCTGTCGCACATCCATGGACGCATCCCATGCGCACCCGAATTGCATTCATTCTCGCCGCCTTCGCGCTGCTGCCGCTGTCGCTGGCGGCCGACGAGGCCATCCGCCTGTCCGAACCGGTCGTCGCGACCGAGGCCTGGGAAGACTTCGGCGCCCCCTTGCCCGAGGGGCCGACCCGCTCGCTGGCCGAGGTCGTGGCCGAGGCCGAGGCGATGGACGGCCAGGACGTCACGGTCGCCACCGAGGTCGTCCAGGTCTGCCGGAAGAAGGGCTGCTTCTTCATCGCCCGTGACGGCCAGGCCACGGCCCGCGTGACCTTCCGCGATTACGAATTCTTCGTGCCGACCGACTCGGCCGGCAAGCAGGTCGTGCTGGCCGGCACCTTCGAGCGCCGGGCCATCAGTGCCGAACAGGCCGCCCACTACGCCGAAGATCTCGGCGAAACCCCGCCCGACGACCTCGAAGACGGCTTCGAGTACGCCATCGTCGCCGACGCCGTGCGCATTCCTCGCGGCTGACGCTTCGATCGGGCCCCGGTGGCCGCCGTCATTCGATGATGAGTGCGAAGAGGAACAAGGGCGAAGAACGCCGATCCCTGCACGGCGAACGGACACCGGGCGGCTTGAAGCTCTGCAAACCGACGACCTGCCCGTTTCCCATTCAATAGGCTGAATCGACCGCAATCGATGCGGTTCTTCGTGGTTCCGCGCACCTTTTCGTCCATCCTCCACGAATCCTGGCCGTACGCCGATCGGGGGTTCAGTTCCCGGTCGGACCCTCGAAATCGGCGGCGGGTGTAAAATGTCGGGCTGACCCGGACGAAGAGACCGCCCATGGCTCACGAGCATCCCGGCGCCCGATTCCGGCAGCGGGTCGCGGACCACGCGCCGCTGCAGGTCGTCGGCACCATCAATGCATTCACCGCGCGCATGGCCGAGAAGATCGGCCACCAGGCGATCTACCTGTCCGGCGGCGGCGTGGCCGCCAATTCGCTGGGCCTGCCCGACCTCGGCATCAGTACCCTCGACGACGTGCTGGTCGACGTCCGGCGCATCACCGATGCCTGCGGTCTGCCGCTGCTGGTCGACGGCGACACCGGCTTCGGCGGGGCCTTCAACATCGCCCGCACGGTGCGCTCACTCGACAAGGCCGGGGCCGCCGGTGTGCACATCGAAGACCAGGTCCAGGCCAAGCGCTGCGGTCACCGTCCGGGCAAGGAAATCGTCTCGAAGGCCGAGATGGTCGACCGGATCCGGATGGCGGTCGATTCGCGCAGCAACGACGACTTCGTGATCATGGCGCGCACCGACGCGCTGGCCGTGGAGGGCATGGACGCCGCCATCGACCGGGCCGTGGCCTGCGTCGAGGCCGGCGCGGACATGATCTTCCCCGAGGCGATGCGTGACCTCGACGATTACAAGCGTTTCCGCGAGGCCGTCGGCGTGCCGATCCTGGCCAACATCACCGAGTTCGGCCAGACGCCGCTGTTTTCCACGCCGGAGCTCGGCGAGGTCGGGGTCGACATCGTGCTGTACTGCTGCGGCGCGTACCGGGCAATGAACAAGGGCGCCGAGACCGTCTACAAGGCGCTGCTCGAACAGGGCCACCAGCGCGACGTGATCGACATCATGCAGACCCGCGACGAACTGTACGGCTATCTCGACTACTACGCCTACGAACAGAAACTCGACGAACTCTTCAGCAAGGAATCGAAATGAGCGACAAGAAGACCGGAGCCGGCCTGCGCGGCCAATCGGCCGGCGAGACGGCCATCTGCACCGTGGGTGCGACGGGCAACAGCCTCCGCTACCGCGGTTACGCCGTCGACGACCTGGCCGAGAACGCGACCTTCAACGAAGTCGCCTACCTGATCCTCAAGGGCGAGCTGCCGACCCGCGCCGAGCTCGACGCCTACAGCGCCAGGCTGAAGTCGCTGCGCGGCCTGCCGGAGTCGCTCAAGGAAGTGCTCGAGCGCATTCCGGCCTCGGCCCACCCGATGGACGTGCTGCGCACCGCCTGCTCGTTTCTCGGCAACATCGAGCCGGAAGACGGCTTCGAGAACCAGCAGCACGTCGCCGATCGCCTGCTGGCCAGCTTCCCGTCGATGATCACCTACTGGTACCGCTACAGCCACGACGGCGTGCGCATCGACACCGAGTCCGACGAGGACGGCATCGGCGCGCACTTCCTGAAGCTGCTGCGCGGCGAGTCGCCGCCGGAGCTGCACGCCCGGGTCCTGGATGTCTCCTTGATCCTGTACGCCGAGCACGAGTTCAACGCCTCGACCTTCACCGCGCGGGTCTGCGCCTCGACGCTGTCGGACATGCATTCGTGCATCACCGGCGCGATCGGCTCGCTGCGAGGCCCGCTGCACGGCGGCGCCAACGAAATGGCCATGGCCATGCTCGAGAGGTACGACTCGGTCGAGCAGGCCCGCGAGGACGTCCACCGGATGCTGGCGGCGAAGGAAAAGATCATGGGCTTCGGCCATGCCGTCTACCGCGAGAAGGACCCACGCAATGCGATCATCCGCGAGTGGTCGCGCAAGCTGGCCGAGCAGGTCGGCGACACGGTGCTGTTCCCGGTGTCCGAAGAAGTCGAGCGGATCATGATGGACGAGAAGAAGCTGTTCGCCAACGCCGACTTCTACCACGCCTCGGCCTACCATTTCATGGGCATCCCGACCGGCCTGTTCACGCCGATCTTCGTCATGTCCCGCGTCACCGGCTGGGCCGCCCACGTGATGGAACAGCGCGCCAACAACCGCATCATCCGCCCGGGCGCCGACTACACGGGCCCCGAAGACCGCGACGTCGTGCCGCTGGATCAGCGGGGCTGAGTGTCGGCTCCGGCGCACAACGGCCTCGGGTTCTACCGCAGATGAACGCAGATGAAAGGCGGGCCGGGTGTTCTTCGAGGCCGTCGAGCGGCACCGCAGCTCGAGATTCAACCCATGAACGTCGGCCCCTGTGCAGGCGTTTTTTCCTGGCGTTGTTCCAGTAATCGGGCCGCGTTCCGGAGCGGGAAGTGGCAATGGCGCGAAGAAGGACGCAAGAGCGCCAAGGGAACGACCAGGGAGCCTGTGAACAGGTCTGCGCGGGCGCGACGGCGTCGTTGCGGGATCACCCGGTGTGGCTTCGAGGGACGTGGTTCGGTGGTTCCGAATCAGCGCCTCCGGTGGTCATGACAAGCGGCGCCGGGTGGCCCGCAACGGCCCGTTCCGACCGGGTTTCGCCGGAGGAAGCCGCAGCTTCGCACGCGATGTGACTCGACTGGCGCGACGGCTGCTGTCACTCGCCACGGCACGCACGATCTGCGGCCTTTCCCACTGAAACGCGCTCCGCGCAGACTTGCTCTGAGGTTCCCTGGAAGAACGTGAAGAGTCGAGCGGCGGTCGATTCGGTCCGGTCCGGTCCTATCCGCGTCCATCTGCGGCAGAACGCCGTCGAGCCGATTCTCGAATCCGGCACCTGGCTTCAGGGCTTCAACAACTCCGGATCGATCCCCGCCAGCACCTCGGCCAGTTCTTCCAGGAAGCCCGACAACGCCGAGGACTTGCGCCAGACCAGCGCGATGGTGCGCTTGGGCCCGGGTGCTTCGAAGCGGCGGATGACGAGATTTTCGGTGTGGGCCACCGGGGGTTTGACGGCGAGCACGGGCATCAGGGTGATGCCGGTGCCGGCAGCGACCATCTGGCGCAGGGTTTCCATGCTGGTGGCGTGGAAGTCCAGCTGTTCGTGCGCACCGGCCAGGGCGCAGACTTCCAGCGCCTGGTCGCGCAGGCAGTGCCCGTCCTCGAGCAGCAGCAGCTCCTGGTCGACCAGGTCGGCCATGCTGACCGTCGCCTCGTTGCACAGCGGGTGCCCTTCCGGCACGGCCAGTACGAACGGTTCCTCGAACAGCACCCGGGTGACCAGCGAGTCGTTGTCGATCGGCAGCGCCAGCAGTCCGGCATCGAGTTTGCCGCGGGCCAGCAGGTCGAGCACGTCCTCGGTCTTTTCCTCGAACAGGCGCAGGGTCAGCCGCGGATAGGCCTTGCGGATCGCCGGAACGACATGCGGCAGGAAATACGGCGCCAGGGTCGGGAAGATGCCGACCCGCAGCGTGCCGGCATGCGGATCACGGCTGCGGCGGGCGATGGACTTGATCGCGTCGACCTCGCCGAGCAGGGCGCGGGCTCGCTGGACGACGTCCTCGCCGACCTCGGTCAGCATCACATGTCGCGGCGAGCGTTCGACGAGCAGGACGTCGAGCTCTTCTTCCAGTTTCCGGATCTGGGTGCTCAACGTCGGCTGGCTGACGTGGCAGCGCTCGGCGGCCTTGCTGAAATGCCGGACGTCGGCCAGGGTGACCAGGTATTGCAGGGCGCGCAGGTTCATGCTTCGTGGTCCGGGTTCGGCGTCCGGCCATTATGCATGTTCGATCGGTTCTTCGCGTTCCATCGCTTCCATCTATCGAACACGCGGGCCGTGCGGCGAGGACGGTCGCCGGTCGCTTCGCGCCGCCGGGGAGTGATCGTTCGGCCCGGGCCGGCCGATCGACCTATAATGCGGGACTGGCTTCGTTTTGGGTGGACGGGAGTCCGACGTGATCGAATCTGCCTGGTTCTGGTTGATCCTCGGCGCACTTCTGGTGCTGTCGGAATTCTTCGCGACCGGCATCATCGCCGTGTTCTTCGGCGTCGGCGCGATCCTGGTCGGGCTGGCGACCCTGGTCGGCCTGCTCTCCTCGGCGCCGGAGCAGATCGTGCTGTTCGCCATCCTGTCGCTGGCCGCGCTGCTTCTCGCCCGCGAGAAGGTCAAGGTCTGGTTCCGCGGCAGCGTGTCCGATCGCTGGGACGGCGACAGGAACCTGATCGAGGCGCGCGGCGAGCGGGTGACCGTGACCGCCGCGTTCGTCGACGGCCTGGGCCGGGTCCGCTTGAGCGGCGTGGAGTGGACCGCCGAGCTCGACGACGAGACCAGCGAACTCGCGCCCGGCGACACCGCCTGGGTCATCGGCCATCGCGGCATCACGCTGAAGGTGTCCGGCACCCGGCCCGAGCGGCCCGTGGCCGGCGAGCCCTGATTCGCCGGGGCAGCCCGCCGGCTGCCCCGTTTCTCGTAGTCACCGTCCATCTGAATCGTTCCGGAGTCCGAGCATGGAATTTCCCACTCTGCTTTCTCTCATCGTCCTTGCCATCGTCGTCGTCGCGCTGGTCAAGACCGCGCAGATCGTGCCGCAGCGGTCGGCCTACGTCGTCGAGCGACTCGGCCGCTTCCAGAGCGTGCTCGACGCCGGCTTCCACCTGCTGATCCCGTTCATCGACAAGGTCGCCTACAAGCACACGCTGAAGGAGCAGGCGATCGACGTCCCGCAGCAGGCCTGCGTGACCAAGGACAACATCCAGATTCACGTCGACGGCGTGATCTACATGCAGGTCATCGATCCGCGGCTGGCCTCCTACGGCATCGAGGACTACCGGTTTGCCGCCATCCAGCTGGCCCAGACCACCCTGCGCTCGGTGATCGGCAAGATCGATCTCGACAAGTCGTTCGAGGAGCGCTCGGCGATCAACGAAAAGGTCGTCGAAGTGCTGGCCGAGGCCTCCGAGCCCTGGGGCATCAAGGTGCTGCGCTACGAAGTCGCCGACATCGTGCTGCCGGAAACCATCCGCGACGCGCTGGAAAAGCAGATGCGCGCCGAGCGCGAGCGCCGGGCCGTGGTCGCCGAGTCGGAGGGCGCGCGCGAGGCCAAGATCAACGTCTCGGAGGGCCTGAAGCAGGAGATGATCAACGTCTCCGAGGGCGATATGCAGAAACAGATCAACGAGGCCAAGGGGCGTTCGGAAGAAATCCTGCTGATCGCCCAGGCCACCGCGGCGGGCATCGAGCGGATTGCCAGCGCGATCAACCAGCCCGGCGGCGCCGACGCGGTGTCGCTGCGCATCGCCGAGCAGTACGTCAAGGAGTTCGGCAAGCTGGCCCAGGCGTCGAATACGCTGATCCTGCCGGCCGAACTGTCGGACATCGGCGGTGTCGTGGCCGGCCTGACCCGGACGCTGGACACGACCCGCAGCAGCGGTCACCGGGGCAACTGATCGCAAGGCCCGGGCCGGCGCAGGCCGCCGGCCCGGGCGCCAGCGCCTGCGGTGCAGGGGTTCGTGAGAAGAATAGGCAAACCGAATCGGGTATATCTAAACAATCAATTTGAAATATCGGGAATCGGGCGTATCTTAGTGGGCATCCGGTCGCGGGACAGCACCGGAGTTTTTTCATGAAACTCGAACCATTGCCCCTGAACTCAAGGAGTCATCGATATGCTTACCATTGGCGACAAGTTCCCGAACTTCAATCTGAAGGCCACCGTCGGCACCGACATCCAGTCGGCCTTCACCGACATCGACAGCAACACCTACAGCGACAAGTGGCTGCTGGTGTTCTTCTACCCGAAGGACTTCACCTTCGTCTGCCCGACCGAAATCAAGGCCTTCAGCGACCTGTCCGATGAATTCGCCGATCGTGATTGCCAGGTCCTGGCCGCCAGCACCGACACCGAGTTCGTCCACCTGGCATGGCGCCAGAACCACGACGACCTGAAGGATCTTCGGATCCCGATGCTGGCCGACGTCAAGCGCGAGCTGTCCGGCGCGCTGGGCATCCTGCACGAAGAAGAAGGCGTGGCCAACCGTGCGACCTTCCTGGTCGATCCGCAGGGCATCATCCGCCACGTGTCGGTGACCGACATGAACGTCGGCCGCAACCCGAAGGAAACGCTTCGCGTCCTCGACGCGCTGCAGTCCGACGAGCTGTGCCCGTGCAACTGGCAGCCGGGTGACGACCACCTGCAGGCCGCCTGAGTTTGCCCCGACCGGGGGCTGACCGAGTCCCCGACCGTCCCTTCCTGAGTAGTTTCGAAGGGGCATGTGCGCCGGCCGCCCCGCCGCGGCCGGCGCTTTTCCTATCGGCGGGTTCCGAACCGAATTTCTCGCAGCGCGGTGCGATCGACACCGCGTTCTGGACTCGAACTTCAAGGAGAAAACCATGAGCATCGATGCACTGAAGCAGACGATTCCGGATTACGCCCGGGACCTCAAGATCAATTTCGGCAACGTGCTGGACGCAGATCAGCACGAGGCCCTGAACGAAACCCAGGTCTGGAGCATCGCGCTGGCCTGTGCCATCGCCTCGCGCCACGACGAACTGATTACCGCGATCGCAGCCGAGGCGGCCGGCAAGCTGGACGACACCCAGCTGAAGGGCGCGAAGGCCGCCGCTGCGATCATGGGCATGAACAACATCTACTACCGGTTCCTGCACCTGGCCAGCAGCGACGAATACGCCCGGATGCCGGCCGGCCTGCGCATGACCGTGATCGGCAACCCCGGCATCGAGAAGACCGATTTCGAGCTGATCAGCCTGGCCGTGTCGGCCATCAACGGCTGCGGCATGTGCATCGACAGCCATGAGCAGATCCTGGTCAAGAACGGCGTCACGGCCAAGGCGATCCAGGACGCGGTCCGCATCGCGTCGGTGATCCACGCCGTCGCCGCCGTGCTGGCCACCGAACCGGCACTGGAGCAGGGCCTGTCGCAGGCCGCCTGATCCACCCGCGACGGGCGTGCCCGTCTTCATCGAGAAACCTCCTGTCGACCCCGGCCCGGCCGGGGTCTTTTTTTTTGCGTTGTCGGCTTTGTTCGGTTGGATGATGAGCGCGAAGACGCGAAGAGAAAAGCAAGAAGAACTGACTGAGAACCCCGTACCCGTCGCCTGAGCAAGGTAGCAGGCCGCCCCGGGATTGCCTGCGGACCGATACGCACAAGACCCTCGGGTGCGCTGCGCTTTCCCGGGCTACGGGGTGTCCGAAGCCTTCGTTTCAACAAACCGCTTCCTGATTACGCATGAATCTCGGCCACGGTTGGGTCGCGTCCTGGCATCGGAGCGTCGCGGCAGGCGATACAGGCGAGCCGTTGAATCATCCGATCGGATTCGAAGGACGGGTTTCCATCACAAGCGAGATTCCAGCCCAATGCCGGACTGGCAGAAAGACCGCCTGTTGGAGGGCGCTTGCGCGCGAACGACTTCGGAAGCGGCCACCCTTCGCGCGCAAGCGCCCTCCAACAGTCGAACCGGGGCAAAAAGCGCTTTCGAAGCGCCCTTGCTTGCTGTTCTCGAGTTTCCTGCAAGCCTCCGGAGGGCTGTACTAGCGGCTGAGAAACGTGCGTAATCAGGAACCGCTTTTCTCTTCGCGTCTTCGCGCTCATCCTCTTGAGGAACCGGCCCGGACCGGTCAACGAAGCCCCGACCGCTCGAGCGCACTAGAATGAACGCACGTCCCGATCCACGAGTCCGCGCATGAACGTCGAAGAACGCACCGAACACGCCCGCACCCGGATCACCAAGCTGGTGTTTCCGCAGGACACCAATCCGATCGGCACGCTGTACGGCGGCACGGCGATGAAATGGATGGACGAGGTCGCGTTCCTGACCGCAACACGGTTCGCGCGCCGGCAGGTGGTGACGGTGTCGATGGACCGGGTCGACTTCAAGACGCCGATTCCGCGCGGCAACATCGTCGAGCTGATCGGCGAGGTCACCCGGGTCGGCAATACCTCGGTCACGGTCACGGTCTCGATCCTGCGCGAGGACCCGCTGTCCGGCGACCAGGAATTGGCCATCCAGGGTGAGCTGGTGATGGTGGCCGTCGACGAAAAGATGCAGCCCGTGCGGGTCCTGCCCGAGGGCTGAGGCCATCGCGGCGCATCGGTCGGCATCATGCAGACGTTTACCGATCCGGCGTTCTGGGCCGACGCGATCCTGGTCGTGCACGCGCTGGTGGTGGGCTTCGTCGTCGGCGGGCAGGTGCTGATCCTGATCGGCGGCTGGCGCGACTGGACCTGGGTCCGCAGTCTCGCGTTCCGGCTGGCCCACCTGGTCACCATCGCCATCGTCGTCCTGCAGGCCTGGCTGGGCCGGCTGTGTCCGCTGACGATCTGGGAGCAGGACCTGCGTCGCGCGGCCGGCCTGGCGACCCACGAGCAGAGTTTCATCGAGGCCTGGATCAGCCGCTACCTGTACCTGGACCTGCCGTGGTGGGTGTTCGTGGCGGCGTACACGGCCTTCGGCGCTGTCGTCGTCTGGAGCTGGTGGCGGTTTCCACCGGGCCGGCACCGCTCGTAGCAGTGGGCGGGGTCCAGGTTCGTAGTCCGGGCAGGCGCAGCGCACCCGGAACGTTCCGGAACGGGTTCCACAGGAAATTCCCGGGCGCGCTGCGCTTGTCCGGGCTACGGGGCTGAATGCCGGACGGCCGATTTCGCCAAGCAAGACCTCCTGTGGGAGTGAGCTTGCGAGCGAAGGTTCGGCGAGCCACCGTTCGTTTCCACAGGCCCGGCGCTGGACACGGATTGACTAGAATAGGAGGATTCACGGACCTCCCCGGAACCGCCCGATGAGCCAACGCAAGCGCGTCCTGACCGGCATCACGACCACCGGCACGCCCCACCTGGGCAACTACGTCGGCGCGATCAAGCCGGCGATCGAATCGAGCCGCGACGCCCGCACCGATTCGTTCTATTTCCTGGCCGATTATCACGCGCTGGTCAAGTGCTTCGAGCCCGAGCGCGTGCACCGGTCGACGTTGGAAATCGCCGCGACCTGGCTGGCGCTGGGCCTGGACACCGAAAAGAGCGTGTTCTATCGCCAGTCCGACATTCCGGAAATCCCCGAGTTGACCTGGCTGCTGACCTGCGCCTGCGCCAAGGGCCTGATGAACCGGGCCCACGCCTACAAGGCCCAGGTGGCCGAGAATGAAGCCGCCGGCGAGGACCCGGACCACGGCATCACGATGGGCCTGTTCAGCTACCCGGTGCTGATGGCGGCCGACATTCTGATGTTCAACGCCCATGACGTGCCGGTCGGCAAGGACCAGGTCCAGCACCTGGAGATGGCGCGCGACATCGCCGGTCGCTTCAATCACCGCTACGGTGAGCACTTCGTGCTGCCCGAAGCCGTCACCGACGAGCACGTCGCGACGCTGCCGGGCACCGACGGGCGCAAGATGTCGAAGAGCTATGACAACACCATTGCACTGTGGCTGCCGGAAAAGAAGCTGCGCAAGGCGATCATGAAGATCAAGACCAACTCCCAGGAGCCGGGGGAACCGAAGAATCCGGACGACGCCAGCGTCTACGCGGTGTATGCGGCCTTCGCCACGCCGGCCCAGCGGGCCGAGATGCGCCAGGCCTTTGCCGACGGCATCGCCTGGGGCGAGGTCAAGCAGCAGCTGTTCGAGCGGGTCAACGCCGAGCTCGCAGTGCCGCGCGAGCGCTACGAGGCGCTGATCAACGAACCGGCGAAGATCGAGCACGAGCTCAAGCTCGGCGCGGAGCGCGCCCGCGACGTGGCCGCGCCGTTCATTCGGTCGCTGCGTGAAGCGGTCGGCATCCGGGCCCTCGGCTAGCCGATCGCATGCCCCACACCGCCGACTGGTCGCCGCCGGCCCTGCGCGGATCGGACGATGCACGGTTTCCGATTCGCCATGCCTGGTGCGTGGGCCGCAATTACGCCGAGCACGCCCGCGAGATGGGCGCGGACCCGAAGGCCGGCACGCCGATCTTCTTCACCAAGCCGGCAACCGCGCTGACCCAGGCCGCGACCGTGCCGTTTCCGCCGGCCACCGAGGAGCTCCATCACGAAGTCGAACTGGTCGCGCTGCTGGGGCAGGGCGGCCGCAACCTCGATGCCGCCGCGGGCTTGTCCTGCGTGGTCGGCTGGGCGGTGGGCTGCGACCTGACCCGCCGCGATGTCCAGGCCAGGGCCAAGCAGGCCGGGCATCCCTGGGCGCTGGCCAAGGGCTTCGACGCGTCCGGGCCGATGGGCCGCTGGGCCTCGGCCGAGGACTGGATGCCGCAGCCAACGACAGCGATCCGGCTGGCCGTCAACGGAATACCGCGCCAGCAGGCCGTGCTCGGCGACATGATCTGGCCGGTTGGCGAGCTGATCGCCCGGCTGTCGCACGAAGTCACGCTGCACCCCGGCGACGTGCTGTTCACCGGCACGCCGGCCGGCGTCGGTGTGCTCGAGGTCGGCGACCGCGTCGAGGCCCGGATCGACGGCCTGCCTGCGCTGGACTTCGAGATCGTCGCTCCGGGCATCTGACGCGATGGGTGAGCCGGCCGTGTGGAGCGTTACGACCGTCGCGCTGGGTGCCGCACTCGGCGGGATGGCCCGCCATGCGCTGGTGGTCGCGATCGAAACACGCCGGGACGACGGGCGCTGGCCGATCGGCACGCTGGTCGTCAATCTGCTCGGATCGTACCTGCTCGGCGCCGCGGCGGCCTGGCCTGCGCTGGACGAATCGGGCCTGCTGCGCACCGGCCTGGTCGCCGCGCTCGGCAGTTTCACCACCGTCTCGGCCTTCGTGCTCGAAAGCTGGCAGCGGCGGAGGCATCGTGCCCGGTGGATCGGCTACGGTCTGGTCACCGTGCTGGGCTGTCTTGCGCTGTTCCGGGCCGGTCAGTGGCTGGCGTGACGAGGCCGGGGCAGGTGGAGCGACTGCTGGCCGTCGGCGCCGGCAGCGCGCTCGGCGGCCTGGCCCGCTTCGGTCTGGCGGCGCTGGGTGGAGGCCTGTTCGCGGTTTTCGCCGCCAACCTCGTCGGCGCATTCTCGATCGGCGTCTACGCCGCGCTGACCGGCCCCGACGGCGCCCTGGACGCCGGTCCGCTGCAGCGGCTATTCGTCGTCCCGGGCCTGCTGGCCGGTCTGACCTCGTTCTCGATGTTCAGCCTGCAGGCCGACGCCTTGCTGCAGTCCTCGTTCGCGGCCTCGACGGTGTTCGTGCTGGGGTCCGCGGGCAGTTGGGCGGCGGGCGTGGTGGCCGGGCATCGGATCGGGCAGCTGCCGGCCCGGCGGCCTGGATGCTCTCGATGATGGACGCGAAGGCAACCGGGGGCAGGCGGCGCAGAGCGACGCCAGTCCGGTTGGCAGGGCCACATCACCGGTTCGGCCTCGTCGGCAATGGCCACAGGCGAACGACGAACTCGAACTTCCGTCGTCCCGTACTCGATGCGGGACGCAGCGACCTTGCGGTTCCGCAGCTCCGAACCGTCGATCCGAAACGAACCATCATCATGAACAGGACCTTTCACGAATGCCCCTTTCGATCCTCGTCGACCTGCTGATCTCCGCGCCGGTGGTGGCCTTTCTGATCTGGCTGTACGCACGATCGGCGCCGTCCGGACGCAGCGCCGGTATGCGAGCACTCGATCGAACGTTGATGGTGCTCACGCCGCTGGCCCTGGTTGCGATCATCGTCGGCATCCATGCCACGATGGACCTCGATGGCATGGGCCGCAACGTCATCGCCGTGGCCACGGCCTACCTCGCCGTGCTGGCCCTGCTCGGCTCCGGTTGGGTCGTCCGGTTCCTGCGCGCGCGTTGAGGCGGAGCTGGTGGGTTCGTTCCGCTGGATGACGAGCGAATGCTCTCGAGGACAGCGGCACGAGGTCCGAACGGCGCCTTGCGCTTGACCGCGCTACCGGGGCGGGCGGTGGATGGCGGGGCCGTTCCTCGAATGGTTCTGCGGTTCCGGACCCGGAGAAGGTCGCTGGACCCCGGATCAGGTCCGGGGCTAGGTTTCCGGGGTATTCCCGGTTCCGGGCATCAGCGCTTCAAGCCTGCTGCGAAGCCGTTGTTCGCGGTTCTCTGCCCCATCGCGTTCTTGCATCCATCCTCCAAAGGCCGCGGCTACGGTCCTTGATCGAGGCCACTACCAGCCACCGCCTCCACCGCCGCCTCCGCCGCCGCCGGAAAAGCCGCCCCCGCCGCCGCCCGACGACGAGCCGGGCGGGGAGGCCGAGCTGGCGATGCCGCTGGACAGGCCGCCGGCCAGCGCGCTGGAGATCGCCGCGCCGCTCAGCGCGCCGCCGGAAACCATCGACGGCGAGTACCAGCTGCGGCTGTTGATCGAGCCGTCGATCTCGGCGGCCCGGATCGCGTCCTCGAACCGCCTGCCCCAGGTCTCGGCGCTGTCCAGCGCAATGGCATAGGGCAGCAGGCGCTCGAACTCCTCGACGGTCACCGGACGCTCACCGCCGTGGCGGCGCTCGAGGTCCTCGCGCTCGGCGATGTTGAGGTAGAGCTGCAGCCCTTCGATGGCATCGAGCAGGTCGCGGCCTCGCTCCGTCGGTGCCTTCATCAGCTGATAGAAGGTCAGCGTCAGGACCAGGTGGGCGACCAGGATCAGCATCGGCAGGACGCCGACCTGCCAGCCGAGCACGCCGATCAGGCCCAGCCCGGCAAGCACGAACGGACCCACGAACAGCGTGGCGATCAGGATCGGCACCCGCTGCAGCCCGGAGGCCTGTTTCCAGCCCTTGTACAGGCCGGCGACCATGACGCCGACGAAGCCGTTCCAGAGCAGCGCGAAGAGGGCGATGACCGGGCCCATTCCGGGCGCTTCGGTCGGCGCCAGTGCAGTCATGACGATGACCGACAGCAGCGCAACGATGAGCCCGGGCATCCACCACCGACGGTTGTGCTTGAAATAGTGCGACTCCAGCGCGGCTCGCAAGGTCTTCTCGTGTTTCTTGACCGCCTTGCCGACGCGCGAATGCTCGGATGGCTTGAAGGTCAAGGTGTCGCCGTCGGCAAACAGCGCGAAGTACAACGCACGTTCACTCTGTGCTTCCGGAACTCCTTCGCCGCGCATGACCACGAAATGCTTGTCCGGCTTGTCCAGTTTCAGGTGACCGTTGACGGCCATGTGGACCAGTGCCGCGGCCGTGGCGGTCCTGTCATAGCCGAACTTCAACACGTAGCGCAGCATGCCCGGCGAGTAGCCCTCGGGCGCGTCGTAGCGCGGGTAGATCGCGCCGGGCAGGGGATCGCGGCCGACCCGGTTCCAGGCCCGTGCCTGCCAGCCGATGACGATCAGCAACCCGACCAGCCCGACGATGGCGCCGCGATTGTCGGCCAGCAATCGACGGCTGCGTTCCAGCCTGCTCGGCTCGGGCACCAGGCCCTTCGGAAAGCCGACGGCAACCGTCAGGCCCTCGTAGGGACGCAGCGCGCGGTTGCCGGTGAACTCGACGGCGTCCGGTGCGAGCACCTCGGCGGTCCAGTCCGTCTCCGGGTCGCCGATCGCACCGGCTTCGCCCAGGTAGGCGTCGATGCGCAGATCGGTCCGGTCCACGTCGCCGGGCAGCCGCACGGTCGCGGTCACCGCGTCGATCGGGAACGCCCAGTCGTTGCCGGTGACGTTCCAGTACAGCTCGTCGTGCCGGTCGAAATAGCCCAGTTGCCGGTCGGTGGTGTACTCGATGCGGTACCGGTACTCGCCGGGCTCGAGGAAGGTGCCGGCATCGCCGATGTACAACCGGGTACCGCCGGTGACGCCCTCGGTGTGCCACGGTTCCGGCCGGCCGTCGCGGGTGACCGTGAGGACATCGAACGGCACGGTGTAGCGGCTGCCGAACGGGTCGCGGTAGGTCGTCGGGAAATCGCGGTAGATGCCGCGGCGGATCTG
Organism: Wenzhouxiangella sp. XN79A; assembly: GCF_012272825.1. Lineage (GTDB taxonomy): Bacteria > Pseudomonadota > Gammaproteobacteria > Xanthomonadales > Wenzhouxiangellaceae. The sequence goes on along the minus strand of NZ_JAAWWS010000131.1, from coordinate 44,458 downwards.
CCGGCCCTCGGCCTGCACGTCGATGGTCTCGGCGACGAACAGGCTGCCGTCGGTCTGGATGGTGATCTCGGCATCGTAGCGCTGGATCCGTTCGTCGGCCTGCGCCGGCAGCGCAGCGAGGCCGGCGAGAAGGGCCAGCAGCAGGAGTCGCGGAAGGGCAGGCGATCGATTCATGGAGCGGCTCGGAGTGCGCGGCCGACATCCGGCGCCCGGCGGGTTTCGATGCCGGCCGAGAAGAACGCTTCTTCGCCGAACCCGAACGGGCCGGCCACGAAGCGGTCGGGGACGTGCTGCACGCGGTCGTTGAGCTGGCGCACCGCGCCGTTGTAGAAGCGGCGGGCCTGTTCGATGTCGTCTTCGACGTCGGTCAGCTCGGTCACCAGCTGGCGGAAATTCTCACCGGCCTTCAGCTCCGGGTAGGCCTCGGCCAGCAGGATCAGGCGGCCCAGGCCACCGGCCAGCGCCTGCTCGGCCGCGTCGCGCCCGGCCACGTCATCGACCCTGTCGACCTGCTGCCGCGCCTCGCCGCGCAGCCGGGTCACGTCCTCGAGCACGCGCTGTTCGAAGCCCGCGTAGGCCCGCACGGCCTCGACCAGCTGCGGGACCAGATCGTGGCGCTTCTGCAGCTGCACGTCGATGTCGGCAAAGCCGGCGCGAACGAGATTGCGGGCGCGCACCAGGCGGTTGAAGATCACGACCGCCCAGACCAGCACGGCCAGGCCAGCGGCGAGGGCGATGATCAGGCTGATTTCCATCGTGGCGCGTGTTCCTGTGTTCGGCCTGCCATTCTGCAGCATTCCGGGGGCCGCGAAGGCGGCGGGTCGCAAAGCGGAGGCAGCAGGGCAGAGCGCAGGGGCGCTTCGTTCCGGCGGCTCCGAGGCTGGTGCACCCCGCCACTCATTGTGTAACGTATCGCGCGCGCCTGAACCGACATTGCGGCCTTGCGTGCCTTGACAAGGGCGGGCCATTCACTGCGGGCCGCGCCTTGCCCTGTCGATTCAGGCGCACGCGATACGTCACACAATGAGTGGTGGGTACGCTAGTGGGCCAGTATCCGGAACTCGACGCGTCGGTTCAGTGCCCGGCCTTCCTCGGTGTCGTTGTCGGCGATCGGCAGGCCTTCGCCGTACCCGCGCGACTGCAGCCGCGCCGGTTCGATATCGGCGTCTTCGAGGTAGCCGCGCACCGCGCCGGCTCGGTCGTCGGACAGACGCAGGTTGTAGTCGTCCGAGGAGCGCGAATCGGTGTGGCCGGCGATCTCGATCCGCAGGGTCGGATGGCGCTCCAGCAACAGGACCAGCCGATCCAGTTCCGCGCGCGATTCCTCCAGCAGTTCGGCGCTGTCGGTTTCGAAGAACACGTTGTTCAGTCGAATCACCTCGCCGGGTGCCAGGGGTTGCACCGTCAGATCCTGTTCGATGCGCGCGCCGGGACGGGTGCCGGACAGATCGACGACTTCGCCGATGCCGGCGAAGCCGCGTGCGTTGACGTAGACCGCATAGCTCGCGTTCACCGGCAGCGAGGTGGAGTAGGCGCCGCTGGCCGGGTCGATGCCGGCGCTGCCGGCCACCCGGCCGTCGGCCAGCCGCATGAACACCACGGTCTGCTCGTCCATGCCGTCGGCCGCGCCGTCTCCGGCGCCTGCGAAGCGCCCTCGGCCGAGCTCGAAATCGACGATCTCGCCGCCGGCGTTCTCGTCGTTGAAGAGCAGTGCGCCACCTCGCAGGACCTGGCCGCCGACCACGGCCGTCGGCGCGGGGCGAAGGTCCGGCGGCAGGCCGAACTCGTAGATGTCCTGCTGCGCGCCTTCGCCGGAGGCCATGAACGCAAAGCCGCCGCTGGCATCCACCGACAGGCTGGAGTCGTTCTGCGGAGTGTTGATCGACGGCCCGAGGTTGACCGGCGCGCTCCAGTCCAGCCAGCGCTCGTCGCTGCGCCGCGAAACCCAGATGTCCAGCCCGCCCTGGCCGCCGGGGCGGCTGCTGGCGAAGTACAGCGAAACGCCGTCCGGGCCGATGAACGGTGAAACGTTCTCGAACGGGCCGTTGAGCGCGTCCAGTCGGCGTGGCGCGGACCACAGTCCGGTGTCTTCGTTCCAGCGGGTCAGGTACAGCGACGAATGGTTGTCGATGTGTCGGCCGGGCGTCCTGCCGGTGAATACCACGGTCCGGCCGTCCGGCGCCAGGGCCGCGCCGTTGACCGACAGCGGCGGGTCGAAGGGCTCGGTCCGCAGGCGGTCGGAGCGGGTCCAGCTCTCGCCGTCGCGCCGCGCGATGGCGATCGACAGGCAGTGCCGGTCGCCCATGCCGATCACCGCGGCGAAGTCGACGCAGCCGTCGGTGCGCTGCTCGCCGAACATCAGGGCACCGATGACCAGCAGCGTGTTGCGGTCGGGCGCGGCCGAGCTGATCGCCACGTTGCCGAGGTTCGACGGCGTGGGGTCGTTCAGCGGCGCGGGCAGGCGGCGAGTCGGTCCCCACGAGCCGTCCGGCCGGCGCTGGGTCACGTAGACCTGCTGCGGATGCTGGCCGCGGTCGAAGCGCGCCAGTTCCTCGTCGCGGATGCGCGCCATGCGGTCGCAGTCGCCGGACAGGCGGTCGATCAGGGCCTGTTCCTCGGGGCTGAACGTGTGTCCCTCGCGCTCGGCCAGCGTCGCCATGGCGGGGCCGAGCTGCCGGCAGTCGCTTACGTGCTCGTCGTACTGCTGCTCGATCAGGCGGCGGAATCCGGGGTCGGGATAACCGGCCCGGGTCAGGTACAGGGTGTTGCCGTCGGCCGAGGCGATGGGCAGCAGTTCGGCGTAGGGCGTGTTGACATTCGGACCCAGCCGGCGCTTTTCGATGTCGGCCGCCGCCGTGGTGGCGGCGGCCGCGAACAGCACGGCAAGCGCGACCATCCGGGCGGCGGGGGGGCGTGGTGAGTGGGTGCGGATCATGAGCGCCGGTACCGGTCCTGCATGTAGGTGTAGTAGATGAAGCCGAACCGGCTGTACCAGTCGTCCTCGCCGAAGTACTGCTTTTCGCACTGGGCGAGCTCCTGCAGACCCTCGAGCAGTTCGCGCATGTAGTCCCGGTATTTCTCGTCGTAGGTCCGGTCGAGACTCTTCATGGCGTCCTGGATGCCCTTGCGCTCCGGCGGCCAGGCCAGTCCGAAGCCGCCGTGCAGGCCGGACATGGAATCACCGAAGGCGATCGCCCGTTCGCTGTAGGTCCTGGTCGCGCCGTAGATGCCGCGCAGTTTTTCCAGGTAGTGGCGCACGAAATTGATCTTCCGATAGGCGCTGTCGTAGCACTGGCGGCAGCGGTCGCCGCCGGACACGTCGCAGTGCACCGGCAGACTGGGGGCGCCCGGTGGTTCGTAGTCCGGGTCGAACTCCAGATCGCCGGGATCGAGCGCCTGCGACGAGTCGGCGAATTCGCGGAAGCTGTTGAACCGGCTCATTCCCTGCCCGAGCATGCTCAGCCCGCGGTCCAGGCCGCCGCGGCGGGCGGCATCGATCTGCCGGCGCTCGGCGCTGCGTTCCTGCTCCCGCGCCTCGAGCTCGGGCAGCGCTCGCATTGCGCCCAGGCTGCCCAGCGGCTCGACGGCCCGGGCGCCGTCGGCGCCGAGTGCGCTGATCAGCACAAGGACAGCGAGCCCGAGGGTGATCGCGGTCTGGCGTTGCAGGCGGATCGCGACCGCCGCCGTTGTTCGCGCAGCGTTCATCGCATCGATCTCCTTCCGGCCAGGAACGTGAAGGCCAGCACGGCCAGCACCGCGCCGCCCGGCAACAGCCACCGCCAGGGCAGACCGTGACCACCGGCCTGTCCGGCCAGCACCACCGGTGGGGCCAGCTCCGGGTCGTACTCGTCGCCCACCCAGGCAACCAGGTAGTAGGGCGCCGGTCCGGCCTCGGGTCGGGCCGGCGAGACGTGGATCTTGAGCTCGCCCTGGGTCCGGAAATGAAACGCGACCGCGCCGTCCCGCCCGGTGTCGCCGGCTCGGTCGGATTCGTCGTAGCGGTACTTCGACAGGTTCAGGTTCAGCGGGCGCGACAATTCGCGCGCCATCAGCACCACCGAGACCGGCTGCAGCATGCTCAGGTGTTCGATGTACATCCGATCGCCTTCGGGTCCGGCGTCGCCCCGGATGATCGAGGCCTTGCCGTGGGGGATGTCCGGAACGCGGTCGGGCACCAGGCGATAGCCGGGGTCCTCGGCCAGGACCGGCGCGACGGCCCCGAGCATCCCGAGCGCGAGCAGGCCGGCGACCCAGCGCCGGGCCCGATGCCGGCGCGACCCGGCACGCACCGGCGCGGTGACTTCGATGATCGATTCGATGGCTGGCATCATGCGGGTTCCACTGGTCGGTGAGCGACGGGCCCAGGATGGTCCGAGTCGGACGCTCGACCGCGCTCCGCGCGACGATCCGTCCTGCCTCACCAATCGGGAACCGCACCGAAATGCCGCCACCGGAAGCGCAGCCATCCGACTCCGGCCTGCCGGCCCTTCGACGCAACCCACACCAGCCCCGCGCATGGCATCCTCTACCTGCTTGCCTGAACGATGTGCTGGAGGGCGCAGCTTGGATATCCCGATACCACTACAGACCTGGCGCGACGCCGGGCGCGTCGAGCCGATTCTCGGTCACGCACTGTTCTTCCGTGACCACGGCGAAGGGGTGCCGGTGCTGCTGCTGCACGGTTTTCCGACCGCCTCGTGGGACTGGTCGTGGCTCTGGCGCGACCTGGTCGCCGACCATCGCTTGATCGCCCCGGACCTGCTCGGCTTCGGCTTCAGCGCCAAGCCGGCCGGCCACGACTATTCGATCGCCGACCAGGCCGATCGCCTCGAAGACCTGCTCGAGCGTCTCGGCGTCGTGCACTTCCACGTGCTGGCGCACGACTACGGCGATACCGTTGCACAGGAGCTGCTTGCCCGCCGCAACCAGGGCACCGGCGCCTGGGGCCTGCTGTCGGTGTGCTTCCTCAACGGCGGCCTGTTCCCCGAGTCGCATCGACCGCGGCTGATCCAGAGACTGCTGTGCGGCCCGCTCGGTCCGCTGCTGGCCCGGACCATGTCGCGCAAGCGCTTCGCGAAATCGTTCTCGGCGGTGTTCGGGCCGCAGTCGCAGCCGTCGGAGGCCGAGCTCGACGCCTTCTGGGCCCTGATCGACGCCAACGACGGCCGGCGCGTCGTCCCGGCGCTGCTCGGCTACATGCGGGAACGCAGGCAGAACCGCGCCCGCTGGACCGGCGCACTGCAGGCCGCGAAGGTCCCGATCGGGCTGGTGAACGGGGTGCTGGACCCGGTGTCAGGCCGGCACCTGGTCGATCGCTATCGCGAAGTGGTCGGCAACGACGGCTTCATCGAAGAACTGGCCGACGTCGGCCACTATCCGCAGGTCGAGGCGCCGGATGCGGTCGCGTCGGCCTACCGCCGCTTCATTCAGTCCGTCGCGGCGGATGGATCGTAGAAGTCCAACAGCGCCCGGTTGACCTCGGCCGGTTTCTCGGCCGGGGTCATATGCCCGGCATCCCCGATCGTCACCAGCGTCGAATCGGGAATCCGCGCGTGCATGTTGTCTGCCTTCTGCGGTGACGTCGCGCGGTCGTGGTCGGCGGTGAGGATCAGCGTCGGCAGGCGGATCTGGTCGATGCGGTCGAGAATGGACTTCCGCGAGACCACGCCGCGCACCGCGCGCGTTGCGCCGATCCGGTCATTGGCCGTGACCATGGCCAGCCAGCGTTCGCGCTCGCTCGCACAGGCGGGGTCGTCGATGAAGCGGTCGGAAAACAGCAGCGGCAGGATTCTCGGCGCGACCCTGGCCAGCCCCAGCAACCTGGCGGCGAGATTGAGCAGCGCGAAGCGCGGCCGCTTGGACCACTTCTCCGGTTCCGCCGAGGTATTCATCAGCACCAGGCTGTCGAGCAGCTCGGGCCGTTTCAGTGCGACGCGCTGGGCCACCATGCCGCCCATCGAGAAGCCGAGCAGGTGGACCCGATGCGCCTCGATCGATTCGATCAGCGCGATCACGTCGTCGGCCAGCGTGTCGAGGTCGTATCCGGTGTCGGTGACTTCGCTGTCGCCCTGACCGCGGAAATCCATGCGAACGCAGCGGAAGCGGCTCTTCAGCGCCTCGACCTGGGCATCGAACATCCGGTGCGAGAACAGCAGGCCGTGGAGCAGGACCAGCGTGTCCGGGCCGCTGCCGGATGCAACGACATTGAGCTGGGCATCGTTCAGGGTCCGGCGGGGCATGGCGGCACTTCGGTCGGGCGGGTGTGCTGCCTACGATACCCGTTCGGCCGGCTCGAAGGCGGTGCCGATGGGCCTCGAGCGCGGGCAGGGTGGCGAGGCGAGTCGGAAGTCCAGGCTCGGACCTGTCTTCGTTAACCGAGCGTTCGAGGTTCTGTTCGGCAACTACCCATCGCCCGCTTCCGAGCCTCTACGTGGTGTCCGAATTCGGTCAGCGCAAGAACGGTGCCCGTTCCGGGGGGCCCGTGAGCGCGTCGGTGAAGGTGTCCATCGAGCCTGCGCGAGGCGCTTGTGGCGTATGTTCGTACATTCGATAGATCGAATCGAACAACTGGCGCGCCCTCTCCAGAAGTGTTCACTGGAAATTCACAGTTGTCGTTACATCGTTCACGCGCTCGATCGGCCCGATGCGTCGCCGGATCGGGACGAACGCTCGACCGGACCCGGCGGGCATACAACGATAACGTTTGAACGGGTAGACCAGATGCAACGACAAAACGCCTCGCAGAATCCACGACAAGAAAAAACGACAACGCCAGCCGCAACATCAAGAGCAAGAGCAAGAGCAAGAGCCAAACCAACAGCAACAGCAACAGCAACAGCCACCAACCCCAAGCTTCTCCTGTCCTGTCTCGCCCTCGCGATTTCCGCTTCTCTTCCGGCCCACGCCAACCAGTTGGGCCCGCCGTCGGACCCCTCCGGCACCGAATCCAGCGAACGATCCGAGTCCGCCGTCGCGCTCGACGATGTGATCGTGTTCACGCGAAAGCGCGACGAGCCGTCCCAGCGGGTTCCGGTCGCGTTGAATGTGCTGGACTCCGCCGCGTTGTTCGAGCGGGGCATCTACGACCTCGATGACGTCACCCGCCAGGATCCCAGCGTCTTCCTCGAGCAGGGCTCGCTGCCGCAGGACCTCAAGCTCACCGTTCGCGGCATCACGCCGACGCGCGGCCGCCCGAGCATGGCGATCCTGCTCGACGGCGTCGATATCACGACCGAGGCAATGATCACCTCCGGCGGCTCGCTGCTGATCGACCCGCAGCTGTTCGACATCGAGCGCGTCGAGATCATCAAGGGCCCGCAGAACGCGCTGTACGGTCGCTCGGCCTTCGCCGGCGCGATCAGCTACACCACCCGCGCGCCGGACAACGAGTTCCGGGGCGCCATCGAAACGGACCTGGGCCAGTACGGCCAGCGGATGTTCCGCGGCCGCTTCTCCGGACCGATCATTCCGGACACGCTGAGCGCGGGCGTCAGCGTGGCGAACTGGAACCACGACGGTTTCTACGAGAGCCCGTTCACCGGCGACGACCTCGGCGGCCGCAGCGGCACCAGCCTGGCCAGCACGCTGCGCTGGACGCCGGGCCCCGGCTGGGACATCCGCGCCCGCCTGTCGCTGGAGGACTCGGAGCTGGGCATCGCGCCGCAGATCCATCCCGAACCGAACGCCGTGTTCCCGATGCCGACCGCGGCGCTCGGCCCGGTGGTGTTTCCGGGCGTGACCGAGATCCGCGGCATCCGCGGCATGCCGCCATCGAACTGGGACGAGTCGCAGATCGGCAACAGCCCCGATCCGCGCACGCCCGGCCAGGACTACGCCGGCGCCGAGAAGGACGTCTTCCGCGGCACGCTCGACATCACCCGCGAGTTCGGCAGCGGGCAGGGCATCGCCCCGTCGCGCTTCGTCTCGCTGACCCACGTGGCCCGCGCCGACAGCCTGCAGCAGCAGGACTTCAACAACTACGGCGACGCCCGCGAGCTGCCGGCCTTCGGCGAGATCTGGATCGACAACGACGTCGAGCTGTTCAGTCAGGAATTCCGCCTGCAGTCCGGCACCGGCGGGGCCTTCACCTGGACCGTCGGCGCCGAATACTGGGAAGAGCAGCGCCACGTGCTCAACGGCGGCGTGACCTGCCTGACCTACGCCCCGCCGTTCGTCCCGGCCGAGGGCGCCACGCCGTGCAGCACCATCGTCGCGCCGATCGGCACCACGCTGCCGCGCAACCCGGACCTCTGGACCCGCGACATCGAGCACCTGTCGGCCTACGGCACGATCACCTGGAACATCACCGACCAGTGGAACGCCACCTTCGAAGGCCGGTACGTGGACGAGGACCTGACCGCCGGCGGCCCGGACCTGGACAACTCGATCGTCTCGCCGCTGCCGTTCCTCGGCGGTGCCGGCTTCCCGGCGCCGGCCGGGCTGGTGACGGCCTCGGAAAGCGACAGCTACTTCACGCCGAAGATCGGCGTCCAGTTCCTGGCCAGCGACCGGATGATGGGCTACGCCTCGATCGCCCAGGGCATCAAGCCGGCCGGCATCGGCTCGGTCAACGGCGGCGGCGGCACGTTCTTCCCCGAGCAGCTGCGCTTCGAACAGGAGAAGGTCGTGGTCTACGAAGTCGGCTCGAAGATGGACTTTCTCGACCGGCGCATGCGCGTGAACTACGCGCTGTTCTACCAGGATTTCACCGACAAGCAGGTGACCAGCCAGATCGTCGACGACGCCGGCTTCCTGCAGTCGCGCATCCGCAACGCCGACGCCGAGATCTACGGCGCCGAGATCGACGTGACCTGGTTCCCGATCGACGCCCTGCGCCTGCAGGCCGGCTACACGTACCTCGAGTCGGAGTACAAGGACTTCACCCAGCTGACCCGCAGTCCCGGGGTGATCGCCTATTCCGGCGGCTGCGAGCTGGTCACCACCACGGCCGACCAGACCACCTGCCGGGTCGATTTCTCCGGCAACGAGCTGGAGCGGGTGCCGAAGCATTCCTTCGTCGGCAACGCGCGCTACAGCTCGGCGGTAACGGCCGACTTCGACTGGTTCGTCGACCTGCAGGCCAGCTACCGCGGCGAGCGCTTCTCCAACCCGAACAACCTGCTGCAGTTCGACAGCTACTGGCTGACCGACCTGCGGGTGGGCCTGAACGGGCGGAACTGGCAGGTGGTCGCCTATGTTGATAACCTGTTCGACGACGATACGATCCGCGACGGCTTCAACACCGGCGGCGACCTGAGGAACTTCTCGATCCAGGGGCCGACCTTCGTGCTGCCGGACAGCGCGCAGTACTACCTGCCGTCGCCGCGGACCTTCGGAGTACGTGCCGCGTATACGTTCTGACGCGGAGAACCACCGAGAGAGGGCCGTGTAGAGCCGCACGGCAGGGAGTACAGGGATGAGTACGGACACCGTCAGGAGCCGCCCGCCGGGCGGCCCGTCCGCCCGGGATCATGCAGTGCCGGCCGCCTCGGCCGGCCGCTGGCCGCCGGTCGCCGTCGGGGCACTGTCGCTGGGGCTGGTGATTGCCGGCATCGCGTTGGCCAACACCACCATGGGCCTGCAGCGCGCCTGGTTCGGCGGTGCGTTCTGGACCGACAGCCTGGCCTCGTTCGCGCTGGCCGGCCTCGGCACCGCCTTGATCTGGAAAGGGTTGAAGGTCGAGGACCCGGCCGCCAGCATCCTCGGCTACGCCGGTGGAGCGCTGCTGTGGATGGGCTTCTTCGAATGGACCTGGCGGTATTTTTCGGTCTGGCTGGGCATCGATCCGCTGATGGTCGACGGCCAGCCGGCGCTGCCGGGTTCGTTCCTGCTGATCCAGGCCAGCGTCTGCATCTTCCTGCCGCTGACCATCCTCGGCGTGGCCAACAAGGACAGCCGCTGCCGGATGATGCAGTGGATCCGCCGCGTGTTTCGCCTTCAGGCCCCGGCCACCCGGGGCAATGCCCACAAGAGCGACCCGGCCCGCGTCGCGGCCACGGAAACGATCTTCGTGATCTGGTTCGTGTACCTGCTCAACATCTCGCTCTACGACCCGCGCCTGCTCGGCGCCAGCCAGAACGTGTACCTGGCCTCGCTGGCGGTGATCGGCATCTGGGCGGTCTACCTGGTTTCGCGCCACCTGCGGATTCCGTCACCGGGCCTGTCCGTGCGCTACGCCATCCCGACGGCCTACCTGCTGTCCATCCTCATCGACGGCTCGACGCTCTCCGGCCTGTTCCCGGCCTTCTGGATCATGCCGCTGCAGTACCCGGTCGCCGCCTCGACCATGGCCCTGGTCTTCGCCGGCTGCGTCTACGGCCTGTGCCGCGCGCCGCAGGCGGCCAGGGCGAGCTGATCGACCGGTCGCTGCCCGTCGCGCCACGCGACGGGTTCGACGACACAACTTGCGCGCTACACGGCGTTCGTGCAGGATATCCACGAACGAACTGTGGGGCAGGGCGTTGGAAATCAGAGGCTTGGCCATTCTTGACTGCGGAAACACGCGTACTAACGCGCATTTCTGCACGCCTACTCGCTACACAGCACTTACGCCACATATTTTGTAGTTATATGAAGAAAGCGCTATTAATGGCATTCCTCCTTAGCTCGCCTCAGGCCCAGGCAGAGACGCCGTCCGAGTTCGCTTTTTTGGGATCTCTTCAAGAGCTTGTACTAATCCCACGGGATCGCCCAGGTTGCCCTGAGCCAGTCGCCCCGGAAGGCGTAGTCGTTATCTCCAATCACTGTGGCTGCGGGACCGCCACGTTTAGCGTTCTGGAATCATTTAGGCTCCCGGAGGGAGAAGACTATGGGTTTGGCTTTCGAGTTGGAGAATGGTGTGAGCCGGACCTGAACTTGTTTCAGAACGCAGAATTTCTAGTTTTCAAAGCCGAAGGGATGCCCCATCGCTGGATCGAGGCCGTAACGACTGAGAATGGAAAGCCCGGGTTCTATGCAGAGCAATTAGATCTACTGTTCCATGAATTCGGCATAGCCCCCACCGAGCTTGACTTTGGCCCTGAGGAAAGTGAGGTGTGTGAGGAGACTGAAGGGCTCGATTCTTGTGAGACGCAGCCCATCGTTCTGGCCAAAGAGCTGCTAGAGGCGCTTCATATAACAAATCGCTCAAGTACGTTCCGGCCCTAACGGGCCTCCACCGGACGCGGCTAAAGCCGCGCCGCTTAGCTCAGACGTTATGAGAAACAAAAAGTCTAAGACAAGGAGAAGCAGGCGTGGCAACAAGCGGGGAAACCCGAATCAAGAGTACAAGCGAAAGATTCGCTCCCTCGTGCGCCGGGCCACATCCGGTGATGCTGTTGCTGAGAAGGAGCTTCGAGCTGAGCTGGAGAAAAGTACAACAGCGGTATGGGTTTTGAAGCATATGGTCAAAGTCGGGAGTAAGAAGTTGCCTAAGTTCGGAGACGCATCATCCGCCATCCGAAGCAAGAGCTCAATTTATAAGGGAAATGCCTTCAAGCCATACTCCGGCGGCCTCCCTTCGCTAGGGAAGAAGAAATAGGGTGTGTTCTCATAACAAATCGCTCAAGTTTGTTCCGCGCTTCGCGCTCCACCGGACGCGCCAGTGGCGCGCCGCTTAGCTAAGACGTTATGATTTGAAGGAGAAGTCTAATGCAACAGCCAGAACGGCCGTTTTACCATCCCTGGGAAATTGTGAAGGCCTTATCAGTGCTAGTTCTGGTAGGAGTTCTCGCATATAAAATGTGGGAAACGCCGATTGAGCTTACCGTTGACTTTCCGGTTCTCCTATCCTTATTGCTCGCGTTGTTTTCCGTTGGTTTAGCCTCATTGTTTTACTTTAAGGCCACTCAGGCGAGCAATGCCTTTTATGACAATACGCATAAATTCACACGTGAAATTGCCCAGCTTTTAGTGAAGATTGAAAGTGGTTTTGGCGAAAAGCTACGTCATATCGATGAGGGCTATACGGCCATGCGTGATTATCTTCAAAACACCCCAGGCTCTCAAAGTTCAGACATTGAGGAAACTAAGAAAAAAGTCGAAGCTGAAAAGGAGGAGATTCGCGAATTACTAGAAGAAAGGAACCAAGTTATTCGGTCACTCGTTGAACGTTCGGAATTGGAGCGAGAGGAGAAGGATCGCGTATTGAGTGAGCTGTCCGAAAAGGAGCAGGAGTTAGAAAACGCGCACGAACAACTCAACAAAATGAATAAACGGCTGTTTATGGAACGGCTACGCAGACGTCAACCGACCGATCATGAATCTCAGGGAGGGCTAGCCATGTACACGAAAGGCTATGTTATCCCGAGGCTTGGGGAACATGTAGTCACTAAAGCACCACGCCAAATCCTTAAGAGGAGGTTTAATGATCTTTCTAACGAGCTGCCCCGCCCGTATCTGGATGATCTTGAGGCTGAGGGCTACTTCAGTGATGGATTAACCGCAGAGGGCCTTAATTGGCTCCGGGCGCTGGCTAAGCAAGGAGAATCATAACAAAGGGTTCAACCGGACGCCGGATAGCTCCGCGGCGGCGAAGCCGGGGGAGTCCGGTGGCGGCGCCGGTTAACCCAAACGTTATGTTGCCAAACACAATGTAATTTCTTCTTCCCTAGCATCATTCGTGATCGAAAAACTTAGGCGGTAAAACCCCCAGTTGTAGAGATATGGAATACATACACTATTTAATTTATCCCATAGCGGGCCTTCTTGCGCTGTTGGCGATTGGTGGGCTCGGCTCTCCGAGTCCTGCCGTAAAATTTGCCTCTGCCTGCTCCTTGTTACTGAATGGATATGCAATTTGGGCATTTGTTTGGTGGCCAATCCCCGTAAGTTTTGTTGTGGACTTTGGCTTTAAGTTGGCATTCGGCGATCCTGGCGGGCAGCGCCATTAGTAAGGTAAATGCAAAGCCAACATAACAAACCGCTCAAGACCTTCCGGCCCTACGGGCCTCCATCGGACGCGCTGCGCGCGCCGCTTAGCTAAGACGTTGAACTTCAACAGCGATCGAGCCGATGTTCGACAACCTGTTCGGTCCAGCGGATCTGATCATCGCCTCGACCTTCGTTTGCGTCGTCCTGGCGGCTGTCGTGTGGTTGCGCGTCCAATCGGAGGGCAAGCGCGAGGCGTCGGAGGGCGGCGTTCGCGAGCCGCGCCCCACTGCGCTGTTCCCGCTGGCCCTGGACTGGATCCTTGCGGTCTTGAACTTCGTGATCGGTGTTTTTCTGGGCGTGGCCCTCAACGGATTGATTCAGCTGGTGGCTTCGGGCGCCTGGGTCGCGGTGTTGAATCTTGTCGTGTTGCTCGCTGCCCTGTTCCTGATCGTGAACGTGCACGAATGGCTCGGTGAGAAATTGTTCCCGAGTGGAATCCGCCCGGCCCGTCGACCGGGAAACGGGCCAACGACGTCTCGCGTTCGGCGCTTCGGCCTGCCCGTGGGGCTGGCCCTCGGGGTGTTCGTTGCCGCGCTCGGCTTGACGGATGGGCTGTCCGGCGGGCTCCGGTGAGCCTGACGATGTTGCGGGGGAACCTGGGGGACGGCTGAACAACGTCGTCGCCGAGCGCGTTTCGGTCGTGAACGCCGCAGATCGTGCGAGGCGGAACGAGTGACCGTGGCGATCGCCACGACCGGGCAACGCCAGATTGCGCGTTGCCTCGAGAACGGGTTCGGCTGGCCCTTGTGTCGACTTCGGCCACCCATCCGGGTCCGCGGGTCCACGAAGCGATCGCGGCTCCGGGGATTTCGGGAACGGTACCGCGCGCGCGGATAGAAAAAAGGCCCCGGCAGTACTCGCCGCCGGGGCCTCCTGGGTACTGCCTTGAACGACGCTCAGCCGGCCTTGGCCGCGTTGCGTTCCTTCTGCGCTTCGATCACCTTCTCGGCGATCTGGTTCGGGCACGGCAGGTAGTGGGAGAACTCCATCGAGAACTGGCCACGGCCCGAGGTGATGGTGCGCAGGTGGCCGATGTAGCCGAACATCTCCGACAGCGGGGCTTCGGCCTTGATGCGGATTCCGGTCGGGCCGGGCTCCTGGTCCTTGATCATCGCGCGGCGGCGGTTCAGGTCGCCGATGACGTCACCGATATTGTCCTCCGGCGTGAACACGTCGACCTTCATGATCGGCTCGATCAGCTGCGGGCCGGCCTTGACCATGGACTGGCGAAACGCGCCCTTGGCGGCCAGCTCGAACGCAATGGCCGAGGAGTCGACCGCGTGGAAGGCGCCGTCGAACAGCTCGACTTCGACGTCCAGCACCGGGAAGCCGGCCAGCGGACCTTCCTGCATCATGGTGGCGAAGCCCTTCTCGATGGCCGGGAAGAATTCCTTCGGCACGTTGCCGCCGACCACCGTGGACTCGAACTTGAAGCCGGTGCCCGGCTCGCCCGGACGAATGCGGTAGTCGATCTTGCCGAACTGGCCCGAACCACCCGACTGTTTCTTGTGGGTGTAGCTGTCTTCGACCGGCCTGGTGATCGTTTCGCGGTAGGCCACCTGCGGCTCACCGACGATCAGCTCCACGCCGTAGGTGCGCTTCAGGATGTCGACCTTGACGTCGAGGTGCAGCTCGCCCATGCCCTTCAGGATGGTCTCGCCGGAGTCCTCGTCGGTCTCGACGCGGAACGACGGGTCCTCGGCGATCATCTTGCCGATGGCCACACCCATCTTCTCGCTGCCGGCCTTGTCCTTCGGCGCCACGGCGATCGAGATCACCGGCTCGGGGAAGACCATGGCCTCCAGCGTGCAGGGGTGCTTCGGATCGCACAGCGTGTGTCCGGTCTGGATGTTCTTCAGGCCCACACAGGCGAAGATGTCGCCGGCCTGGGCGCGGTCGATCTCGTTGCGGTCGTTGGCGTGCATTTCCACCATGCGGCCGACGCGCTCGGTCTTGCCGGTCGCCGAGTTCAGGATGGTGTCGCCCTTCTTGATCGTGCCGGAGTAGACGCGAACGAAGGTCAGTGCACCGAAACGGTCGTCCATGATCTTGAACGCCAGCGCGCGGAACGGCTCGTCGGCCGACACGACCGCGTGTTCGCCGGTCGGGTTGCCTTCCTCGTCGGTCAGGTCCTGGGGGTCGACTTCCGTGGGGCTGGGCAGGTAGTCGACGACGGCATCCAGGATCAGCTGCATGCCCTTGTTCTTGAACGCCGAGCCGCAGTAGGTCGGGAAGAACTCGAGCTTGCGCGTGCCTTCGCGGATGCAGCGCTTGAGGTCGTCGATGGCCGGCTCTTCGCCTTCCATGTACTGCATCATCAGGTCGTCGTCCATCTCGACGGCGGTCTCGATGAGCTCCTGGCGGTAGGTCTCGACATCGTCGACCATGTCGGCCGGGACATCGGTGATCTCGTAATTCTCGGGCAGGCCCGTGTCGTCCCAGATCCAGGCCTTGCGGGTCAGCAGGTCGACCACGCCCTTGAACTCGCTCTCGGTGCCGATCGGCAGCACCATCACCAGCGGCTTGGCGCCGAGCACGTTCTTGACCTGCTTGACGACCCGGTAGAAGTCGGCGCCGATGCGGTCGAGCTTGTTGACGAAGATGATCCGCGAGACTTCCGAATCGTTGGCATAGCGCCAGTTGGTCTCGGACTGCGGCTCGACGCCGCCGGAACCGCAGAACACGCCGATGCCGCCGTCGAGCACCTTCAGCGAGCGGTAGACCTCGACGGTGAAGTCGACGTGGCCCGGGGTGTCGATGATGTTCAGGCGGTGATCCTTCCAGAAGCAGGTGGTTGCAGCGGACTGGATCGTGATGCCGCGCTCCTTCTCCTGGTCCATGAAATCGGTCGTGGCCGCACCGTCGTGCACCTCACCGGTGCGATGGATCTTGCCGGTCAGCTTCAGGACGCGCTCGGTCGTCGTGGTCTTGCCGGCGTCGACGTGCGCGAAGATGCCGATGTTGCGGTAGTGGGAGAGCTCACTCATGATTCTGTCCGTCCAAAGGATGCGTTCGTTGGTTTGGCCTCGGTGCGTGGCAAGGTCGCCCGAACCCGCCTTGACGCTGGCGACGGGGCGTGAAAATGCGCCTTGCTTGAACCGTGAAATGCGCGAAAACGACGCTCACCGCGAGGTGGCGCCGTCGGAACTGCAAATTCAGCCGTGCTTTATACACGAAATCGGGGCGTCCGCGGAAAAAACAACGGAGTTTTTTTGCGAAGGTTACGTGAATCCTTGGCCGGAAGTTGTTGAAAATCGGCGTTTTCCGAAGCTTCGGACCAGCGCGGCGGGATTCCGGTTCCGGCATCGCTGGTTCCAATGGGCCCGGGACCCGGGGCCGAGCCGTTTCGTCCGCTCTTCGCTCGTCGAGCTCCGGATCAGCGGTTCCGCTGACCGATCCACCGACCGATCCACCGGAGGACGGCGAAGAGCACGTAGACGACCAGCGCGGCGACCAGCAGCTGGCCGATCAGGGTGCCGAAACTCACTGACATCGAGGGCTTCCAGGGGAAATCCGGGTCAGTAGTGGGGCGGTGGCTCGTCCGGCTGGTCGCTGATGCCGGTGTCGCGCTGCAGGCTGCCGAGCTGCTCCCGCAGACCCTCCAGCGTTTTCTGCAGCCGGCGGGTGTGGCCCTGCTGGGCTTCGAGCTCGCCGGACAGCACGTCGACGGTGTGCTCCAGGAAGGTCAGCTTGGATTCCAGCTGGGCCAGGCGGTCGTCGCGGCCTTCGCCGGCCGGGGTGTCGGAACTGCTCATGGCGTGACTTCTCTTCGCGCCGCAGCCGGGCGCCGATCCGTGTCAGCCGATATCGTACAGGCTGGGGTGCCCGCCCCGCGGCGCATCGTGCCCGCCGGCACCGCCCGGCGGGGCCATCGACGGCCCGAAGCCGACTCATTCGAGCCCCACGACCACCGCATCATGGTCGCTCGACCGATACGGGTCGACGTCATACAGCGCGGCCGGGGCCGGGTGGTCTTCCGTGAACTCGAAGGCGTCGGATTCGTCGGCGTTGATGTGCCAGACGCCGGCGCCGCTGACCTGGGCCGCCAGCGTCGGGCTGGCGACGGCGTGGTCGAGGCGGCCGGCGCGGCCGCGGAAGACATAGCTGTAGTCGTCGGGGGCGAGCAGGTCGACCCAGTCGTCGGCGTTGCCGGGGACGGCGTCCGGCCCGGCCTTCAGCGCGGCCAGCGGGTCTTCGGCGGGGTGGGCGTTCAGGTCGCCGATGATCAGGAAATCCGGGTCGAAGGCGCCGAGGTGCTCGGCCGTATCGGTCGGGTCGGTGGCGAACCACTCGAGCAGGGCCAGCGCGCCGACGGTGCGGGCATGGTTGAAGCAGGACGCGCCGTCGCGCGGGTCGTTGTCCAGGCCGATCGGATCCGGGCGGCAGCCCTTGGACTTCAGGTGGTTGACGCTGACGGTGAAGGCGCCGGCGGCGGTGTCGAAGGTCTGGGTCAGGGCCGCGCGGTGAAGCGGGTACGGATAGGCGCCGCCCGGGTTGGCGAAGGCGTCGGATTGCAGCCAGACCAGCGGGCCGACCGGGGTAACGGCGGCGGGCTTGTAGATCAGGCCGTTGACCAGCGGCGAGGTGCCGAAGGCGATCCCCGGATCGAGCCAGGCGTAGGTGCCTTCGCCCAGTGCATCGTTCAGCCCGTCGACCAGGTCGGCGACCGCGCTGCGGGCGCCGTCGGGGTAGTCGTTTTCCAGCTCGTTCAGGCCGACGATGTCGGCGTCCAGTTCGGCCAGCGCGGTGACCAGTTTGGCGCGCTGGCGCAGGTATTCGGAATGGGTCACGCGGCCGTCGCGGATCGGGAAGCTGGCCGGGTCGCCGCCGTCGCCGTTGTAGAAGAACTCGACGTTGAAGGCCGCGACGGTCACTTCGCCGTCGACCTCGGGCGGTACGGGGCGCGGGTTGTCGGCCCGGAAGCGCGGTTCCGCGGTCGGCATCAGGCGGTAGTCAAGTGCGCCGCTGCCGGCTTCTGCGCGACGGTAGCTCAGCACGCCTTCCAGGTTGTCGACCGTGTCGCCGGCCCGGACGAGGTTGTCCAGCGCGAGGCGAGGCGGCGGATAAGGGACCGGATCGGGCCATGCTCCGTCGCTGCCGTCATCCACGATCAGGCTTCGACGGGCATCGCTGTCGCGGGCCGCGGCGAAGCCGGCCGGATCGGGCGCGTTCGTCTGGGTGAACGAGACCAGTCGCCCGCCGGACGACACGGTGAACTGGCCGTAGCGGTCCAGGTCGAACAGGTCGGTGACGGTCAGGGGGCCGTCGATCCGGACCCGTTCGCCTTCGAAGCGCTCGAGGTCGCCGATCGGGAAGCCGTCCTCGTTCACGATCACGCCGGACGCCGGCAGGGCGACGGTTCGCGCCGTGGGCAGCGGCAGGCCGCGTTCGAGGACCGCGATGCGGCCGCCGTTCGCGGTGGCGTCGATGCGCGTCTCGCCGTCCACCTCGGCGACCCGGCCGGTGACGCAGACGCGGTCGCCGGGCGCAAGGTCGATCGGACTCGCGGTGCCGTCCATGACGAAGATGCCTTCGCTGGTGGCCGGGTCGGCGTCGGTGTCGTTGGCTTGCTCCTGCACCGCGAAGCCGTGGAGATCACCGTGCGCGCCGGCAACCTCGCCTGAACGATGCTGGAAATCGCCAACCACGATGCCTTCGACCTGCACGGTGGCTCGGAGAAGTGGGCTGACCGTGCCGCTGCCCTGGACCTGGTGGATCGGCGTGATCGGCCGGTCGGCATCGCAGCGGTCCGAAACGGTCGGCGGGTGGGCGGCGCAGCCGGCAAGCGCCAGAAGCACTAGCGGCAGGCAGAGGCGAAGCGCATTCATTCGAGGGGTCTTCCAGGAGGGGTCCGATTCGAGCTGCATCGTAGCAAGGCCGCGGGGGTGCCGCATGTCGTCTCGAAGGCTTCAGCGGTTGCGCCGCGACCGCAGGTAGTACTTCAGGAAGGCCCACTGACTGGACAGGAAGCCTTCGTGGCGGGGCAGGGCATCGTCCGCGTCGGCCACGCGCGTCTCGTAGAAGAAGTGCGCCGTCGGCTCCGGAAGGTCGGCGTCGGCGGGCAGCATGGACCGCGGCACCATCGTCAGCTTCGGCAGCAGCGAGGCGTGGAAGGTCTCGACGGCGGCCGCACCGCATTCGGGGCACGTCCCGCGCTGGACGTTCGGCGGCGGTTTCCAGGTCGAGAACTCGACCGTGCCCGGTTCGGGCAGCTGCACGTCGGCCGCGCGGTAGACCAGCACATCGGCGAAGGGCGCCTGGTTGAAGCGCTGGCAGATCGTGCAGTGGCACAGCATCCGGAAGCGGGGCGGGGCGTGGATCGCCAATCGAGCATTGCCGCAGGGACAGCGGGCTTCGGTCGTGTTCATCTCGTGCTCCGGCGGTCAGAGACGGTCACGGTAGCTCTGAATCAACGCGTCGGCAAATGGAAACGGGCGCCCCGGGGGCGCCCGCTTCGTTCACGCTGAACCGGCCCGGATCATCCGGGCCGGCGTCGTGACTCAGAGCGTGCGGCGTAGCTGCGCGCCGCCGAGCAGCATCAGCACCAGGGCCATCGCGATCAGGCCCCCGGTCGCGAGCGTCGGGATCGCGAAGGAGGCGGCGATGCGCACCGAGCCCTCGTTGTTGGCGCCGACCGGGTCGGTGACATCGGAATCCACCGTTGCGAGGTTGGTCTGGATGCCGGTGGCGCGCTCGACCACCGCGGTCAGTGTGACCGCCACCGTCGCGCCCGCCGGCACCGTGCCGATCGAGCAGGTCGGCGCACCGACCGGATCCTCGAAACAGCCGCTGGTGGCCACCAGCATCTGCTGGTCAGGCAGGTTGTCGGTGACGACCACGTTGGTCGCATCCGACGGTCCGGCGTTGCTGACCGTCAGCGTGTAGACGACCGTCTCGCCCTGCTGAACCACATCCGTATCGACGGTCTTGACGATCGACAGGTCGGCGTCGGCCCCCACGGTGGTCGTGACGCTGGCGCTGTCGTTCGCGCCGTTCGGGTCGGTGGTCGGCGACGACGCGGTGGCCGTGTTGATCACCTCACCGACGGTGGCGGCAGCGATGTCGAAGGTCACATCGACGCTGACCAGGTCGCTCGGCGGCATCGTGCCGAGGGCACAGGGGAACCCGCCGGCGCACGGCGCAGTGGCCGAGTCGAACGCGAAGCCGGCCGGCGTCGGGTCGTCCAGCGTCACGGTCGCGGCATCGGACGGGCCGTTGTTGGTGACGGTCAGCGTATAGGTGACCGCGGTGCCGGCGACGGCCGAGGCCGGACCGGCCTGGGTCACGGCCAGGTCGGCTTCGGCGGTGATCGTCGTCGTTGCCGTCGATGCATCGTTAGCGGCGTTCGGGTCGGTCGTTGCTGAGGACACTGTTGCGGTATTGCTGACCGAGCTGCCGCCGATCGACGGGTCGATCGCAAAGGTCACGCTGAAGGCCGTGCTGCCACTGGCCGCGATCGCGCCCAATGCACAAGGGAAACCGCCGCCGCATGGCGCGGTGGCCGAGACGAAGCTGTAACCGGCCGGCGTCGGATCGGCGACCGAGACTGCCGTAGCGTCGGACGGACCGTTGTTGGTCACGGTGATGTCGTAGGTCACCTGCGTGCCGGCGATGGCCGTGGCCGGGCCGGTCTTGGTGACCGCCAGGTCGGCCTCGGCGACCACGCCGGTGATCGCGGCGGCGATGTTGTTGCCCGGGTTCGGATCGGCCGTGGCCGAAGTCGCTTCGGCCGTGTTCGTGACGTCGCCGGTGACCGACGATGCGATCGCGAAGGTCGCCTGGAACGCGATCGGCGCTGCGCCGGCCGGGACGGTCCCCAGCGCGCACGGGAATCCGCCGGTGCAAGGCCCGGTGGCCGAGACGAAGGTCAGGCCGGCCGACGGCGTGTCGCTGACGGTGACGCCGATCGCATCGGACGGGCCGTTGTTGACGAGCGTGAACTCGTAGGTCACGTTGGCGCCCGCGATCGCGGTCATCGGGCCGGTCTTGGTGATGGCCACGTCGGCTTCGGCCACCACGTTGGTGGTCACCGAGCTCGTGTTGTTGGCTGGCGCCGGGTCGGCGGTCGAGCTGGAGACGGTGGCCGTGTTGGTCACGGGTCCGGTAACGGCCGGGTCGATCGCGTAGGTCACCTGGACCGAAGCGCTGGCCGTGGCGGGGAGCATTCCGAAGGCACACGGGAAACCACCGGCGCAGGGGCCGTTGGCAGAAACGAAGGTGTATCCCGGCGGCGTCGGATCTGCGACGACCACATCGGTCGCGTCGGCCGGGCCGCTATTAATCACGGTGATGTCGTAGAGGACCTGCGTGCCGGCGATCGCCGAGGCGCTGCCGGTCTTGGTGACGGACAGGTCGGCCTGCGCGACGCCGCTCGAGCCGTACACGATCTTTTCGAACGTAGTGCTGCTGTTCAGGCCCGTGCTCGACCCACATCGCCAACCGCCATTGGTCGAGCCGCCGAAGGTATGCCAGCACAGTCGATCATCATTGCCCGTGCTCGTCGTATCACACGAATTTCGGGAGACAGACTGTCCGCCCGGTGCGAACCCCCAGGAGTAGCTATCACTGAAATACCATTCGACTCCGTTTGCCGGTTGCGTCGTATTGCCGCTGCCGGTATCGAAGGTAACGTCTGCCCGGGGAGCCTGTGCCAGCACTCGCAGTGTGCTGCTACCGGTCTGGCGACAAGCGAGCATCAACCGCTCTTGATCGCACTGATCGAGAATGGTCGAAACAGGGGTGCCACTATTCCCGTAGAGGTCGCGATAACATTCCGTCCAACCGCCATTGGTTACCGTGCTTACCGGCACGTTCTGCTGCACGCCGCTCGGCAGGTAGGATTGAGCGAAGGCCGCCGGCACGGACAGCGCCAGGGCAGTGAAGACGATGACGAAAACGCTCGGCCAGGCGGTGTCGCGGCGCGTAACGGCGCCGTTGGAAAAGATCATGGATGTTCCCCTTTTATTTAATGTTGTTCAGTCATCGGCGCCCAGGTCCCCCGAACCTGCCTGCGCAGTCTACTCCGTGGCGTGTTCGGCGGGCAACTCCGTGCCCGCGCTCCCTGCGTTTCATCGGAATCGGCCGTTACCCGGCCAGCGCCCTTGGCGTCCACAGGCCGTCACGGACCGGCGCGCGTCCGTTCTTCAGGAGTCGCCCGCCGACGGTCTGGCTGCCGCCGGTCACGACCCGCCAGATCTTTCGTCCCTTCGAGGTGTACGCCCGCTCGGCCAGGCCGTCGGGGCCCTTGCGCCGGACCTGCAGGCCGATGTCCCGGTAGACGCTGCGGGCGGTGGCGATCGCCCAGGCGGCGCGGCCGGGCAGGGCGCGCTCGCCGATGCGGGCCGAGGCGTAGTAGGGTTCGGCCAGTTCGACCAGCTGGGCGGCCAGCGGGTGGACGTCGCGGGCGCGGTCCGGGTCGGGCAGGTCGGGGATGTCGAGCTGCGCGAGCTGGCGCCAGTCGCGCGGCAGGTAGCAGCGGCCGGCGCGGGCGTCTTCGACGATGTCGCGGGCGATGTTGGTCAGCTGGAAGGCCAGGCCCAGGTCGCTGGCGCGCTTCAGTGTCTCGATGTCGCGCACGCCCATGATCCGTGCCATCAGGATGCCGACGGCGCCGGCGACGAAGTAGCAGTACTCGAGCAGGTCCTCGGTGGACTGCGGCTGCCAGCCGGCCACGTCCTGCTCGAAGCCGGCGATGTGGTCGAGCACGATGTCTTCGGGCAGCTCGTGGCGTCGGGCGACTTCGGCCAGCGCGCGGTAGGGCAGTTCGTCGTTCGGCCGGCCCCGGCACGCGGCCAGCGAGTCCTGCTTGAGGCGGTCGATGGTCTGCGGCGAGGCGGTGCCGCTCTGGTTGCGGCCCAGGTCCTGGCCGTCGGTGACGTCGTCGCAGTGCCGGCACCAGGCATACAGCAGCAGCACGTCGCGGCGCATGGCCGGGCGGAACAGTTTCGAGGCGGTGGCGAAGCTCTTCGAGCCTTCCGCAATGGTCTCGGCGGCCTCGCGGCCCAGCGCGTCGTCGGACGGGCGAAGGGCCATCGGCGACGCCTCAGTGGGCCTGCGGTTGCAGGCCGAAGTCCTCGAGCATCAGCCCGGCGGTGGCGCGGGCCGAGCCGACCACGCCGGGGATGCCGGCGCCCGGGTGGGTGCCGGCGCCGACCAGGTAGATGTTCGGGATCTTCCCGTCGCGGTTGTGCGGCCGGAAGAAGGCCGACTGCCACAGCACCGGCTCGACCGAGAAGGCCGAGCCCAGGTGCGAGTTCAGTTCGTCGCGGAAGCCGAACGGGGTCAGCGTCCGGCAGGTGACCAGGTCGTTCTTCAATCCGGGCAGGTAGTGCTCTTCGAGGTAGTCGAGAATGCGGTCGGTGTACTTCGGGCCGACCGTGTCCCAGTCCAGGTCGGCCTTGCCGAGATGGGGGACAGGGGAGAGCACGTAGTAGGTGCTGCAGCCTTCGGGCGCCAGCGACGGGTCGGTCAGCGACGGATTGTGCAGGTACAGCGAGAAGTCGTCGGGCAGGTCCGGGCCCTTGAAGATGTCCTGGATGAGTTCCTTGTAGCGCGGTCCGAACAGGATCATGTGGTGCTCGAGGTTCTCGTGCACGCGGTTGAGGCCGAAGTAGATGACGAACAGCGACATCGACCAGCGCTTGTTGGTCAGCGAGCGGGCCTTCTTCTGCCCCTGGTCGGTGTGGCCGAGCAGGTCGCGGTAGGTGTGCAGCACGTCGCCGTTGCTGGCCACGGCGTCGAACTCGCCGTGCCAGCCGTCGTGGGTGCGCACGCCGGTGGCCCGGCCGTTGGCGGTTTCGATCTTCGCGACTTCGGCATTCAGGCGCAGGCGGCCGCCGAGGTCCTCGAACAGCTTGACCATGCCGCGGATCAGTGCGCCGGTGCCGCCCCTGGCGAACCACACGCCCCACTCGCGCTCCAGCGCGTGGATCAGGGTGTAGACCGACGAGGTCTGGAACGGGTTGCCGCCGACCAGCAGCGGGTGGAACGAAAAGGCCTGGCGCAGGTGTTCGTTCCTGATGAACTTCGAGACCTGCTTGTAGACGCTGTTCTGGGCCTGCAGTTTCATGAGGTCGGGCGCGACCTTCACCATCGAGCCGAAGTTCAGGAACGGCTTGTGGCCGAGGTCCAGGTAGCCTTTTTCGAAGACCTTGTAGGAGTACTCGAGAAAGCGCTTGTAGCCGTCGACGTCGGCCGGGTCGAACCGGCGGATCTGTTCTTCGAGGCGGTCGGGATCGTTGGTGTAGTCGAACACCTTGCCGTCCTGCCAGCACAGCCTGTACATGGGGTCGACCGGCAGCAGCTCGACGTAGTCGTCCATGTCCTTCCCGGCGTTCTCCCACAGCGCGCGCAGCGCCGACGGATCGGTGATCACGGTCGGCCCGCCGTCGAAGGTGAAGCCCTGGTCCTCGTAGACGTAGGCCCGGCCGCCGGGCTTGTCGCGCTTCTCGAGTACGGTGGTCTGGATGCCGGCGGCCTGCAGGCGGATGGCGAGCGCAAGGCCGCCGAAGCCGGAGCCGATGACGGCGGCGGTCCGGGGCGCGGTTCGAGTGTCAGTCATCGGGGGGTCGTGCTCCTTTGATCGGATCCCTTCTGCGCTTCCCGTTCCAGGAAACGGCGTTCGCGCACCATCGGCAAGGCGTCGAGAATGGGCAACGGCTTGCCGACCAGAATACGCAGCTTCTGGCGAAGTGTCAGCTTTGTCGCGTAAAAGTTCGTGATGAGCGGTTCGGACAGGCTGTAGAAGGTTTCCAGCACGCGGTAGCGGTGCTCGGGGCGGCCGACCCGGAACAGCATTCGGTTGAGCAGGCGGTAGAAGCGGGTGCGCTGCCAGAATTCGCGGGTGAATTCGCGGGTGAAGCGAGCCAGCTGCACTCCGTTCATCGGCCAGTGATCGGCGATCGCGTCGGCCAGCGCCACGGCCTGCGGCAGCGAATAGCCGGTGGTCGGCTGGAACAGGCCGGCGCGCAGGCCCGAGCGGGCGACCGGGTCGTCGGCCGGCCAGAATCGCTCGAGGTCACAGGCCATGAGGATCGGCAGCACGCCGTCTTCGCCGCGCAGGGTGTCGATCACCGTCCAGCCGCGGGCGGTGGCGTAGCGGTCGATCGCGGCGTGCAGTTCGGCCGGGTCCAGCGCGCCGCCGTCGGAATAGCGGGTGTCCTCGATCAGCACGGTGTCGTCGGTGAACGGCAGCAGGTAGACGAAGCGGTAGCCGTCGTGCTGGTCGACGGTGGCGTCCATGATGGTCGGCACCGTGAGTCCGTGCGGCTCGGCCAGCCGGACTTCGCGGCCGACGAATTTCTGGAAGCCCAGCACCAGGCCGTCGGAGGGCCCGGGACCGCGGCCGTCGAGTACGGCGCCTGCGGCCAGTCGTTCACCGCTGTCGGTCGTCACCGCGTCGGCGGCCAGTTCGACGGCACGCACGCCGGACTTCAATTCGAACCGGCCGGCGGCTACCATGACGTCATGCAGGCGATCGGACGTGATGCTCAGGTATGGCTCGGAGAAATCGCGCCGGCAGTTCGGAAAACGGATGTGCTGGCCCGGCCAGCGGTGGACCAGGAACGGCGCCATCCAGGCGCGCTGCTGCGCGCTCAGGTCGTCCTCGTGGAACGACCAGGTGTGGTTGCCGCCCAGGCGCTCGCCGGCCTCGAGGATCGTCACCCGCACGTCCGGTCGACGCTGGGTCAGCCGCCAGGCGATCAGGCTGTTGGCGAGGCCGCCGCCGACCAGCAGCAGGTCCGGAGTTCGGGAGTTCATGACGCTATTCTGTCCGAAACCGCGGCAGCGCGGGGTCACGCCGGCGCGGCGCGCGTCGCGGTTGCGCCGTTCGGCCATGCGGCCCGCGCGATTCTGCGGCATCATGTCCGTCGGCAACGACGGCGCGGCGGCCGGTGAGGCCCGCCCTGCAGCAGGCCGGTCGTCGCTTGGCCGGACGTTCTGAAGATCAACGACGGGGTGCATTGGATGGCTGCCACCACTGAAGACGCGATGGCCCGGGGCGAGGGCGCCGAGTCCATCGATGCCTCCTGGCGACAGGCGATCGACGAGCGCCTGCAGGCGCTGATGCCGGTCCAGGCCCTGGACGGCAACCCGACCTGTCGCGAACTGGCCGAAGCCATGCGCTACAGCCTGCTGGCCCCCGGCAAGCGGGTCCGTCCGCTGCTGGCGATTCGCACCGCGCTGCATTTCGGCGCCGATCCGAACCGGATGCTCGATTTCGGCTGCGCGCTGGAGATGGTCCACTGTGCATCGTTGATGCTCGACGACCTTCCGTGCATGGACGATGCGTCGACCCGGCGCGGGCAGCCGGCCTGCCACCGCAAGTTCGGCGATGCGACCACCACGCTGGCCGCGATCGCGCTGCTCAACCAGGCGTTCGGCGTGATCGCTCGCGACTCGGCGCTGGATCCGTCGCAACGCTGCTGGCTGGTCGACCGGCTGTCGGTCGCGGTCGGCACCGCCGGGCTGGTGTCCGGGCAGTGCCGCGACCTGATCGAGCGCGCCGGCGCACTGGACGGCAGCGCGATCGCGGAGATCAACCACCAGAAGACCGGCGTGCTGTTCGAGCTGGCCACCGCCGGCGCCGGCGGCATCCTCGGCCTGGCCGACGACGAGCTCGACGCGCTGCAGCGCTATGCCGGCCACCTGGGCCAGGCCTTTCAGGCCGCCGACGACCTGCTCGACGTCCGGCGTCACGCCGAGGGCTCGGGCAAGGACATCGGCCTGGACCGCGACAAGGCCGGTTCGGTCCACCGGGTCGGCGAGCAGGCGCTGCGCAGGCTGGTCGAGGCCGAGCTTGCGGCCGGTGACCGGGTGCTGCCGGCAGCGCGTGGCGAACACGCGCTGGATGGCTACGTTCGCGCGCTCTTCGCTCGCTTCGTCTGATTCCCGTGCCCGTGTCCACCGGATGATGGACGCCTGCGTTCGATGACGTCTTCGCCCCTGCTGGTCGCCGACGACCTCGACTTCGCGTTCGGCGGCCGCCGCGTCTTGGATGCCGTGTCGCTGAGGCTGCACCGCGGCGAGATCGTCGCGCTGCTCGGCCCGAACGGGGCCGGAAAATCGACCTTGATCCGACTGCTCTGCGGTCGCCTGCAGCCGGCCGCGGGCAGGGTGCGTCTCGATGGCCGCGACCCGGCCGATAGCGCATCGGCGCGCCGGCGGATCGGGCTGGTGCCGCAGCGGATCGCGCTGTATCCGCACCTGACCGTCGGCGAAAACCTCGATGTGTTCGCCCGGCTGGCCGGCCTGCCGGGGGCAGCGGCCGCCGCTGCGGTCGCCGGGGCGCTGACCACCTGCGACCTGGCGAGCGTGGCCGGGACCCGCTGCGGCCGGCTGTCCGGCGGCTGGCAGCGCCGGGCCAACATCGCCTGCGGCATCGTCCACGGGCCCGAGCTGCTGATCCTCGATGAGCCGACCGTCGGCATCGACCTGCCGGCCCGGCGCGCGATCGAACAGCTGCTGACCCGGCTGGCCGGCGACGGCATGGCGGTATTGATGACCAGCCACGATCTCGATGAACTGGGCCGGATCTGCGATCGTGCGGCGTTTCTGGACGGCGGCCGGCTGGTTGCCGACGGCCGGCCCGAAACGCTGATCCGGGACCGGTTCGGAACCCGCCGCGAGTGGCGGGTCGAGCTCGCCGACTGGCCGGACGAGGCCCTGGTCGGGCGGCTCGAGGCGCTCGGGCTCGAGCCCGAGGATCCGCGGGCACCGCTGCGCTGGCACGGCCTGGCCGAGGCGCTGGACCTGTCCGCACTGGATGCGCTGCCGGCGGTCGAATGGCGGGTTCGGCGACCCGGCCTGGACGCGCTGTGGCGCGAGTTGTTCGGCCAGCGGCCGGAGGTGGACGAGGCATGAACGAGCCGCGACCCTCGACCGGCGTGCTGCCGATGATCGCGACCGTGTTCCGGGTGATGCTGCTGGGGCTGTGGCGCGACCGGGGGGCGATGGTGATGATCTTCGCGCTGCCGCCGCTGATGTTCTTCGTGTTCGCCGAGGTGTTCTCCGGCACCGACGGCGATTCGCTGCAGCTGCGCGTGCAGGTCCACGATCGCGTCGGCAGTCCGCTGACCGCGGCGCTGGCCGAGGCGATGACGGCCGACGAGCAGCTTGCCGCCGTGGCGCTTCCGGCGGGCGAGCCGGAGCCGCGGCGCGCGGTAACCAGCGGCGAGGTCGATGCGCTGATCGTGATCCGGGCCGAGCCGGCCGCCGACCTGGGCGCGGACCTCGACGCGCCGGCGCCCATCGTGGTGGTCTCCGACGCCGCGCGCGGGCTGGCCGGGCCGGTCGTTTCGGCCCGGGTCCAGCGCCTGCTGCAGCGCCAGTTCACCCAGCTGGGCGTGGCCCGCGCCGCGGCCCTGGTCGATGCGCTGGCCGGGCCGTATACCGATGCGCAGCGGGACGATCTGGCCATTGCGCTGGAGGAACTGGCCGCCGCGCCGCTGGCCGACGCGGCGAGCGGCGCATCGCCGGACGGCCTGGTGGTGCAGGAAACGCTCAACGGCGTGGACCCGGACCGCGGCGGCATCAGCTACTACGCCGGCGCGGTGGCCATCCTGTTCCTGCTGTTTTCGGCCATGCAGGGCGCCATCTCCCTGATCGACGAGCGGACCAGCGGGATCGTCGACCGGTTGGTCGCCACGCCGGGCGGGTATCCGACCGTGGTCGCCGGCAAGGCGCTGTTCCTGGTCGGACAGGGCGTGGTCCAGGTGACGCTGATCTTCGCCTTCGCCGGGCTGTTCTACGGGGTCGACTGGCTGGGTCGCTTCGGTCCCTGGTTGCTGACCGCGACGCTGGCGTCGGCGGCAGCGGCGGGCCTCGGACTGCTGACCGCCTCGCTGTGTCGCTCGCGTCAACAAGCGCAGACGGCGTCTTCTTTCGTGGTGCTTATACTGTCGGCGATCGGCGGCAGCATGGTCCCGCGATTCATGATGCCGGACTGGTTGCGCGAGCTCGGTTGGCTGACGCCCAACGCATGGGCCATCGAGGCCTGGCAGGGGCTGTTGTGGCGCGGTGCGTCGCCGGCCGAACTGGTCCCGGCCTGGGCGGTGCTGGCCGCTGCCGCCGCGCTGACGATCGGCATCAGCCTGTGGCGCGCACGCCGGCAGGTCGCCTGAGACTGACCCGAGGTTCGATAGGTATGCTGCTGAACATCCTGCTCTTCGTCGGAACCGTGCTGGCCATGGAATGGGTGGCCTGGTTCTCGCACAAGTACATCATGCACGGCTGGGGCTGGGTCTGGCACGAATCGCATCATCGCCCGCGCGAGGGGTGGTTCGAACTCAACGACCTGTATGCCGTGGTCGGTGCGGCGATCTCGATCACGCTGATCTACTTCGGTCGCGAGGATCTCGGCCCGACCTGGTGGATCGGCTGGGGCATGGCCGGCTACGGACTGATCTATTTCGTCTTCCACGAAGGCCTGGTGCACCGTCGCTGGCCGTTCAAGTGGAACCCGAAGGGCGGCTACATCAAGCGGCTGATCCAGGCCCACAAGATCCACCACGCCGGCAAGGGCAAGGACGACTGCGTGTCGTTCGGCTTTCTGCATGCCCGGCCGCTGGCCGAGCTGCGCGAGGAATTCAAGCAGCTGCGCGATGCGCAGGATCCGCGCTGAGCGACGACAGGCTTCGAATCAGTCCTCGCTGCCGGTTCCGTCCGGTGCGGCGGGTGGTTCGAATCCGTCCGTGAACAGATCATCGACGCCGCGCTGGGCCAGCACCAGCCAGCGCTGGGTCCGTGCGGTTCGGTAACGCGCCGTTTCGCCATCGGGCCAGCGCACGTCCACCTGCACCGGATCGCCGCCCGGCGCCAGTCCGAACACGTGCTCGGCCGGCGAGGTCGACAGGTAATGCACCGGAATCTGCATCTCGTGGACCTGGGTCCGGCCGCCGGCCGTGACCCGGATTCGCGCACCCAGACTCTCGGTATTCGGTGAGCGGCCACGCAGGATCAGGCCCAGCCAGCGGCGATCGCCGGCGTCGGCGGCGGTGTTGAGGAATATCCGTCCGGGCCCCTGGTTGACCTGGACGACCACGTCGATATCGCCGTCGCGTTCGACATCGAAGCAGGCGATGCCGCGCCCCTCGGAGGTATCGGCGATATTGCGAAGCTCGGCCTGCTCGGTGAATGCGCCGCTGCCGTCGTTGACGAACAGGCGGGCCGGTTCGTCGGTGAATTCCGAGTTCGGCACGTTCCAGCCGTTGACGTGGAACAGGTCGAGGTCGCCGTCGAGGTCGAAGTCGGCCGCGCAGGCGCCCCAGCCCCAGCCGCCGTCACGAACGCCGGCCGCTTCGGTGACGTCGACGAAACGGCCGGTTCCGTCGTTGCGATAGAGCCGATTGCCGGACCCGCCCTGGCCGAGGTTCGGCGGAGGGTCCTCGTCGTGGATCGCGGTGACGAACCAGTCCAGGTGGCCGTCGCCGTCGAAGTCGCCGATGGCGGCGCCCATCCCGTTCTCGTCGGTGATTTCGGCGTCGGTACGCGCGATGAAGCGTGCGCCGTTGTCGTTGTGGAAATACTGGCTGGTCAGGAAGTCGCCGGCCATGGTGAGGTCGGCATCGCCGTCGCCGTCGAGGTCGGCGAAATTCGGAGTAAAGGTGAAATCGCCGCCGGAATCAGGCTGCGCGAAGGTCGGCGCCAGGCCCCAGGCCTGGCCCGAAGCAACGAAGCCGTCGTCGCGCTGCAGCCAAAGGTGGCCCGGATCCAGCGGCGCGCTGCCGCTGCCCCAGTGCGCCGTGGCCAGGTCCAATCGGCCGTCGCCGTCGGCGTCGCCGACGGCGACCGAATAGAAATCCGGTCCCGGGTTGCCCAGCGCGAACAGGGCCGTGGCGTCTTTGAAGCGGTCGCCGAGATTCCGGTAGACCCGGAGACCATAGCCGCGGATGCCGGGCAGCAGCAGGTCGCGGCGGCCGTCGCCGTCGAGATCGGCCAGGGTGGCGCCGATCGCGTAGATCGACTCCCCGGCCGCCGCGGTGCCCAGGCCCCAGTCGGTCGCACGGTCGGCAAAGCTGCCGTCGCCCTGGTTGATCAGGACCCGGACGGCGAGGAAATCGCCGCGTGGAATCACCAGGTCGACCCGCCCGTCGCCATCGAGGTCGCCGGCCGCCAGGCCGCCGGCCATGTAGTCGGCCATCGACAGCGGGCCGAATTGCTGCTGCAGCGAAAACGGCGGCGCGGCGGTGGCGGTGACCTCGACGAAGCCCCAGCCACCGGCCATCGCCGGAGCGACGGTCGCCAGCATCACCAGGGCCGGAGCGCGGCGGATCATGCGTTCGCGCCGCTTCCGGGGCCGGCGCGGAGCACCACCGTTCCGACCAGGGCCAGCAGCAGCGCGAGCAGCATCAGCACCGGGGTCGACAGCGCCGGCACCGCAAGCGGTTCGACCTGCAGCTGCAGCGTGCCGCCGGCGGGGTCATTGTTGGCGTCGCCGCTGTAGTCGGCGGTGACCGTGAAAATGCCCTGGGCCGGGAAGGCGGTCATGCAGGTGGCTTGCGCACCGGCCACGGGCGCGGCGTCGCAGCCGGTGATCGGCTGACCACCCACCTCGAAGCGCACGCTGCCGGTGACCGGGTCGGCGCCGTTGCCGATGCTGGCCGTCAGCATCACCGGCACGCCCTGGGGCACCACGCTGTCGCTGGAGGTCAGGGTCAGCACGGTCGGCGCCGGATCGATGTCCTGGTTGCCGCTCGCGCCGCTCGGCAGATGGTTGCCGTCGCCGCTGTAGTCGGCGCTGATCGTGCGCGCGCCGGCTACGTTCGAGACCAGGTCGCAGCCGGTCGCGGGCAGGCTGATGACGCAGCTCGCGCCGGCGTCGTCCGAGACCTCGATGGTGCCGGTCGGCGTGCCGAAGCCGGTGACGCTGGCGGCCACGGTGTAGGGCTGCCCGGCGAAGGCGGGGTTCGGTGCGATGCTGTCGATGACGGTGTTGCTGACGGCCCGATCGACGACGTGCGGGGCGCTGTCGGCGCTCGGCGCGTTGTTGGCGTCGCCGC
Source organism: Wenzhouxiangella sp. XN79A (assembly GCF_012272825.1). Lineage (GTDB taxonomy): Bacteria > Pseudomonadota > Gammaproteobacteria > Xanthomonadales > Wenzhouxiangellaceae. Next base: position 12,551 of record NZ_JAAWWS010000131.1, on the reverse strand, counting down.
CGTAGCTCGCCGTGATGGTCAGGCTGCCCGCGGCACCATTGGCCAGTGCGCAGGCGGTCGCCGGCAGCGCGATGCTGCAGCTGTTGCCGGCCCCGTCGTCGACCAGCACGCTGCCGGTCGGGCCAACGCCGGTCACGGTCACGTTCACCGTGTAGGCATCCCCGACCAGGCTCGGCTCGGGCACGATGCTATCGATGGTGGTGGTGGACGTGGCCGGGATCACTTCGTGCGCGGCGGTGCCGGTCGAAGGCAGGTTGTCGACATCGCCGGAGTAGCTGGCGGTGATCGTGCGCGGGCCCGTACCGGGCGCGTTCAGCGCGCAGGACGTGGCCGGCAGGACCAGCTGGCAGGTCTCGCCCTGGCCGTCGTCGATGTCGACGATACCGGTGGGTGTGCCGAAGCCGGCGACCGAGATCGACACGGTGTAGGCCTGGCCCACCTCGGCCGGGCTCGGCACCACCGAGACGATGTCGGTCGTGCTCGGGGCCGGCTGCACGGTCTGTGAAGCGGTATCGACGCTCGGTCCGATGGTGGTGGTGCCCGAGTAGCTCGCGGTGACGGTCACCGGGCCGACCTGGGTGGCCGCAAGGCTGCAGCTGCCGCCCGGCGCGCTGATCGAAACCGGGATGACGCAGCCGCCGCCGAGTCCGTCGCCGACGGTGATCGTGCCGCCGTCGATCGGCGCCATCGAATCGATCGAGACCGTCACATCGTAGCTCTGGCCGATGGTGGCCGGAACGGGCACGACCGAGTCGATCGTCGTGGTCGACGGGGCCAGGCCGCCGCTGATGTCGAACAGGCCGTTGACCACGGTCGTCGGCGGCAGGCTGCCGGGGGCTGCGACTGCGCCGGTCGTGACGTCCCACTGGAGGACCCCGGTCGCTGCGCCCAGCGGGTGGCCGAGGGCATGGATGCGGTCCGGGTCACCCAGCAGCGTGGTCGCGAGGCCGGGCACCATGGCGCAGCAGTCCACCTGGGCCGGACCACGGGGCGTGAACGTGCCCGCCGGTTCGATTTCGACCAGCCGTGTCGAAACGGTGATCGGCGGGGGCGTGGTCTGCTGCTCGATCCCGTACAGCGCCATGCCGATCCGGTCCCAGACGATGGCCGCCAGCGGACCGTCGAGCAGCGTGAAGCCGGCCGCGTCGTCACCGCTGGTGGACAGGGCGATCAGGTAGCGTTCGGTGTCGGGATCGGTGCTGCGACGACCGACCAGCAGCACCTCGCCGGTGCGCTCGGTGGCCACACCGGGCTCGAGCACGCAGCAGTCGGCAAGCCCTGTATTGATCGTGGTCAGGCCCGCTGTTCCGGCGTCGACCTCGGCCAGGCGAAGCGAGCCGGTGCCGCTGTCGAACAGCGCTGCGACCAGGCGCTGGGTGGCCAGTTCGAAGCGCAGCGCGGCGACCTGTTCGATGCTGCCGGTGTTGCCGATTTGCGTGCGCACGCCGGTGGTGGTGTCGAACGCGAACAGGGCCAGCGTGCCGTCGGCGGCCACCGGATCGGGTCCGAGGGCGTAGATCGCGCCGTCGAACGGGTCGAACGCAACGGCGGCATAGCCGACTTCGGTCGGCAGATCCGGGGCACCGATCGGCGTGACGGCCGAGCTTGCATCGATTGCGGCCACCTGGACGGCGCCGTTGTCGTGGGTCAGACCCAGCAGCTGGGCCTGGACCACGCCGGCGCCTGCCAGCAGCGTCGCGGCGAGAAGCAGGCGAAACGGGCGCGGCATCTCAGCGCTCCGGATCGACGGTGTTCTCCTCGGCGAGCAGCGCGGCTTCCAGCCGGGCCAGCCGCGCCTCGAGCTCTTCGATGCGCTGATCCCGCTGCTGGATTTCCTGCTGCAGCGCCTGGCTGGCGGCCAGCGCCACGCCGGCCATGTCGGACGGGGACAGCGAACGCTCGGAGGTGCCGAAGCCGAAGGTGCGGTAGAAATCTTCGGCGACCGGCCCGATGTGCCGGTCGGCAGCGTTCGAGCTCAGGTAGTTCCAGGTCCAGATCGGCAGTTCCGAGAGCTTCGCCAGCAACTGATCACCGGCGACGGCCAGCAGGTTTTCCTTCGAGGATCGGCTGGACAGCTGGGTGATCGCGCCGCCGACGAACAGGTTGCCGGCGTTGTCGACGACCAGGCGACGGTCTTCGGTGGCCGGATCCATGTCGTCGGTTGTCTCGATCCGCAGCCAATCGTCGGTATATCCGCCCGGCCGCACCATGTGCAGGGCCGCGGTCGGTGCCTGGACGCCCATGCCGACGGCGCCGCTGGCGGCGATGTCCAGCGAACTGGTCGGCGCCCCCGGCCGGATCCGCAACGGAAGTCGGCTGGCGTTGGTGGTATCGCGGACGAAGAAATTGGTCTCGTTGCCGGCCACGTCCCAGGTCTGCGATGCGAATCCGGAACTGCCGTCCTGGGCCAGCCGCAGCGTGGGCGTGTCGCCGTCGAGGGTATGCAGCTCGACGACGGGCATGTTGGTGCCGACACCGATCCGACCTCCGGCGTCGATGTAAAGGCTGGCGGCCGGTGCGCCGGCTTCGACCCGGAACGGAATCCGACCGGCGGTCGAGTCCTCGATCGCGAAATAACTGGCCCCGCCGGAGTTGATGTCGTTGGCGAGCAAGCGCCAGTCGTTGCCCGGAAAGGACCCTGTGCTCGACGTGTCGTCGAAGTGGATGCGCAGGTTGTTTTCCTGCAGCCGCAGAGTGTCGACTTCGAACAACGGTGAGGTCGGGCAGTCGAAGCCGATACAGGTGCTGTTGTAGACCACGAGGTCGCCGGTGATGACCTGGCGGTCGCCGCCGGCGTCCGAATCGTCGCCGGAGCTCGGCCCGGGGTCCACGACGGGGACCAGGAATCCGCTGTCCAGGACCCGCACGCTGCCCGAGCGCGCCGGGATCGAAACCAGCTCGACGTTCACGTCGGGGTCGGTCCGGCTGGCCGCCAGTGCTTGCCGCGTCGCCTCGTCCAGCTGCGGCGTGAACGTTGCGCGCCAGGCATACAGGCCGTCGTTCGCGCCGGCCCGCGCAAGGTCGGACGAGGAGATCGAAAGGGGCTCGTCGGGACCGAATTCGAAGGTGAACTGCTGCTGCCCGGGCCCATCCAGTTCCAGCGTGGCCGCCCCGGCGCCGTCGGGTCGGAGCACTTCGAACACGGGCTCGATGCCGAATTCGTCGATCGAATCCCGATCCTGGGCGGCGGCGCCGGTGAACGCGAGCAGCAGGCAGAAGGGCAGGCCGAGCAGCATGCCGCGCAGCGTGGTGGCAGGACGGATGGACATCATGGAGGGCTCCCTGGTGAAGAGTCGTCGACACCGGATGTGGTGGCGAGCAGGGGCGCAATACTAACGAGGCCCGGGACGGAAAGATAGCGTCACGGTGCCAGCACGAAGTCCTCGAGCGAGCCCAGCCGCCGGTCGGCCGGCGCGAAGCCGGGATCATCGGGCTCGAACACCGAGGGAATCGCGATGACGGTCATGCCCGCGGCCTTGCCGGCGGCCACGCCGGCCGGGGCGTCCTCGAACACCAGGCAGCGCGCCGGAGCGACGCCCAGCTTCCGCGCGGCGCTCAGGAACACCGCCGGGTCGGGCTTGCTGCGCGCCTCGTCGAGCCCTGAATGGGTGGCATCGATGCGGTCGGCGAGGTCGAGTTTCTCGATGACCGCGTCGATCAGCGGGTAGGGCGAGGACGAGGCAATGGCGGTCTTCAGGCCTCGGCCGCGCAGGGTGTCGATCGTTGCATGGACGCCCGGCAGGGGTGCGCCGTGCTCGAGGATGCGGCGGGTGACTTCGGCCAGGACCTTCTCGACCATCACCTCCGACCGGCGGACCGGACCAGTCGAAGCGGTCGTGCCACAGCCTCAGCACCTCGTCGATCCGGCGGCCCGCCGAGGCCCGGCACAACTCGCGGTCGACCGGCACGCCGTAGGGGCGATAGACCGCCAGTTCGGCATCCTGCCAGTGCGGCTCGGAGTCGATCAGCAGGCCGTCCATGTCGAACAGGACGGCGTCGAAGTCGCGCGCGTTCATGCGTCCTGCCGCAGGATGCGGGCCAGTGCCTCGGGCTGCGGGGCCAGCGGCTCGGCGTGGCTGGGTCGGGCCAGCAGGTCGGCCAGCGCCGGCGGCGCATCGATCGGGCGGCCGATCAGCGGCTCGACCACCTCGGCGAACTTGGCCGGGTGGGCGGTGGCCGCGATCAGGAACGGTCGTCGGTCGCGCGCCCGCCGCCGCTGGGCCAGCACGTCCATCGCGCAGGCGGTGTGCGGGCACACGACCAGGTCGCGTGCCTCGTACTCGCGCCGGATCCGCGCCCGGATCGCATCGTCGGACACGCTGAGGGCATGGATCCGGGCCTGGCGCAGGTCGCGATCGCGGTAGAGCCAGGCCAGCCGCTCGAAATTGCTCGGGTCACCGACGTCCATCGCGTTGGCCAGCGTGGCCAGGCCGTCGCGGCCCACGTAGTCGCCGCGCTCGAAGTAATCGGGCAGGGTGCGGTTGGCGTTGGTCGCCAGCCAGATGTCGCCGATCGGAAAGCCCAGCTCGCGGGCCAGCACGCAGGCCAGTGCATTGCCGAGGTTGCCGGTCGGCACGATCACCTGGAGCTCGGGCCCGGCCTCGGCCTGGAGTCGGAGTGCGGCGTAGGCGTAGTAGGCCACCTGCGGCAGCAGTCGGCCGATGCAGATGCTGTTGGCGGTGCTCAGCGCCGCGCGCCGGCGCAGCTCGGGGTCGTTGAGCGCGCCCTTGACCAAGCGCTGGCAGTCGTCGAAGCTGCCGGCAACGCGGTAGGCAGTGACATTGCCGCCGAAGGCGCCGAGCTGGTGGGCCTGTAGCGGCGACACCCGGCCGTCCGGATACAGGATCCGGACCCGGAACGCCTCGCGTCCGTGGAAGGCGGCGGCCACCGCGCCGCCGGTATCCCCCGACGTGGCGACCAGGATCGTGCGGACGGCGCCCGGCGCGGCGAGCCGGTCCATGCACTCGGCCAGGAAGCGCGCGGCGAAGTCCTTGAACGCCGCGGTGGGGCCGTGGAACAGCTCCAGCATCCAGGCCGCGCCGATGCCATCGGCGCGGGCCGGAATCGGCTCGATCGGCAGCGGCAGGTCGAGACTGGCGCGGCAGACGGCGGGCAGGGCCTCGGCCAGCGGGCCGTCGGCGAAGAACGGGGCCAGCACCTCGGCGGCCACCGCCGGCAGTCCGGCATGGGCATCGGCGTTGATTGCGGCGGGCGAAGCCGCCGGCAGGTGCTCGGGTACGTACAGGCCGCCGTCGGGCGCCAGACCGGCCTGCAGGGCAGCCGCCAGATCGACGGTCGGGGCCTGGCCCCGGGTGCTCAGGCACTGCATGGCGGGTCTCCGGTGATCCGTCGCGCGGCCGGTCCGGCGACCGGCGAGACGTACCGGTCGGACCGCAGTCCGGCCTCGGCGAAGGCCACGGCCATCGATTCGCTGGCCCGCTCGGCCGATTCGCGGTCGCGGAACCAGCCGAACACGCTGGGCCCGGCCCCGGAGATCGACGCGCCCAGCGCGCCGGTGGCCAGGGCCGCGGCGCGCACGCGGTCGAATCCGGGAATCAGGTGCTTGCGACGCGGTTCGACCAGCAGATCGGTCAGGCCTTGGCCGATCAGTGCCGGATCGTCGGTGTAGCAGCCCGACAGCAGCATGGCCAGGTGGCGCGTCTGGGCCACGACGGTTTCGAGCGGGAACGGCTCGGCCAGCGCTGCGCGCGATTCGCGGGTGGACAGCTCCAGCTGCGGGTGGACGACGGCCGCGAACAGGCCGGTCGGGACCGGGATCGCGATCATCCGGTCGGGCAGCGCCAGCACCAGGCCGCCGAGCAGCTGCGGTGCGACGTTGTCGCCGTGGATCGCCCCGCTGGCCACGGCCTCGCCGGCCAGGGCGTGGCGGTAGAGGGCCTGGGCATCCAGGCCGAGCCCGAGCGCGGCGTTGGCCGCGACCACGGCGGCCACCGCCGAGGCGGCCGAGCCGCCCAGCCCGGACGACAGCGGGATGCCCTTGTCGATGATCAGCTCGATGCCTGCGCCCGGCACCTCCGCATCGATCAGTGACTGAACGGCGCGTCCGGCGGTGTTCCGATGCGGCTCCAGGGGCAGCGCGGTGACGCAGCCGCGGACCTCGGCGATGGTCACGCCGGGACGGTCGATGCGACGGGCGCCGACTCGATCGAAGGGCCCTTCGATCGAATGGCCGAGCAGGTCGAAGCCGACCGCGGCATTGCCGACCGAGGCCGGCGCGATCGCGAAGATCATCGATGGATTCAAGCGTTCATTCCCCGGTTCAATGGGCTCGTCACGTCGATTGCGAGCCTCATGTTAAGATTGTGCTAACAGGCTCAAAGCAAGGGACAGCCAATTTGCCGAAAGCGGCATTCCACCCGAGATGTCCGGAATGCCGACCGTAGACAAAGGAAACGTGATGAACTCGGTTCGTCACGGCTGTACGTTGGGCAATACCTCATAGCTTACTTGCTCGGCACCTGCGGTTTCGACCGTGATGGACCGAATTCGCTGCATCCATTCGTTGCGGCGTCTCCACGGTCGTGTTCGACCGCCTGATCTTTCCCATCGCGTTTTCGCATCTCTACCGTGTTCTTTCGGCCGGCTCGGCCCGTCATGAAGCGTCCGTGTCTGTTCCAGGCGCTCCACGAGCGCCGTACTTCACCGACCTTAGTCTAGAGAGAGAGAAACGCAAAATGCCAAAACGAAATCGTTTGACACAGGCCGTGCTCTGGGGGCTGGTCGCGTCGACGTCGGGGGTTGCATTTGCCCAGGACGAACGCGCGACCGGTAACGAAGAGGAAACGTCGAAGGAAATCGGCAAGATCGTCGTGACCGCGACGAAGACCGAGGAAGTCGACCTCCAGTCCGCGCCGATCACGGTCCAGGCGGTCGACCAGAAAGCGCTGGTCGAGATGAACATCGGCAATTTCGACGATCTGCGAAACAGCGTCCCGAACCTGAACGCCGCAAGCCGCGGTCCGGGCCAGCAGACCATCTACATCCGTGGCATGGCGGTGCAGCCGATCACCGTGTTGCTGTCCGGCGCACAGGGCACGTCGCCCAACGTCGCGCTGTACCTCGACGAGCAGCCGGTGACCGCTCCGGGCCGTAATCTCGACGTCTACGCCACCGACCTCCAGCGCGTCGAAGTGCTGCCGGGTCCGCAGGGCACGCTGTTCGGCGCCAGCTCGCAGGCCGGCACGATCCGTTACATCACCAACAAGCCGCAGTTGGGCCTGTTCGATGCCGGCTTCACCGGCGAGGCCTCGTTCACCAAGGACGGCGAGTTCAACAGCTCGGGGGAGGGCTACTTCAACCTGCCGATCGGGAACTCGACCGCGGCACGCGTGGCGTTCTACAACGTCAACCTCGGCGGTTACATCGACAACGTGCTCGGCGAGTTCACGCTGGATCCGGACATCAACCCGGAATCGGCCGTCGACCTCGGTCCGGATGCGACCTACGAGACGATCAACAATGCCGAGCTGGTCGAAGACAACTTCAACGACAGTTACTACAAGGGCATTCGCGCAGGGCTCTACCACGAGTTCAACACCGACTGGAACCTGCTCGTCCAGAACACCTACCAGGAGCTCGGCGCCGACGGTGTGTTCGACTACGACCCCGAAGTCGGTGATCTCGAAGTCTCGCGCTTCTTCCCGGATGAACTCGAAGACCAGTTCAACCAGACCACCTGGACGCTGGAAGGCCGGCTCGGCACCCTGAACCTGCTGTATACCGGGGGCTATCTCGACCGTGAAGTGAACCAGAAGGTCGATTACACCGGTTACAACAACGCCGGCGCGTTCATCGCCTACTACACCTGCACCTACGACAATCCGGATTACATCGTCAACTACGACATCGATCCGCGCTTCATCACCGACAACCGGGAGTGCCTGAACCCGGCCAAGGGTGTCGACATCCTGCAGGAGCACGAGCGCTTCACCCAGGAGTTCCGCATCTCGACGCCGGCCGAAAACCGCTGGCGCTTCGTCGGTGGCGTGTACTACGACGATTTCCAGATCGACACCCAGGACGACTATTTCTACCTGGCCACGCCGGATCTCGGCTTCGCGCCGAACGCGCCGATCTCGGACGCCTTCCAGGTCAATCCGAACACGCGTCCGGCCGGAGTTGCATTCTTCAACGACATCCGTCGAACCGAAGAGCAGATCGCGGTGTTCGGTGAGTTCAGCTACGAACTCGTTCCGGACACGCTGCAGGCCACCCTGGGGCTGCGTGCCTACGAGATCGAGTCGGACTTCACGGGTTCCTCGAACTTTGCCCAGGGCATCTTCTCGGGCAGCATCGACGGCGACGCCGGACGTGATTACGACGTCGACGGCGGCCATACGCCGGATCCGCTCGAACAGGACGATGTGATCACCAAGATCAACGTGTCCTGGACGCCGGACGACAACACCATGCTGTACTTCACCCGCTCCGAAGGCTTCCGGCCGGGCGGCTGGAACCGTGGTGGCGGCATTCCGTCGGCCAACCCCGACTTCCCGACCGTCAGCGCGACCTACGACACCGATGACGTGACCAACTACGAGATCGGCTGGAAGACCCTGCTGTTCAACAATTCGTTCCGCTTCAACGGTGCGGCCTACTTCATCGAGTGGGAGAACATGCAGGTCTCGCGCTTCGATCCGGAGAACGTGTCCATCCTGACCTTCATCGAGAACTCGGCCGACTCGGAGATCTTCGGGATCGAGGCCGACTTCGCCTGGAGGGCGACGACCAACTTCACGCTGTACGGCGCGGTGTCCTACAACGACACCGAGCTGACCAGCGTCGATGCCCAGGTCATCGAGCTTGCCCCGATCGGCAGCCAGCTTCCGCTGGTGCCGGAATTCCAGGCCAGTATGCGTGGTCGCTACGAACAGTCGCTGGACTGGTCGTGGGCCGACTTCGGCTTCGTCCAGGTTTCGGGCAAGTACGCCAGCAAGGCATTCAGCTCGCTGGTCGCCGAAGAACGTCGTGAGCAGGATCCGTATGCGATCTTCAACGCATCGGCCGGCGTGTCCAGCGGAAGCTGGACCGCGGAGCTGTTCGTGGAAAACCTGTTCGATGAGCGGGCCGAGCTGTTCATCAACACGCAGGACGACATTCCGCGCATCACGACCAATCGCCCGACCACGGCCGGTCTTCGATTGACCTACCGGTTCCTGCCGCTGTAACGGCCACGGAGATGTCCGGGCGGGGCGGTACAATGACGCGATGGCTGACTCCGGTACATCGCAGGCATCGTCCCGTTCGGACACTTCACTGAACGAAGCCGAGGCGCTGCTCAAGCAGCAGCGCTTCGGCGATTCCCTCCAGCGCGTCCAGGCCGTCCTGGACGCTTCGCCCGAACTGCCCGCGGCGCTGTTTCTCGCCGCCGTCAATCTTCGCTACCTGCGTCGCTTCGACGAGGCCCTGGGCACGCTGTCCAGGCTCGTTCGCATCGCGCCGGACTACGGCCGGGCCTTCCAGGAGATCGGCCACAACCACCGTGATTGCGGGCGGATCGCGCCGGCCTGCGAGGCCTATGCGCGGGCGACCGAGCTGAACCCCGGGCTGCTGGCCGCCTGGCGCTTCCTGGCCGAACTGCGCCAACGCAGCGGCGACGCGGAAGGCGCGCGAGTGGCGGCTTCGAACTTCAAGCGCCTGGCCGATCTTCCCCGCGAGCTGGTCACCGTGACCAGCCAGTTGCATGAAGGAAAGATCTACAAGGCCGAGCAGCTGTGCCGACACTTTCTCCAGAAACATCCCCATCACCCGGAAGCCATGCGCCTGCTGGCCGCGATCGGCATGCAGCTGCACGTCTACGACGACGCGGAGTTCCTGCTCGAGAGCGTGCTGGAGCTCGAACCCGATTTCGACCTGGCCCGGATGGACTACGTCAAGGTGCTGCATCAGCGGCAGAAGTTCGGTGAGGCCTGGGAGGCGGCCGCGGAGCTGCGGCGACGGATGCCGGGCAACCTGGCCGCCGAGCTGGCCTACGCCAACCAGTGCTCGGCGATCGGTCGCTACGACGAGGCGCTGGCGGTACTCGAGCCGCTGATCGAGCGCTCGCCGCAGCCGTGGAACGTGCAGATGCTTCGCGGGCATGCGCTGAAGACGATCGGGCAGCACGACGACGCGGTGGCAGCCTATCGCGCCGCGTATCGCGGTCGACCCGCCTTCGGCGATGCCTGGTGGTCGCTGGCCAACATGAAGACCTTCCGGTTCGACGATGACGAGATCGAGCGGATGCGCTCGCTGATCGAAGCGGGTGGGCTCACGCCGGTCGACGAAGTCCATCTGCGCTTCGCGCTCGGCAAGGCCCTCGAGGATCGGGAAGCGTGGCCCGAATCGTTCACGCACTACGCCGAAGGCAATTCGATCAAGCGGGCGCAGATCGACTACAGCGCCGAGCGCATGGGCGAGGACTTCGATCGCCAGAAGGCGTTCTTCACGCCCGAGCGGGCCGCCGGCCTGCTCGAGGGCGGATTCGATGCGCCCGACCCGATCTTCATCGTCGGCCTGCCGCGCGCCGGCTCGACGCTGATCGAGCAGATCCTCGCCTCGCATCCGGCCATCGACGGCACCCTGGAGCTGCCCAACATCCTGGCCATGGCCCATCGACTGAACGGCCGCCGCCGACGCGACGACGAGCCGCGTTATCCGGGCGTGCTGGCCGAGATGAGCGCCGAAGAGCGAGCCACGCTGGGCCGGCAGTTCATCGAGGACACGCGCATCCATCGCCAGGATGCGCCGCTGTTCCTGGACAAGATGCCGAACAACTTCCGGCACATCGGGCTGATCTTCTCGATTCTCCCGAACGCCCGGGTCATCGATGCGCGACGCTCGGCGATGGGCTGCTGTTTTTCCGGCTTCAAGCAGCTGTTCGCCGAGGGCCAGGAGTTCAGCTACAGCCAGGCCGATATCGGTCGCTACTATCGCGACTACGTCGACCTGATGACGCACTGGAACACCGTCTACCCGGGGCGCATCCTGCAGGTCGACTACGAAGACGTGGTCGATGACCTGGACAGCCAGGTCCGCCGCATGCTGGACTACCTCGGCCTGGACTTCGACCCGGCCTGCGTCGAATTCCATCGGACCCAGCGCTCGGTCCGGACCGCCAGCTCCGAACAGGTGCGCCAGCCGATCTATCGCTCCGGTATCGAGCAATGGCGGCACTACGCGCCCTGGCTGGGCGAATTGCTCGAAGCGCTGGGCCCGGAACTCGCGCCGCCGCGCCCGGTCGACGATGCCGACGCTTACAACGACAACGACAAAGGAGGCTGAGCCCCATGGAATCCAAGGAACAGATCGTCCAGAACTGGTTGCCGCGCTACACCGGCACTGCCATCGACGATTTCGGCAAGTACATCCTGCTGACCAATTTCGACAACTACGTCGAGAAGTTCGCCGACAAGCTCGGCGCCGAAGTCCGGGGGCGCGACAAGGCGATGCGCAACGCCACCGCCGATGGCCTGTCGATCATCAACTTCGGCATGGGCAGCGCGAACGCCGCGACCATCATGGACCTGCTCAGTGCCGTATCGCCAAAGGCCGTTCTGTTCCTCGGCAAGTGCGGTGGACTGAAGAAGAAGAACAAGCTCGGCGACATGATCCTGCCGATCGCCGCGATCCGCGGCGAGGGAACGTCGAACGATTACTTTCCGCCCGAAGTCCCTTCGCTGCCGGCGTTCACCCTGCAGCGCGCAGTGTCCTCGACGATCCGCGATCACGACCTCGACTACTGGACGGGCACCGTCTACACGACCAACCGGCGTGTCTGGGAGCACGACAAGTCGTTCAAGAAATACCTTCGTCGCACCCGCTGCATGGGCATCGACATGGAGACGGCCACGATCTTCGTGACCGGCTTCGCCAACCGCATCCCGACCGGCGCCTTGCTGCTGGTATCCGACCAGCCGATGGTGCCCGAGGGCGTCAAGACCGACGCCAGCGACCGGGTGATCACCGAGAAATTCGTCGATGCGCAGATCGATATCGGCATCGATGCGCTGAGGGAGATTCGCGACGAGGGGCGCTCGGTCCGGCATCTGCGCTTCGACGGGTAGTCGGGCGGAGGCCGATCTCGACTCGTCGGCCGTGCGGTTGTCCGCTTTCTTCGCGCCTTGCCGGAGCCGTGTCTGGCGGCTGTGCCGGGGTTCTGGCTACAGGCGTTTCGCCACGCGGACTTCGTCCGCTTTCTGGCGACCTGCTTTTGTCAGTCGCGACAAAAGTAGGCAAAAGCGCTCTTACAGGCGGCGGAACGGGCAGTGGCTTTCGGACTGCGTCGGTGGGCCGGTGGTCGGCCCGCGCCCTGGCTCACTCCGGCTGCGGGTTACAGTGGCCCCGGATGCATCCTCGAAGCCAGGGCCAGGCCGACGAGGCGCTGGTCGGCCACAAGCGGCTGAGAGGTGGCTTGCTTTCTTCGCGTATTGCTGGAGCCGTGTCTGGCGGCTGTGTCGGGGTTCTGGCTACAGGCGTTTCGCCACGCGCTTCGCGCTTTCTGGCGACCTACTTTTGTCAGTCGCGACAAAAGTAGGCAAAAGCGCTCTTCA
>NZ_JAAWWS010000130.1 GCF_012272825.1 Wenzhouxiangella sp. XN79A | reverse complement strand
TCACGAGGTCCCGGGTTCGCCTTCGGCGCCCCGGGACGACGGGGTGTAGAACAGGTCCCGGGTTCGCCTTCGGCGCCCCGGGACGACGGAGGTGTGGAACAGGTCCCGGGTTCGCCTTCGGCGCCCCGGGACGACGGGGTGTAGAACAGGTCCCGGGTTCGCCTTCGGCGCCCCGGGACGACGGGGTGTAGAACAGGTCCCGGGTTCGTCTTCGGCGCCCCGGGACGACGGAGGTGTAGAACAGGTCCCGGGTTCGCCTTCGGCGCCCCGGGACGACGGAGGTGTAGAACAGGTCCCGGGTTCGCCTTCGGCGCCCCGGGACGACGGGGTGTAGAACAGGTCCCGGGTTCGCCTTCGGCGCCCCGGGACGACGGGGGTGCGGAGAGCGCGCCCGGCGCGTTTCGGCGGGGGGAGGGCGGATTTGCGCGCGAGCCGGTTGGCCGCTCCGGGCCGGGTGCTGCGGGGGTTCGATTCAGCGGTCCAGGGCGGTCAGGAGGTGGTCGGCGACCGCGTTGTGGTGCATCAGGGCCAGGTGGCCGCAGTCGTGGATCAGGCGGCGGTGGAGGCGGGTGGGGTCCAGCGGGAGGCCGATGGCCAGGCCGCTGTGCGGCGGGACCAGGCCGTCGCCGGACGGGGTGCGGTGGCCTTCGGGTGAGCGACTGGCGGCCAGCAGGTGCAGGCGGGTGGTCTCGGGCAGGCCGGGCGCGCCGCCGCAGGCGGTGATCCGGCCGTGGCGCAGGTCGGTGATGCCGGCGCTGCGCATCCGCCCGAGCCGGTTGAACGGCCGGGTGTACGGCGTCCAGCCCAGCGCGCGTTCGAGCCGGTGTCCGGCCCGCTCCAGCGGGGCGCCGGCGTGGGGCGTGCCGAGCGTGACGATGTCGGCCAGGTAGTCGGTCCAGGCCTGTTGGCTGGCGTGGCCGTGGTGCGCGGCGCTGCGTGCGACCAGTCCGCCCATGCTGTGGCCGATCAGCGTAAGACGCTCCAGCGCCACCGGCCAGCGGGCGTGCAGGTCGGCAAGGCGGGTGGCCAGCTCGGCGCCGTTGTCGGCGACCGGTCGGCCGGTGTTGTAGTGCAGGTGGAGCACGCTGCGGCCCGGAAGGTCGCCGATTCGCTCCGGCAGGCCCGGGCCGTCGTCGTCCGGCGTCCAGAGGCCGGGGTGCAGGCACAGCCCGTGCAGGAACACGACCACGTGGGGCCGGGCCTGCCCGGCCGGAATCGGCGGGCCCGTCCGGGCCACGATCCCGTCGGCGTGCTGCAGCGACATGTCGATTGCCAGCGGGTTACCGGTGGCGTGCAGGTGGTCGCCGAGCACACCGTTCAGCGCCGAGCGGATCGCGATGCCGGTGACGGCGTCGGACGGCCGGGCGCGGGCCAGCGGCGACAGCGCCAGGTCGATGCCGCCGCCGACCAGCCGCGTGATGCCGCGGACCGAGCGATAGACCTGGCCGGTAATGCCTCGGGTGCGCTGCGACGACGTGCCCGGCAACGCGATCGCCGCGTGCAGGTGCTCGACCAGGTCGGTGACGCCGACCACGCCGTCGATCGCCAGCCGGCTGATGCCCTGCAGGTCGGACGGATGCAGCGGCGGCAGGCGCGTGGGCGCTCCGGTTTCGGTCATGGCACGGCTCCCTCGTAGCGCCGGATCGAGACCCAGCGTAGCCTGTTCGACCGCGCTGTGGGGGAATGGTTGCCGGGGGCAGGAGCCGGGCCTGGTCGAGCGGCGAGCGGTGAACGGGGGCTGCGTTCCGTTTTCGGTTGCAGGCGTGGTTCGCGGCCTTCGCGTCTTTTCCTCGTTGCGGCCCTCCTGGCAAGGGTCGGGCCGTGGCAGGCCGGAACCGGCGCTGGTTCGACGGGCGATGGCGTCAGGAGCCTGCGGGCTGCGGTGGTGCCGGCGCAGGGAGGACGGAGCGCCGTTGTCGCAATCTGACGGTCTGCGCGGATCGGCCGGACACGGTGCGCGCACGATCCTCGTCGAATCCGGGCATTGCGCCGAGTCGATCGCCGGAAATGTGAACCATGGCACGCGCCTGGCGGCGTTGGCATCGGTCTTGTATCCATCAGTGCGAGCGCGCGGCACGATGCCGCGTGACCATCATCGGAAACGAGGCCGGCCATGGGCACCGAAAGCGGCAGTCAAGCAACGATCCTGTTCGTCGACGATTCGCGGCTGATGCGGTTTGCCGCGCGCAAGGCGCTGAGCGCGGAGTACACGGTGCTGCTGGCCGAGGACGGCGACGCGGCGCTGGCGGTGCTGGCCGAGCATCCCGAAGTGCGCGCCGTGATCACCGACCTGATGATGCCGGGCGTCGACGGATTCGAGCTGGTGTCCCGGATCCGCAACGCCGAACATCCCACGATCCGGGATCTGCCGGTCATGGCGGTCAGCGGTTCGGCCGGTCCGATCGAGCGCAAGCGGGTCCGTGCCGCCGGTGCCGACGACCTGATGACCAAGCCGTTTCGCGACGATGCCCTGCGGCTGCGCGTCGAACGGTTGCTGCATGGGCGTCCGGCCCGGGTCGCGGCCTCGACGCCGGTCGAAGTGCCCGCGGCGCCCAACGTGGAACGGACCCGCGCCGGATTCATCGGCCGCATGCGCCAGGCCCTGAGCCTGCATGCCCGGCACGATCTGCCGCTGGCCATCCTGCAGATCCGGTTGAGCAACGCCGAGTCGCTCGACGCTGAACTCGGTGCTGGAGGACGCGATGCGGTGATGCGTCTGCTCGAGTCGGTGCTGGCCCGGACCGTGCGGGTCGAGGACACCGTCGGGCGGACCGGTTCGGATCACTTCATGCTGCTGCTGCCGGCAACCACCGCCGCAGGCGCCCGGGCCCTGAGATTCCGTCTGCGCGATGCGCTCGAGACCCAGCGCTTCGAGGTGCGCGGTCGGACCCCGGACGTGGCGCTGGAGTTCTTCGTCCACCTGCCGAAGAAGAATCTCGATGCCGCGGCCCTGATGCGCGCCGACCGCCCCGCCGGTCGGCCCGACAACGTGGTCCTGCTGGCGGCCGGTTCCTCGGCCTGACGCGCTACTCGAAGCGCAGCGCGTCGATCGGGTCCAGCCGCGAGGCCCGGCGGGCCGGGTAGTAGCCGAAGAACACCGCGATCAGCACCGCCACGCCGACCGCGCCGACCAGCGTGATCGGCGAGAGCAACACCGGGAACTCGCCCAGCCGGGCGGCCAGCATCGTTCCGCCGATGCCCAGCAGCAGCCCGACCAGCCCGCCGAGCAGGCCGAGCACCGTGGCCTCGACCAGGAACTGGGTCAGCACGTCGCGCGAGCGCGCGCCGACCGCGCGCCGCAGCCCGATCTCGCGGGTGCGCTCGGTGACCGAGACCAGCATGATGTTCATGATGCCGATGCCGCCCACGACCAGCGAGGTCGCGGAGAACGCGGCCAGCAGGAAGCCGAGCAGGCTCTCGGTCTCGTTGCGGGCGCGGATGAATTCGGCGAAGTTGGCGATGCGGAAATCGTCCTCGGCCCCCGGCTGGATGTCGCGCCGGACCCGCATCAGGTGCTCGACCTCGCGCTCGACGTCGAGGACCTCGAGGCCGTCCCACACCTTCAGATGGATCCGGCCTGCGTTGTCGGCCACCGCTTCGGCCGAGCGCGCAACGCGGCTTCGAACGGTGTCCAGCGGCATCCAGATCACGTCGTCCTGGTCCTGGCCCCAGGAGCCCGCGCCCTTTTCTTCCAGCACGCCGACCACCGTGGCCGAGGTGCGGTTGACGCGGATGCGCTGGCCGATCGGGTTGGCGCCGTTGAACAGTTCCTCCACGACCGTCTGGCCCAGCACCGCGATCTTGGCGCCGCGCTCGGCCTCGGCCTCGGTGATGTTGCGACCCTCGGCGATCTCGAAGTTCTCGATCAGCGCGAAATCGGCACCGACGCCGAGCAGGGTGGTCGGCCAGTTGTTGCCGTCGGCCACCGAGGTCACGCTGGCCTGGACCCGCCCCGACGCCGCTTCGATGCCGTCGAGCGCGCGCAGGGCCTCGACGTCGTCGTCGGTCAACGGGCGCTCGGAATCGGCGCCGCGTGATCGGCCGCCCCACCAGCTGTTGCCGGGACGGACCTGCAGCGTGTGCGTGCCGAACTGTTCGATCTGGTCGGTCAGCTGCTTGCCGGCGCCCTGGGCGATCGATACCGCGACGATGGCCGCACCGATGCCGATGATGATGCCCAGCATGGTCAGCAGGCTGCGCACGGCGTTGGTCCGGATCGCCTTCAGCGCGATGGCCAGGCTGGCCGACAGGTGCAGTCCGGTGCGTTCGTCGTTCATGCCGCCTGCCTCCGCTGATCGGTCTGGATGCGGCCGTCCCGGAACCGGATGATGCGGCGCGCGTGCTCGGCGATTTCTTCTTCGTGGGTGACCAGCACGACGGTCACGCCCTCGGCATTGAGCGCACCGAACAGGCCCATGATTTCTTCAGCGGTGGCGGTGTCCAGTGCGCCGGTGGGCTCGTCGGCGAGAATCATCCGCGGACGGTTGACCAGCGCCCGGGCAATGGCGACGCGCTGCTGCTGTCCACCGGACAGCTGGGACGGGTTGTGGTCCATGCGATCGGCCAGGCCGACGCGGTTCAGCGCCGCCTCGGCCCGCTGCTGCTTTTCGTCGCGATCCATCGCGGTGTACATCAACGGCAGCTTGACGTTGTCGAGCGCGCTGGTCCGCGCCAGCAGCATGAACTGCTGGAACACGAAGCCCAGGGTTTCGTTGCGCAGCCGGGCCTGTTCGTCGTCGTCGAGCTCGGCCAGGTCGCGGCCGGCAATGGTCAGGCGACCGCGGGTCGGCCGGTCGAGCGCGCCGACCATGTTCATGAAGGTCGACTTGCCCGACCCCGACGGCCCCATGACGGCGACGAATTCGCCGTTGTCGATCTCGACGTCGACATCGATCAGCGCATGAACCACGTTGCGGCCCATGACGTAGTCCTTGCACAGCCCCTCGGCCCGGATCAGCGGCGGCGCGGTGCTCATGCGTCCGGTTCCGTGCGGCGGATGCGGGTGACCAGTTCCATGCCCGGCTCCAGGTCGCCGATCACGATTTCGGTGAAGCGATCGTCGCTGATGCCCAGGCGCACGGGGTGGGCCGTCAAGCTGTCGTCCGGATTGACCGTGTAGACCGTGCCGGCGCGGGTCGCGTCGCGTTGCCGCTGGATTTCCTCGATCTGCTCGACCTGTTCGGCCGTCAGGTTGCGGACCAGCACCTCGCGGGTCATCGCGGTGACCCGTTCGCGGATCGTCTCCCGGTCGGCCCCGGACTGGAACAGCCCGACCATGCCGCGGAAGCCCTCGCGCAGTTCCTCGGCGACGACTTCGCGGGTGGCCTCGTCGACCCCGACCTCGACCAGCATCCGGTTCATCGCTTCGCCCGGATTGCCCCGAGCTCCGCCGCCCGGGCCGCCGCCGGTTTCGTTCGCCGATTCGGGCATCAGGTCTTCGGGCGGGCGGAAGCGAACCGCGGCGTTGCTGGCCCGCAGCGCGTCTTCGCGACGGCCGGTGACGATGTCGATGCTTGCCGTCATGCCCGGCAGCAGTTTGCGGTCGGGGTTGTCGGCGTTGATCACGACGGTGTAGGTGACCACGTTCTGTTCTTCGTTCGGCGCCAGTCGGACCTGGCCCACCTCGGCCTGGAAGGTTTCGCCCGGAAAGGCATCGACGGTGAACTCGGCCGCCGCGCCGCCGCGCACGCTGCCGATGTCGGCTTCGTCGACGCTGGCCTCGATCTGGATTTCGCCCAGGTCCTGAGCGATCGAGAATAGGATCGGTGCCTGCAGACTGGCCGCCACGGTCTGCCCGATATCGACCGCGCGGTCGATGACGACGCCGTCGATCGGTGCGCGGATCGCGGTCCGATCGAGGTCGATGCGGGCCGCTTCCAGCGAGGCCTCGCGCTGCTGCACGGTAGCCAGCGCGTTCTGGTGCTGCGCCTCGGCGATCGACAGGTCGGCCTGCGCCGACAGGAACGCGGCCTCGGCGTTGTCCAGTGCCGAGGCCGATACGCTGCCGCGCTCGACCAGGGCCTGCTGGCGTTCGAACTCGGCCCGGGCATTGGCCAGGTTGGCCCGGGCCTTCTCGATGCCGGCGGCCTGGATCGACACGTTGGCGCGGGCAACGGCGAGGTTGGCTTCCGCTTCCTGCACGCGGCGCTCGAAGGTCTGCGGGTCGAGCCGGGCCAGCAGGTCGCCGGCCTCGACCGGCGTGTTGAAATCGGCGAGCAGTTCGATGACCTGGCCCGAAAGCTGCGAACCGACTTCGACCGTGTTCAATGCGCGCACCGAGCCGACCGACGAGACGATCCGGACGATCTCGCCGCGCTCGACCGGCTGGGTGGTGAACTCGATCGCGGCGCCGGTGCCGTCGCGCGGCCAGAGCCACCAGCCCAGCAGTGCGATCGAGACAACGGCGATGGGGATGAGGAGCTTGCGCATGCGTGGTCGTCCTGGCTGGGCCGAAAGGCCGGCTTGGCGATGGCGTCTCGAGCCGACGTCGTTGCGTCGTGCTTCGAGGGTTCGTCCGCGGCGCGGGCCCATGGTTCCGCAGCCGGCCCGGACGCTGGCGCGCGAGTGTCGCAGATCGGTGTCGTCGGCGGACGTGGCGAAGGTCATGGTCGACGCTGGGTCCGGGCCGGACTGCCGGCGCGAGGCACTTGGTTTATAGTCGGGTCGTGGACGGGGCGCAGGGCTCCGAGCCGCGCACCCGGACCGCGGAGCCGAGCCATGCGGAATACGCACGATCGCGAACACGACGCCGGCGCCCCGCGGGCGCGGGTGCTGTTCGTCGACGATTCGCGATTGATGCGCTTCGCCGCGCAACGCTGCCTCGAAAAGCGCTTCGACGTGGTGCTGGCCGAAGACGGTGAAGCGGGCTGGCGCCGGCTGCGCGAGGACGCCACGATCCGGGCGGTGATCACCGACCTGATGATGCCGCGGGTCGACGGTGTGGAGTTGATCCACCGGATCCGCGGCGCGACCTCCGACCGGCTTCGCCAGTTGCCGGTGCTGGTGGTGACCAGCCTCGAGGAGTCCGACGGACGGCGCGCGGCGATCGAGGCCGGCGCCAACGAGCTGGTGCCCAAGCCGTTCACCGAAAGCGACCTGCTCGACCCGGTCACGACCTTCCTGCGCCAGGCCGAAGCCGAGCAGAACGACGACGACCCGGCGATGCGGTCGCCGAACATCGAGCGCAGCCGGACCGGCCTGCTGGCGCGGATGCAGCAGACCCTCAGCCTGCACGACCGCCTGGGCCTGCCCTGGAGCCTGGTGCACGTGCGGCTGCTCAATCGACCGGAAGTGTCGCGGCGTTATGGAAATCGCTGGGGCGAGGCGCTGATGCGCCATCTCGAGCGGGTGCTGATCCGCGAAGTGCGGATCGAAGACACCGTCGGCCGCAGCGGCCCGGAAACCTACACGCTGGTGCTGCCGGCCACCTCGGAGGAAGGCGCGCAGATCCTCCGCAGCCGCCTGCGCCGTTCGCTGCCGCGCCAGCCGGCCCGGTTCCCCAGTGTCAGCATCGACCTGGACGTGGTGTTCTCGATGCAGGTCCCGCGCTTCGGCGACGAGGCCGAGGCGCTGCTCGAGGAGGGCCTGGCGCGGCTCGATCAGCCGGCCAACGTGACCCACCTGCCGGACCGTCTCGGCGGCTGAATCCGGCGCCGAGCGGCCGGCATCGCACTCGGCCGTCGACCCGGTGGAGCGCGCCGGCCGGTAGACTGTGCCGGCATTTCAATCCGCGCCGAGCCCGGCGCGACGAGTCCGGTTCCATGATCCCGTTCCAGGCCCGCTACGCTGCGCTCCCCGAGCACGCCCACGTCCGCCAGTCGCCGGTGCCGGTGGCGGCGCCGCGCTGGATCGCGTTCAACCGTCCGCTGGCCGAAGCGCTGGGCGTGCCGGTCGATCGGCCGGACACCGCGTTGCTCGAGGTGTTCGCCGGCAACCGCGTGCCCGACGGCGCCAGGCCGCTGGCCATGGCCTATGCCGGCCACCAGTTCGGCCATTTCGTGCCGCAGCTTGGTGACGGCCGCGCGCTGCTGCTCGGCGAACTGCAGGATCGCGAGGGCCGTACGTTCGACGTCCAGCTGAAGGGCTCCGGACCGACCCCGTTCTCGCGCGGCGGCGACGGCCGGGCCGCGCTGGGCCCGGTGATCCGCGAGTACCTGGTCAGCGAGGCGATGCACGCGCTCGGCATCCCGACCACCCGCGCACTGGCCGCGGTGGCCACCGGCGAGTTCGTCCAGCGCGAGCAGCCGCTGCCCGGCGGCGTGATCACCCGCGTCGCCCGAAGCCACGTGCGGGTCGGTACCTTCCAGTATTTCGCCGCGCGCGGCGATGTCGACACGGTCGCAGCGCTGATCGATTTCACGCTGGATCGGCTCGGCGTGTCGCCCGGCGACAACGCGGCCCTGGCGCTGCTCGACCATGCCGTCGAGGCCCAGGCCGCGCTGGTCGCGAAGTGGCTCGGGGTGGGCTTCATCCATGGCGTGATGAACACCGACAACTGCGCACTGTCCGGCGAGACCATCGACTACGGGCCGTGCGCGTTCATGGACACGTTCGATCCGAAGCAGGTGTTCAGCTCGATCGACCGCCACGGCCGCTATGCCTACGCCAACCAGCCCGTGATCGCGCACTGGAACCTGGCCCGGCTGGCCGAGACCCTGCTGGCGTGCATCGACGGCGACGAGAACGCGGCGATCGCCAAGGTCAACGAGCGGCTGGAAGCGTTCCCGGGCATCTTCGAGCGGCACTGGCGGGCGGTGTTCGGCGCCAAGCTCGGCCTGGCCGAGGCCGGCCCCGAGGATGCTGCACTGATCCGCGGCTTTCTCGACGCGCTGCATGCCGGCCATGCCGACTTCACGCTGGCCTTCCGTCACCTGGCCGGTGCGCTCGACGGTTCGACGCCGGCGCTGCTGGCCGGTCTGTTCGCCGACCGCTCGGCGCTCGATGCCTGGCTGCCGCAGTGGCGCGCCCGGCTGGCCGACGACGATCGCCCGATCGATACGATCCGCAGCGACATGAACGTCGCCAACCCCGACCGCATCCCGCGCAACCACCTCGTCGAACGCGCCATCCGCGCAGCCGAGGACCGCGACGACTTCAGCGTCTTCGAGCGACTGCAGCGCGCCTGGGCCCGGCCCTTCGAATTCGACGAGGACTTCGCCGACCTTCGCGACCCGCCGGCCGACCACGAGCGGGTCACGCAGACCTTCTGCGGAACCTGAGCGCCCCTTCGCCCGGCACAGCCGGCCTCCCACAGGCGTCCTCTCACGGAGGAAGTTCTCAGTTCTCGGTTCTCGGTTTTCAGTCGTTCATTGCGGTCTTCGCCCCATTGCGCCGTTGCGTCCATCCTCTCGAGGAACGAAGGCGCCACCCTTCGCCCGGCCCAGCCGGCCTCCCACAGGCGATCTCGGGCGTCTTCTCGCGGGGGAAGTTTTCAGTTCTCGGTTCTCAGTCGTTCGTTGCGGTCTTCGCCCCATTGCGCCGTTGCGTCCATCCTCTGAAGGTCGAGGGCTCGATCGTTCGCCCGGCAGACCCGGCCTCCTGCAGGCCTTCGATCCGGCGCTGCGCTCAGTTCGCCTGTTGGAGGGAGCTTGCTCGCGAACCGGCCGGGCCACCCTTCGCCCGCAAGCGGCCTCCAACAGGCCTTCGATCCGGCGCCGGCGCTGATTTTCCTGTTGGAGGGAGCTTGCTCGCGAACCGGCCGGGCCACCCTTCGCCCGCAAGCGGCCTCCAACAGGCCTTCGATCCGGCGCCGGCGCTGATTTTCCTGTTGGAGGGAGCTTGCTCGCGAACCGGCCGGACCACCCTTCGCCCGCAAGCGGCCTCCAACAGGCCTTCGATCCGGCGCCAGCGCTGATTTTCCTGTTGGAGGGAGCTTGCTCGCGAACCGGCCGGGCCACCCTTCGCCCGCAAGCGGCCTCCAACAGGCCTTCGATCCGGCGCCG
>NZ_JAAWWS010000129.1 GCF_012272825.1 Wenzhouxiangella sp. XN79A | reverse complement strand
ATGCTTGTGGGAGCGAGCTTGCTCGCGAAGGCCGGAACCGGCCACCCTTCGCCCGCAAGCGGCCTCCAACAGGCCTTCGATCCGGCGCCGGCGCTGATTCGCCTGTTGGAGGGAGCTTGCTCGCGAAGGCCGGGCCACCCTTCGCCCGGCACAGCCGGCCTTCCGCAGGCCTTCGGTCCAGCGCCGGCGATGGGTCCGACGATCAGGACTCGGCGTCGAGCACGTCGTCGAGCAGGTGGCCGGAGCGTTCGGCCTTGGCGCTGAGGTAGCGTCGGTTCTGTTCGGTCAGGCGGCCGTAGACGGCTTCCCGGGCGTGGACCTCGATGCCGTGGGCGGTCAGGGCCTCGATCTTGGACGGGTTGTTGGTCAGCAGGCGGCAGCGTTTGACGCCCACCGATTCCAGCATGCTCGCGGCCGAGGCGAAGCGGCGCTCGTCGTGGTGGAAGCCGAGCAGGCCGTCGGCGTCGACGGTGTCGTGGCCGGCGTCCTGCAGCGTGTAGGCGCGCAGCTTGTTGGCCAGGCCGATGCCGCGGCCTTCCTGGTCCAGGTACAGCAACACGCCGCCGCCGAGCCGGGCGATGGTGGCGACCGCGTTGCGCAGCTGTTCGCCGCAGTCGCAGCGGAGGCTGCCGAACAGGTCGCCGGTCAGGCAGGCCGAGTGCAGGCGAACGGGCACCGGGTCGGGCCAGCTCTCGGGCTGGCCGATGACCACCGCGATATGCTCACGCAGGCCGTCGGCCTCGCGGAACAGCACGAACCGGCTGTCGGGCGCGTCGGCCAGCGGCACCGGCGCTTCGCTGACCCGGCGGACCCGGTCGGCGGCCTGGTCGGCGCAGTCCGCGGCCTCGGTGGCCTCGACCCGAAGCAGCGGGCCGCGCTCGGCAAGGGCCTCGAGCTCTGGCGTGACCGGCCCGGTGATCGCCGCCGGGATCAGCCGGGCCCGCCGCATCAGCGCCAGCGCGGCGCGGTCGGCGCTGCCGGCCGGCTCCAGCGGTCCGAACGCGTCGTCCGCCGGCCGGCCGTCGCCGGTGGCCCAGGCAGCCAGCCGGTCGCGGGCGATCGGCCCGCGAAGGCGCGCGGGCAGCCGGGCATCGTCATCGGCCGGCAGGCCCAGCGCGGCCAGCCGTGGGCGCCGCAGCACCAGCGCCAGCGCGGCGTCCTCGGCCGGCTCCAGCGCGTCGAGCAGCGCGCTGCCGCGCTCCACCGGGTAGGCAACCCGATCGCCGTCGGCGGCGCGGATCAGGACCGGCAGGCCGCGACGCAGGTCGAAAACGGCGCGTTCGGATTGATGCATGGCGGGATTCACCGGGGCGTTCAAAGCGCCAAGATAGCGCGGCAGGGACGACGCGTGCGTGAACCGATATTGCGGCGGTTGGGCTAGAGTTCAACGCGCTGGCGGTCGTTCAGGCCGCGCAGCGAGCCTCTCCAACGACCGTCCAGGAACCCCGTGCCGATGCCCGACGCCGCCGATCCGATCGATCTCGAGACCGCCTGGTCCGCGCTGCGGGCGCGCGCCGGGCGGGGCGGACAGGCCTGTCCGGACCTGCACATCGCCCCGGACGGCTGGGCCGGCGATCGGCCGGTCGATGCGGATGCGGCCGACCTGCTCGATGCGCTCGCTCCGGTGGCCGCGGCCGGTCCGCGCTGGGTGGTCGGTCAGCTCGGCCAGACCCTGGACGGCCGGATCGCGACCGAGACCGGGCATTCGCACACCATCAACGGCCACGCCGCCCTGGTCCACCTGCACCGGCTGCGCGCGCTGGTCGATGCCGTCCTGGTCGGCGTCGGAACGGTAGTCGCCGATCAGCCCCGTTTGACGGTTCGCCACGTGCCGGGCGACGACCCGGTGCGCGTGGTGCTCGATCCGCGCGGTCGGGCACCGCTCGACACCTCGCCGCTGGCTGCCGCGCCCGGTGCGGCGGCAACGCTGCACCTGGTGGGACCGGCGGTCGGGGAATCGGCCGCCGGGCCGCACGTCGAGCGCGCGACGATCGAGGTCGGCCCCGATGGGGTCGAGCCCGTGGCGGTGCTCGAGGCGCTGGCCGCGCGCGGGCTCCGGCGGGTGCTGGTCGAGGGTGGCGCGGTGACGCTGTCGCGCTTCATCGACGCCGGCGCGCTGGACCGCCTGCACCTGCTGGTCGCGCCGATGCTGATGGGCTCGGGCCGCTGCGGGCTCGCGCTGCGCCCGATCCGGACCGTCGATGAGGCGCTGCGGCCGACGGTGCGGCGCGTGGCGCTGGGCGACGATACGCTGTTCGACGTTGCCCTGAGCGGCGCGTACGGCGCCGGAGGCAACGATCGATTCGACGACTGATCCGGCAATCGATCCGGCCATCGTTTCGACAGTCGTCCCCGCAATCGATCAGGATGCGGTGGAGCGCTCGTCCGGCTCCAGCAGCGGAACCAGCGCGCCCGGCAGCGTTGCCAGCAGTGTGACCAGCCCGTAGGCGATCGACACGGCGACGCCGGTTTCGGGCGCGTAGCCGGCCAGCGCGAACAGACCGGCGGCGGCCGATTCGCGCACGCCCCAGCCGCCGACCGAGAGCGGGATCAGCATGGCCAGCAGCACCAGCGGCGCAAGGACCAGCAGGTCGGCGCCGCCGACCTCCACGCCCAGCATGCGACCGGCGCTGGCGAAGGCGCCGCACAGTGTGCCGAACACCACCAGCGACAGCAGCAGCTGCCGCGGGCCGTAGCGGCGCGACAGCAGCGCGCGGCGGGCGTCGGTCCACAGCGCCTGGAGCCAGTCCGGTCGGCGCCGGAGCAGCACGACCAGCGCCAGCGCGCCGAGCGCGGCAGCAGCCGGCAGCGCCGGCCCCAGCGCCTTGTCGGCAGTGCCGGCGATGGTGCGGCCCAGCGGGGTGGTGATGAGCAGCAGCGCGGTGATCGTCAACAGCACCAGCTGGCCCGAGGCGCGTTCCAGCACAACCGCGCGCACGGCCAGCCCGGTCCGTCCGCTGCTGCGGGCATGGCGGACGGCGCGGGCCGCGTCGCCGGCCACGCCGCCGGGCAGCAGCTGGTTGGCCAGGCCGGCCAGGTAGTAGTCGTAGATCGCGCGGCGACGCGACAGCGGAACGCCGATCGCGATCGCCGTCAGGCGCCAGCGGGCGGCTGCGGCCAGCATCTGCAGCACGCACAGCGCCAGGCCGACCGCCAGCCACGACGGGTCGATGCGCCGCACCTGGTCGGCGATCTCGGCCGGGTCGAGCAGGCACGCCAGCAGCACCAGCAGACCGAGGCTGGTCAGCACGCGCAGGGCCAGGCGCCAGCGCGCGGTCATGGTCCGATGCCCGGGCGTGCATTCATCGTCGAGCAGCTCCGGGCGATGCCGGCGGCTGCGCGAACAGGTCGACGTGGCCGACCTCGACGCCGATCCGACCGTCGCGCAGCGCGCGGGCGCGTCGGGCCGACCAGTCGTCGATCTCGGCCCGTGCCTCGGGCACCTGGATGGCGATCGCTTCGGCCCAGCCGGCCAGCAGTCGGCCGGTCAGCGCGTCGTGGAGGCCGGCCGGCAGCCGCCATGGGCTGGGCGCGGTGCGGACGATGTACCCATGCCGCTCGAGGGCGGCGGCCAGCACGCCCGGCGCCTCGCCGCCGAGGGCCGCGCCCAGGCCCTTGTCGCGCGCCTGGTGGTCGCGGTAGTGCTGGAGCATCCGGTCGTCGTCGGCGTCGGACACGCCGCGCCCATCGGGCCCGAGAAAGCGCCAGCGGCCGTCGACGCTGAGCACCATCAGCACCGCGCAGCGCCGGTGCGCCATGGCAGCGGCCAGCGATTCGATCCAATCGCGCGAGACCAGGTCGAGCAGCGCCGAGGCGGTGACCAGGTCGCAGGGGCGATCGAGCACCGCGTCGAGATCGGCCAGCGAACGGAGATCGAGTTCGATCTCGAGCTCGATGCCGGGATCGGAGTCCGGCGGGCCCTCGATTCGCCCCAGTCGTCGTCGGGCCCGCTCCAGCAACGCGGCATCGTGATCGACCAGCCGCCAGTGCTGTGCGCAGGGCAGCCGCGGGGCCAGGTGCGCTGCATTGCTGCCGGTGCCGGCGCCCAGGTCGACGATGTGCAGCGGTGCAGCGCGGCCGGCCAGCGCTTCGCGAAGCTCGGCCTCGAGCGCGGTCGACCGGGCGGCATGGTCGGCCGGCTCGCGCAGCGCCAGCCAGTCGGCCTGGAAGCGATCGTTGTGACCACTGTCGCGATGCTCTTCGCTCATCGGAGCTGGACCGCGTCGGCGAAGCGCTGCGCGGCGCTCGGCCAGTCGGGCAGCCCGGCGCGGGCCTGCATCGCCCCGGCGCGGAGGCGCGCGCGCAGCGCGCGCTCGTCGAACCAGCGGGCCAGGGCCGCGGCCAGCGCGTCGGGATCGGCCGGTGCCACTTTCAGCGCGGCGGTCTCGGGCACGGTGTCGGCCAGCGCGCCGCCGGTCGTGGCGACGAGCGGCAGGCCGCGCGCCAGGGCCTCGGTGACGACCATGCCGAAGCCCTCGTAGTGCGACGGCAGCACGAACAGGTCGGCCGCGTGGTAGGCCGCGTCCAGCACCCGCGGCTCGGCCTCGCCGGGCAGGTCGATGCGGTCGGCCAGGCCGTGCTCGCGGATCCGGGCACCGACGCGCTCGGCGAAGGCCGGGTCGCGGGGGGCGCCGACCAGTCGACACGCCCAGGGCCGGTCGGCCACTCGCGCCAGGGCATCGACGAGCAGGTCCTGGGCCTTGCGCGGCACCAGGCTGCCGACCGAGAGCAGCTCGAACCGTTCGCCGCCGTCGGAGCCGGCGACGGCCGAGCGGGCCGGCGGTGCCGGGTCGGTGCCGGGTTCGACCACCGCAATCGAAGCGGTGGCCATGCCCAGCGCCTGCAGACGGCGCGCGGTGAACCGGCTGGTGGTGACGATGCGGCGACAGGCCGCCACGGCGCGGGTCTCCGAGGCCCGCAGTCGCTCGGCACGCGCGGCGGCCAGGCCGGTCTCGTCGCACAGCGGGTGGTGGACCAGGGCCACCAGGTCGAGTCGCCCGGCGTGGGCCTCGGCGACCTCGGGCAGACCGCCGAGCGCCAGTCCGTCGACCACGGCCGTGGCGCCGTCGGGGAGGCCGGCCAGCGCGGCGTCGAAGGCCCGGCGGGCGGTGTCGTCGGCGACCGGAAAATCGCCGTCCAGCCCGTGCACGCCGACCGTCCAGCCGGCCGCGCGCAGGCCTTCGGCGATCCGCGCGTCGTACAGCGAGCCGCCGGTGCGCCGCGTCGGGTCGCCGGGCACCAGCAGGTCGAGTGCCGGCGTCGGACTCACACCGGCCCTTCGAAGCCGGCGCGGGCGACGTGGGATTCCGACAGGGTCACGGCGATTCGCTCGATGTCCCGGCCGCCGGGTCCCAGGCGGCCGTCGCGGGCGGCTTCGGCCAGGCGCGCGTGGATGTGGCCGGCCAGGAACTCGGTGGTGGTGTTCTGTCCGGCGAAGCGCTCCTCGTCGTCGAGGTTGCGGTAGTTCAGCTCGGCCAGGATGCCGGCCAGCACGTCGCCGGCCAGGCCGATGTCGACGACCAGGTTGTCGCCGTCGAGCGCGGCACGCGAGAACCGGGCGTCGACCACGTAGGTGGCGCCGTGCACCCCCTGGGCGGGGCCGAAGATCTCGCCGCGGAAGCTGTGGGCGATCATGAAGTGGTCGCGAACGGTCAGGTGGTACATCGGATTTCCTCGTGCGGATGGGGAGCCCGATCGAGCGGCGGCGGACGACGACCTCGCTCGATCGGCAGGTCGGTCGGCAGGTCGGTCGGCAGATCAGTCGGCATGTCGGTCGGGATAGGCGACCCGCAGGCACAGGCCGGCGGCCTGCGCGTTGGCCAGGCCGGGCATCCGCGCCGGCAGCGCGTCGAAGGTGCACTCGTCGTCGATCAGCGCGTCCAGTGCATCGTCGGCCAGCAGGGCCAGTGCGGCGGCCAGCCGGCGGCGAGGGGTCCAGCGTGCCCGGCGCCGTGCCGGTACCCGGCCGACCTGGCTGGCCCGCAGCGTCAGCCGTCGGGCGTGGAACGCGCCGCCCAGCGCGACCGGGGTTCGACCTTCGCCGTACCAGCTCAGCTCGATGATCTCGGCCTCGAAGCCGGCCGCGTTCAGCGCGGTCTGCAGGCCCTCGGCGGTGGCGCTGGCATGGAACACGAGGTCCTGGTCGGTCGGGGCCTCGTCGGGGAGGGCGAAGGTCGCGCCCAGCCGCTCGGCCACGGCCCGGCGGGCCGGGTCGACGTCGATCAGGGTGAGCTCGGCGCCCGGGAGTTGGGCGGCCAGCCGGGTAACCAGCAGCCCGACCACCCCGCCGCCGACCACGGTGATCCGGTCGCCGGGGCCGGCCTGGGCGTCCCACAGCGCGTTCAATGCGGTCTCGGCATTGGCCGCGAGCACCGCGCGTCCGGCCGGGACCCCTTCGGGCAGCACGTGCACCGCCTCGGCCGGCACCACGAAGCGGTCCTGGTGCGGGTGCAGGCAGAACACGGTTCGGCCGAGAAGCCGATCGGGTCCGGCCTCGACCTCGCCGACGCAGGCGTAACCGTACTGCACCGGGAACGGAAACTCGCCGCGCTGGAACGGCGCGCGCATTCGCCGGTACTCGCTCTCCGGGACGCGGCCGTGGAAGACCAGCGATTCGCTGCCCCGACTGATGCCGCTGTAGCGCGTGCGGACGCGCACCTGGTCCGGGCCGGGCGGGTCGAGCACGCACTCGCGCAGCTCGCCGCGGCCCGGCGCGACGGTCCAGAATCCTCGAGCGATCGTGGGCCTGGTTTCACTCATGCGCTCTATTGTGTAACGTCGGCGTCATCGTCGGGGCGCCGAGTCTCGAGCATGCGAAAGGAGTAGGGTATCCGGATGCCGATCGCCGAACGAATCCGCCCGATCCTGCCCGACCTGGCCGCCGGCGCCGGGCTGGCGATGGTCGTGCAGGCCGCGCTGCCGCTTTCGCTGCGGGTCGGCGCGCTGGCGATGCTGGCCACGGTCGCGGTCTACGCCGGGGTCGCCGCGGCGATCGGCCGGGCCTGGCCGGCGCACAGGCGCGAGTTCGGCTGGCCCAACCGCGTGACCCTGGCCCGCGCGGCGCTGGTCGCGGTCCTGGCCGGACTGCTGGTCGCGCCGGCGGCAATCGCCGAGCACGGGCAGATGCTGGCCGCACTCGCCGCGCTGGCGCTGCTGCTCGACGGCCTGGACGGCTGGCTGGCCCGGATCACCGGCCGGGTCAGCGCGTTCGGCGCCCGCTTCGACATGGAAATCGACGCCCTGCTGATCCTGGTGCTGAGCCTGGCGCTGGCCCTGACCGGCAAGGTCGGTCCGTGGGTGCTGGCGATCGGCCTGATGCGCTACGCCTTCGTCCTGGCCGGCCGGGCCTGGCCGAAGCTCACCGCCGAACTCCGCCCCGGCCGCACCCGCAAGGTGATCTGCGTGCTGCAGGGCGTTGTCCTGGCGGCCTGTCTCGTCCCGGCGGTGCCGGCCGGCTGGGCCACCGCTCTGGCCTCGCTTTCGCTGCTGGCGCTGACCGCTTCCTTCATTTTCGACACCACCGAACTCGCACGCCGGCCCGATCCGGCAGGAGAACCGCGATGAACCTTCGACGTCTTGCCACCCCGCTTGCCCCCCTGGTCGCCGCGCTGGCGCTTGCGCCCTGCTGGTCGGCGCGCGCCGAGCCGATCGAATGGGCGATCGATCCGGATCATTTCTCGATCGGCTTCGAGGTCATGCACATCGGCTACGCCCGGACCCTGGGCCTGTTCCTGGACGCCGAGGGCCGGTTCGTCTACGACCCCGAGACCGGGACACTGTCCTCCGGCCGCGTCGTCGTCCAGGCCGACAGCGTGTTCACCGACCACGACCGTCGCGACCGGCACGTGCGCAGCGACGACTTCCTGTCCGCCGACGACCATCCGGAGATCGTGTTCGAGGCCACCGACTACGAACCCGGCGCGAACGGCCAGGGCACGCTGTCCGGCAACCTGACCCTGCGCGGCCAGTCGCACCCCGTGGAACTCGAGACCACCATCAACCGCCGCGCCGACTACCCGTTCGGCCACGGCAAGGACACGCTGGGCATCTCGGCCACCACCACGCTGCGCCGCAGCGAGTGGGGCATGACCTACGCGCTGGACAACGACCTGGTCGGCGACGAGGTGGTGTTGCGGTTCGAGTTCGAGGCGTTGAACGACGGGGTGGCGGACGACGGCGGTCGGTGAGGGCGGGGTAGGCTGTTTTCGGTTTCGGTTTCGGTTTCGGTTTCGGGTTTCGGGTTTCGGGTTTCGGGTTTCGGGTTTCGGGTTTCGGGTTTCGGGTTTCGGGTTTCAGGTTTCAGGTTTCAGGTTTCAGGTTTCGGGTTTTAGGGATCAGGGATCAGGGATCAGGGATCAGGGATCAGGGATCAGGGATTCAGAAGGTCCGGGGTTGGGTGCTCGGGTCGGTTCAATCTCCGCGGTCCTGGCACCTTCGCGTCTTTGCGTCCATCCTCCGAGGAACGAAGGCGCCGAGCGTGACCGGAATCCGCCGCCCGCTCGGGCCCCTCGTCCCCGGTCCGGCGTCACACCCCGACCACCAGCAGCGTGACCACGGTCCCGACGCCGGCGCCGGCGGTGGCGGCCAGGGCGGTGAGCCAGACCAGGCGGCGCTCGGCGGCGGCGCGCTGCGGGCCGGGCTTCGGCGGCTGGACCAGCAGCGCCTCGCGCGGCAGTTCCAGCACCGCCGACAGCGCCGAGACGCTTTCGTTCGACGCCACGCCCTGGTTCTCGACGCGCTGGACGGTGCGCAGGCTCAGGTCGGCCACCTCGGCCAGCTGCTGCTGGGTCCAGCCGCGACGGGTGCGCTGATCGCGGACGAGTTCGGAATCGATCATCATCGCCGGCCCCTCACAGCGCGAAGCTGCCGATAACGAAGCCGACCCCGGTCCCGGCCACGCCGTGCATCAGCGTCAGCCAGAGGGTCAGACCGGCCAGGGCATCCAGCGCGCCGCGCTCGGCGGGCCGACGAGGGCCCAGTCCGGAACGGGACGGCCCGCGGCGCTCCCCGATGCTTCGGTTCGAGATGGTCATCGCGGCCCTCCATCACGGCAGGATGCTGGCCAGGGTGTAGCCGAACACCCCGCCGGCCAGGCCGCTGATGAGGAAGATCGGCAGCATCTTCTTCCAGGCGCGCCGCCAGATCACCTTGCCGTCGGCGTCGAGCAGGCCCGGGCCCATCGCGCTGCCGACGTCGGAGTCGACCTCGATGCCGTCGCGGTACAGCGTGATCCGGAACGTGCCGCTGCCGAGGGCCAGGCAGGAAAACTCGACCGCGTAGTCGTGCCCGCCGTGGGTGAACTCGTGCCGGCTGGACCGCCGCAGACTGCGGAGGCGGGACACGAGCTGACCATCGACGCGAATTTCCTCGCGCCCGCTCCAGCTCGATCCCCAGACCTCGATCGTGATGCCATCGAGGTCGAACCAGGACCGGATGCCGTTCTTCCAGTGGATGTTCAGACCGTTGCGTTTCATATCGTCGTGTGCGGTGGTTCGGTTCATGTCGGGCTCCTTGGCCGTCGGGTTCGGGGCCATTGAACCGACACGAGCGGGCCGACGGAACGTCAGCGGACCGCCACGGCGGCCGACTGGCGTGCGACAGCAGTGCGTCAGCGCGGTGTCGCCTGCTGCCGACGCACACCGCGTATCGTACCGGCAGGCCCCGCAACGGCGCAAAACGCCGGAGTTCAAGATGATCCGCACCCTCGGCAGCCTGGTCTTCTACACCCGCTTCCTGCGCTCGTTCTCCGCGCTGGGTTTCCGCCGCCGCGCGCGCGACTGGCGGCCGCTGGCGCCCGATCTTTCCGGCCAGCGCTGGGTCGTCACCGGCGCAACCGGCGGCATCGGACGCGCCACGGCGCTGGCGGCGTGTCGGTTCGGCGCCGAGGTGATCGCGATCGCACGCAGCGACGACAAGCTCGACACGCTGCGGGCCGAAGCGGAGGGGGCAGGCCGGATCCGTCCGCTGCGGGCCGATCTTTCGCTGCTGCGCGAGGTCCGCGCGCTGGTCGACGACCCGACCGTTGCCGAGGGCGGCATCGACGTGCTGGTCGACAACGTCGGCGTGCTGCTGAACGATTTCTGGATCACCGAAGAGAACCTGGAGTGCTCGCTGGCAACCAACCTGCTCGGTCACGTGGTGCTCGCCGAGGGGCTGCGCGACGCCGGCCGGTTCGGCGACGACGCGCTGGTGATCGAAGTCTCGTCCGGCGGCATGTACGGCACGCCGCTGACGATCGAGCCGATGCTCGCGCCCGACCCCGACGACTGGGACGGCATGGCGGCCTATGCGATGCACAAGCGTGCCCAGGTCGCGCTGACGCGGGCCTGGAACGAGCGCTGGCAGGGCGCGCCGACGGTCCAGGTCATGCACCCGGGCTGGGTCGATACGGAGGGCGTGAAGACCGCGCTGCCGGGCTTCCGGGCCGCACTGAAGAAGGTGCTGCGCAACGCCGACCAGGGCGCCGATACCATCCTGTGGCTGGCCGCCGAGCGCCCGCCCATCCCGGCCGAGGGCGGTATCTGGCTCGATCGTGAGCTGCAGCCGGAGCACGAGTTCGGGTTCACGCGCGACGGGGCCGACGTTGACGAACTGAACGCCGCGGTCAAAGCGCTGCTTGACGATGCCGGGAAAGGGGCGAGGGGCGAGAGCGGGGATCGTCGCGTGCGGTGATCGTGGGGCGGGGGTGGGGAGACGCTGATTCGGGTTTCGGAGAACGGTGAGCGGTGAGCGGTGAACGGTGCTCAGTTTTCAGTTTTCAGTTTTCAGTTTTCAGTTTTCAGTTTTCAGTTTTTCCTTGCGCCCTTGGCACCTTTGCTTCTTTGCGTCTGTCCTCTCAAGGAGCGAAGCCGCCGACCGTGACCTGAATCGTCCACCCCGCCCGAGCCGCCCACTCGTCCCTCTCCCCTCGACCCTGGCCCCTTTTCCTGAGCGCTCGGCGCCGACCGCGCACGTCGAAATTCGCCGCACCGGCTCGATCCGGCGGCGTCGAACGCATCGTGAAGGAGGAAATGGTGGCTACGGGTGGACTTGAACCACCGACCTCAGCATTATGAGTGCCGCGCTCTAACCAGCTGAGCTACGTAGCCACGAGGAAGCCGCGTATTGTTGCGTGGCGCTTCGGGGATGTCAATACCGGCCGGGTCTTCAGCGGAAGGCGCGCTCGGCGTCCAGGCCCTCGGGCGCGATCTTCGGGGCTTCTCCGAGCAGCCGGTCGGCCAGCAGGTCGGCCGAGCCGGCGGCCATGGTCCAGCCCATCGCGCCGTGGCCGGTGTTCAGCCATAGGCCGTCGACCGGGGTCGGGCCGATCAGCGGCGGGCCGTCCGGGGTCATCGGGCGCAGGCCGGTCCAGGCCTCGCCGGGGTGGGTCCGGATCAGCTCGGCCAGCTCGGGCAGCAGCGCCGCGGCGTTGTCGCGCAGGAAGTCCAGCCGTTCGGGGCGCAGCGATCGGTTGCCGCCGGTGAAGTCGGCCAGGCCGGCGATCCGCAGGCGGTTCGGACCCAGTCGGGCGGTCACGAAGCGGCGCTCGAAGTCGAGCAGCGGCCAGGCCGGCGCCGGCATCTCCGGGCCGACCGGAAGAGTCAGTGAGTACCCCTGCACCGGGTAGATCGGCACGCGCAGGCCGAGTGGTTCGAGCAGCCGTCGGGTATCGGCTCCTGTGCACAGGATGACTCGATCTGCCTCGTACATGTGGCGTTCTTCGTCGATCGTCGCCGAAATGCGAATCTTCCCGTTGCCGGCTGGTTCGATCGTACGGACCCGGGTGGCGAACTGCAGCGTGGCTCCCAGGGCCTGGGCGCGAGCGGCCGCGGCCAGGCTGAACAGGCGCGCGTCGCCGGATTCGTGGGCCGGGAACCGCAGTGCGGCCACGAACTGGTCGGCCACCGGCGCCAGGGCCGGCTCGGCCCCGACCAGTTCGGTCGGATCGAGCTGTTCGTACTCGATGTCCGGATCGCCGATCCGGCGGCGCAGTTCGATCGCTGCGGCCAGGCCCCGGGCCGTTCGGTAGAGCTCCAGCGATCCGCCGAGGCGCTGGTCGTACTGGAGCGCATGGCGCTCGCGCAGCTCGGCCAGGCAACGGGTCGCGTGGAAGGCCAGCCGGATGCAGTGCCGCGCGTTCGGGTAGTAGCGCGCCGGCGTCGACTCGCGCAGAAAGGCCGTACCCCAGCGGACCAGGCCGGGCAGGGCCTGCGGGTACACGCGGTAGGCCTGCCGGCGCCGGAGGAGTGCGCCGAGAAGCTTGCGGCCGGCGCCCGGCGGATTCCACGGCTCGGCGTGGGCCGGCGTCAGGCTGCTGCCGTTGGCATGGCTGGTGCCGCGGCCCGGTTCGGGCTCGGCGTCGATCAGGGTGACCTCGATGCCGCGCTCGGTCAGCACCAGCGCGGTGGTGCTGCCGACGATGCCGGCGCCGATGATGACGATCTTCATGGTCGGAATCTACGGCACGTCGTGGTCGTGTGTTCGAGGGCGGTCCCGACCGGCCAGCGTAGGGCCTCGAGCAAGAACTCAGGGCAGTTCGAAACTGTCACGAAAGACCAGGTCGGCCGGTTCGAGTTCGATCAGGCAGCCGGCAGCGGTCGCGGCAGGCGTCATCACGTCGAGGCTGCAGCTGCTGAACGAGGTCGGCGGCGAGCCGCCGACGGACGGCGCCATGATGAATCCCGAGCTCGGACAGGTGTTGCCGTCGCCGTCGTGGAACGAGCCGAAGTTGTGGCCCAGCTCGTGGGCGACGATCACCGAACTGACGGTTTCGCCACCGAAGTCCTGGTTGATGCCGTAGCCGAAGGAGCTGCTGCACAGCACGCCGACGTAGGCCAGACCGACCGTGCCGCCGTCGAAATCCTTCCCGCTGAACAGCTGGGCAAGGCCGGCGAACGGCAGGCTGCTGCCGCCACCGGAGCGCATGAAGTCCTGGAATTCCTGCAGCAGGGAAAACGGGTCGGTCGGCGTCAAGGGACCGTTGCTGGCCAGCGACTCGAGATGCCAGAGCGCGATGCCGACGCCGACCTGTTCGGCATAGATTCCGTCGACGAAATTCAGCCGACCGGTCGCCACGGCTTCGGCCGTGCCCGGGTGGAGCCCCTGGAACTCGGTATCCAGGACCAGCGTGACCGGCAGGGCCAGGGGGGCGGCGGCGCGCGGGCCGAGCGCGTCGCGCAGGTGGGCGATGAAGTCGGAATAGCTCGGCCCGATACCGGCATGAGCCTGCCGGGTGCCGAGCGGTGAGATGCCGCCGGAATCGATCGGGCCGGACCACTCGAGGTCGCGGAAGCGGAACAGCAGCGTCTCGCCGGCGTGCCGGGCGCCGAGAAACGCCTCGGCGCGATCGATCAGCAGCAACGACTCGCCGTCGAAGAAGCCGCCGGTCCAGCGCTCGCCGATTCGCGTCAGACGGGCCCAGGAGCCGGGGCGTCCGCGCACGACGCCTTTCATCCAGCGCGCGTCCAGCGACTGCAGCCGCGTGCGCTGCGGCGGGGTCAGCTTCGCCAGCAGCTCGGTGTTGTCCTCGAGGTCGAGCGTCCAGCGCTGGCCGTCGCCGGCCAGTTCCATCGTCAGGCCGGCGGCGCGGCTCTCCAGCCTGGGCTCGACGGCTTCGAAGCGCTGCAGTCGAGGTGATTCCGCGGCGGCTGCGGCGGCAAGTCCGGCCCACGCCAGGGCGGCCAGGACGAGGTGGGTCAGGCGGTTCCAGTGCATCTGGCGAGCTCCCGGGGCAAGCGCCGAAGTTCGGAGTCTACTCCAGAATCCCGGCGCCGCTCCAGCGTCGCCGAGCGGCTCGGCGAACGTCGATGGCCCGGGACGTGCCGGCGCCCGATCAGCCCGGCATCGAGCGCCCGAACGCGTCCTTGTAGCGGGCCTTCAGGTCGGTCATGTCCAGCGCGTAGCCCTGCGGCGCGTTCTCGGCGATCTTGATCGAGCCGAGCAATGAGCCGAGGCGGGCCGCATCGACCGGGTCCCAGCCGCGCTCGAGGCCGAACAGCAGGCCGGCCCGGTAGGCGTCGCCGCAGCCGGTCGGATCGGCGATGCACGCCGGCTTGACGGCCGGGATCGCGGCTTCGCCGTCATTGGTCAGCAGCTGCGAGCCCTCGCCGCCGTGGGTGATGATCAGCCCGCCGTTGAGGCCCTTCAGCGCTTCGCCGCGGGTCCAGCCGGTCTTGCTGGCGATCATTTCCCACTCGTAGGAGTTGACGGTCAGCCAGTCGGCGTTGGCGACCAGGTCGCGCAACTCGTCGCCGTTGAACATCGGCAGTGCCTGGCCGGGGTCGAAGATGTGCGGGATGCCGGCGGCCTTGAACTGCTCGGAATGCTCGAGCATGGCCTGCTTGCCGTCGGGCGAGATGATGCCCCAGGCGATCGAGCCGTCGGTCGGCACGGTGTTGCGGTGGTTCTCGTTCATCGCGCCGGGGTGGAAGGCGGTGATCTGGTTGTCGTCCAGGTCGGTGGTGATGTAGGCCTGGGCGGTGAAGTGGTCGTCGTCGCGCAGCACGTACCGCCGACTGATGCCCAGTTCGTCGAGCCGTTCGGCATAGCGATCGAAATCGGCCCCGACCGCGGCCATCGGCAGCGGCGTGCCGCCGAGTTGCTGCAGGCCGTAGGCGATGTTGCCGGCGCAGCCGCCGAAGTTCCGATGCATTTCCGGCACCAGGAAAGCGACGTTGAGCATGTGGGTCTTGTCGGGGAGGATGTGGTCCTTGAAGCGCTCGGGAAAGACCATGATGTTGTCGTAGGCCAGCGAGCCGCAGATCAGGATGGACATGAGGGAAAGGTCCCGGTGTCGAATCAGCCCGGCAGTATAACGAACCCTTAACGGCGGTCCGGCGACTCTGGGACGGTCGAACGTGGACGTGGTCGCGCGGGATGCCCTGAATCCGATGAGATCGGGGACGGACGCGGTGAACGATTGGCGTACACTACGGCGACACACGCGCGCGGACCTCGCATTCGCCCCGGCGGTTCGCGCGTCGGTTCCACCCTTCACGTCACCGGTACCCATGTTCAAACGTCTGCGCGGTCTCTTTTCCAACGATCTGTCGATCGATCTCGGCACGGCCAACACGCTGATCTTCGTGCGTGGCCAGGGCATCGTCCTCAACGAACCCTCGGTGGTCGCCGTCCGCATGGATCGCGGCCCCGGCGGCCCCCAGAACGTCGCCTCGGTCGGCATCGAGGCCAAGCAGATGCTCGGCCGCACGCCGGGCAACATCCGCACGGTCCGCCCGATGAAGGACGGTGTGATCGCCGATTTCGACATGACCGAGCAGATGCTGCAGTTCTTCATCAAGAAGGTGCACTCCTCGCGCTTCCTGCGGCCCAGCCCGCGGGTGCTGGTCTGCGTGCCGTGTTCGTCGACCCAGGTCGAGCGGCGCGCGATCAAGGAATCGGCCGAAGGCGCCGGTGCGCGCGAAGTGTTCCTGATCGAGGAGCCGATGGCCGCGGCAATCGGCGCCGGCATCCCGATCCACGAGGCGCGCGGCTCGATGGTGCTCGACATCGGCGGCGGCACCTCGGAGGTGGCGGTGCTTTCGCTCAACGGTATCGTGTACTCGAACTCGGTGCGGGTCGGCGGCGACCATTTCGACGACGCGATCATCAACTACGTGCGGCGGTCCTATGGCACCTTGATCGGCGAGGCCACCGCCGAGCGGATCAAGCTGGAGATCGGCTGCGCCTATCCGCTGACCGAGACGCGCGAGATGGAAGTCTCGGGCCGCAATCTCGCCGAGGGCGTGCCGAAGATGATCACGCTGAACTCCAACGAGGTGCTCGAGGCGCTGACCGAGCCGCTGTCGTCGATTACCAGCGCGGTCAAGAACGCGCTGGAGCAGACTCCGCCGGAGCTGTGCGCCGACGTCGCCGAGACCGGCATCGTCCTGACCGGTGGCGGCGCCCTGCTGAAGCAGCTCGACAAGCTGCTGATGGAGGAAACCGGCCTGCCGGTGATCATCGCCGAGGACCCGCTGACCTGCGTGGCCCGCGGCGGCGGTCGGGCGCTGGAAATGATGGACGAGAACCGCGGCGATTTCTTCTTCCCCGGTTGACGGTCGTAGAGGCACGGGTGACTTGCCGGCGTCACGAACCCCACCCTGAAACCGGGCCGTCGTGAATGGCCCGTACGGCCAGCGTGCGCTGATCGGCGTCTCCAGCGGCACGGCGCGCCTGATGGCGTATTCGCTGCTGGCCATCACGCTGATGGCGCTGGACCACCGCGGTCGCTACGTCGACCACCTGCGCGATATCGCGACCCAGCTGGTCGAGCCGCTGGTGCTGCTGATCGACCTGCCGTTCCAGAGTGCCGAACGACTGAACGAGTTCTGGACCCAGCGAGTCGAGTTGGTCGACCGGGTGCGCTCGCTGGAGCGTGAGGCGCTGGCGCGCGACGCCGCGCTCGGCGAACTGGCCGACCTGGCCGCCGAGAACGCCCGTCTGCGCGCGCTGATCGACGCTGCCGCGCGCCAGCCCCAGCGCGCTCTTGCCGCCGAACTGGTCGCGATCGATCTCGATCCCTTCGCCCACCGCATCGTCGTCAAGCGCGGATCGACCGACGGCGTCGGCATCGGCATGCCGGTGATCGACGCACGCGGCGTGGTCGGCCAGGTCGAGCAGTCCGACCGGTCGACCGCCCGGGTCATCCTCCTGACCGACCCCGATCACGCGTTGCCGGTCCAGGTGCTGCCGTCCGGCGAGCGCACCATTGCCTACGGCTCGGGGCGGGTCGACCGGCTGCGCCTCAACGACCTGCCGATGAACACCACCGTGAAGACCGGCGACCTGGTCGTGACTTCGGGCCTCGGCGGCCAGTTTCCGCCCGGCCTGCCGGTCGGCCGGCTGTTCGCGCTGGAGCGGCCCGACGGCGAGCCGTTCGCCCGTGCCGAGGTCGAGCCGCTGGCCGGAATGGATCGGAACCGGATGGTGCTGATCCTGCAGAGTGCGCCGGCGCCCGAATCGCTCGAGGCCGAGACCCGGCCGGACACGCCGCCGGAGGGCGCGCCGGCGATCGACAACGGTGCACAGCCGGGCGAGGCCGGGGAGAACGACAACGACCGACAGCCAACGCCGGCCGAGCCGCTGCCGGCGTCCGCGGAGGGGCTGCAATGAGCCGCCGGGACGATCGCGAGGGCATGCTGGTGGTGGCCGGCTCGGTGCTGGCCGCGCTGGTGCTTACGGTGGTGCCGTTGCCGGTCGCGCTCGAGCCGTTCCGGCCCTACTGGGTGGCGCTGGTGATGATCTACTGGCACCTGGAGTCGGGCCGGCTGCACGGGCTGGGCCCGGCCTTTGCGCTGGGCCTGGTCGTCGACGTGCTGACCGGTGCGCTGCTCGGTCGCCATGCGCTGAGCCTGGTGATCCTGAATTTCCTGCTGCGCCGCTTCCGCAACCGCATCCGCTTCTTCCCGCCCTGGCAGCAGGCGCTGGCCGTCGGTGCGCTGCTGCTCAACGACCGGGTCGTCCACCTGTGGGTGGTCGGCCTGCTGGAGCGGTCCTGGCCGGGCTGGGCCTTCTGGCTGCCGCCGCTGGTCGGTATGGCGCTGTGGCCATGGCTGTTCCTGCTGCTCGACGGGCTGCGCTCGCGGCGGCGCGGGGGGCGCGCATGAACGGGCCGGCGCCATGAAGGGCTGGACCACCGCCTCGATCGACCCGCTGGCGCAGCTGCGCGTCAACCGCCGATTGGTGATCGTCACCGTGCTGATGCTGCTGGCGCTCGGCGGCGTGGTCGCGCGGTTTGCCTACCTCCAGCTGGCCAGCCACGATGCCCTGGCCGCGCGGGCCGAGAACAATCGGGTCCGTCTGCAGGCGGTCGCGCCGAACCGGGGGCTGATTCTCGATCGCCACGGCCGCGTGCTGGCCGAGAATCGGGCGGCCTACCGGCTGGTGGTGGTGCCGGAACGGGTCGAGGACCGGGCCGCGATGCTCGATGCCGTCGATGGGCTGGTCGGTCTCAGCGACGAAGAGCGCGAGCGCTTCGCGCTGGACCGGATGCGCAGTCGCCCGTTCCAGCCGGTCACCCTCAAGACCAACCTGACCGAAGACGAGGTCGCCGCGCTGGCCCTGAAGCGGCATCGGCTCGAAGGCCTGGAAATCGAGCCGTACCTGACCCGGCACTACCCGCACGGCGAGGCGCTGTCGCACGTCATCGGCTATGTCGCGCGGCTGGACGCCAGCGACCTCGACCGCCTGGACCCGGATGATTATCGCGCCACCACGCACACCGGCAAGACCGGCATCGAGCGCTATTACGAGGATCTGCTGCACGGCACTTCGGGCGTCGAGCGGGTCGAGACCAACGCCCAGGGTCGGGTCGTCCGGGTGCTGGAGCGCGTCGATCCGATCCCGGGCGAGGACCTGCGCCTGAACATCGACCTGGATCTCCAGCTCACCGCGCTCGAGGCGCTGGGCACCCAGTCCGGCGCGGTGGTCGCGCTGGACGTCGCGACCGGCGAGGTGCTGGCGCTGGTCAGCAAGCCGGGCTACGACCCCAACGACTTCGTCAACGGCATCTCGTCGTCGGCCTACCGGGCGCTGCTCGAGAACCCCTACCGGCCGCTGTTCAACCGGTTCCTGTCCGGCGGCTACGAGCCGGGTTCGACGATCAAGCCCTTCATCGCCCTGGCCGGGCTCGAGTCCGGCCGGATCACCCCGCAGACGCGGGTGTTTTCCAGCGGCGTGTTCCGCTTGCCGGGCCACTCGCGCGAATACCGCGACTGGCGCGAGGGCGGTCACGGCTGGGTCGATCTGCGGGCCTCGCTGGAACAGTCGGTGAACGTGTATTTCTACCAGCTGGCCAACGACCTGGGCATCGACGCCATCTCGCGCGAGCTGGCCCTGTTCGGCCTCGGCCAGCCGACCGGCATCGACCTGCGCGGCGAATTCGCCGGCGTGTTGCCCAGCCGCAGCTGGAAGCGGCGCGAGCTGAACGAACCGTGGTTCCCCGGCGAGACCGTGATCACCGGCATCGGCCAGGGCTTCACCGTGGTGACTCCGCTGCAGCTGGCCTGGATGACCGCCGCGCTGGCCGGCCGAGGCCACACCGCGCCGCCCCGACTGGTCGGTCGGGCCGAGCCGGTCCGGGTCATCGCGCACGACCCGGCCGACTGGGACGCGGTGTTCGACGGACTGGAAGCCGTCATCGTCGGTGCGCGCGGGACCGCGCGTGCGATCGCCGCGGAGGTGCCGGTGCCGCTGGCCGGCAAGACCGGCACCGCGCAGGTGTTCGGGCGGCCGCAGGACGGCGAGGACGAAGACGACGAAGAACTGCCCGAGTTCCTGCGCAACCACGCGCTATTCATCGGGTTCGCGCCGGTCGATGCGCCGCGGGTCGCGGTGGCCGTGGTCGCCGAGCACGGCGGCGGGGGCGCCACCGTGGCCGCGCCGGTCGCGGCCCGGGTCATTGCGCGGGCGGTCGGCGCGCCGGACGATCGAAGCCTGGTCGACGGGGACGGGCGGTGATGGACACCGGGCCGATCGATCTGCGGCCGCGCCTGCTGCGCTTCGACCCGTGGCTGCTCGGCCTGCTGGTGGTGCTGATGGGCTTCGGCCTGCTGGTGCTCTACAGCGCCAGCGACGGCAGTACGGGCCTGGTCTGGCGACAGATCGTCCGGCTCGGGTTCGGTTTCGGGCTGCTGGTGATCGCCGCCCAGCTGCCGGCGTCGTTCTACCGGCGCTGGGCGCCGTGGATCTATGCCGGCGGGGTGGCGCTGCTGATCGCCGTGCTGCTGTTCGGCGTCGGACGCGGCGCACAGCGCTGGCTCGACATCGGCCTGATCCGTTTCCAGCCCTCGGAGATCATGAAGATCGCGGTGCCGCTGATGGTGGCCAGCTGGCTGCACCAGAAGCCGCTGCCGCCGACGCTGAAGGACTTCGCCGCCTGCGCGGTGCTGATCGGCGTGCCGACCGGGTTGATCGTCGTCCAGCCGGACCTCGGCACCTCGGTGCTGGTCGCGGCCGGCGGGGTCATGGTGTTGTTCCTGGCCGGCGTTCGCTGGCGCTGGATCCTGCTCGGCCTGGCCGGCCTGGTGGCGGCCGCGCCACTGATCTGGTCGCGGCTGCACGACTACCAGAAGAACCGGGTGCTGACCTTCCTCAACCCCGAATCCGATCCGCTCGGCGAGGGCTGGAACATCATCCAGAGCAAGATCGCGGTCGGCACCGGCGGGCTGACCGGGCGGGGCTGGATGGAGGGCAGCCAGTCGCGGCTGGAGTTCCTGCCCGAGCCGCACACCGACTTCATCCTGGCGGTGCTGTCGGAGGAGTTCGGCTTTCTCGGCGTGCTCGGGCTGATGGCGCTGTACGTGGCCATCCTGCTGCGCGCGATGGTGCTGGTCGGCCAGATGCGCGACGTGTTCGCTCGCCTGCTCGGCGGCAGTCTGGTGTTCCTGTTCTTCGTCTACCTCCTGGTCAACGCCGGCATGGTCAGCGGACTGCTGCCGGTGGTCGGCGTTCCGCTGCCGCTGGTCAGCTACGGCGGCACGTCGGCCGCGACCCTGCTCACCGCCTTCGGTATCATCATGGGCCTGTACAGCCGACG
The DNA here is from genome assembly GCF_012272825.1 of Wenzhouxiangella sp. XN79A. Lineage (GTDB taxonomy): Bacteria > Pseudomonadota > Gammaproteobacteria > Xanthomonadales > Wenzhouxiangellaceae. The sequence goes on along the minus strand of NZ_JAAWWS010000129.1, from coordinate 23,060 downwards.
GAAATTCATGAAGTGAACGGAATCGTCGGCGTCGTTGGTGGTCTTTCATTCATGGTCCGATTACGCTGCGGCGCATTCTTCGACGGAGATCCGATGCACAAGCTCTCGCTGTTCCTGTTCACCGCTGTGTTCACGCTGGCGACGAGCGCCGGCCCGGCTTCGGCCGAACCCCATCCCGGCGCGGACGCGTTCGTCGAGCGGGTCGTGGCCGAATACGACCTCGACCCCGCCCACGTGCGCGCCGTGCTCGAGCGTGCCGAGTACCAGCAGGCGATCATCGATGCGATCACCCGGCCGGCCGAAAGCAAGCCCTGGTACCAGTACCGGCCGATCTTCCTTGGCCGGACGCGGATCGACGCCGGCGCGGCGTACTGGACCGAGCATCGCGAGCTGATCGACCGGGTCGCCACCGAGTTCGGCGTGCCGGCGCCGTTCGTGCTGGCGATCATCGGGGTCGAGACCAACTACGGCACCATCACCGGCAGTTACCGCGTGGTCGATGCGCTGGCCACGCTGGGCTTCTACTACCCGCGTCGCGGCGCGTTCTTCGCTCGCGAACTGGGCCAGTACTTCCAGCTGGCCGCCGAGGAGGGTCTGCCGCTGGAAGAGGTGCGCGGCTCCTATGCCGGCGCGATGGGCCTGGGCCAGTTCATTCCCTCGAGCTACCGCGCCTACGCGGTCGATTTCGACGGCACCGGCTCGCGCGACCTGTGGCAGTCGCTGCCCGATGCGCTGGGCTCGGTGGCGAACTACCTCAAGGTCCACGGCTGGCGCCCGGACCAGCCGTCGGTGCTGCCGATCCGCGCGCTGCCGGCCGGCCTGGACCGCGAATTCCCGATCAAGCCGGAAACCACGCTGGACGACCTGGCCGAGCTGGGCATCGAGTTCGATGCGCGCGGCCTGCCGGGCGACACCGACGCCACGCTGATCGAGCTGCAGGGCGAGAACGGTCCGGAGCACTGGATCGGCCTGTTCAACTTCTACGTGATCACCCGCTACAACCGCTCGCCGCTGTACGCGATGGCCGTCTCGCAGCTGGCCGCGGAGATCGCGCGGACGGCCGGTGTCGAGAGCGGGCCGAGCCTGGCCGCGCTGGGTGAATGAGCGCACGATGACGACGGTCCTGGCCCGCTCGGCCCTGCTGCTGCTGATCTTCCTGCTGGCCGGATGCGGCGGGCGCGAGGTCCGCGAGCCGCGCGATGGCGCTGGCCGGCCGCTGGACCCGAGCCGGATCGAAGTGCCCGAGCCGCGCCCGGAGCCGCGCGCCCGCTACGGCAACCACAGCCCGTACACCGTGCTCGGCCGCACCTACCACGTGCTGCCGTCAGCGCGTGGCTATCGGGAGCGCGGCCTGGCGTCGTGGTACGGCAGCAAGTTCCACGGCCGCCCGACCTCGTCCGGCGAGCCCTTCGACATGTACCGGGTCTCGGCTGCGCACAAGACGCTGCCGCTGCCGACCTGGGTCGAGGTGACCAACCTGGACAACGGTCGGACGCTGACGATCCGGGTCAACGATCGCGGTCCGTTCAAGGACGGCCGGATCATCGACCTGTCGTATGCCGCGGCGGTGCTGCTCGACGTGGTCGACAGCGGCACCGCGCGGGTCGAGGTGCGGGCCATCGACCAGGCCGAGCTGCCGGTCGATACCATCGGCAGCCCGCGCGAACTGCCGGTGCTGATCCAGGCCGGGGCATTCTCGAACGAACGGACCGCCGAGGGCGTCGCGCGCCAGCTGCGCCAGGCCGACATCGACCGCGTGCGCGTCGAGCGCGACCGGGTCGACGGACGGACCTTCTGGCGGGTGCGAATCGGGCCGCTGCGCGACGCCGCGCGGGCCGAGGCGCTGTCCCGGCGGATCGCCGGCATGGGCCTCGGCCCGCCGGTCTACGTCTATCCTTGAGACGCGGCGCCCGGGGAACCCGGCATCGGTTGCGGCGTTCATAGGCTGGACAGGCTCCAGCCGACCACCCCACACCAACGAAACGGATCCAATGACCTTTCAACGACGACTGATGTTCTGCTTCCTGCTGCTGGTGCTGGCCGCCGGCCGCGCCGCGGCCCAGGTGCCGGTGCCCGCGGCACCCGACCTGGCCGCGACCAGCTTCGTGCTGCAGGACTTCCACTCCGGCGAGATCATCGCCGCCAGGGACCCCGAGCTGCAGGTCGAACCGGCCAGCATCACCAAGCTGATGACCAGCTACGTGGTGTTCCGCGAACTGGCCTCGGGCAACCTGCGTCTGGACGAGTCGGTCCGGATCAGCGAGAAGGCCTGGCGCACCGGTGGCTCGAAGATGTTCGTCGAGGTCGGCACCGAGGTCAGCGTCGAGGACCTGCTCAAGGGCGTGATCATCCAGTCGGGCAACGACGCCAGCGTGGCGCTGGCCGAGCACGTGGCCGGCACCGAGTCGGTGTTTGCCCAGATGATGAACGCCGAGGCCCAGCGCCTGGGCATGACCGGCACGAACTACCGGAACTCCACCGGGCTGCCCGACGCCGACCACTACACCACCGCGGCCGACGTCGCGACGCTGTCGCGCGCGCTGATCGCTGAATTCCCGGAGTACTACGCCTGGTATTCCCAGCTGGAATTCACCTTCAACGATATTCGCCAGACCAATCGCAACCTGCTGCTGCGGCGCGATGACTCGGTCGACGGCCTGAAGACCGGCCACACCGAGGCCGCCGGGTACTGCCTGGCCACCTCGGCCCAGCGCGACGGGATGCGGCTGATCAGCGTGGTCATGGGCACGGCCAGCGAGAACGCGCGGGCCGAGGCCAGCCAGTCGCTGCTGAACTACGGCTTCCGCTTCTTCGAGACCTTCAAGCTGTATTCGGCCGGCGAGGAGCTGACCCGTGCCGAGGTCTGGAAGGGCGCGCTCGACGAGATGGCGCTGGGCGTGGCCGGCGACGTGTTCCTGACCGTGCCGCGCGGCCGCCAGGATCGGCTGGCCGCCGAGCTGGTGGTACCGCGTCGCCCGGTGGCGCCGTTCAGCGAAGGACAGGACTACGGCACGCTGCAGATCCTGCTCGACGGCGAGCTGGAGCTGGAGCAGCCGCTGGTCGTCATGCACGACGTGCCCGAGGCCGGCTGGTGGGGGCGGACCACCGACGGCATCGGCCTCTGGTTCGGCGGTCTGTTCGGCGGCGATGACTGACGACCTGAGACTCGACAAGGACGGAGCGCTGGAATTCCCGTGCCGCTACCCGGTCAAGGCACTGACCCGCACCCGCGAGCAGGCGCTCGACCAGGTGCTGGCCGCGATCGCCGCGCTGGACGTGGCGGTCGACCATGAAACCGTGACCATCCGGCCCAGCCGCAACGGCCGGTTCCAGAGCATCACGGTCGAGGTCGAGGTCGATTCCCGACCGACCCTGGAGGCCGTCTACGCCGCGCTGCGCGCGCTCGACATCGTGGTGATGACCCTGTGACCGAAGCCGCGCCGCGACGCCTGGACGTCTACTGGCTGGGTCGGGTGCCGTATCCCGACAGCTGGACGGCGATGCGCGAGTTCACCGATGCGCGCGACGCCGACACGCCGGACGCGCTGTGGCTGCTGGAGCATCCGCCGGTGTTCACCCAGGGCCTGGCCGGGCGGCCCGAGCACGTGCTGGCGCCCGGCGACATTCCGGTGGTCCAGACCGATCGCGGCGGCCAGGTCACCTACCACGGCCCCGGCCAGCTGGTGGCCTACCCGCTGCTCGACCTGGAGCGGCTGGGCCTGGGCATCCGCTGCCTGGTCCACGAACTGGAGGAGGCGGTGATCGTCCAGCTGGCCGGCTACGGCCTGGTCGGTGCGCGCAAGGACGGCGCCCCGGGCGTCTACGTCGACGGCGCCAAGATCGCCTCGATCGGCCTGAAGGTGCGCCGCGGCTGCACTTACCACGGCCTGGCCTTCAACCTGGATGTCGACCTGGCGCCGTTCGCGCGGATCAATCCCTGCGGCTATGCCGGACAGGCGATGACCCGGCTGGCCGACCTCGCGCCGGCCGTCGACCCGCTGCAGGCGCGCCGGGATTTCGTCGACCGGCTCGGCCAGCGGCTGGGGCTTGACTGCCGTCCGGCCGCGGCCGATGATGGCCCTCACGCACTGTTGTCCGGCGTTCGCTAGTGTTCCCCGTCACTCATTGTGTGACGTATGGCGAGCCCGGGAGCATTCATCTGCGGCGTTCTGTCTCCTGGAAAGGACGCTGCCATTCCCTGCGAGACAGGCCTTGCAGTCAAACGCTCTCCGATTCGCCATACGTTACACAATGAGTGGCGGGGTACACTCGCTTGAAGGTCCGCACCGCGTCCGCGCAGTTCGCCGGCCGGCCACATCCCGATGAAACCCGAACCCGTTGCGCTGGTCTGACATGGTCATGAAGAAACGAATCAAGCTTTCCGCACTCGTCCTCGGTCTGGCGCTGATCGTGCCCGCGCTGGCCAAGGTGGAACCGATCGAACCGCTCGAGCCGGCCATCGAACATCGCTTCGCGACCAGCCTGGCGACCCGGTTCATGTCCAATTACCACTACCGTCGCATGCCGCTGGACGACGCGCTGTCCGAGCGCGTGTTCGAGCGCTATCTGGAGCTGCTGGACCCGAACCGGATGTATTTCCTGGCCAGCGACATCGAGGAAATGGCGCGCTTCCGCACGGTGCTGGACGAGGCGCTGAAGACCCGCGACCTCGAGCCGGCCTACATCATCTTCAACCGCTACCGCGAACGCGCGGTCGAGCGCATCGATCACGCCCGCCGGATGCTCGATTCGGAGTTCGACTTCAGCGTCGATGAGCGCTACCGCTTCGACCGCAGCGAGGCCGACTGGGTCGCCGACAACGCCGAGCTGGACGAAATCTGGCGAAAGCGGGTCAAGAACGATTGGCTGGGCCTGATGCTGGCCGACCGCGAGGTCGATGACATCCGTGAGACGCTCGACGAGCGTTACGCCAACATCGAGCGCCGGGTCCGCGACTTCAACGCCCAGGACGTGTTCCAGTACTTCATGAACGCCTACGCCGGCTCGATCGAGCCGCATTCCTCGTACATGTCGCCGCGGCTGGCCGACAACTTCGAAATCTCGATGAAGCTTTCGCTGGACGGCATCGGCGCGCTGTTGAGCGTCGACAACGAGTATGTCGAGGTCCAGGAAGTCGTCACCGGCGGCCCGGCCGACCTCGACGGTCGGCTGAAGGCCGGCGACCGGATCATCGGCGTGGCCCAGGGCGAAGAGGCGTTCCAGGACGTGGTCGGCTGGCGGCTGGACGATGTCGTCGACCTGATCCGCGGCGAGCGCGAGACCGTGGTCCGGCTGGAGGTGCTGCCCGGCGACACCGGCCTGAAGGGTCCGGCCAAGGTCATCGATATCGTCCGCAACGAGGTCAAGCTCGAGGAGCAGGCCGCCCAGGCCCAGGTCGAGGAGATCGAGGTCGACGGCCGGACCCGTCGGATCGGCGTGATCCAGGTGCCGGTCTTCTACGTCGACTTCCGCGGCCGCGCCCGCAACGAACCGGACTACCGCTCGTCGACCCGCGACGTGCGCCGCTTGATCAACGAACTGCGCGCCGAGGACATCGACGGTCTGGTCGTCGACCTGCGCAACAACGGCGGCGGTGCATTGATCGAGGCGACGACCATGACCGGCCTGTTCATCGACGAAGGCCCGGTGGTCCAGATCCGCGACCACAGCGGCCGGGTGACGGTCGAGGAAGATCGCGAGCCCGGCATGGCCTGGGACGGACCGCTGGCCGTGCTGGTCAACCGGGCCAGCGCCTCGGCGTCGGAAATCTTCGCCGCCGCGATCCAGGACTACGGCCGCGGCGTGATCATCGGCGAGCCGACCTACGGCAAGGGCACGGTGCAGAACCTGTTCAACCTCGACGACTACGCGCGCCAGTCCGACGATATGCGGCTCGGCCAGGTCAAGCTGACCATGGCCCAGTTCTTCCGCATCAACGGCGGCTCGACCCAGGCCCGGGGCGTGGTGCCCGACATCCTGCTGCCGAGCTTCGGCGACCCGTCGGAATACGGCGAGTCGGCGCTGGACTTCGCGCTGCCCTGGGCCGAGATCGACCAGGCCGACTTCCGGCCGGTGGCCGACCTGTCGCCGCTGATGTCGCCGGCCGAAGCCCGGCATCGGGATCGCCGCGAGTCGAACACCGATCTGCGCGACCTGATCGACGAGTTCGGCGAGTTCGAAGAACTGGCCGACCGCACCAGTGTGTCGCTGCTGGAATCCGAGCGGCGACGCGAGCACGCAGAAGCCGAGGCGCGCCGCAAGGCCCGCTACGGCGGACTGGCCGCGGTCGATGATGCCGACGACGATGCTGCCGACGAAGGCGGCGGTGACGAAGGCGCGGACCCGACCGTCGACCCGGACGGCGAGGCCGGCGAAGGTGAGGTCGCGAACGTCGACGACGACGCGATCGAAGAACCCGACGTGCTGCTGCAGGAATCGGCCCGCATTCTCGCCGACCTGATCGAGTTGGACCGGGACCAGCATCGCCTGGTCCAGGCCACCGACCCGGTGCTGCCGGGCGGCGGCGGCCTGGACTGAGCCCGGACCGCCGCGTGGCGGCCGGCCGCTTCAACCGATCCGGGACCGGTCGCACTGCGGCCGGTCCTTTTTCGTGAGCGGCGGTCGTCCCACCGTCGTGCGCGTAGCGGTGCCGGTGCCGCTGCACGGCCTGTTCGACTACGCGCCGCCGGTCGACGGCAATCCGCCGTCGCCGGGCGCGCGCGTGGTCGTGCCCTTCGGTCGTCGGCGACTGGTCGGCGTGGTGATCGAGCGCGCCGATTCCACGACCTTCGACCCCGACAGGCTCAAGCCCGTGCTGCAGGTGCTCGACGACGCGCTGCTGGACCGTGAGCACCTGGACCTGCTGCGCTGGACCACCCGCTACTACGCCAGCCCGCCCGGCGAACTGGTCACCCACGCCCTCCCGGTGGCGCTGCGCCGGCCCGAGCCGTTCCGTCGCGCCGGACCGGCGTGGCTGCACCTGACCGATGCCGGCCGGGCCGTCGACCTGGCCCGCGCGCCGCGCCAGGCCGAGGTGGTCGAGGCGCTCACCGACGGCCCGCAGCGGCGCGATGCGCTGCAGGCCGCGGGCCACCCGGCCGATGCCCTGCGCCGGATGCTGGAGCAGGGCCGGATCGAGACCTGCGACGCGCCGGCCCGCGAGCCGGTGCCCGGGCCGACGCTGAACCCGGAGCAGCGCGTTGCCGTGGCCGCCGTGCTGGCCGCGCGCCATCGCTTCGAGGCCTTCGTGCTGGCCGGAGTGACCGGCAGCGGCAAGACCGAGGTCTACCTGCAGGCGGCCCGTGCGCTGGTCCGCCGCGGCCGCCAGGTGCTGCTGCTGTTGCCGGAAATCGGCCTGACGCCGCAGCTGGTCCGCCGGGTCGAAGCGCGGCTGGGCTTCGCCGCCCATGTCTACCACTCGGGCCTGTCCGACGGCGAGCGGGTGGCGACCTGGGAGGCCGCGCACAGCGGCGAGGCACGGGTGTTGATCGGCACCCGTTCGGCGGTGTTCCTGCCGTTGAGGAACCCGGGCCTGATCGTCGTCGACGAAGAACACGACAGCTCGTTCAAGCAGTTCGACGGCATGCGCTACCACGGCCGCGACGTGGCCGTGCTGCGGGCCAGCCGGCTGGGCATCCCGATCGTGCTGGGAAGCGCCACGCCCTCGCTGGAGAGCCTGCAGAACGTTCACGACGGTCGCTATCGCCTGCTCGACCTGCCGCGCCGGGCCGGCGGCGCCGTGATGCCGCGCTGGCGGATCGAGGACCTGCGCGGCGCGACGCGACGCGAGGGGCTGACCGAGGCGCTGGTCGAGCGGATCCGGCGTCGGCTCGAGGCCGGCGAACAGGTGCTGGTCTACCGCAACCGCCGCGGCTTCGCGCCGGTGCTGATGTGCGACGAATGCGGCTGGCAGGCCGACTGCAGCCGCTGCAGCGCGCACCTGACCTGGCATCGCCAGGCCGCTCGCCTGAGCTGCCACCACTGCGGCCAGCAGCGGCCCGTGCCGCCGCGCTGCCCGGAGTGCGATTCGCCGCGGCTGGCGGCGGCCGGCAGCGGTACCGAGCGCATCGAGCACGCGCTGAACGAGCGGTTTCCCGACGTGCCGGTGCTGCGCGTGGATCGCGACAGCATGCGCGGTCGCGACGAGTTCGAACAGCTCCTGGAGCAGGTCGGCCGGGGCGATCCCTGCATCCTGGTCGGCACCCAGATGCTGGCCAAGGGCCACCACCTGCCGGGCATCGGCCTGGCCGTGGTCCTGGACGCCGACACCTCGCTGTTCAGCGCCGATTTCCGCGCACCCGAGCGGCTGGCCCAGACCGTGTTCCAGGTCGCCGGCCGGGCCGGCCGGCGCGATCCGGGGGAATTCGTGCTGCAGACCCGTCACCCCGAGCACGCGCTGGTCCAGGCGATGGCGGCCGGGTCGTACCTGAAGCTGGCCGAGCTGCTGCGCGCCGAGCGGGCCGCCGCCGAACTGCCGCCGGCCTGGTCGCTGGCCATGGTCCGGGCCGAGGCCCAGTCGGCCGACCGTGCCCGCGCCTTCCTGGCCCGGGTGGCCGGCACGGTGGGCTCGAACGAAGTCCGGCTGGCCGGTCCACTGCCGGCGCTGCTGCAGCGGCGCGCCGGCCACTGGCGCTACCAGCTGTGGCTGATGGCGCCCGAGAGAGCGCCGATCCAGCGGACGGTGGCGCGGCTGCTGGACACGATCCCGGCCGACCGCGACGCCGCGCGGGTGCGCTGGCACGTGGATGTCGATCCGCTGGAGCTGTAACGAAAACGCCCGTCCGGGGCCGGACGGGCGTTTCGCGTGCGCGAGACCTGCGTCGGTCGACGGCGCAGCGATCAGCCGTCCTCGTCCTTCTCCTCGTCCTCGTCGCCGACCGTGGCCTGCAGCGAGTAGGTGATCCGGGCCGCCTCGCCGCCGCGCGGCGGGTTGACCCAGATCACGTCGGTCATGCCCTGCCGGTCGGCCGCTTCATTGATCCGATGAACGTAGACATCCGAGCTCGTCGGCCCCTGTCGGGCGGCCTGCTGCTGAGCCGAGCTGGCGCAGCCGGTCAGGGCAGAGCCGGCGGCGATCAGCGCGCAGGCCAGTGCGATTCGAAGCGTGCGTCCGGACATTGCTGCCTCCTGTCCCGTCGTCGGGGCTTGTTCAGATCAAGGCCTTATCCTACGACGGCCGCGTGAGACCCGCAACGATGGGAGTTGGGTCAGTTCAGCGAACGAGCCGTCCCGCCGCGCCGCGGGTCGGCCGCCGCGGCATCGTCGGCGACGGCGTGGACGCCGCCGAAGTACAGGTTCGGTGCCGGCCAGCAGCGTGCCTCCGGCGCCGAACGGGCCAGCCAGTCGGCCACCTGTGCGGGCCAATCCGGGTGCGGGTGCTCGATCGCGAGCCGATCGCCCTCGAGGTGCAGCCGGGGTGCGCAAATCGCCTCGGCCAGGTCGAGGTCGAAGTGCATCAGATTGGCCAGCACCTGGGCGATCGCCGTGCGGATGCGGTTCGAACCGCCGCTGCCCAGCAGCACACGCCGGCCGTTCCGGAGGACAAGGGTCGGCGCCATCATCGAGGCCAGGCGGCGGTTCAGGGGCCAGTTGTGGAAGCCGGGCCGGTTCAGGTCCTCCTCGCCGAGCATGTTGTTGAGCATGAACCCGGTGCCGGGCACGATCCGCCCGCAGCCCTCGCCGTTCGACGCGGTCATGCCGGCGAAGCCGCCGGCCGCGTCGCGCACGCCGATGTGGGTCGTGCCGCGGCTGACGCGCAGTTCGCCTTCCAGCTGCCGGAAGGTCTGCATCAGCCGGCGGCTGCAGCCCAGCGTATCGGGTTGCTCCAGCCGCTGGCGTTCGCGCTCGCTGACCCCCATCGCCTCGGTCAGCGCGTCGAGGTGGGCGTCGTCGCCGAATCGGACGCCGGCCGGCAGGCGGTGTTCCAGCGCCTGGGTCATCAGCGCCACCATCAGGCCGCCGAAGGCCGGCGGCGGGTTCGACCAGACCGTCGCATCGCCCAGCGTCCAGCGCATCGGGCGGCGCCAGTGGACCCGGTAGCCGGCCAGGTCGGCCAGCGTCAGGTGGCCGCCGTGGGCCTGTGCGTCTTCGGCGATGGCGATGGCCTGCTCGCCGTGGTGCAGCGCGTCCGGCCCGTCGACGGCGATGCGCTCGATCCAGTCGGCCAACGGCCGATTGGTCACCACCGTGCCGACCCGGGGCAGCGGCCCGTCGTGCGCGTCCAGGCCGAACATCGCGCTGGCCTCCGGCGTTGCGCGGACGATCGGCTCGAGGATCTGCAGCGCGAAGGCCTGGGTCTCGGTCAGGGCGCAGCCTTCCCGCGCCACGGTCACGGCCGGCTCGACCAGTGCGGTCATCGGCAGCGAGCCGTGGCGGCGCTGAAGCTCGAACAGGCCGGCCACCATGCCCGGCGTGGCCGCGGCCCCCATGCCGACGTGGAACTCCTGCACGTCGGTCCCGAAGTTGCCGTGGATCGGGTAGAACTCCAGGTCGTCCATCCGGCGCCGGCGCGGGGTCTGGGCGAAGAAGTCGGCGATCACCGGCGCCCGGCCCGGCATCCGGATCATTGCGTGCCCGCCGCCGCCGGGAGAGCAGAAGATCGGCTCGGCCACGCAGGCCGTCCAGGCCGCGGCGACCAGCGCATCGACCGCGTTGCCGCCGGCGGCGAGGACCTCGCAGGCCGCGTTCGTGGTCTCGGGATGGCCGCTCGCGACCTGGGCGCCGGTGCCGTTCATCGACAGCATTCTGCCCCGACGCGGTCGGCGATGTGAACCGCATCGCAGTCGCGTAATGATCGGATGGATATACTCGGACGCTCGACACCTACGCAGGAGATGCGCGATGCGACAAGGGGCATTGAAGAGTCTGTTCACGCTGGCCGTCCTGGCCGCGGCGGCCTCGTCCATGGCGCAGGTGCCGAGCGATGTCACGCTGGACGCCTTGCCTGGCATCAGCGGCTTGTCCGGAGCGCTCGGCTTGAAGAATGCCGATGACGGGTCCGGCCGGTTGTTCATCGTTCAGCAGAACGGGATCGTCCGCATCCTCGACGAGGACGGCACGCTGCTACCGGATCCGTTCGTGGATATCGGTTCCCGAACTGCGGTCAGTGCGAGCGAGCGGGGCCTGCTCGATATCGCGTTCCATCCGCAGTTCGCGGTCAACGGCCGGTTCTACCTGCATTATTCGGCGGGTCCCGTTCGTCCCGCTGGCGTAGACGAAGGTGACACAGTGGTCGGCGAATTCTCGATCACGGGCGACCCTGATGTCGCGAACAATTCGCCCGACCGGATCATCCTTACTGTTCGGCAGGATTTCGCCAATCACAATGGCGGCCAGATGCGCTTCGGCCCGGATGGCTACCTGTATCTCGGCCTCGGTGATGGCGGGAGCGGGAACGATCCCTGCGATCGGGCGCAGACCCTCGACCCGGCATCGATCGTGACCGGCGGTTCGTGCGAGAGTGACCGATCCGTCGCTCTGCTGGGCAAGATGCTACGGATCGATGTGGACACCCCGACGCCGGCTGGCAGCAACAATCTGTGCGCAGCGAACAGCGATGGGTCTGCCGAGTATTCCATACCGCCGACCAATCCCTTCGAGGGTGAGACGAATCGTTGTGGTGAAGTCTTTCTATATGGCTTGAGAAACCCGTGGCGCTGGAGCTTCGATCGGACGACCGGTGATCTCTGGATCGGTGACGTAGGTCAGAATACAACCGAAGAAGTCAGCCTCCTGAACTGGCCGCTTGCAGGCGGTGACGATCTTGGTTGGAAAATCTGCGAGGGCAGCACCGAACGGGGATCATCGACGACACCGTGCGAGAACTTGCTGCCCGACTCCGTGATTCCCGTTCTTGAATATCCCACCGGTGCTACCTTCGGGCGGTCGATTACCGGTGGGTATCGATATCGCGGACCGGTCACGAGCATGAAGGGTCTCTATGTTTTCGGTGATGCCGTATCCGGGAATATCTGGTTCGCCAATGAGAGTGGGAGTACTTGGACCTCCACGGAGTTTCCTTCGCCCGTTTTCAGCGTCCGTTCCTTCGGTCAGGATGAGCAGGGCAACTTGTATGTCGTGTCCGGAAGCGCGGTGCACAGATTCAACGGCAATATCGAGCAGATTTTCGCCGACGGTTTCGAAGGAACCATTCCCTAGCCAGCGGCGAGTATTCGGTATCCTGCTGGTCATGTAGGCGGTGTCGAAAGGCGTTTGACGTTCGGGATCGCCACGACATTCCCGGGTGCGCTGCGCTTACCCTGGCTACGAACTGTTGCCGAACTGGTGCCCGAGCTTCGCTCGGGTTCCCTGCGCTGCCCGGTGCGAGTGGGCCCCGCTGAACTCGCTCCAGTCGCTTCGCCGCTTCCGCTCGGACATGCAGCGGCGGATTGTTATCACAATCGTTCCACTCGCCCCTGCGCTTCTCCTCGCCATCGAGGTGGATTCAAGGCGGTGCCATGCCCCCATTCTGTCGCCCCGGACTTGATCCGGGATGACAGAAGAAGAGGATTCTTCTACTGTGGGAGGCAGCTTTGGGGCGAAAGGTGAACTCGCCTGGACCCGTTCGCGCGCAAGCGCCCTCCCACAGACGATGCGGGGCAGGAAGCCGCTTTCGACTTGGCTCAGACATGCAGCGGCCCCGATTGTCATCACAAGCGTAGGTCTCATCCGCTGGCGCAGCCAGCGGCGAAACGCTTTTAAAACCGGAACCCGGAAACCCGGAAACCCTAATCCACCGCCTCGAACCGGTTCGCCTCCCGATTCTTCCTGACCTTCCGCGGATCCCACACCCGCCCGTTCATCGCGATCCAGACGCCGGGATCGAGGGCCTGGACGGCGCCGACCGCGCAGCCGATGTTGAACACGGCATCGGAGCCGATGAAACGGGCCGGGTTCAGGGCGCCGGTCAGCACGATGACGCGGTCGCCGAGACCTTCGAGCACCCTGGCCGTCTCGGTCATGGTGTCGGTGCCGTGGGTGATCAGGATGTGCTTTGCGTCCGAGGCCTCGACGGCGCGGCGGACCAGGTCGCGGTCGGCGTCGGTCAGTTCCAGCGAGTCCTTTCTCAGCAGCGGCTGGACCTGCCAGCGGAAGGCGACCTTCATGTCGGTCAGGATGCGCGCGATTTCCGGCTCGCCGATCTGGTAGTCGGACTTCTCGTCGTAGTAGATCTTGTCGATCGTGCCGCCGGTGGTGATGACCTGAAGAAGCTTCACGGGCGCGCTCCGGGAGGGGAAGCCCGCTATTTTCGTCGATTCGGGCCGGCGCTGCCGCGCTTCGTGCGCATCGTGGCCTCGGCGCCCATCGGATCGTCGGGCCACGGGTGCTTCGGGTAGCGGCCGCGCATGTCGCGGACGACGTCCGGGTAGCCGTTGGCCCAGAAGCTGGCCAGGTCCGAGGTCACCGCCACCGGGCGCTGGGCCGGCGAGAGCAGGTGCAGTACGACCGGCGCGCGGCCGTTGGCGACCCGCGGCGTTTCGCTCCAGCCGAACACGGCCTGCAGCTTGACGGCCAGCGCCGGACCGGGCTCGGCGCCGTAGTCGAGCCGGATCCGCGAGCCTTCGGGCACGTCGATGGCGACCGGCGCTTCGCGGTCGAGCACCTGCTTGCGGTCGTGGCCCAGCCGGTGCTCCAGCGCCGGGCGCAGGTCGAGCGCGGCCAGCTCCTTCCAGCGGGTGATGCCGGGCAGGAACGGGCCCAGCCAGTCCTCGAGTTCGGCCAGCAGCGTCTCGTCGTCGAAGGCCGGCCAGTCGGCGTGGCCGTGGCGGCGCAGCCACTCGATGCGCTGGCGAACGCCTTTCGTCCGCTCCGCGCCGTCCAGCGCGTCGAGCCCGCGCTTGCGGACCGCCGCCAGCAGGCCGCGCTGCACGGCCTCCGGGTCGCGCGCCGCGTCCACGGTTTCCTCGAGGACCAGCGCGCCGAGCCTGCGCTGCCGCCGGACCACCACGGCACCGCGCGCCTCGTCCCAGTCCGAGACTTCGACGTCGGCGACGTGCAGCGCCGGGTCCGCTTCGAGTTCGTCGCGCGTCACGCGGGCGGCGAGGAAGATCTTCGCCTCGCGTTCTCGGCCGTCGAGCTCGGCGGCGACGAGGAACTCGGAACCGGCCAGCGGGTCGTCGTCCGGCAGCCAGGCGCCGCGGCCGTTGGCCAGCCGGAAGCGGGCCGGGCCGCCGGGGCGGCGCATCGCGATGCGGTCGGGCCAGGCCAGCGCCAGCAGCCGGCCGGCGGCGTGCGGGTCGATGGCCTCACGGTCCTGCGTTCGCGTCAGCCGCTTCATCAGCTGCCGGGCCTGCTGCAGCCGGCCGCGGTGCACGCCGGGCAGGCCCTTTCCTTCCAGCGCGCGCAAGCGGAGTTCGAGATCGCTGCCGGCGTCGCGCGGCAGCGGGTCGCGGTCCGACAGCAGCGCGGCCAACGCGGCGGCGGTCCGGCCGAGCCGGCGCTCGCGGCCGCCGACCAGCAGTTGGGCCAGGCGCGGGTCGAGGCCCGGTTCGAGCAGCGCCCGGCCGTGCGCGGTGATCCGGCCGTTCTCGTCCAGCGCGTCGAAGGCCTCGAGCAGGTCGACGGCCTGGTCCCAGTGCGCGCGGGGTGGTGGGTCCAGCCAGTCCAGGTCGCCCGGGTCCGTCGCGCCCCACTGGGCCAGCTGCAGTACGGTCGGCGCCAGGTCGGCCTCCAGGATCTCCGGTGCGGCGTGGGGCTTCAGCCGCGCCTGTTCGCCTTCGCTCCACAAGCGGATGCAGCGGCCCGGCTCGAGGCGCCCGGCGCGGCCGCGGCGCTGCTCGGCCGACGACCTGGAGACGCGCTCGGTGATCAGCCGTGTCATGCCGGAGCCGGGATCGAACTTCGGCCGCCGCTCCAGGCCGGCGTCGATCACGATCCGTACGCCCTCGATGGTCAGGCTGGTCTCGGCGATGGCCGTGGCCAGGACCACCTTGCGCCGCCCCTCGGGCGCCGGGGCGATCGCGGCGTCCTGCTGCGCCGGGTTCAGGGCACCGTAGAGCGGGCACAGGTCCGTGTCGTCAGGCAGCGTTCCGGCCAGCCGCTCCTCGACACGCTTGATCTCGCCGACGCCGGGCAGGAACACGAGCACCGAGCCCGGCTCGGCGGCCAGCGCATCGCGCACGGCGGCGGCTGCGGCGTCGTCCGGCCGCTGCTCGCGGCGCGGCGGGCGATAGCTCACTTCGACGGGAAAACTACGTCCTTCGCTGGTCAGCACCGGCGCGTCGTCGAGCAGCTTTGCCAGTGGTGCTGTGTCGAGCGTGGCTGACATGACCACCACGCGCAGGTCCGGGCGCAGCGCGGCCTGGGACTCGCGGACCAGCGCCAGGCCGAGATCGGCGTTGAGCGAACGTTCGTGGAACTCGTCGAACAGCACGCAGGCCACGTCGGCCAGCTCCGGGTCGGCCTGGAGCTGCCGCAGCAGGATGCCCTCGGTGACGACGTCGATGACCGTGTCGGCGGAGACCTTCGATTCGAGCCGCGTCCGGAAGCCGACCGTCCCGCCGACCGGCTCGCCGATCTGCCCGGCCATGAACCGTGCCGCGGCCCGCGCGGCCAGCCGCCGCGGCTCCAGCATGACGATCTTCCGGCCTTCGCGCCACGTGCAGTCCAGCAGCGCCGGCGGCACGCGCGTGGTCTTGCCGGCCCCGGGCGGGGCCTGCAGCAACACGCACGACGCCTCGGCCAGCGTTTCGCGCAGGCGGGGCAGCAGCGGGTCGATCGGAAGAGAAACGGGCATGGGCGGCGGATCGTCGGGACCTGCGCACTATAGCGACCGCGGCGCGGCCCGCCGGCGGCCGTCAGCGAAAGGCGATGCCCAGGGTCAGCTGCAGGGCCAGGAACCACGCCAGGGCGGCGCCGGCGCCGAGCCAGAGTCCGGTTTCGAAGCGGTCCTCGGCGGCAGGCTCTTTCTCATCGAGGGAGCGCAGGGTCCGCCACGCGTAGAGGCCGGCCGGAATCGTCACCAGCACGATCGCGACGATCAGTCCGAGCAGGGAACGATCCATGGTTCGTGTTCGAGTCCAACGTCAGCCGGGAAGACTAGATCAGAGGGAGGGGGCGGTCAACGGCCGGGATCCTCAGGCAAGGGCCCAGACCAGCAGGAACCCGACGTAGGTGCCGAGCAGATTGCCCAGCGTGCCGAGCACGACGCCGGGCAGCAGCAGGTCCGGGCGGTCGAACTTCTCGACCAGCGGCAGGACGACGGTCGAGCCGCCGACGGTCGTGGCCGAGACCACGGCGGTGGTTTCGGCCGACTGTTTCATCAGCCGGCCGCCGAGAATCACGACCGCGCCGTGGATGGCGATGAGCAGCACGACGAAGGCGAGCAGCTTGATGCCGAGCCAGCCCAGCGCGCCGAGCGCGGCGACTTCGCAGTAGGCGGCCAGCGCGGCCAGGAACAGGTAGGCGCCGTACATGCCGAGCACCTGGGTGCCTCTGAGCCTGGCGATGGCCTCGAACTGGGCCAGGATCAGTGCCAGCGTGGTCAGGATCAGGATCGACGGGATCGCGATGCCGAGCACGTCGGCGCTCCACGCGGCCAGCGCGTCGGAGACGACGAAGGCGCCGACGCCGAGCGCGCCGAGCATGGCCAGATCGGTCAGGCCGGGCTTGCCGGGGCGGTGGCCGGGTGCGTCCGGGTCGTCGGCCTCCTGCACGGCGTCGATCTTCGGCAGCAGGCCCCGAACCAGCTTCGGAAAGGCCAGCAGCAGCGCGATCCAGACCACGGTCATGACGTGGTCGGCCACTGCCGAGGCGGCGTACAGGTTGCCGGCCTCATAGACCTCGTAGTGAATCGCCAGCGCGTTGAAGTTGGCGCCGCCGCCGATGTAGGTGGCCGCGAACATGCCCGACAGGGGGCCGTACCACTCGCCCATCCAGTCCGGTGCGCCGAGCAAGAGACCGGCGACGACCACGCCGAGCACGGTGCCGAATGCCGCAATCGCGAACATCGCCAGCATCGGGCCGCCGGCGCGCTTCAGCGAGCCGAGCTTCGCGTTCAGCAGCAGCCAGAAGATCGAGATCGGCGCCAGCGTGCCGAGCAGCTGGTTGTAGACGGGCACGTTCGCCGACGCCAGCGGGATCACGCCGATATTGGCCAGGATCGCCGCCAGCACGATGACCAGCAGCGCGCCGCCGAGGATGCGGCCGCCGGGCTTGCGGCCGAGCCAGTCGGCGGCGGCGACGACGGCGAGCAGGACGGCGAGGATGTGGATCGACGACATGGCGGATCGGGGTCGGGGGCGTGTCTGCATCCTAGCCGGTCGAAGCGGTGCAGCGGCGTGTGCCGGGACCGGGGCGCCTTTACAATCCGCGCTACGGAAGACCGTCATTCAATCAGGGAGTCCGCATGAGCCAGTCTCGTGCCCGCCAGCTGAACCGCGCCGAGGTCGTCGATCGGCAATTCCTCGACCACCTCGACGCGCTGGAGCGCGACCCGCCGCGTCGCGAAACGCCGGGACCCGATGATTCGGACCTGCTCGAACTGTTCGACAGCCAGCTGGCCTCGCGCCAGCTCGACCTGATGGCCCGGGTCAAGCGCCAGGAGAACAAGGTCTTCTACACGATCGGCTCGTCGGGCCACGAGGGCAACGCGATGGTCGGTCGCGCCACGCGCGCCACCGACCCGGCCTTTCTGCACTACCGCTCCGGCGCCTTCGTCGCCGAGCGGTACCGGAAGGACGCCGACGCCGATTTCATCCACGACACCTGCCTGTCCTTCGCCGCCGCGGCCGACGATGTCGCGTCCGGCGGCCGGCACAAGGTCTGGGGACATCGCGGCCTGTGGATCCTGCCGCAGACCTCGACGATCGCCAGCCACCTGCCGAAGGCGGTCGGCACCGCGCTGGCGATTACCCACGGCAAGCGCATCGACCACGAACTGCCGGTGCCCGACGACGCCATCGTGGTCTGCAGCTTCGGCGATGCCAGCACCAACCACGCCACGGCCCAGGCCGCGTTCAACACCGCGGCCTGGACCGCCCACCAGAGCCTGCCGCTGCCGATCCTGTTCGTCTGCGAGGACAACCGGGTCGGGATCTCCGTGCCGACGCCGTCGCAGTGGATCGCGAAGTCCATGGCCGCGCGCTACGGGCTGGAGTACCGCTACGCCGACGGCCTGGACCTGGCCGCCGGCTGGCAGCCGGTGCAGGACGCGGTCGCCTTCTGCCGCGGCCGCCGTCGGCCGGTGTTCCTGCACCTGAACACGACCCGCCTGATGGGCCATGCCGGCACCGACTTCGAGATCGAGTACCGCCCGCCCGACGAACTCGAGCAGCAGGAAGGGCTGGACCCGCTGCTGGTCTCGGCGACGCGGCTGGTCGCGCGCGGCCTGACCACGCCGAAGCGCATCCGCGAGCGCTACGAGGCGCTGCGTCGGCAGTGCCTCGACGAGGCCGACCGGGCCGACGCGAAGCCGCGCCTGACCACCGTCGAGGACATCGTCCGCCCGCTGGCGCCGTATTCGCCCGACGAGGTCGCCAACGAGGCCGGCCGCACCATCGCGCAGTCGCTCCGGCAGGAAAGCTTCGGTCGGCTGCCCGAAGACGACGTGCCGAAGCACATGGCGATCCAGATCAACCGCGCGCTGCACGACCTGCTGCTGAAGTACCCGGAGGCGCTGGCCTTCGGCGAGGACGTGGCGCGCAAGGGCGGGGTGTACACGATCACCAAGGGCCTGTGGAAGCGCTTCGGCCAGGCCCGCGTGTTCAACACGCTGCTCGACGAGACCACCATCCTGGGCCTGGCCCAGGGCTACGGCGCAATGGGCTACCTGCCGATTCCCGAGATCCAGTACCTGGCCTACTTCCACAACGCCTGCGACCAGGTGCGCGGCGAGGCCTGTTCGCTGCAGTACTTTTCCAATGATCAATTCCGCAACCCGATGGTCGCGCGGATCGCCGGGCTGGGCTACCAGAAGGGCTTCGGCGGGCACTTCCACAACGACAACTCGGTGACCGCGCTACGCGACATCCCAAGCCTGGTCGTCGGCTGCCCGTCGCGCGGCGACGATGCCGCGCGCATGCTGCGCACCCTGGCCGCCCTGGCCACCGTCGACGGCCGCGTGACCGCGATCATCGAGCCGATCGCCCTGTACATGACCAAGGACCTGTACGAGAAGGACGACGGCCAGTGGAGCTTTGCCTACCCGGCCCCGAGCGAGTTCCTCGAGCCGTTCTTGCCCCGCATCTACCACGAAGATGCCACCGACCTGCTGATCGCCACCTACGGCAACGGCGTGCCGATGGCGCTGCGCGTGGCGAAAGACCTGGCCGAATCACGCGGTATCGCGATCCGCGTGCTCGACCTGCGCTGGCTCAAACCCCTGAACGTCGAAGCCGTGGCCGAACACGCGAAGGACTGCTCGGCGGTGCTCGTTCTCGACGAGGGTCGGCCGGACGGCGGTATCGGCGAAGGCCTGGTCACCGGCCTGGTCGAACACGGCGCGGCCGACCGCCCGATCCGCCGCGTGACCGGGGTGGATTGCTACATTCCGCTGGGCGATGCGGCCGGGTTGATGCTGCCGGACGAGGCGCGTGTCCGAGCTGCGATAGTCGGTTTGCTGGGATAAATCTACTGATCGATGTAGGAATTCGTACCACGTGAGGTGGCGTCGATTTCCTACGGAATTTACAGAAATTTGCCGATTCACGAGTTCAGGAAGCTCTTGCAGGCTATGAGCGAGCGTTGTTGCTGGGGAAAGGTCGTTCCAACTACACGCTTCCATCTGGTTGAAACAGCCTACGGTTGTTCGATTATTTTGCAGGCTGAAGCGGCCGGATTTCACTATTCATGGCCAATCTGAGGAGCTTGTCTTATGAAGAACTATACGTCACTTCGTGTTTTCAGGAGGAATGAATCCGGCAATGAACGAAGAGTTCATGAGGAGAAGAAATCCTGCACTGCTTCTTTTTTCGCAGCAGCAGGGGTCTTGTCATTAGTGCTCTTTTCTGTACCTGGCATCGCGAGTCAGTATGTCGAAATCAATGCAGAAGATTTCCTTGACGCTGGTAGCTTGGATGTTGACGTTGCCAGATCCATTCTCCGGTTCGATATTGCAAAGCCTATTCAAGGTGAATTGACGAGTTATCAGATGAACTTCGAATCTGGGACTTGGAGCGCAATCAGTGCTGACGGAACTTCCTCTGGGGGAGTGCTGCCGCCGAGTGCGACCGAAGGAATCTGGATTCCATGTGTTTCCAACCCGCTCAGTTTTGGGTTTTGTGCCGTTGGGCTGGTGATCAGCTCTACGTTATGTGAGATGCGAGATCAGAATGCTCACAGACGGGCAATCCGGTCGTGTTCCAATTTCGGCGGCATCGATTCCTTCGAGGCGGGAGCCTGCGGAGTTGGCGCAAGCCATTCATGCAGGGACTTCGTTGTGGTGCGTTGATTTTCTCACAAGAAGACTTTCGATTGATGAGCAGGCGCGGCAACTGCCGCGCCGATAACTGTGCATGAAAGTAATGCGTAAGAAGATCGGGCTTTTAGTTGAGCAAATTCTCCTGCACGCGAAAGCCGCCGGGTTTTGTGTTTTTTTCGGTTTGCTCGCCAGTGCGCTTGTTTTTGTAGCTGGTTCGTACATTTCGCCAGCTAATGTCGATGTCGAATTCTTGATTCTTGATTCTGATTCAAGTCTGAATGGCGCTGAACTCGAGAAAGTCAGAGAGTCCATAGGGTCTTTGGCGGCGCGTTTTGGAGGGAGATGTGGCAAAGGGGTATCGACCGGTCAGGGTGCGCGATTCACATTCTGCCGATTTTCGGAAACCAGCCTTGACAAAGCATATGACCAGTTCGTTTCATTAGCTGAATTCCTGGATGAATCAGGATTTTCTGTCTCAAATATAAGTTTCGAAGATTCTACGGAGCTGTCATTCCCACCTTGGCTATTGCTTGTTTACATCCTCATTCATTTTCCGGTCGTATGGTTCGCGTTGCGAAAGGTTTCAATGCGTGACGATATTCTTCGTGCAGCGAACGAAATCATTGTTCGGCCGTGGTGGCTCTTGGTGCCGGTAGTTTTCGGGGTGCTGGTTTCAAGCCTTATTTATGCTTTGCTCGTTTTCTCTTTCGGCCCGGTCGTCGATGGCGAGCAAGTTGTCCTTCGGCAGGATTTTGTCGCATCAGAAGCTGAAACTAATCAGCCGCAGTTGCTGTTGTTTTTCTTTTTAAGCGCGATTGTTCTTGCGCCGATCTGGGAGGAGGCTGTCTTCAGAGGCTGGCTTTATGAACGAAGGGCGAAGGGGCTTCGGCTCATCGTCCGGGCGGGAATAAACGGTTGGTTTTTTGCAGGTGCTCACTCCATACCTTATCTTTGGAGCCTTTTGATTGCTACAGATGGGGCGCGCTTCAACATTTCGCTGTTTTTTTCCTGGGTGGCCTATTTGGCCACCGTTCTTTGTTTTGGGATGCTGTTCTATTTTATTCGAGAGAAGAAAAACTCGATTTCACTAGTCATGGTTCTGCACCTGGTGCAGAATCTTTTTGCCTTCTCGGTCCTGGTTCTTTTGCTGCCGAATTCTTGACCCTGTTCTCTGCCGGCTTCTGCCAGATTCAAATATCGAAAAAGTCACAGCTCATTGCTTGCTTCCAGTTTCTACACTACTGCTTTCGAGAGATAGGCCTGATTCTGTATTTTTTTGGGTCTATCCGAATCTCGCAACGGATTTCAGACTTGATCCGGTCTGATTTGAGAGGTCATGGGGCCTCCTGTAAAGTTTTGTTTTCCAGAACAAACAGTACAGAAAGGAACCCCCATGACCGTCTACAAGCTTATCGCAAAGCTGCTCAAGTTCAAGGATTTCCGGTGCAATGGACTGGCCTTTCGGCGCGGCAACCGGCTCGAGGTATTGGTCAAGCCCTACAAGAACGGCTGCCGCTGTCCGGAGTGCGGCCGGCGGGGACGTATCGTTCGCCAGCGCTCCGAGGTGCGCTACTGGCGTGATATTCCGGTCGGACCCTGGTCGATCTGGCTGATGTACTGGCCGCGTGAGATCTGTTGTGACACCCACGGCCGGGTGACCGAGCAGCTACCTTGGTCTGAGGCGGGCAGCCGGGTGAGTCACCGCTTTGAATACCTGATGCTGCGCTACTGCCAGATCATGCCGCAAAAGGCCGCCGCCCAGCTGCTGCGGTTGCCCGCCTCGACCCTTTCGGATCTGCTCCATCGCACCATTGGCCGGTTGCGCGAGGGCCATCGCATCCGAGGCCTCAAGACCATCGGCGTTGACGAAATCTCCTATCACAAGGGTCACAAGTACGCCACGCTGGTCTATGACCTGGAGCGCTCCTGCGTGGTCTGGATCGGCCAGGGCAAGGCCCGAGCGGCGATCGACCGGTTCTTCAACGAAGCGCTCAGCGACTACCAGAAGGCCAGGATCCAGACCGCCTGCTGCGACATGAGCCAGGCCTACATCGGGGCCATCCAGACACACTGCCCGAACGCCACCCTGGTGCTGGACCGCTTCCACATCGTTAAGGCGCTCAACGAGGCCGTCGACGAGGTTCGCAAAGAGCAGTGGCGGGAGGCTACCCGGGATGAACGCAAGGCGCTCAAAGGGCTGCGCTGGCTGCTCTCACGCCATTCGTCGACCCGAAGCCGGCGCGATACCCAAAACCTCAATGCGCTCGACAAACACAACCGGCGAATCTATCGCGCCTGGCGCCTGAAAGAAGAGTTCGAGCACTTCTGGACCTACCAGGCACCCTGGGCGGCAGAGCGGTTCCTGAAGCAGTGGACCAAAAGTGCATTGCTCAGCCGCCTGGAGCCGCTGCGAAAGTTCGTCCATACCCTCCGACGCCACCAGGATGCCGTGCTGGCCTTCATCGGCACCCGCGTGACCAACGCTATTGCTGAAGGACTCAATCGCATCGTCAAGATCGTCAAGAATCGCGCCAGTGGCTTCCGCCATCTCGATGCGTTCTCCGACATGATCTACCTGACCGTTGGAGACCTCGATCTGCCTGGGCAAATTCCAGTGCGGTTCCGCACACTATGAAAACGCCGGCAAAGACAGTCAGATCAGGCGCTGCGGGCGATCAGAGCTTTGCGAGATCCGGATATAGCC
>NZ_JAAWWS010000128.1 GCF_012272825.1 Wenzhouxiangella sp. XN79A | reverse complement strand
GGCTATATCCGGATCTCGCAAAGCTCTGATCGCCCGCAGCGCCTGATCTGACTGTCTTTGCCGGCGTTTTCATAGTGTGCGGAACCGCACTGGAATTTGCCCAGGCAGATCGAGGTCTCCAACGGTCAGGTAGATCATGTCGGAGAACGCATCGAGATGGCGGAAGCCACTGGCGCGATTCTTGACGATCTTGACGATGCGATTGAGTCCTTCAGCAATAGCGTTGGTCACGCGGGTGCCGATGAAGGCCAGCACGGCATCCTGGTGGCGTCGGAGGGTATGGACGAACTTTCGCAGCGGCTCCAGGCGGCTGAGCAATGCACTTTTGGTCCACTGCTTCAGGAACCGCTCTGCCGCCCAGGGTGCCTGGTAGGTCCAGAAGTGCTCGAACTCTTCTTTCAGGCGCCAGGCGCGATAGATTCGCCGGTTGTGTTTGTCGAGCGCATTGAGGTTTTGGGTATCGCGCCGGCTTCGGGTCGACGAATGGCGTGAGAGCAGCCAGCGCAGCCCTTTGAGCGCCTTGCGTTCATCCCGGGTAGCCTCCCGCCACTGCTCTTTGCGAACCTCGTCGACGGCCTCGTTGAGCGCCTTAACGATGTGGAAGCGGTCCAGCACCAGGGTGGCGTTCGGGCAGTGTGTCTGGATGGCCCCGATGTAGGCCTGGCTCATGTCGCAGCAGGCGGTCTGGATCCTGGCCTTCTGGTAGTCGCTGAGCGCTTCGTTGAAGAACCGGTCGATCGCCGCTCGGGCCTTGCCCTGGCCGATCCAGACCACGCAGGAGCGCTCCAGGTCATAGACCAGCGTGGCGTACTTGTGACCCTTGTGATAGGAGATTTCGTCAACGCCGATGGTCTTGAGGCCTCGGATGCGATGGCCCTCGCGCAACCGGCCAATGGTGCGATGGAGCAGATCCGAAAGGGTCGAGGCGGGCAACCGCAGCAGCTGGGCGGCGGCCTTTTGCGGCATGATCTGGCAGTAGCGCAGCATCAGGTATTCAAAGCGGTGACTCACCCGGCTGCCCGCCTCAGACCAAGGTAGCTGCTCGGTCACCCGGCCGTGGGTGTCACAACAGATCTCACGCGGCCAGTACATCAGCCAGATCGACCAGGGTCCGACCGGAATATCACGCCAGTAGCGCACCTCGGAGCGCTGGCGAACGATACGTCCCCGCCGGCCGCACTCCGGACAGCGGCAGCCGTTCTTGTAGGGCTTGACCAATACCTCGAGCCGGTTGCCGCGCCGAAAGGCCAGTCCATTGCACCGGAAATCCTTGAACTTGAGCAGCTTTGCGATAAGCTTGTAGACGGTCATGGGGGTTCCTTTCTGTACTGTTTGTTCTGGAAAACAAAACTTTACAGGAGGCCCCATGACCTCTCAAATCAGACCGGATCAAGTCTGAAATCCGTTGCGAGATTCGGATAGACCCTCTTTTAATCCAATTTCGTCATCTGAGGAGCTGTCAAACCTAGCAAGCCCTGAGGGCGTTGGGATGCCGCGAGATTTCTACAGAGTATCAATAGCGTCGACAGGCGTGCCGGCGCCCGGGACCGGCCCTTCGCCAATTTCAGATCTATCAAAGATTAACGGGCAGCCCTCTGAAGATGAGCCTCCGCGAATCGAGCGTTTGTACGCGGCAAACAATGAAATCGACTCTATTCCATCCGTTGCTGGAATCGGCGACCTTGATCTATCGAGCAATTTAATCAGTACAGCTGCGTCTGATTTCCATCTTGCGCCAGCGAACTGCACTGGGGTTTGTATGGCGCCCGAAGTGACCCTCGGTTCGCTCAATTTATCAGGGAACGATCTAGGCCTGGAAGGTAATGCCATACTAGGAAGCCTTGGTGATTTCCAAAATCTGAATAGTCTGTATGTGGCAGATACTGGACTTAAACGACTTAGCTGGATCGAACCCACGAAATTTGCCGCTTTACGAACCATCGACCTATCTGCGAACGCCGGACTTTTGAGTATCGCTGAGTTGGCCCTTTTACCGGGCGATCACATAGCCCTCAATGCGTCAAGTCTGGGTATTGTTGGAATTGACGATGGACCAGGCGGCGGCCAAGCTCTTCGACTGCCTGTTCTTGCGTCGATTCAGAGCCTTATCCTGAATGACTCAGTCGAATTAGAAAGTTTGAGCGGAATTGGCGGCTTCTCCAACCTGCAGAGCCTTTCGGTTTCGAACTCGAAGCTCGCCGAATGTGAGTACCGTGGATATTTGGTAGAAAACGGCCAGATTGTGCCAAACCCCGAGCCGAACTGTTCGGGGTTGGACTTTATAGACGAGCTTATTGCCAACGGCATCGAACTCACGCAGCTCAAACTATCCGGGAATAGATTCAATAATCTGGCACCTCTCCACAATTATTGGGATGCGTATCCTTACTATCGAACAATGAGAGCGGTTGTTTTCTGGTTTCAAGGTGAATTGCATCTAAGCTGTGAGGGATTGCATGCCGACGGAGCTGGTTCGTTTTTTGGTCCGTCAAGCTGCCTACCCGACCCCCCATCAGGGCTTGCCTTCCAGATTGAGCAGGAGCTGACAACTGGAAACGTCAGTTGGGACGAGTTTGGAGGCCAGAACCCAACAACTCTGTCAATTGCTGTTCAGGGAGAGCACTACTACTTCGAAGATGATGTGATTGATCCTGAATTGAATGCGATCACTTTAAACAATTTTCCAAGTCGCCCTGATCGGCTACTCGCCGTCGAATTACGGAGCTGTGTTGGAACTCGTTGTACCCCGCCTAGTGAGTATGTGTTCGCACGATACCCTCTGCTCTATGCAACTGAATCTTCGGTGGCAGGAAACGGTTCCGGCACCGCAACGCTTACCTGGAATTATCCTGAGCTCCCCCCGGGTAATCAAATCGAAGTCGGTTTTCGATTTGGCCCGATTTTTCCATCCGCTTTGGTGCCCGCGCAACTCATTCCTCCGGATGCAGCTCTGGAAGTCACAGGCATTGAGGGAGAGCTCTATCCCGGAGGTGTTGGCCGACTGGAAGCATGTGAATTTGGCTCCGGGGTCGCGCTCAAATGTTCCAATGGCGTGCTCGTTTCGTTCAGGGAAGGCCAAATCGATCCTTCCATTCCGGTTCCAACGCTCACCATCAACTCAAGTGGTCGCGAGGCCGTTTTAGAACTTCCGGACCTGACGGAAGATTTCCACTACTTGATCAAAGAATTCGAGGGAATAGGGACCGATCCGGTCCGAGAGTATCGACTTGAACACTCGGAATTTGTTGCTCGCAAGACCCGGGGAGCCTCCGGGGGTGAATACGGCTACCAAGCGCAGAAGTGTCGTGAAGGCCAGTCGGGCGAATGGATATGTTCAGAGCCGGGAAACATTGTCAGCGAGCAGCATAGTTACTCTCAGACGTTTTCTCGTCCGATTGGGCCTCCGTCGAGCGATCCGCAGTCAGCCAATGCGGATATCTGCTGGTTTTCTGAAGGCAGTCTTCCAAAACTGCGTTGGTCATACGATTGGAGCGCGGGTGTGCCGGTCGGCGAGTTCGCTGAAACGCCTACAGCTTTTGAGCTAGTTTATTGGAGCACCACCAACAATCGATGGATTACAAGCAGCGTAATCGATGTTACTGAATTTGCCGACGGAAGAGCATTCTTCAATGCTGACTCAGTCAGCTGGTATTGGGAGTCCGAGGCTTTCTACGACCCGGATCCGAAGCCCTATTGGGCGGTTCGCCCTGTCGTAGAGGGGCGGGTGACTGCGAATCCTTTGGGTACACCTCCAGGAATTGGTGATCCGCCGCATTCCGGTATCGAAGTTGGACCTTACGGAAACTTGAATCAAGCGACGATGTGCGCTCCTCTTGACGGGGGCAATCGATCAGGAGCGGCGACGCCTTCTGATCTCAAGCCTGGCCATTATTTCTCAGATCGGCAGCTGCGTCAGGGGTGGCGGCTGTTCTGGAGCAGTGATCTCCGATACGACGAAGTCAACGAGAGCTTCGGGCGCGCCTTTGATCTGATGGCGGTTTGGTATACGTTCAAGATTATCGATGGGCACTGGTCGCCTGTTTGGTACTACTCCCGACTTTCTTCCGAGGGCGACTGTCACTCTGGGCAGGGATGTTTCTATTCTGGCCCGCTGATGTATCCGCAGAGCCCGTCTCCAAGTGCTTCTGGACCGACGTATTCGCAATCTGATTTGCAGGTTGGAACTGTAACCGTCTGGTTTAACGGGGATGGCGCCCCCGACAATACCGACCCGAACGCTCCACCTTCGCCGTCGGCCACTGCCCCTTGGATCGAAGTCGATATCGATCATGGAGATGGCCTAACCGGTCACGAGATCTTCGAAATGGAGAATCTCGGCGATAGTGCGAACCATACCGTGCTAAACGGTGTCAACGAGCATTCCCATTGGAATGGCATCTGGACCCCCGGGTCTCTATTCAATCTGATAGATGGCCGACTTGGGATCAATAGTGTCTTCTCAGTGGAGTGGATATCTGGAGATGGGTATTCCACGGCCCTGAATACGTTCGACGACGAAGGTCAGCCGATCTGGTTCATCGAATTCAATGCAGACGGGAACGGAGGTCAAGATTTTGGCGACTGGAAAGACCAAACCGCAATGTTGACGGTCTTTCCCGGTTATGCGCCGTTCTTTGATGCAACTGGCGTGAATCTGACACAAGCTGACTTCGATGCGACGAACAAGTACGTCGAGGGAGGAGGGCTACGTCGACAGTATGACAACAGTCCTGCCGCGTTTGAAAATCCTCGGCGGGGAGAAATGTGTTGGGATATCCAAAGTGATATTTTTGTTGAAGGGCAAGTACAGGCACATCGATCTGTCTCTCAATCTAACGGAGACTACGATCACAATGGAGGCAGCCCCAGATGTGGAGACGCTAACGATAGCGGAGCGGTTGAAATCCATAAGGTTGCGAGCCTCCACTACATCGAAGTGGACGGACCAGGCACATGCCGACTGGGAGAGGGCTTGTGCGAGTACAGCTTCAGTTGGTTTACGGAAGATCAGTTTCCGAACGTAGAGCCTGTTGTCCGCTTCATGGAATTTGTGGGCGGTGCGTCCCAGATTGTTGTCTTGCCTTTGACGGAGTTTTGTGCCAATGGGCCTGACATTGACCCGAGCACTTGGGGTTTCTCCGTTGTGGGGCAGACGTGTGTGGTTACAGATTTCACCTATTCGCCTCAACAGAATCCACAGTTCGCTTTAATCAGCAATCATCTGGAGGACGCTGGGACCGGGCTGCCGCTAACTGCTGAATTACAGCCTGTAATTGCTGCCAAAACTTTTGTGATCAACAACCTGGGCGACCCGCCACCCGGAGCACCAGTCATTCAGAGCGAAGTCTCAGCGGCACCAAGTAGCCGTAGTGAAGGTGCCAATCTCGCGGACGAACTCTTGGACGCTGCTGCAGTAGCTTCAGGTGCAACGAACTCCGGCGACCATGCTGAGTTGGTTGGGCAACGTGGTGACTTTAGTGTTGGTCAGGGCGGCGCAGCAGAGTATGTATATCCGATCATGACGGCGCCTGCCGTTGGAGGGTTTGCGCCGCAAATAGCGTTGACCTTCAATAGCCAGAGCGGCCCAGGCCTTGCGGGATACGGATGGTCGATCGCTGGGCTTCCGGCGATCATGCGGTGCGGACAGACCTGGGAGCGTGACTTCAACCAGACCGCCGTAGAGCTGAACGGCAACGACAGATTCTGTCTGGAAGGAAACCGCCTCATGCTCATGGGGAATGGAGCCTATGGGGAGGCCGGCACCGAGTATCGCCTCGAATTGGACAACCAGACACGATTCTGGTTGCTTGAGCGGGGCCCTGCTGGCGATAGCGTCAAATACTTCGTGGCCCAGTCGAAAGATGGGACTGTCCGTTTCTACGGGGCGCCTGACTCGGCGCATGACTCCGCGCTCGTCTCCGTACCGGACCAGAGTGGAGTTCAGCTTGCCTGGCCCATTAGCCGTTTGCAGGATGCATCCGGGAACTACATCAGATTCAACTATGCGCAGCAAGCTCCTGCCGGTCCGCAAGTGGAGTGGTTGATCGATTCAATCGCGTACACGATGAATGACGACCCGGAACTGCAAGCATCGACTCCACACTCTTCGATTGTCTTTGAATGGGCGGACCTGCAGCATTCGAGGGTCTCCTACGTCGCAGGTGTCCCGATGGCCCGCTCGAAATATCTTGACCGAGTCCGATCGGTTACTCGGTCCGGCCAGACAGATATTGACTTGAGGGTTTATGACCTTGCCCACGGCCAGGTGACTCCAAGCAATGAGCCGATTGTCACTGAGCTTACCGAGTCTTACCCAGGCGGGCAGTATCTCCCAATCATTTTCGAGTGGGAAAAATTCGATCGTCACCACCCAACGATGCAGCAGGGCTCTGATTGGCAAAGTGGTCACGAATTTCGTGGGGCGCAAGCCGGAGATGTTGACGGCGATGGTCGTGCTGAACTCGTTGTTATGGAGATGGTGGGAACCGGAAATCTCGCTCGCTTCCGCTATCACGACTTTAATGTTACAGAGACAACGGTCCTTGAAGGAAGTTTGTCAGGGGCTGTCTATACCGGCGTTGAGCCAAATGAGATTTCCGAAAATGGTTGGGTCCTTGCGGACTTCCATGGCGATGGACGCATGGGAGTTGTCTATTTTCAGAAGGCCAGCCCGACAGATGGGAATATCCACTACGCACCCTGGGTCTGGGATGAGGTGGCCGGGACTGGAAAGTTTGAATATGGGTATAGCATTGGGGCCTACAATCTTGGCATTGGCTCGACCGAGCCGCTTGGAGAGGCACCCGTAATCGGCGGAAACGTATTCATCCGACTTTCAACATCCGATCTGGATGGCGATGGAATGAGCGACGTTGTCGCTGTACTGGAGCCCGAAGAGGGCTCCTACCTTCGCGGTGTCGCACGCCTCGGTAAGGCCTTCCGAAATCCAAACGTTCGGAGTGCCAGCCCTGTGACGTCGGACTGGGAGGAGATGGACATCGGTCTTCCTTACGATCCAGGCATCCCGGGAACATGTAATAGTGGTGTGATTGAGCCGATCGTTCGATCTAGAACTGAGATTTCGAATGCCTTCACATTGGATGGATCGGGTAAGGCGGCCCTGGTTGCCTATCAGGCTGTAACCGGAGTGTGCTCTGTGGCTCGCGAAGTGCCCGGCGAGATCCAGGTCTACAGCGAGAGTGGACTCGATCTCTTTGAGCAGCCAGTTGGCGGGCGAAGCGTCACGTTCGAGTCGAAGATGGGTCCAATCGAGATTTCCACAGAAGCATTCTCGAACCCAATCGACTCGAATGGGACTGGCGGCGGCGACTTCTGGGAAGAGTCGGCCCAAACCCAGTTCGTTGCCGAGTTCGCACTAGAACAGAACGACGAAGACCGGCTTGTGCCTGTTGACTTCAACATGGATGGTTTGACCGATTTTGCCGAGTTGATCGACGGGCAGGCCGGTACAAATTCGAACGAGACCGAGATTCGAGTTCACATCAATCGTGGCAGGAGCCAAGGCCAGTTCCAGTTCGTTCTCGGTCCCTCCGCAACGATCAATGTCAAGCGCCTCAATCGTGGGCGCATCCGCTTCCAAGATGTAGGTGGAGATCAGTACCCGGACATCGTGTTCATCAAGAATGGATGCACTGGGGGTTGCCGACCGCACTATGTTGAGGGCAACGGGAGCGGGTTCGAGCCGCCGCTTCTAGGGCAGGAACTCGGGCCTGTGGGATTCACCATCGACGTGGAGGACTGGGACCAATTCCTTTTGGCCGACCTCGTCGGAAACGGACGTCCTGATCTAGTTCGCGTAACGAAGCCAAACGGTAGCTGGCGCCCGAGTTGGGCGGTAGCACGGCATTCTGGAAGCGGGTCGCGGACGCTGTTCGAGCCGCTGCTGGCCCTGGAGAGAATTGAGGACGGGTTCGGCGCGACCACGAGTCTCAAGTACCTGCCGCTGTCCTCAAATTCGGTTTATCGGCGAGATCGACTCGGCGATCCGTCGTCCCCATTGGACTCCGCGCCCATCTACGACGTCGTGACGTCGCAGTACGTGGTGTCCTCGGCAAGTAGCTCGGCTCCGCAGGTCGATCCGCGCGAAGGCCAGATCCTCAATGTTTCAACGGGCGCAAGCACGTCGATTCGCTACTTGTATACCGGCTCAAAAATTCAGGGCTATGGCCGAGGAATGCTCGGTTTCCGACAGATGGCGACCTTCAGTCCGGACACGAACGTCCTCACGGTCTCCGAGTATGGCCAGCAGTTCCCGTACACGGGGATGCCGACCAATACGACACAGTTCTACCTTCCGAACGGTGGGGGCGATCTGCCCACGTGGACGGATTCCCATGACAATGGTCCGCTGCCTGCGTGTGTTGATGACTGTAATTCGCATTTTTGGGTCTATCCGAATCTCGCAACGGATTTCAGACTTGATCCGGTCTGATTTGAGAGGTCATGGGGCCTCCTGTAAAGTTTTGTTTTCCAGAACAAACAGTACAGAAAGGAACCCCCATGACCGTCTACAAGCTTATCGCAAAGCTGCTCAAGTTCAAGGATTTCCGGTGCAATGGACTGGCCTTTCGGCGCGGCAACCGGCTCGAGGTATTGGTCAAGCCCTACAAGAACGGCTGCCGCTGTCCGGAGTGCGGCCGGCGGGGACGTATCGTTCGCCAGCGCTCCGAGGTGCGCTACTGGCGTGATATTCCGGTCGGACCCTGGTCGATCTGGCTGATGTACTGGCCGCGTGAGATCTGTTGTGACACCCACGGCCGGGTGACCGAGCAGCTACCTTGGTCTGAGGCGGGCAGCCGGGTGAGTCACCGCTTTGAATACCTGATGCTGCGCTACTGCCAGATCATGCCGCAAAAGGCCGCCGCCCAGCTGCTGCGGTTGCCCGCCTCGACCCTTTCGGATCTGCTCCATCGCACCATTGGCCGGTTGCGCGAGGGCCATCGCATCCGAGGCCTCAAGACCATCGGCGTTGACGAAATCTCCTATCACAAGGGTCACAAGTACGCCACGCTGGTCTATGACCTGGAGCGCTCCTGCGTGGTCTGGATCGGCCAGGGCAAGGCCCGAGCGGCGATCGACCGGTTCTTCAACGAAGCGCTCAGCGACTACCAGAAGGCCAGGATCCAGACCGCCTGCTGCGACATGAGCCAGGCCTACATCGGGGCCATCCAGACACACTGCCCGAACGCCACCCTGGTGCTGGACCGCTTCCACATCGTTAAGGCGCTCAACGAGGCCGTCGACGAGGTTCGCAAAGAGCAGTGGCGGGAGGCTACCCGGGATGAACGCAAGGCGCTCAAAGGGCTGCGCTGGCTGCTCTCACGCCATTCGTCGACCCGAAGCCGGCGCGATACCCAAAACCTCAATGCGCTCGACAAACACAACCGGCGAATCTATCGCGCCTGGCGCCTGAAAGAAGAGTTCGAGCACTTCTGGACCTACCAGGCACCCTGGGCGGCAGAGCGGTTCCTGAAGCAGTGGACCAAAAGTGCATTGCTCAGCCGCCTGGAGCCGCTGCGAAAGTTCGTCCATACCCTCCGACGCCACCAGGATGCCGTGCTGGCCTTCATCGGCACCCGCGTGACCAACGCTATTGCTGAAGGACTCAATCGCATCGTCAAGATCGTCAAGAATCGCGCCAGTGGCTTCCGCCATCTCGATGCGTTCTCCGACATGATCTACCTGACCGTTGGAGACCTCGATCTGCCTGGGCAAATTCCAGTGCGGTTCCGCACACTATGAAAACGCCGGCAAAGACAGTCAGATCAGGCGCTGCGGGCGATCAGAGCTTTGCGAGATCCGGATATAGCC
>NZ_JAAWWS010000127.1 GCF_012272825.1 Wenzhouxiangella sp. XN79A | reverse complement strand
GGGTCTATCCGAATCTCGCAACGGATTTCAGACTTGATCCGGTCTGATTTGAGAGGTCATGGGGCCTCCTGTAAAGTTTTGTTTTCCAGAACAAACAGTACAGAAAGGAACCCCCATGACCGTCTACAAGCTTATCGCAAAGCTGCTCAAGTTCAAGGATTTCCGGTGCAATGGACTGGCCTTTCGGCGCGGCAACCGGCTCGAGGTATTGGTCAAGCCCTACAAGAACGGCTGCCGCTGTCCGGAGTGCGGCCGGCGGGGACGTATCGTTCGCCAGCGCTCCGAGGTGCGCTACTGGCGTGATATTCCGGTCGGACCCTGGTCGATCTGGCTGATGTACTGGCCGCGTGAGATCTGTTGTGACACCCACGGCCGGGTGACCGAGCAGCTACCTTGGTCTGAGGCGGGCAGCCGGGTGAGTCACCGCTTTGAATACCTGATGCTGCGCTACTGCCAGATCATGCCGCAAAAGGCCGCCGCCCAGCTGCTGCGGTTGCCCGCCTCGACCCTTTCGGATCTGCTCCATCGCACCATTGGCCGGTTGCGCGAGGGCCATCGCATCCGAGGCCTCAAGACCATCGGCGTTGACGAAATCTCCTATCACAAGGGTCACAAGTACGCCACGCTGGTCTATGACCTGGAGCGCTCCTGCGTGGTCTGGATCGGCCAGGGCAAGGCCCGAGCGGCGATCGACCGGTTCTTCAACGAAGCGCTCAGCGACTACCAGAAGGCCAGGATCCAGACCGCCTGCTGCGACATGAGCCAGGCCTACATCGGGGCCATCCAGACACACTGCCCGAACGCCACCCTGGTGCTGGACCGCTTCCACATCGTTAAGGCGCTCAACGAGGCCGTCGACGAGGTTCGCAAAGAGCAGTGGCGGGAGGCTACCCGGGATGAACGCAAGGCGCTCAAAGGGCTGCGCTGGCTGCTCTCACGCCATTCGTCGACCCGAAGCCGGCGCGATACCCAAAACCTCAATGCGCTCGACAAACACAACCGGCGAATCTATCGCGCCTGGCGCCTGAAAGAAGAGTTCGAGCACTTCTGGACCTACCAGGCACCCTGGGCGGCAGAGCGGTTCCTGAAGCAGTGGACCAAAAGTGCATTGCTCAGCCGCCTGGAGCCGCTGCGAAAGTTCGTCCATACCCTCCGACGCCACCAGGATGCCGTGCTGGCCTTCATCGGCACCCGCGTGACCAACGCTATTGCTGAAGGACTCAATCGCATCGTCAAGATCGTCAAGAATCGCGCCAGTGGCTTCCGCCATCTCGATGCGTTCTCCGACATGATCTACCTGACCGTTGGAGACCTCGATCTGCCTGGGCAAATTCCAGTGCGGTTCCGCACACTATGAAAACGCCGGCAAAGACAGTCAGATCAGGCGCTGCGGGCGATCAGAGCTTTGCGAGATCCGGATATAGCCGTATATCGATTCAACGTCCCCGTGTCCTCGACGAACGGATCAGCTTGCAGGAAACGGCCCAACCTGGGGTCGTACACGCGGCCGTTCATATGGATCAGCCCATGCCGATCCAGGTGCTCATGGCCCGTAAATCCACGCGGAGTGAGGTCGGTCATAGGCACAGCCCAGCCGGGCATAGGATTTGCCCACCATTGACTCCAGACATCGTCACCAAATGGATTCCTGCGCTGCCCCCAGGCGTCGAAGGCCATGCGCTGCACACCAACGATCCCGCTACTGTTCGAGATCGCGACGATCGAGCCCAGACTGTCGTGGTGTTGATAGCGAATTTGGCCGGTCGTCGACGTACCGTAGTTCGTAACAGTTTCGAGGCCTACGCCGGCGAATGGTCTCCGCGCCAGCCGATAGTCCGACAATTGCGCCGGCGACTCGACCCCATACTCGAACTCAATTCCACCGACATAGTGCGTCAATTGCAGCAAGCTTGACGAGCCCTCATACTTCCACTTCGCGACGCGTTGCCGGGCTTCACCATAGGCAAAGATCGTGCAGTTCGTTAAAGGGCCGCCTGGCGAAGAACACACGACCTCTAGCCTAGAGGCCGCGGAGTACCCGAATTCCGTAACGTCGCCATCGACGGATCGGCTCTCCATGTCACCGTTTGGGTTGTATGTGAATGAGGCATTGTCTTGCAATAGCCCCGTGACGGCATGTGGTCCAGCGCCTCCGTAGGTGTAGTTCTCAGCTGCCCCGTCGTGGCAAAGCGTTGAGCCGCCAGCGCTCTTGCAGCGGATGTTCCCAGACCAGTCGTAGCGCATCGACTGTGTCAACGTCCAGCCGGTACCGCCCGCAATGGGATGAGGCATCGACGAAGCGCTATCGTCCCCGTGCCAGACAGCCTCCAGCCGTCGACCCGTTTCACTGTCGTAGAAGAAGTGCTCCTCTTCGACCCGATGGGCCAGATTGGTCCTGCGGGTGAGATTCCCGAGGCGATCCCACTGGTACTGGTAGAAAATCGCGTATCCGTCATTCACCAGGTCCGTCGCGAGCTGGATTGATCCTGTCGCGGGGTTGTACAAGCGTTCCACAACCGCACCATTTCCCCAGACAGAATGAATGACATCTCCTCTGGCATTCATCCGATCTACGCGGCGCAGGAATTGACCGGGATCAGTGGGGCTTGCCGGGAGATTCGATGTCGCGGTGTGCACGGTCCAGACATGCCCGGAGTCAGAATAGATGAACCGCTCGCCTCGGCCCTCTTCGGTCGCGTCTCGCTGTGCGAGCGGTCGACCATACCGATCAAAGTAGGTGAAGGACTCATATTGCGGCCCACCACTGCCAATAATGCGGGTCGACTTCTGAACGCGCCCCAGATTGTCATACTCAGGCGTAGTTGAGACCGCGAATCCGTTCAGTGGATTGACAGCAACACCGGGAAGATCCAATTGATGCTGGATGGCATAGGTGATGATTGATCCGGTCAGCTGTCCAGGGCTCGACCCGCCAGCACCTGGCCCACCAGGCCGATGGAATTCCCATTGCGTGCGGGTTTCGGCCCCTAGTGTCCCAATATCACCGCAGTGTTCGCTGCCGGGGCTTTGAGTTGCGCCATCCCATCGGTCGGTCGTTCTTCCCAATGAATCTCGCCGATGGAGGGTAGCCAGGCCACGGGCATCAACCTGGCAGACGAGTTCTCCCAGGCCGTTGTGAATGTACGCCCAATCGCCCTTATCTGGATCAGTCATCCATAGCTTGTTGCCTAGGCGGTCGTACTCGATGACAATTGTGTCATTATCAATTGGTCCGTCGACCGTCTTTAGCTGGCCCAAGGAGTCATACATGTAGTCAGTCTTCCCGGTCGTCTCAGCCTCCTCTATGACCTTGCGACCCAGCAGATCTCGATAAACTTTCGTGGTGAAATCCTGTTCGTCCGTCGTTGTAGTGATTAGACCCTCATGACGGACTGAACGGTGGCTATCTGCTAGCCGTGTCAAGCCATCGGAGCCGCCTTCCTGGAAAAACGGCATGTACACGTCAGTCACTCGTCCAATGTCGTCATGGATTGTTCGCGTGTACAGCGGATCGGCAAGACAAGTCGGGTCACCGAACGTGCCCAGCGGATCGACATCACACTGACTGCCTGACCCGATATTTCGGGGGATCGCGGTGCTGAAATAGGGCTCCGACACCGCTACGGGACGAGATTGATAGTCGTACCTCGTGTCGCTGGACACGACGGGTCCAGTGGCGAAGTTCGGTGTCCCATCTGCAGGAGTGGGATCAAACCCTCGCGACAGCGACCGGATTTCGCGCCCCAGCATGTCGTAGCAGGTGGCGCCATAGCCCCCGGTCCGGGTGACGGCCACGTCTCCATACGCCGTGTCCACAGGACACAGCCCGCCCAGATTGCCTGCAACCGTCATGGATGCCGTCAGTTCGCCGAATGGGACCCAGCTCGCAAGCGGTTTCCCACTGGGCCGGTAAACCGTATGGAAAGTGTTCTGCAGCTCATCGACGGAAACTTCCACATTGCCGTACACGTCTCGCTGGAGGATTTCCTCGGCAACCCGCCAACCGGCCGTAACCGATGGATCAACGACCGGCGCGAGAGAAGCGTTCTGGTG
This sequence comes from Wenzhouxiangella sp. XN79A, assembly GCF_012272825.1. GTDB lineage: Bacteria > Pseudomonadota > Gammaproteobacteria > Xanthomonadales > Wenzhouxiangellaceae. The sequence goes on along the minus strand of NZ_JAAWWS010000127.1, from coordinate 2,126 downwards.
ATCGTGCACTTCGGAACGGAGCGGATACCTTCCGGCGGTGTCGTAGATGGTCCTGGTCGCTCGATACTCGACCCCGATCGGGAATTGAGTTTTGTCAGAGAACCCGTCCCAGAACTTCTGAACAGTACTCTCGCGATTTCCGGCTTCATCACGGGTGTAGCTCACTGACAGAAGTGCATTACTCAGCGCCGCAGACTCGAAACCAGACAAACAACCATCCATCTCCGCACCTGAGTGCTCGGCGATCAGCAGGCCGGTATCTTGGTGATACTGAAATGCACTGGCTCTGAACTGCGGCGCGGAACCCGCGAGGTCATGTTCCACGCACGATGCCTCCAGCCTCCCGAGATGCCATTTCGGCAAGTTGCTGAGGGGGGCCGTTGGCGTATAGGTCTCCGTGTTATCTGCGTAGGTGTTCTGCGTCAGCAGCCGGTGAACTTCGGTACCGCCAGAGGTCTTGGTGACGACTAGCACGCTATCGACATTGCCGTAGACATCCGAGATTGATGTCGTTGTTTCGGTCGTCTTCAGTGGCGAAGAACTGGTCACCTGCCCGGCGGCTCCCGTCCGGACATCGAAGGTTGTCTCGGTAGCAGTCTTCGGGTAGATCAGAAATACACCGGATCCTGAGCCGTTGGCCAATTCTTCGTAGGTTGTTACCGAGTCGCTTATAACATGCGCCCCGGAGACAGAAAAATGCGGCTATATCCGGATCTCGCAAAGCTCTGATCGCCCGCAGCGCCTGATCTGACTGTCTTTGCCGGCGTTTTCATAGTGTGCGGAACCGCACTGGAATTTGCCCAGGCAGATCGAGGTCTCCAACGGTCAGGTAGATCATGTCGGAGAACGCATCGAGATGGCGGAAGCCACTGGCGCGATTCTTGACGATCTTGACGATGCGATTGAGTCCTTCAGCAATAGCGTTGGTCACGCGGGTGCCGATGAAGGCCAGCACGGCATCCTGGTGGCGTCGGAGGGTATGGACGAACTTTCGCAGCGGCTCCAGGCGGCTGAGCAATGCACTTTTGGTCCACTGCTTCAGGAACCGCTCTGCCGCCCAGGGTGCCTGGTAGGTCCAGAAGTGCTCGAACTCTTCTTTCAGGCGCCAGGCGCGATAGATTCGCCGGTTGTGTTTGTCGAGCGCATTGAGGTTTTGGGTATCGCGCCGGCTTCGGGTCGACGAATGGCGTGAGAGCAGCCAGCGCAGCCCTTTGAGCGCCTTGCGTTCATCCCGGGTAGCCTCCCGCCACTGCTCTTTGCGAACCTCGTCGACGGCCTCGTTGAGCGCCTTAACGATGTGGAAGCGGTCCAGCACCAGGGTGGCGTTCGGGCAGTGTGTCTGGATGGCCCCGATGTAGGCCTGGCTCATGTCGCAGCAGGCGGTCTGGATCCTGGCCTTCTGGTAGTCGCTGAGCGCTTCGTTGAAGAACCGGTCGATCGCCGCTCGGGCCTTGCCCTGGCCGATCCAGACCACGCAGGAGCGCTCCAGGTCATAGACCAGCGTGGCGTACTTGTGACCCTTGTGATAGGAGATTTCGTCAACGCCGATGGTCTTGAGGCCTCGGATGCGATGGCCCTCGCGCAACCGGCCAATGGTGCGATGGAGCAGATCCGAAAGGGTCGAGGCGGGCAACCGCAGCAGCTGGGCGGCGGCCTTTTGCGGCATGATCTGGCAGTAGCGCAGCATCAGGTATTCAAAGCGGTGACTCACCCGGCTGCCCGCCTCAGACCAAGGTAGCTGCTCGGTCACCCGGCCGTGGGTGTCACAACAGATCTCACGCGGCCAGTACATCAGCCAGATCGACCAGGGTCCGACCGGAATATCACGCCAGTAGCGCACCTCGGAGCGCTGGCGAACGATACGTCCCCGCCGGCCGCACTCCGGACAGCGGCAGCCGTTCTTGTAGGGCTTGACCAATACCTCGAGCCGGTTGCCGCGCCGAAAGGCCAGTCCATTGCACCGGAAATCCTTGAACTTGAGCAGCTTTGCGATAAGCTTGTAGACGGTCATGGGGGTTCCTTTCTGTACTGTTTGTTCTGGAAAACAAAACTTTACAGGAGGCCCCATGACCTCTCAAATCAGACCGGATCAAGTCTGAAATCCGTTGCGAGATTCGGATAGACCC
>NZ_JAAWWS010000126.1 GCF_012272825.1 Wenzhouxiangella sp. XN79A | reverse complement strand
AGCGCTGCGATTTCCACCGTGACCAGGTCGCGGTAGCTGCCGGCCGGCAGTTCGCTGTCGCCGTCGACGTTGACGGTGAGGTCGTAGGCGGCGTTCCACTGCGGCTCGTCGCGTTCGATGCGCTGGTCGTCTTCCAGGCTTTCGTCCTCGATGTCGTCGTAGCTGATGCGGTAGAACGACTGGGCGTCCAGCGGGCCGGCCATGTAGCCGCCGTTGTCGGAGCTGAAGGAGACTTCGTAGCCTTCCGGGTTGTTGCAGGTCTCGGTGATCTCACCGACCCGAGCGTTCTGCTCGCCGTCGACCAGGTTCAGGTTGGTGCCCAGGTCGACCACGGCGATTTCGCACAGGTCACCGACGGTGCCCTTGATGACGATTTCGCCCGAGGTCTGGCCACCGACGGCGGCGAAGGCGGAGGTGCCGGCGAAGACGGCGGCGATGGCGGTTGCGATTGCGAGCTTGTTCATTGTCGTTTCCTCTATTGAATGGTTTCTTGTTGGGTGATTCGTTCGTTGTTCGAGGCCCGATGGCCTTCGCAAGTACGAATGCGATTTTCGTGCCAAAGTTGAGATGGAATACGGCAAAACACTGATCGTAATGAAGAAAAAAGTTCTATCGGGGGATCAAGCTACTGCCGTGCGACGGGGAAGACCAAGCCGATCGACAAAATGCGTCAGGCAATGTGACGCAGTGCGCACTTTCGGTCGCGGGCCGCGGTTCAATCGGTGCGGATCGTGATCCGGAGCACATCCTGGTAGTCGCCGGCCACCAGGCGTTCCAGTTCCCCCACATCGACGTCGAGCGTGACCGTATCGCCGGGCTCGAGACGGGTCTCCAGCGCCATGTTGCCGGCACCGGCAACGCCGCCGAGCGAAAGCGTGTACGGCACGGTGTATTCGGGAAACTCCTCATGCACGAGCGCGCCGTTGGCCGCCACGACGTCCAGCGTCACCGGTACGTTCCCGTCGAGGGTCAGCCAGGCGCGTCCGCGCCCGCCCGAGACCAGATTGCCGAGGGCCAGGAAACCCACCCCGCTGTCGAGCGGCTGCTCACCGGCATCGGAGCGGACCCGAAGGCGGGCGCCCGCGGGAACGTCCAGGGCGACGCGCTCACGAATCCGGTCGGTTTCGGTGGCCGATGCCGGGTCGCTGCCGGAATAGGCACGTTGAGTCAGCTGGATGTTGATTCGGCCGGCCGACAGGCCCGGGGCCGGCGTGACCACGAGGTCGAGGTCGAACGAAATCGGCCGATCGCGCGATACGGTTCCGCCGAGCAGACGGCGCGGATCGGCCGCGGAGACGTCAAGCAGCGGCGGACTGAACGGTCGCCGCTCGACGTGGGCGTCGACCTGGCTTGAATGCACCAGGTCGAATCCGACCAGAAATCCACAATCGACGCCTGAAGTGGTGAGTTCGATGCGGAAGGGGATCCGGATCTGCTGGCCTGACGCGAACTGCTCGAGCAGCCATTGATCGGCGACCGGGGGTTCGAGGGTCAGCTCGGGTCGACACGATTGCGCGCCGGCCGAACCGGCCGGAACCAGCAGTACCAACGCGGCGATCGATGCGAAGAACCGGGGTCGAATCATGGCGAGATCACTCCAAGCGGCTGGACGGCCGGGGTGGCTGGAATCTCGATCGGGCGATCGAGGCCGATGGCGGACACGCGAAGATGGTACCGGCCGGGTGGGATCCCGCCCAGTTCGACCTGACCTGTGCGGTTGCTGAAGAAGACGTAGGGTTCGCCGCCATCGGCCGGAACCAGTTCCCCGACGCTCAGCACCAGCGGCTGTCCGTCCGCGTCGTGCACCGCAAAGCGCAGCGCTGCACCGGGCACCGGCCCGACCGGGACCACCACGCCCTGCAGGAATCCGGCGCGGGCGACCGGCTGCAGATCGCCCGGATCGCTCTGGATCGGCACCTCCGGCAGGCCGATCGTGAAGCCGCGTTCGAGGTAGGGCGTCAGGTCGCCGACGACCGCGGGCCCCAGCAGACCGGATCGGCTGCGTGCCTCGTCGTCGTCGGGGTTGACCTCGACCCGCCCGGTTCCCGGCCGGCCGGCAAACACCACGAAGCCGTCGCCGACGCGATCGCCGAGCCCGAATCGGCCGTCGGCGAAGACCAGGGCGGTCTGTGCGGCCAACCGGGTCCGGGCGTTGTCGCCGATCGACCAGCGATGGTCGAGTCCGGCGCGAATCCTGTGGTTGCGGAACGAAGCCGATCCGCGCACGTCCTGGCTGCCGCCGCTGTCCTGGATGAACACGCTGGCGCCGTGGCCGCTGCCGGCCGACTGGCTGTTGTACCGCCAGCCGCCCAGCCAGTTGCCGTCGTTGTCGAACTCGGCGGTCAATGCATGCTTCCCCCGGCGGGGCTGCCAGTCCAGGGTCAGCGTCAGCCCGAGATCGTCCGGACCGGCGCCCTGTTGCGCGGTGCCTCTCAGCTGCACCGACCAGGCCCGGTTCGGTCGCCACGACAGCACCGAGCTGAAGCGGCCCTGCAGGCCGGCTTCGCGGTCGGCCAGCCGCAGGGTTCCGCTCCAGCGCAGCCGGTCGCCGAGCGGGCGGAACAGCGCGAATTCGCCGCGCAGCTCGCGGCCGGGTGCGGTTTCGATGCCGAACGGGCGGAATGCGTCGTCGCGCCAGCCCAGCCCCATCCGGAGGCTCCAGATTCGCCCGCGGCCGGGCTCCTGCTGCAGCGAGATCGTCCCGGCCGTCCCCGGCCGACGGTCGCGGCTGACCGCCAGCCCGCTGTTCAGCGACCAGCGGGCGAAGCCGATGTCGTTGCTCCAGTCGACCACCGCGTCGCCGCTGGCGCTGTCGGCCAGCAGGCCCACCCCGCTGGTCCAGCGCGCGTTGATGCCGCGCCGGATCGCGGCGCTGAACCAGGCCTCGTCGTGCTGCAGGCGCGGTCGATCTGCGCCCTGCAGCCAGGGCTGGCCGATGCTCACGTGGAACTCCTGCCGGCCGGCGCCCAGCCGGGTCCGATCGAACCAGCCGAACAGATCGAGTTGGCGATGGAGCAGGCCGTCGCGATACAGGTCGATCCGCACATCGTTGAGGCCGGCACGGAGCGGGAACTCCGACAGCAGGGTCGGTCCGGCCGGCAGCCGGACGCGCTCGACCAGGCGACCGTCGACGGTGACCTCCACTTCGGTCGGCGCTTCGAGCAGCAGCGGGGCGATCAGGCCGGGGAACGGTGGATCGTAGGGATCGATCGAGAACACCCGACCGAAGGAAATGCCGCGCAGCGGCAGCGCCGGCTGTTGACCGAAGGCCGGGCTGCGCAGCTCGCCGACGGTCAGTCGGACGCGGTGGCCGACGAAGTCGCGGTGAAGTCGGAACGGGCCGCGCCGAACCCGTCCCGTCGCTTCCGACCACGCCCCCTCACCCTGGATCGCCCAGCCTCGAACGTTGAAGAAACCATCGGCGGTGACTGCAGCGTCCAGTCGGTTGCGGTCGCTGTCGTGGACCAGGCTCGGCAACAGGTTCAGCCCGGCACTGACGGTCGCTGCGTCGTAGCGCGTGCGTCCGGCCGCCGGCGGCCGCTGCGGCGCGATCGGGACCTGCCATTCGATGCGGTACTCGGGGGGAACGTCCAGGCGCACCGCCAGCGCCACGGGATCGTAGGCCAGATCGATGCCGAACCGGGCCAGACGAGCCGGGTCGATGCGTGGTTCGGCCGAGTGAAGCGCCGCCAGCCGTTCCTCGGCGAGTACGGTCCGGAGCACTTCCAGTAGCGCTTCTCGGTCGATATCGACCAGGTCCGGGCCTTCGATCCGAGCGCCCACGCTGCCGAGAATCACGCCCTGGAGCATCAGATCGACGTCCAGCTCGATCGCCGCCGGGGTCTGGCTGCGGTTGCCGAAGACGCGTGCGAACAGGTCGTCTTCGTCTTGCGCGACGGCTCCGGACGAGGCCGTGCCGAGGGCGACCAGGCCGCCCAGCAGGCTCAGTCGGAGTCGCGCAACCACCGAACCTCGAGCTCTCGATCGGCCAGCCCGGCGCTTGCAGGAATCGCCAGCCGGCGAGTATGGCCGGCCAGCACGTTGACCGCAGCCAGGCCGTCGAGCTGGGCGGCATCGAGTTCGACGATCCGGCCATCGGCATACAGCGCGTAATCCTCGTCGCGGAGCACGGCGCGCATCGTCCCGGCGTTGCGGACCACCAGCACCACCCCGTCGTCGCCGACGTCCGGCTCGATCGACAGTCGTGCCGACGCACCCTGCGGCTGGACATAGACCGATGCCACGTAGCGGACCAGCAGGTCGAGACCGGCACCCTGGTCTTCATCATCGCCCAGATCGATCGGCAGTTCTTCGGCGATCAGGCGGAAGGCACGTTCGCGATCGAGCTCGGCCGGCCCGTTCCACTGCACGCGAACCGATTGCCGGCCGTTGGGCTGAAGGATCAACTGGCTGGGATAGACGGTGAACAGGTCGTCGGCCGGTGCCAGGATGTCCTCGCCGTCCGGCGTCATTTCGCGCGTGTGCATGGTGATTTCGACGGCGACCGGCGAAGGACTGGGGTTGTCGACCGAGAAGGTCTGGGTGGCCCCGCTACCGGCCGGTCGAAGTGTGGCGTCGATCGGCGTGAAGTTGAATGCCGCGACCGGTCCGGTCAGCACCGTCAGCACCAGCGCAAGCATCACGACCGCCGATGCGCTTCTTGCAATTGGCTGATTTATGGTTATCATCGGCGTACCTCTATTGAAGTTGGTTTTCTGACTTCAAACGATTCGGCCCGGGCTGGTTTCCAACCCGGGCCTTTTTTTGACCCGAGGACGGGTCCAGTGTAGCGAAGTACTCAGAGCGCTGCGATTTCCACCGTGACCAGGTCGCGGTAGCTGCCGGCCGGCAGTTCGCTGTCGCCGTCGACGTTGACGGTGAGGTCGTAGGCGGCGTTCCACTGCGGCTCGTCGCGTTCGATGCGCTGGTCGTCTTCCAGGCTTTCGTCCTCGATGTCGTCGTAGCTGATGCGGTAGAACGACTGGGCGTCCAGCGGGCCGGCCATGTAGCCGCCGTTGTCGGAGCTGAAGGAGACTTCGTAGCCTTCCGGGTTGTTGCAGGTCTCGGTGATCTCACCGACCCGAGCGTTCTGCTCGCCGTCGACCAGGTTCAGGTTGGTGCCCAGGTCGACCACGGCGATTTCGCACAGGTCACCGACGGTGCCCTTGATGACGATTTCGCCCGAGGTCTGGCCACCGACGGCGGCGAAGGCGGAGGTGCCGGCGAAGACGGCGGCGATGGCGGTTGCGATTGCGAGCTTGTTCATTGTCGTTTCCTCTATTGAATGGTTTCTTGTTGGGTGATTCGTTCGTTGTTCGAGGCCCGATGGCCTTCGCAAGTACGAATGCGATTTT
>NZ_JAAWWS010000125.1 GCF_012272825.1 Wenzhouxiangella sp. XN79A | reverse complement strand
GTACCTCGCCAGAAAGCGGACGAAGTCCGCGTGGCGAAACGCTTGTAGCCCTGGGCAGCAACAACCCAGAGGCGAGCAAGACACGAGAAGCACAGTGGCCCCGGATGCATCCGAGAAGCCAGGGCCAGGCCGAGCCGTCGCTGGTCGGCCACGACCGTCGATCGAAGCGGCCTGTGTTCGAACCGAGCCACCGTCAATGATCCGGCTTCGCTTCGGGTTCCAATGCCTCTGTACGCCGGCAAGCCCTTCCATCTCCGCGGCACTGCGCGATTCTTCGCGCCACGGCTCCATGCCGGAGGGCAAACCCCCACCGGTACGCGCGCTTAAAAAATCGTTTGGCCAGGTTTGCCGCCACCGACGAACGCACGCTCGCCCGAGCGGCGAACCAACTGCACCCCCCCGGAGCAGCCCGGAAAGCATCCGGGCCCCGCCGGGCGCGACTTCGGGCGGGCCGTCGGCCCGCGTCCGATCAGAGCTCGATGATTTCGCCGCCGACGATCTGGATCGCCGTACCGTCGTAGCGGGTCAGCGAGAAGCCATCGAAGAGTTCGTTGTAGCAGCGCGTGTAGTCGGCCAGCAGGCCGAGCGCCTGCTGCTCGCCGACCAGCAGGCCGTCGACGCCGTCGGAGCGGTAGTGGACGCCGGCCCAGTCGCGGCCGAGCGCGATGTTGTTGGCCAGTTTGTTCAACTCGCCTCCTACGGTCAGGGCCTCTCCGGTCCACGGCAGCAGTTCCGAGCCATCGACGCTGGCGACCACGGGCTCCGGCAGTTCAGCGGTTTCTTCGAAGAAGGCCTTGAGCACCGTGACGCACGCGCCGGCAATCGTGGCGTGGCCGGCAGGGTAGGCCGGGTGGGTCGGCGAGCCCTCCGGGAAGGCCATGGGCAGGAAGGCGGTGCCGGTGCGGCTGCGAACGCGTGCGATCGCCTCGGAGTTCACGATCTCTGCAGGAAGCCCGTAGTTGCGGTCGCCTTCGATCTGGAAGTGCAGCCGGCCGGCATAGACTTCCGGGCGCAGGCGACGATGGACCAGCCACTTCTGGTACCAGGCCCCGGTCAGCGACAGGTTGGCCGCCTTGGCCACCAGGTCCAGCACGTCCGGGCCGCCGAGCGACACGAAACCGCCCTGGGTGGCGGAGCTGTTGTACGGGTTGCTGACATCGCGCACGCCCGGCAGGCCCAGCAGGATCAGCGCGGCGTTCAGGTAGGCCTGGTAGCTGAAATCGACGTGCACGTACTCGCCGAGTGCGCGTGCATCGGAGATGTAGCGCGGGTTGCCCTTGACCAGCGGCGGCGGCGCAACGCCGTTCTGCACCGCCAGCCACTCCGCCCGGGTAGTCATGTAGTCGTCGCCCGGTGCCGGCGTGGGGTAGCGCTGTTCGACGACCAGGTTGCCCATCGGAACGGGCTTGAACAGGAACTGGCTGATGTACGGACCGACGAGATCGCCCGGCGTCTCGCCGCGGAACACCGTCGTCGTCGTGACCGCGCCGCCTTCCCTGGGTCCGACGGTTTCGGAAAATCCGTTCAGGTCGGCCACCGCGGCGGCCACGTCGGGGTCGGTGTCGAAGGCGCTGAACGGCACATCACGCAGCAGCGCCTTCCAGTAGACCTCGCCCATTTCGGCAGCGGTCTCGGCGCTGGCAAAGGCCGGGGCCGGACGCATCCAGGTGGCGTGCGAGTCGAGCCCGGTCAGTTCGTACTTGTACGCGCCCTGCGGATTGGCCAGCTTGCGATCGGCCTCGGGTGACAGCGGAATCGCTTCGAAGTCGTCGTAGTCGCCGGACTCCAGGGCATCGAGCAGGCTGCGATAGGCGGCCGGATCGACCTCGCCGAAGGCATTGTGCGGCAGGGTCTTGGTGAAACTGCCGCGGTAGTCGGCATACAGCGCATCGTCTCCGTTGACCGTCTGGATGCCGATGAAGCTCTGCAGGTGCGACCGCGCGGCGGCCGTGCGCATGCGGAACAGCGAGGAATTGCGCCGCGCGGCGTCGGGCCCGAATCCGACCAGTCGCTGGCCGTCGAACTTGCTTGCCTGGGCCGCGTCGGCCAGCGCGCTTCGCGGCGCGAGACCGCCGACACCGGCCAGGAAGGCCGCGGCGGCGGAGGCACCGAGCATGCCGCGGCGGGTCAGGCCGCGCGGCTCATCGGAACCCCGCGGTGCAGGGACCGCCTTCTTGCTGGATTCGTCCATGTCGAACTCCCCTTCCGTTGAGGTGATGCGATCGCTCACGGGCCCGCGCCGAGATACAGCGGGCCGCCCGTGCTCCCGGTCCGATCATAGCCACTTCCAGGATATTCCACCAGCGTTCGATCAGGACCGGGTCATCCTCCATCGCCACTGAGGCCATGCAGCAGTTCGGCCCAGGCCCGGACAGGCTCCGGCCCGGTCCAGCGGGTCACCGACGGCGGTGCGGGCAACCGCCCACGCAGTGCAGCGCACAATCGATCGAACAGGCCCTGGAGGTCGTCGGCCGGGTAGCGGAAGACCGGATCGAACTGCTCCGGGTAGCACAGGGCATCGGGCACCACCGGCCGGCAGCCGGCGCCGACCGCCTCGAGCACGGCCAGGCCCTGGAATTCGTGGCGCGCCGTGCTGACCACGATGCCGGCGCGCGCGAGGACGGCCGCGTATTCGGCCCGGTCCGGCGCCCGATCGACGACGATCCGGTCGGCCAGCGCTGCGCGCAGCCGCTCCAGCGCCCTGACCGGACGTGCCCCGCGCGGGCCGAGCAAGGCGAGTCGGAAGTCGATGCCGGCCTCGGCCAGCCGGCAGACCGCCTCGGCGAACAGCTCGGGGTTCTTGTCGTACTCCCAGCGGTGATTCCAGACGATCAGGCCGGCGTCGCGCTGCTGCGCCGGGGCAATCGCATCGACCGGCACCGGCAGCACCCCGCTGTTCGATGCGATGCGCTCGACAAGGCCCTCGGGCACGAAATCCGGCATCCGCCGCATCAGGGCATCGACACCGTCGAGGAAGGTCCGGCGGTTGTACTCGGAATTGAACGCCACCCGATCGGCCGCCAGCGCGGCATAGAGCTGGACCATCTGGGCATCGACCGAGGTCGTCTGTCGATCGCTTTTCGGATAGACGAACTGGTTCTCGTGGAAATACAGCAAAGTCGGCACCGCCGCCAGCCGCGGGTGCAGGCCGCGAATCGTTGCCAGATCGACCATCGAGGTGGCGAGCACCGCGTCGGGCAGGGTCTCGCCGCTGCCGCGCGACGGGAGGTCGTCGAGCCAGCTCAGCGGGTTGCCGCGGATCCGCCAGGCAAAGTGGCGGCCGGGCAGTTCGAACCGGCGCCAATCGAAGTCGCGATGCCGTCGAACCAGCCCATCGGCCCAGTGCGCATGGCTTTCGGAACGGTAGGCGGACAGCAGCCAGATACAGGGCTTCGACATGGCAGGCGGGAGGTCTGCGGTGATTCGCCGAAGCGACCGGCCGGGACGGCGCGCCGGCTCAGTCGCGTTGCGGCGCCGAGGCCGAGGCCGAGGACGCCGGCACACCGTGGCGGGCCCGGATCGACGCTGTTCGCGCTCGATCCCCCGCGCCGCGATGCCGGGCCACGATCTGGACCCTCCGGTCCGAGCGGTCGCCGCGGACCTCGACGCCGTGCAGCCGGCCGTCGTGCATCTGGAACTCGTCGACCCGCTCGCCGTCAGCGCTGAAGGTCGTAGGTCGCTCGACGCCTTCGAGCACCGGAAGCGGGCATCGCCGGACGTGGGTGCAGCGCGTCGCCAACCCGGACCGATTCTCGAATCCGGCGCAGCTGCAGTGTTCGGGAACGCCCGCTGCGCAGTCTCCGGGAATCGCCTGCAGCAACGCGCCCGGCTCCCGCGCCATCCCCGGCGTTGTCAGGACCCGGGCCGCCACTGGCCAGCCGCTATGCATCCATCGTCTCCTCCTGCCCGTGTTCGCCGATGACCTTATCCCGGATGCCGACCCGGTTCAATGTCGCGAATCCGGAATCGTGACGAACCACCCGGCGATTTCGACGAACCGACCGGACCGGCCGACCGGCCGACCGGCACTCACGGTGTGCGGACGCCATCCGGCGCCTTCGGCGTTCGCGACGAGCCCTTCAAGGCACTTGACAAGCGGCCCGGAGTCTGGAGTAATCGAAGCCATGGAGATCGTCCGACCAACAACCCGTTCCTGCACGATGTGCATGTGCATGTGTCTGCGCGCGAAAGCTGCGGACTCGTGCACGGTCGTGATCTGACGAACCCCTCCTGACCGAACCACGAGAACACCCGCAGCGGCCTGGCCGGTGCGGGTTTCCTGTTGTCTGAATTCCCGATCGTTCGACCCGCCGACCTCCCGCTGCGATCCACCGCCCGAACCGGAATACCTCCGGCTCGGTGCGATCGACCACGACGCACGAGGAGACCACCCGATGACGAACGACGCAGCCACCCCCCGGTTCGAGACCCTGCAGGTCCACGCCGGCCAGCAGCCCGCGCCCGGCACCCGCGCCCGGGCCGTGCCGATCTACCAGACCACGTCGTTTACCTTCGACGACAGCGACCACGGCGCCCGCCTGTTCGCGCTCGAGGAGTTCGGCAACATCTATTCGCGGATCATGAACCCGACCACCGACGTGTTCGAGCAGCGGATCGCCGCGCTGGAAGGCGGCGTGGCCGCGGTCGCCACCGCCTCGGGCCAGGCCGCCCAGCTGCTGGCGCTGACGACCATCGCGCAGGCCGGCGACAACATCGTCGCGTCCTCGTCGCTGTACGGCGGCACCTGGAACCAGTTCAAGGTCTCGCTGCCGCGGCTGGGCATCGACGTGCGGATCGTCGAAGGCGACGACCCGGCGGCCTTCGAGGCCGAGATCGACGAGCGCACCCGCGGGCTGTACGTCGAGACCATCGGCAACCCCGGGTTCCGGATTCCCGACTTCGACGGCCTGTCGGCGCTGGCGAAGCGCCACGGCGTGCCGCTGATCGTCGACAACACCTTCGGCGCCGGCGGCTACCTGTGCCGGCCGATCGAACACGGCGCCGACATCGTGGTGGCCTCGGCAACCAAGTGGATCGGCGGCCACGGCACCTCGATCGGCGGGATCATCGTCGATGCCGGCCGCTTCGATTGGGGCAATGGCCGCTTTCGGCTGTTCACCGAACCGGCCCCGGGCTACCACGGCCTGAACTTCTGGGAGACCTTCGGGCCGGACAGTCCGTTCGGCAACATCGCCTTTGCCATCCGGGCCCGGGTCGAGGGGCTGCGCGATCTCGGCCCTGCGCTGAGCCCGTTCAACAGTTTCCTGTTCCTGCAGGGACTGGAAACGCTGTCGCTTCGGGTCCAGCGCCACGTCGACAACTCCCTGGCGCTGGCGCGCTGGCTGGTCGATCACCCGGCCGTCGCCTGGGTCAACTACCCGGGGCTGGAAGACCATCCATCGCACGCCCGGGCCCTGAAGTACCTGCGCCACGGCTTCGGTGCCGTGCTGAGCTTCGGTCTCCACGGCGGCGCGGCGGCCGGGCGGCGATTCATCGACGGGGTCGAGCTGGCCAGCCACCTGGCCAATGTCGGCGACGCCAAGACCCTGGTCATCCACCCGGCCAGCACCACCCACCAGCAGCTCTCGCCGGCCGAGCGCCGGGCAGCCGGGGTCGACGACGCGCTGGTCCGGGTCTCGGTCGGCATCGAGCACATCGACGACATCGTCGCCGACTTCGATCGCGCACTGAACCGGACGCTGGCGGAGTCGGCGGCATGACCGGGCGCGACGGATGGATCAACGTGGCCTCGCCGCCGACCTGGCGGAACGGCGCGCGCTCGGAGGGCGTGGCGATCCGCTACCGCAGTTGGGGCCGGCTGGCGCCTGCGCGCGACAACGCGGTGCTGGTCTGCCCGGCATTGACCGGCGATCGCCGCGTCGATCGATGGTGGGACGGGCTGCTCGGCCCCGGTCGCGCACTGGACCCGACCCGCTCGTTCATCGTTTCGATGGACGTGGTCGGCGGCAGCGGCGGCACCCGCAGCCGGCCCGCGCTCGACGCGGTCGATGTGCGCGACATGGTCCAGGCCCAGCGGCTGCTGATCGACGCACTGGGCATCGACCGGCTCGAGCGGGTGATCGGCGGCTCGCTCGGCGGCATGCAGGCGCTGGAGTGGGCGGTCGGCCATCCGGACCGGGTGGCCTCGGCGGTGGTGATTGCCGCACCGGCCAGACAGACCGCCTGGGCGGCCGGACTGAACCACGTCCAGCGCCGCGCGATCGAGCGCCATGGCGATCTGGAGCTGGCCCGGATGGTCGCCATGCTCAGCTACCGCCACTGGTCCGACCTCGACGGCCGGCTGCGTCCGCTGACGCTGGAGCGCGGCGCCGTCGGCGGCTGGCTGAACCATCACGGCGACGCGCTGCGCGCGCGCTTCGACGCTGCGGCCTACCTGCGCCTGATGCGGGCCATGGATCACCACGACGTCGGTCGCGATCGCAACGGAACGGCGGCGGCGCTGGCCGGCTGCCGGGTGCCGACCCTGGTCGTCGGCATCACCAGCGACCTGCTGTACCCGCCCGACGAACTGCACGCGCTCGCCGACGGCCTGGGCCGCGCGCAACTGGGCTGGCTGACTGCCGCGCAGGGCCACGACGCCTTCCTGATCGAGCAGCGCGCGCTGGATCGGCTGATCCGGGAATTCGATCCCTGCACAGTGCGCCCCGAGACCGAGGAGATCAGCGCATGACCACGAACTTCGCCACCCCGAAGACGAGCGCCTCGCACAAGGGCCTCGAGCCGACCGCTGGACGCAGCGTGCCTGGCATCCGGGCGCCGCTGCCGGGACACAGCCCCGACGGCACCGTCGACGTGGTGCTGATCGGGCACACCGGGCAGGTCGGCGGAGCCGTACTGGAGCGGCTCGGCGACGTCCGCGATCCGGCCGGTCGACCGATGCTCGCATTGCGCGAGTCGATCAACCGGCGCGAGCACGTCATCGGCACCGAACGCGGCCTGGACGTGCGGTCGCGCGCTCCGGGTACGCTGGCCGAGCTCGCTCGACGGCTGGCCGGCCGTGGACGACCGGCGGTCGTCGTCGACTGCAGCGCCGATCCCGATCTCCCGGCGCTGTACCCGGACTGGCTGCGAGCCGGCATCGGCGTGGTCACGCCGAACAAGTTCGGTTTCGCCGGCAACCGGGCGCTGTACGACCGGATCCAGTCCGCGGCGCGATCCGGCCGGGCCCCGCTGGGCTATGCCGCAACCGTCGGAGCCGGCCTGCCGGTGCTGGCCACGCTGCGCCGGCTGCGGGCCTCGGGGCGCGCGCCGACGAAAATCACCGCGGTCGTGTCCGGCACGCTGGTCCAGGTCTTCGGCAGGATGCACGACGGCGCCCTGCTGTCCGAGGCCGTGGCCGCGGCACGCGACGCCGGCTGCACCGAGCCGGACCCGCTCGACGACCTGTCGGGCAAAGACGTGGCGCGCAAGCTGCGGATCCTGCTGCGCGAAGCGGGGCAGGCGGCCGAAGACGCAGAGCCGGTCATCGATCGTGAGCCGGTGGTCGAGGACCGCTGGGCGCAGGAAATCCGCGGTCGGCTGGACGTGATCGAGGCGCTGCAGCGCCAGGATGCCCGGTGGGCCGCGCGACTGACCGCAGCCGAGCAGAACAGGCAGCGCTGGATCTACCGGGCCTTCGCCGAGCCGGGGCGGGCGCAGGTCGGTCCGGCCACGGTTGCCGCCGATGATCCGTTCGGTCGGCTCGACGGCAGCGACAATCGCCTGGTGCTCGACGGCATCGGCAATGGCGCGACGCGGGTGGTCATCGAAGGGCCCGGCGCCGGCATCGAGGTCACGGCCACGTCGGTGCTGTCGGACCTGGCCGAGGCGGCCGCCAGTCAGTTGCTGCGCCTGGCGGTCGCCTGAGGCATGGAGCGAAACGAAAAAGCCCCGCCGTAGCGGGGCGCTCCGGATCGGCTCTCCGAATCGGCGGGCCGGCGCGGCCTCAGTCGAGGTCGAGGAAGCTTCGCAGCTGTTCCGAGCGGGTCGGATGACGGAGCTTGCGCAGGGCCTTGGCCTCGATCTGACGGATGCGCTCGCGGGTAACGTCGAACTGTTTGCCGACCTCTTCCAGCGTGTGGTCGGTGTTCATGTCGATGCCGAAGCGCATGCGCAGCACCTTGGCCTCGCGCGGCGTCAACCCGCCCAGCACCTTCTGCACCGTGTCGGTCAGGCCGGTGGTGGTGGCGGTGTCGACCGGGGACAGGATGTTGATGTCCTCGATGAAATCGCCCAGGTGCGAATCCTCGTCGTCGCCGATCGGGGTTTCCATGGAGATCGGCTCCTTGGCGATCTTCAGGACCTTGCGCACCTTGTCTTCCGGCATCTCCATCTTGACGGCCAGTTCCTCGGGCGTGGGCTCGCGGCCCATTTCCTGCAGCATCTGGCGGCTGACCCGATTGAGCTTGTTGATGGTCTCGATCATGTGCACCGGGATTCGGATCGTGCGCGCCTGGTCGGCGATCGAACGGGTGATCGCCTGGCGGATCCACCAGGTGGCGTAGGTCGAGAACTTGTAGCCGCGACGATATTCGAACTTGTCGACCGCCTTCATCAGGCCGATGTTGCCCTCCTGGATCAGGTCCAGGAACTGCAGCCCGCGATTGGTGTACTTCTTGGCGATCGAGATCACCAGGCGGAGGTTGGCCTCGACCATTTCCTTCTTGGCCCGGCGCGCGCGCGCCTCGCCGATCGACATGTTGCGGGTCAGGTCCTTGAACTCGCCGATCGGAATGCGCTGGGTCTTCTCGATCTGCTGCAGGCGGCGCTGAAGACGGGTGATCTCGTCGACGTGCTCGGCAACCGCGCTCGACCACTTGGTGCGCTTGCGGGTCAGGCCCTTGACCCAGTCCGGATCGGCTTCGTTGTCGACCCAGCTCTTGATGAAGTCCTTGCGCGGCATGCCGGCGCGATCCACACACAGGTGCATGATCTGGCGCTCGATATCGCGCGAGACGTTGGCCTGGAAGCGCAGCCGGTCGATCAGGTGCTCGAACATCCGCGGCGGCAGCTTCAGGCGCATGAACTGTTCGCAGACCTGGTCCTTCAACTCGTTGGTCTTCCGGCCGTTCGGGCCGTAGCGGTCGTAGAGCTTCAGGAACTGCTCGTGGATGCTCTTGAGCTCCTCGAAGTACTGGATGACCTGCTCGGCGTCGGGACCGGTGTTGACGGTCGGCGCCGGCTTGTCCTCGTCCTCGTCCTCGTCGGGCTCGTCCATGAACTCCGCTTCCTCGGCCACCGCGGCTTCCATGGTGTCTTCGGAAATCAGGTCCATTTCGGCGAGCAGCTGCGGGTTGACGAAGCCGGAGACCAGTTCGTTCAGCCGCTGGTTGCCGTCGCGCCAGGCCTGGTATTCCTCGAGCAGCACGGTGATGGTGCCCGGGAAGCGGGCCAGCGACATGTTGACCGCGTTCAGTCCGTCCTCGATGCGCTTGGCGATCTCGATCTCGCCCTTCTGGTCGAGCAGGTCGACCTGGCCCATCTCGCGCATGTACATGCGGACCGGGTCGGTGGTCCGGCCCAGCTCGGTTTCCACCGCGGCCAGCGCGGCCTCGGCTTCCTGCTGAGCGGTCTCGTCGTCGGTGTCGGTCGAGGCGGAATCGTTGAGGATCAGCGCATCGGGATCTTCCGGGGCCTCCTCGAAGACCTTGATCCCCATGTCGTTGATCATGTTCACGACGTCTTCGATCTGTTCGGGATCGACGAGGTCGTCGGGCAGGTGATCGTTGACCTGGGCATAGGTCAGCCACTGGCCCTGCTC
Organism: Wenzhouxiangella sp. XN79A; assembly: GCF_012272825.1. GTDB lineage: Bacteria > Pseudomonadota > Gammaproteobacteria > Xanthomonadales > Wenzhouxiangellaceae. The sequence goes on along the minus strand of NZ_JAAWWS010000125.1, from coordinate 126,877 downwards.
CCGACCCTTTTCGATCAGGAGCTTCAATTGCGATGCGCGGGGTGCGTTTTCCATAGAGTCCGTCTCTACCGTGTGCCGACCGTGCCGGCGGTGCGATGTCTGAGCCATTGCCGAAGCTCGTCGGCCTGTTCGGGCGTCAAGCCCTCGGCCGCCTGTTGGCGCTGCAACTCGTTGATTCGGGCCCGAATACGCAGCGCCCGGATCCTGTCCAGTGATTCGACCAGCGCCGGGCCCAGCTGTTCCGCTCGACCGGCCAGATCGCGCGCTGCCAGATCGGCCAGAAACGGCCCTTCCGGCCGGTCCCGCCAGTGTTCCAGTACGAGCGCGGTGGAAACCTTGGGCCGGGAGGCGCAGAAATCAATCAGTTGGACCAGGAAGTCGACCCCCTTGAGGTCACCCGGCCCATCGAGCCGGGAGCGGTCCAGTTCTGCGGCCAGCTCCGGGTGCTGGACAAGAATGGCAACCGCGTATTGTACTGGAGTCAGCGGCCGATCGGAAGCCTGTCGTGAATAGCGAGGCGCGGCAGGTTTCGGCCGCCAGTCGCCGGCATGTCCGGTCCGCCGGCGCAACTCCTCGGCCATCAGGTCGGCGAACGGCCCGGCCGGCAGCCTGGCCAGCAGCGGCTGGGCCTGGGCGACCAGCCGCGCCTTGCCGTCCGGAGTGGTCGTGTCCAGCGGCCGGGCCAGCTCGTCGAACAGGAAGCTCGACAGCGGAATGGCCCTGTCCAGCCGCTCGGCAAAGGCCTCCCGGCCCTCGGCGCGCACCAGGCTGTCGGGATCCTCGCCCTCGGGCAGGAACAGGAAGCGCACCTCGCGATCGGACTTCATCACCGGAAGCGCCGCCTCCAGGCCCTTCCAGGCCGCGCGCCGGCCGGCCGCGTCGCCGTCGAAACAGAACACCACCACCGAGGTCGCCCGGAACATCAGCTCGACGTGGTCGGAGGTGACCGCGGTACCCAGCGTGGCCACGGCGTCCTCGAAGCCGAACTGGAACAGCGCCGCGGCGTCCATGTAGCCCTCGACGACCAGCAGCCGATCGGGCAGGCCGCCGCGCCGGACCTCGAACAGCCGGTACAGCTCGCGGCCCTTGTGGAAGACCGGCGACTCGGCCGAGTTCAGGTATTTCGGACCATCGTCGCCCAGCGCCCGGCCGCCGAACGCGATCACCCGGCCGCGGCGATCGCGGATCGGAAACATGATCCGGTTGCGGAACTTGTCGATCCAGTTGCCGTTGCGGGCCTTGCCGGCCAGCCCGGCCTTTTCCAGGTCGGCCGCCTTGTGGCCCTGTTCGATCAGCCGGTCGACCAGCGCCGACCAGGCATCGGGCGCGCGACCGACGCCGAACTCGTCGAGGGTGCGCTCATCGAGGCCGCGCTCGGCGAGGTAGCCACGGGCGGTCTCGTCGCGCTTGAGCTGGGCGCGGAAGAAATTCTGGGCGGCCTCCAGCGCGTTGAGCAGCGGCTCCTGCTCGCGCTTGCGCACGCCCGGATCGGCGCCGCCGGTGCGCGGCACTTCGAGCCCCACCTGACCTGCCAGGTCCTCGATCGCGGCCGGGAACTCCAGCCCGTCGTGCTGCATGACGAAGCCGATGGCGGTGCCGTGCGCACCGCAGCCGAAGCAATGGTAGAACTGCTTCTGCGGACTGACGTAGAACGACGGGGTCTTCTCGTCGTGGAACGGACAGCAGGCCTTGTATTCGTGCCCGGCCGGCTTCAGCGGCACGCGCTGCGAAATCACATCGACGATGTCGACGCGCTCGAGCAGCGTCTCGATGAAGGATTCGGGAATCAGGCCGGACACCCCGGGAAGTGTAGCCCCGGGGCGTCGGCTCGGAAAGCCGCCGACCGGGGACGCCGGATCAGCCCAGCCGCGCGCGGACCTTCGCCGACACCTGCTTCATGTCGGCCCGGCCCTGCATCGGGCCCTTGAGCTGACCCATGACCTTGCCCATGTCGGCCATGGCCGAGGCGCCGGTGTCGGCCACGGCCCGGTCGATCAAGGCGTCGATCTCGGCGTCGCTCAGCGGCTCGGGCAGGAAATCGGCCAGCACGTCGATCTCGGCCTGCTCGACCGCGGCGAGGTCCTCGCGACCGCCGGCGGTGTACTGCCCGATCGACTCGCGGCGCTGCTTGACCATCTTCTCGATCACCGCCAGCACCTGGTCGTCGTCGAGCTCGACCCGCTCGTCGACCTCGCGCTGCTTGATCGCCGCGGTCAGCATGCGAAGCACCTTCAGCCGATCCTTCTCCCCGGCCTTCATCGCCTGCTTGACCTGTTCCATGACCTGCTGCTTCAACGACATGGCAGAGTTCTCCTGCAAGAATTATCGAGTTCCAGCCCCTGAACATGGGCCCGAATTCCAGAAACGCAAAACGGGCGGCCAGAGCGGCCACCCGAAGACTTGTCCGTTTCCCTGCGGTCGAGATCAGAAAAAATCCGATCTCAAGTAATGAGGGGGGCTTTTTGCCTACCCGCGCTCGACGTTCACGTCGTCAACCGAAACCACGGGTGGAGGCGAGTGGATCGTTGTTCAGGCGTGCGCTGCAGGAGCACCGGGAACCGCGGAGCGCGCGCCTGGACGACGAGACGCCGCCTCCGGCGTCGGCTCAGTACAGGCGCTTTCTGTTGGTGACGTCGCGGGACAGCTTGCGCAGATGCCGCTTCACCGCCGCGGCCTTCTTGCGCTTGCGCTCCTGGGTCGGCTTCTCGAAGAACTCGCGGCGACGGGTCTCGGCGACCACACCGGCCTTCTCGCAAGAGCGCTTGAAACGACGCAGGGCGAACTCGAACGGCTCGTTTTCCTTGACTTTAACGCTTGGCATTACGAATCACACAACCTAGTGAAATTGGCATAGTTCCCCAGTATATCGCGGTACCATCCTCGAATGCAAAGCCAATCCACCCCCTCGGTCACGACCGTACTCGGCATCGAGACCTCCTGCGACGAGACCGGCGTGGCCCTGTACCGGCACGGCGACGGCATCGTCGCGCAGGCGGTGCACACCCAGCTCGACCACGCGAAATACGGCGGCGTGGTGCCGGAGCTGGCCTCGCGCGACCACGTCCGGAAACTCGCCCCGATGATCCGCCAGGTGCTCGACGAGGCCGGCTGCAGGCCCGCGGCGATCGATGCGGTGGCCTACACCGCCGGGCCGGGGCTGGCCGGCGCGCTGCTGGTCGGCAGCGCCGTGGCCGAAGGCTACGCGCGCGGAATCGGCCGCCCGACCATCGCCGTGCACCACATGGAAGGCCACCTGCTCTCGCCGATGCTCGAGCCCGACCCGCCCGACTTCCCGTTCGTCGCGCTGCTGGTCTCCGGCGGTCACACGATGCTGATCGAAGTCCGCGCCCCCGGCGCCTACCGACTGCTGGGCGAGACGCTCGACGACGCCGCCGGCGAGGCCTTCGACAAGACCGCCCGGCTGCTCGGGCTCGGCTACCCGGGCGGCCCGGAGGTCGCGCGGCTGGCCGAGCAGGGCAACGCCGAGCGCTTCGACTTTCCGCGCCCGATGACCGACCGCCCCGGGCTGGACTTCAGCTTCTCCGGGCTCAAGACCCACACCCGGCTGCTGATCCAGCGCGAGGCCGGGGACCCGCAGACCCGGGCCGACATTGCCGCCGGCTTCGAGCGCGCCGTGGTCGACACGCTGGTCATCAAGTGCCGCCGGGCGCTGAAGCAGACCCGGCTGGACCGGCTGATCGTCGCCGGCGGCGTCAGCGCCAACCGCCGCCTGCGCCAGGCCCTCGACGCAAAACTGGCCGGCCGCGTCTACTATCCGCCGCTCGCGCTGTGCACCGACAACGGCGCGATGATCGCGCTGGCCGGCTGGTACCGCCGCGCCGAAGCGGGGCAGGCCGGCAAAGTGGCCGTGCGCCCGCGCTGGCCGCTGGACGAACTGCCGCCGCTGACCGAAGCCGCGCCGGCCTGAACCCGGGCGATCGCGCCCCGAACCGTTGAAAGGAACCCGCCGCATGGACCGCGTATTCATCCAGGACCTGGAAATCGAGACCGTCGTGGGCATCTACGACTGGGAGCGGGAAATCCGCCAGAAGGTCGTGCTCAACATCGAGATGGCCGCCGACATCGCCGCTGCCGCCCGCACCGATTCGATCGACGATACACTGGACTACAAGGCGGTCTCCAAGCGAATGGTCGGCTTCGTCGGCCAGAGCAGCTTCTACCTGGTCGAGACCCTGGCCGAGCGCTGCGCGGAGATCATCCTCGAGGAATTCGACGTGCCGTGGCTGACGCTGCGCCTGGACAAACCGGGTGCCGTGACCGGCTCGAAATCCGTCGGCGTGATGATCGAACGGGGCCGCCGACCCGGCTGACGGCGAACCCTTCGCCCTCGGTCCGCATCCTTTTTCCGGAGAGTCTTCGTGGCCGACGTCGAAACCGTCTACCTCGGGCTGGGCAGCAACATCGATGCCCACCGCATGCTGCCCGTCGGCGTCGCCGCCCTGCGCGAACGCTTCGGCGAGGTGGCTTGTTCGCCGGTCTATCGCTCGGTCGCCGTCGGCTTCGACGGGGCGGACTTTCTCAACGCCTGCTGCCGCATCGAGACCGACCTCGAACCCACTGCCCTGAAGCATTGGTTGACCAAACTCGAGAACCACCACGGCCGCGATCGCGACCAGCCGAAGTTCTCCGACCGGACCCTGGACATCGACATCCTCCTGCACGGCCAGCGCGTCGGCGACTTCGACGGCCTGGTCCTGCCGCGCGACGAAGTCCTGAAGTACGCCCACGTGCTCGAACCGATGGCCGACCTCGCCCCGGACCTGGCCCACCCGGAAACGGGCCGGACCTTCGCCGAGCACTGGGCCACCTTCGACGGCGACCGCAGCCTGACCGTCACCGACCTGGCGCTCTGAGCCGCCGTGGGCAAATTGCTCATCGTCCTCGGTCTGGCCATCGCGCTGCTCGGCGTGATTCTCTACTACGCCCCGTGGCTGCTGAACTGGTTCGGCAAACTGCCGGGCGACATCCGCATCGAGCGCGACGGCGGGTCCTTCTACTTCCCGATCGTCTCGATGATCATCGCCAGCGTAGTGCTGAGCGTGATCGTCAACCTGTTCCTGAGGCGCTGACCCCGACCGACCTCACCGCCCCTCGATGCCGAGCAGGGCGTGCAGGTGGCAGGCGAAGTCGCCGATGATCTTGCGGTCCTGCGTCAGCCGCGTGCGCCAGCCGATGTCCTCGCCGTCGCGCTGCATGGCGCGGGCCAGGATGTTGCAGGCGTCGATCAGCACGTTGTGGGCGCGCGTGCGGCCGTCTTCCATCTCCGCCCGGGTGGCCGGGTCGGTCAGCCGGTAGTCGGTGCGGATGCGGGCATAGCGCACGGCCGCATCGACCAGCTGCTGGCGCAGATCCGCGTGGCGCGATGCCCGGATCGCGGCGTAGATGGTCTTCGAGGTCTGGAATTCCACGGAAACGAACCCTCCTGGCTGCCTAGCTGTTCAACGCGCGCAAGATCAGAATATCGAAATCCCCCGGATTTTTGAAAAACCCGGCCGCGCCGCGCGTTCTTCCCGCACCTCGAGCACCGGAGACCGCGAATGACCGAAGCCCGCCGCCGCACCGACGCCGCATCGATTCCGCAAGGCAAGCCGCCGCCCCAGCCCATCCTCGGCTGGGACCGGGCGCAGCCCGAACGGCGATCGATCGGCTTCCACGCCACCCCTGCCACCGCTCGGACCACGGCCTTCGCGCCGGTCCCCGACCCCGGCGAGGGCCACATGATGACCATCGCGCCGACCGGGGCAGGGAAGGGCCGGTCCGCCATCATCCCGACCCTGCTGTCCTACCCCGGCCCGGTCATCGTGATCGACCCCAAGGGCGAAAACGCCCAGGTCACCGCTCGAAGGCGCCGCGAAATGGGCCAGCGGGTCTACGTCCTCGACCCCTTCGGCGTCTCCGGCGAAGAATCGGCCAGCTTCAACCTGCTGGACACGATCGACGCCAGGGCCCCGGACGCCTACGAACAGGCCATGAGCCTGGCCGAACTGATGACCCCGGGACGGGCGGTGCCCGATCCCTTCTGGGAAAACAGCGCGAGGAGCCTGATCACCACCCTGATCCTGCACGTCGCCTCGGTCCGGCCGCCGGTGCTGCGCAACCTCTCGGAAGTCGCCTACCTGCTCAACCAGAGCATGGAGGACATGGCCTTCACCATCAAGGAAATGAAACAGTCGAAGAACGACCTGGTGCGGCGGCAGGCCGGCGCCCTGGAGGCCACCGAAGCGAAGGTCTGGGCCAGCATCCTCTCCACCGCGCGAGCCGGCATCCGGGTCTTCAACGGCGAGACCTTCGGGGCCACGAGCTCCCGCACGGACTTCCCGCTGGACGGCATCGTCCGCGGCGACCCGATCAGCCTCTACCTGGTCCTGCCGCCCGACAAGCTCGACACCCACGGCCCGCTGCTCCGCCTCTGGATCGGCACCCTGCTCGACCAGCTGGCCCAGCGCCGCCACCGGGTCGAACAGCCGACCCTGTTCATCCTCGACGAAGCCGCCCAGCTGGGCACCCTCGAACAACTACGAAGAGCCGTCACCCTGATGCGCGGCTACGGCGTGCGCACCTGGAGCTTCTGGCAGGACCTCAGCCAGCTCCAGCGCCTCTACCCGGACTGGGAGACCCTGTACAACAACACCCGCTTCATCCAGACCTTCGGCGCCACCACCCACCGCCTGGCCGAATCCCTGGCCCACCTGCTCCGGCTGCCGGCCGACATCGACCCGCTGCGGCTCCCGCCGGACCGACTGATCCTCGCCGAGGCCGGACGAAACCCGAGAGTCATCGACAAACCGGACTACCTGGACGACGCGCCGTTCCGAGGACTCTATGACGACAACGATTTCTACCAGCCGATGCCGCCCCGAACGGAATCCGAACGCCGCGGCCGGCCCGAAGCGATCCCCCAGCCCGGCAACATGGCGGACGACCCCGACCTGGAGTTGGCGATCGGCGCGCAACCCGACCCCTCGGACCGGACGTGAAGCATCGGAACCGTGAGACGGCGACCGTCCACCTCGATCGCTCGCAGGCCGGATACGAACATCGCGCAGCGCCACATCCGGTCGACCGCATTGATCGGAACCGGCGATCGCCGCGACCCGGAGCCACGCGCTGCTCCACTCCGTTCCATGGACCGCTGCGAAGAACCGAAGACAACGCGACTCGGTGCTCCGGGCGCCGACCCTTGCCCCGGCATTCCGGAATCTGTATAACGATCAGCGAACACCGACGAACGAAAGGGGGCGGCGTGCACGAAGCGTCGGGGGCCCGATCACGTTCCAGCCTTGTCGCCGCCGCATTCTGCGCGGCCATCGCGCTGTCCGGATGCGCCACGCACACGGGCGCCGACCTCCCGTCCTGCGCCAACGTACGCGGCTTCTACAACCCCGACATCCCGCTGGGCGCCGAGCGCCTGGGCTCGCGCCTGTGGATCGAGCGCCGCCTGATCTACACCTCCCGCATCGGTTCGGTCGTCCGCGCCGTCGCCGCCGGCCCCGCCGACGGCGAGTGGCAAGCCGGCCGCCTGCCGACGCCCCTGCTCGTCGAAGACGGACTCTGGAAAACCACCATCACCACCGGCCTGGCCGGCCAGAATCCCTACGACGTCAACTTCGACGCCCGCGCCTTCGAGGAACCACGCTTCACCACCGCTCGGCTGGAACGCCGCACCGTGGAGGTCTACCTGCAGGCGTTCGGACCGGGCCTCGGCAACTGGGGGCTGGAGCGGACGATCCGCATGGCCGCGCTCAAGTACCGCGGCGCGCCGGATACGGATTGGGCGATCTGTCCGGTGCGGTTGTAGATGCGGCTTGGATGCGTCCAGGCATCGGCCAAATGTTTACTCAAGAACTCTCGGGAGATAACGAACGATGATCTACCTGCTCAACTCTCCAGTCCTGACTTCCTATGGGACTTACGAATTTCAGGGTCCGGTCTCACCCGACAGCGCAGGAAAGCTCATGACCGAAGGGTTTGTCTCGGCCATCGGACATTCGTCAACCGCAGAGATTCTGAGTGACCTGCTCGGCCATCACATCGAGCACCAACGAATCTCCGTGCAAATGGAGACGGGTGACCGCGCGATCGTCTTTCGGCTTCTTCAACGCGTACCGCCGCAGGACATCTCGTCGAAACAGCAACTGGAAGAAGTCGGCTACGAACTGGCCATTCTGGAGCGTGTCGTATGACAGACAGGAATTCGCCCGGAAAGCACGGAAAACACAAATCCCGATTCGCCAAATCCAGCGCCGATCTGTGGATGGTCATGGTCGTCGGCACGACCACGATCTTCATTATCGCCGTTGACTGGCTCGGCGCTTCCCTTCTGCACACTTTCTTCGGGCCAAGGGACGAGCGTCTACTGCTCGAACCCCTTACCGTCACCGTGGAGCGTACCGACGCGGTCATCCAGCGATGGTCGATGACGGCGCTGGGCCTGTCGGCAACGATCGTCGCGCTATTCGTGCTCGCCTGGGTCCTCTCGACGTGGGTGCAGGGCCGCGACCGAAAACGGAAACAACGCGATTCTGCCGACGCAACTCCGACATTGAATGCCTGGAAGAAACTCTGGCTATCGCTCGCTCTCCTGATTTTCGCAATCACCCTCGGATGGAGCTCGGCCGGCCTCGAGCAGTGGCTTATGGGCGATCACGGATCACTGCAACATCTGTCCGACCGCTTCAGCATCGCCGTTTCCGCACTCTTCATCGGTGTACTGGTCGGAGCTCTGGGAATCTCCATCAAGAATCGACGAAAACCTTGGAGGTATTGGCTTGTCATGAGCTTATCTGCCATCGGCATTGTGCTCGTGGCAACCTCATGGTTCACTTCGGTTCACATTCCGCCCGCATCGGTGTTGCTGTTTCTGGCGCTTAGCTGGGGCTACCTGCTGTTCCAGCTGGTCTGGTCCTATGCGATTCCGCAGAACTTCAGTTCGGACGAGAAGCCGCCGCCCCGGAGACACCTCATCTGTTTCATCTCCGACCAGGTCGCTTCAAAACCCTTCGAAAGAGGTTATGCGTTCGACAAGTTCGAAGACCACGTGCAGGCACGTTTCGATGGCCACGCCGATATCGCGGAAGCGCTCATTCGGGCGTTCCGCGAATGGACGTCCCACTCCAGCATGCCCGAGGACACGCCCGAACTCCCTGCGGATTTTGCCGATGCACTGGTGATCGTTCTCTACGCGCTGCAGCAAGAGCTATCGGAGGGCTTTGCCCAACAAGGATCTGAACCCCTGCAAAGCGTGTTTCTCCGACTCCACAAGAGGCTCGACAAAAGCTCTCTTGATGACGAGAAAACCTCGTTGAATGACCTGAAGAGTTCATCCAACCTCGAGCTTGAACTGCTGGCCGTTCACCTCCTCGGAGAAGTCTGGAGGATGCACCGTCAGCCGGTTGGCAGGAACTCGATGCTGAGCGACCTGATCAAGGCCTATCAGACGCTCACAGGCATCAGGGCCAAATGGCTGATGCCGGTCATCTCGGCGGAGCACAATCTCGGCCTCGGCACCGAAGCGTCGTCGCGTTCGTTGAACTCACCAACGATGCAGGAAATGACCTGCGTCTTCTCCGAGTCGCAAACGAAGGACGGGAAGCGGTCAGGAAGTTTCGAAGCCATCGAACAGTTTGCCTGGTTGTTCGAAGTGCTGTTCAGGCGCTACTACGGATTGCAATCCGACCTTCCTCTGTTTTCCGTATTCCTGCCGGAACTCGAACGCAGGAGGCCAGCGGAACTGGTCCGGCTCGACGATGCCATCCGTCAGCCGGGGGCTTTGGGAATCGATTTCCTCGACTACGAGCAGTGCAGTCAGGCAATCGTGGACATCATCCGGCACTTGAGCGAGCACCCGGAAGACGAGATCGCGATCGACTTCACCGGCGGTCTCAAGCCGACCACCATGGCAGCGGTTTTCGCGACGACCTTCAGTCATGCCACCAGCCAGTACGTCGACACGAACGAATTCACGGTCTACGGCTTCGACATGCGCTATCACGACATCCGGTTCCTGATTTCATGATCAAAGCCACCTCTCGCCCCGAATGCGGCGGTTTCGCCATTGCGCCCCACGCCGCAGGCCGAACCGCCCCGAGAATTGCCACATCGAACGCCGTGACGGAGCTGACGCATGCCTGAAGCAATCTGTGGTGAATCCGCGCATCGGCTCACTGCCCGTAAGGCTTGCAGAGAAGCGTTGCCCAAGCTCTATGCCGCCTGCTTCACGATGCAATTCGATCACCGGACCCGGGTCAATCCCTACCACGCACCATCACTGGCCGGTTACCTGAAAACCCTCCTGGGCGGAAATCTCCCCCCGGAACTCTGGTTCCATGCGAGCGATGATGGTGTGACCCGCTTCGAAAAAGGAGACGAATACTCGTTCGTCGTGTACAGCCTGCCGGGAGGATTGGCAGCGTTGCAAAGGCTCATTCAGGGCGCCTTCACAAGGACCGCCCAGGAGCTCGACGGCCGTGCCTTCGGACCGCGATGGCACTGCAAGCGAGTCAGCGATGGGTTCAGAAAGGAAAATCGCATCGCAGCGGCGCATGAACTCAGCGCGCTCACCTTCGAAGAGATCGACGCCGAAGCGCGGCTCTGGTCCGTACAGGATGAAGTCTATCTTCGCCTGCTCGGCCCGCTTCAGCTCCTCAAACCGAAGGATTCGCGCCCGAAGAAGGGGCTTGGCCGATTCTGCCGCGACGGTTCGGAGATCGATGGGCCGCTGCTTCTCGAACGTCTGAGACAAAGCATCGACGGCCTTCGACGGCGGCTCGGCTTCGAGAATCCGTTACCGGCACCCGAAGCGTCGCTCGAGTTCATCGATTCGGATCTCTTCTGGCATGGCACGGAGCAGACGGACAGGCAAGGCGGCCAGAAGCCGGTCTATGGACTCGGCGGAATCAGCTGGCTCCGAATCAGGGGTGAGGATGGCCGCACCGTATGGCTCTGGCTGATACTCGGCCAGTATCTCGGAATCGGGCAGCGCAGGGGATTCGGCCTGGGGCGCTACCGACTCGAAGGGACGTCCGGTGAACGGAGTGGTCGCCTGCCCGAGCGCAGCGCGAGCCTGCTGCGTTCTGCTTTCGAGACGAGCAACCTCGACATGGCCTGGCGAGCCATCCGTGACAACAAGCGCAAGTCGGCGTTCGATCGGGAGCTGGAGGCGGCGCTGTCCACACTGCCTAACGACGCCGATCAGCACACGGCGCTCTCGGACCATTCGAAGCGCATCTTGTCAGGCTCTTACGAGACCCCGAACCTGAAAGGGGTGGTGATCGAGAAGCCCTCGGGAGGCCGACGCGCACTCGCGATCCCTCCGCTTCTGGACCGCGTTCTTCAGCGCGCGGTGGCCCAGGCACTGAACGAAGTGATCGAGCCCATCCTGTACGCACATTCGTTCGGATATCGACCCGGTCGCAGCCGCAGGCAGGCTCGCGATCTGATTCAACGGCTGGTGAGGGAAGGCCACGGCTGGTTCTTCGAGTCGGATATCGACAACTTCTTCGACGCCGTCGATCCCGTGCTTGTCTACAACCGCCTGATGAGCCTGCTACCGGATGACCCCGCGATCGACCAGATCATGCAGTGGGCCGCCGCCCCGGTGAGGTACGACGGTCGGCTGATCGTACGGGGCGGGCTTCCCCAGGGTTCACCGCTGAGTCCGCTGCTGGCCAATCTCGTGCTCGACGATTTCGACAACGACCTGAGGGCCGCAGGGTTCTCCCCGGTGCGGTTTGCCGATGATTTCGTCGTGCCCTGCACGTCGCGAGCCGACGCCGAGCGCGCCCGAGACGTGGTGTCGGCATCGCTTCAGGAAAAGGGGCTGGAGCTGAATGCGGACCAGAGTCGGGTCGCACGTTTCTCCGACGGCCTGAAGTTTCTCGGCTATCGATTCCTCAATGACCTCGCGATCGAAACCCGCAAGTCCCCCCGCTCCAAAACACCGCAGGACCCAAGCAATTCGGATGGCTGGTGGGCGCACAGTTCAGCCACTGAACCGCAGGAAACCGGAGATGCGCCCGTGGCGCACGAACCGAAGCACGAAGCGGCCGCTGACGACGCAACCGGCGAAGCCGTTCACACCGGCACGGTGGTGATCATCAGTGAACCGGGCTGCGCCCTGTTCACTCGCGAGGGTCAGCTCTGGAGCCAGCACGAAGACCGTCCCGCCCGAATGATCGCGCCCTGGCCCCAGATCGGAGCTTTGCTCATGATCGGCTACCAGCGAATCACTCAGGCGGCGCTGCTGCGCGCCATGGAGCACCGGGTTCCCGTGCACTTCACCGATGCCTTCGGACGACTCAAAGGCCGCCTTATTGGCGAGGCCGACGACAACGAGCGGGCGCTATGGCTGACGCAGCTCGAGACCTGCAAGGACGAGAATTACGTAGTGACAGTGGCGCGGGAACTCGTCGCGTCTCGCCTGCACCACCAGAGCCAGGTCCTCCGCCGCCGCGGTGTCGGCCAACGCACACTCAGGCGCTTCAAGAACAAGGAGGAAACTGCCATCGAAGCCAGTTCACTCGAGTCGTTGCGGGGCATCGAGGGTAGCGCAACACGTGAGTACTTCCAGTCACTGGCAGCCCTTCTTCCGGACTGGCCGGCGTTCAACGGCCGTAATCGGCGGCCGCCGAGGGATCCCTTCAATGCGCTGCTCTCGTTGGGTTACACCCTACTCTACACCCATACGGAAACGTTGATCCGCATGGCCGGTCTGCTGCCCGATCACGGGTTTTACCATCAGCCCCGTGGCCGGCATGCCGCACTTGCGTCCGACATGATGGAGCCGTTCCGCCACCTTGTCGAGAGCACCGCCCTGGCACAGATCAACCGGCGGCGCCTGTGCGAATCGGATTTCCTGCAAAACGACGAGGGGGCATGCAGAATCGGCCATCAAGGACGAAAGGCCTATCTCATGAGTCTGGCCCGGAGACTGTCGGGTGCGATGACCAATGCGAACGGAACGTCCATGAGCGGTCACGAGCACATCTACCAGCAAGCCGTTCGTCTGTCGGGGAGTCTCTCGAACAGGAAGCAGGCCTTCGAGGCGACGCGCCTCAAATAAAGCGATGCGCTATTACCTGATCTGCTACGACATCGAGGACGATCGGCGCCGCAATCGCGTGGCAGCCTGCCTCAAGCGATGGGGTCGGCGGGTTCAGTATTCGGTCTTCGAGGTCGCTTGCAAGAATCGGAGGGACTACGACAGGCTCTGCGGCGAACTCGGGGGGATCCGCGAAGAGGGCGACAGCGTGCGAATCTATTGCTTCGACCAGAACACACGCAAGCAGAGCGGCGAGCTGGACGGTGCGCCGATGCGTCATTGTCCGGCGGTCGTCGTGCTGTGAGTACGGTGGAGGATCAGGACCCCGCGTCGCAAACTGCGCGATCGGCAGCGCCTGCGCAGGCGCGAACAGAGCGAAGGACCACAGTGATCAGCGCCGTTCTGCTTTGGAAAGCATTCATTCCGAGGGCGCCAAATCACAATGACCGGCTTTTCATTGGCCTATCTCCGACTTCGGCAGCAGTAGCTGATCAGTCGCCGGCGATCGAAATGAAATCAATCGCTTGGCTTCTTTCGACCACCCCAAAAACCCGCTTTCCGGGAATTTTCGGACAAACGCCCAGCACATCGGCGCCGAGGTCTTGCGAGCATCTGAATCAATCGGTAGTATTTTTAGGGCTGTTGCGGCAGCTTGGCCGCACAGGCCATTGAGACATGTGCACCATATTGGTTGGCACCACCTTTCTGAAGAGTCGCGGCAGCTCGGCCACTCAGGCCATTTCGGGAATGCGCGGCTCTTCGATCGAGTCGCAGCGCTTGCGCAGACACCGCAGCTGCCGCGCGACTCTTCTTGAAAAATTCTTCGAGGTCGGGCGTTGACTTCTCGGCGATCAGGATTCGCCGCCAATGGCTTGGCATCTTCGGGCTCCGGCCGTTGCCGGCTCTTGGCCGGATACAAACCCGCTTGAAGCGCGAGGGTCCGGCATGCGATGTTGATGCTTCAGCAGGGCTCGGGAATTCGCAGCACCGGCAGAGCGGCGCGCGTTGGGTGATCCAGCAGACGCTTTCGAGCGAAGCGCCTGGAATGGATGCGAGGACAAGGATTCAAGAATGAAACATCATGCCTATCTCTTCGAGGCCAAGTCGATCCAGACCTTTCTGCTCGAATCGGGCCGTCTGCGGGATCTGGTCGGCGGCAGCGAACTGATCGAGAGCCTCACCGGCAAATTGCTCGATGAAGTACTCGCCCGGGTCGATCCGGGAGAGACGATCCGCTTCTCCCGCCGCGCCGGTGGGGCGTTCTACGCTTTTTCCGAGTCCCCCGAGGGACTCGACGCGCTGATGCAGCTATGGAGCCTGGTGGTGCAACAGAGCGCGCCGGGCCTGCAGTTCGACCACGCCCGAGGCACGGGCGAAAACCCACTGAACGCGTTCGATGACGCCCGGCGGCGTCTACGCGCCAATACGTCCTTCGTTGTCGTGACGCGCCCCCTGGCCGCTCCGGTCGCCCTGCGCTCGCCGCGAAGCGGCCTTCCCGCAGTTTCGTTGGACAAGCGCTCGGGCGAGCCGGCGGATGCGGCAACGCGGGCGAAAGCCGCCAGCGCCGACCTGAGCACGATGCAGCTGATGGATCGGATCGGCCCCAGGAACATGGACCTGACCTGGCGAAACTGGCCACGCAGCCTCGAGGCCGACGACGAGGGCGGTTTCCCGTTCGTGGGCGAAGACCGGACCATCGCGCTGGTGCATGCCGATGGGAACGGCTTCGGCGAGTTGCTCCGCCGCGCGCGTGAAGCCGTGACGGCCACGCCGGAGGACTTCATGAAGGTGTTCGAGACGCTTTCGGGCGAAATCCGGGAGACCACCGAAACGGCGGTTCAACAGGCGGTCGCGAACGTGCTGGCCCCGAACCGGAGCGACCGCGGCATCTTGCCGGCGCGCCCGGTCGTCGTCGGTGGCGACGACCTGACCTTCCTGGTCCGGGCCGACCTGGCCTTGCCGTTCCTCCAAGCCTTCGTTTCGGCCTTCGAGTCCGCGAGCCGCTGCGCGATGAAGCGGCTCCGCAAGACCGGCCTCGAGGATCTGCCCGACAAGCTGACGATCGGTGCCGGCCTCGTCTGCATGCGCGCCAGCCAGCCTTTTCACATGGCGCTCGACCTGGTCGAGGATCTGATCCAAAGGGCCAAGAGAGATGCGCGCGCTAGCGCCGAGGGTGCTTCGGTGAGCAGCGTGGTCTTCCATCGTGTGACGACCTCGCTGGTCGACGACTACCGGGACGTGCTGGCGCGCGAGTTGACCCATCACTGGGATGGTCATGATTTCATCCAGAGCCTCGGGACCTACGCGCTGGGCAACCCGTCGTCGCGCCTGCCCGATCTCGATGCGCTCATCGAGCTCCAGGAGCTTCTGCAGTCCGAATCCATGGCGCGCGGCCCGACCCGGCAGCTCCTGGGCTTGATGGGCTGCGATCCGGTCCAGGCCCGCACACGCTACCGGCGCTGGCGCGAAGTGATGGCCGGCGACGAGAAGAACGCGCGCCATCTCCAGGCCTTCGACGCGTTGCTGGGGCGCTTGATGTTGCTGGGTGAAGGCATGGTCCCATCCACGCTTGCATTGCCCTACGAGCGGGGCGACGAGGGCGGTCGCAGCCCGCTGGGTGATGCGGTGGCGCTGATGGCCGTTGCGCGGCCGACGGCCGAAAATTCGCCAGCAGAGGAGGAAGCAGGATGACGGGGGCACGCTTGACGATCGATTTCCTGGGCTTCTGGCACTGCGGCGGCGGCCGAGGAGGCGGCTCCGTGGTGGATGCGGTCATCCATCGCGATGCTTCGGGGCTGCCCGTGGTGCCGGGGCGGCACCTGAAAGGCCTGCTGCGTGAAGCCGTCTCCTGCGCGGAATCCTGGCAATGGGAAGGCTTCGCACGAGGCGATACGGAGCGACTGTTCGGCACGCGTACCGAGACCCACGGAGCGGATTCCCGGGCCGGCTTTCTTCGCGTGGGCGATGGTGTCTTGCCCGCGGCCACGCAGCGCTACCTGGCCGAGTCCGAGGCGGGGCGCAAACTCGTCCCTGCGCTGTTCCGGAGCCTACACAGTACGGCAATTTCACCCGAGACCGGTTCGGCGCTCCGACGCAGCCTTCGAGGCATGGAAGTCGTCGTCCCGCTGAAGCTGGAAGCCCCCATTATGACGATCATGAACGCAGGCGCAGAACCAGTCGAGTGGCTCGAACGACTCGAAGCCGCACTGCCTTTGATTCGGGCCGTAGGCGCCTACAGGAGTCGCGGCCTGGGGCGGGCTCGACTGGCACTGGAGGCAACGGAATGATTCGGCAGGCACTCAGAATCACCTTGCTCGAGGATTGCGTATTCAGCGCAAGCACCGCGACCGCTGGCGGCCACAAGGCGCTCGATCGCATTCCGGGGCAGGCCCTGCTGGGCGCGGCGGCGGCGCGGATCTACGGGGAACTGGACGCAGACCAGTCGTTTGCGATCTTCCACAGCGGTCGCTTCCGATTCGGCGAGGGCTTGCCCTGTTGCGGCACGTCGCGGGCGCTCCCGATGCCGCTCAGCTGGCACCACTACAAGGGTGCGGATCCTTTGCAACCCGAGTCGAACCTTCTGGAGCCGGATCGCGTGTTAAACCTCCTCCATGCGCGACCGGATGCGGCGAGGCAGCCGGTCCAGCTGCGCAAGGGCTATGTACTGGACGACGGCCGCTGGCTCAAGCCGCAGACCAGCCTGCGACTGAAAACCGCGATCGCGCCGGAAACGGGGCGCGCCGCCGAGGCACAGCTGTTCGGTTATGCCAGCCTCTCGAGGGGACAGCAATTTCTGGCCGAGCTGCAGTGCGACGATGATCTGGAATCCGCGATGCAGACCGTCGTCGACAGCCTGGCCGGAGAACGTCTGCTGGGCCGTTCCCGCTCGGCCGAGTACGGCTGCGTGCAGATCGAAAGAATCGAGACCGAGGCGGCGACGAGGCCCGGCCCGACGACCTCGGAGCTCCATCTGCTCCTGGTCTCGGACCTCGCGCTTGTCGATGAGGACGGCCAACCCACGCTCGAGCCCCGTCCGCAACGGCTGGGGCTCGGCGAGGGCGAAATCGACTGGAAGCGCACCTGGCTTCGCACGCGGCGCTACTCGATGTGGAACCAGTATCGCAACGGCTACGGTTGTGAGCGCGCGGTCATCAATGCCGGCAGCGTGATCACGTTCAAGCTCTGCCAATCACTCGACACGACCGCGCTGGAGACGCTTGCGGCCGGCGTCGGGTGCCATCGGGAGTGCGGGCTTGGGCAGGTCCTGATCAATCCGGACGTATTGACACAGGAGCGGCTCGTCTTCAAGGACTCCATTGCCTCGTCGGAAGTACCTGATGCGAAACGCCCGGACGATCCGCTGATCGCCTGGCTGGAGTCGCGAACCGGGGTTCGGGACATCGAGATCGACCGCCTCGCAGAGCAGATGTCCGAGCACTTCATGACCCAGATCGAGCGGGCAAGACGGCTGGCGGGCGTTGCCTCCGACCAGTGGTTCGGGCCCTCGAAGGCGCAGTGGGGCACGGTCCTCGAAGCGGCGCGCCACACACCGGGGGAGCGCCTCTTCGCCCGCCTGTTCGAGGGCGAAAAGGCCTGCGTCAAGCCCTCTGCGGAAGGTTGGCGCGAGGAGCTTCGCAATGCCGATGGCACTTGGGAGACCTTGGCCGAGGCGCTGGCCAAGGCGCTGCGACGAGAATCCGAGAACAAGCGGATCGTTGAGCTCGACGACCGCGAGTATGCCGCGCTGGTCCGCCGGCTGGCTCGTCGCATGCTCTCGCAAGTCTCCGTTTCTTCGCAGAGGACCGGTGAAGGAGGTCGATCATGAGCAGCCACCGAAAACCGATCGTCCGGATCGCCCGCGTCGTGCTCGAAGCCCTGACGCCGCTATCGATCAGCACCGGGAGCCCGGACGGCGTATTCGACACGGACGTGGTGACCGACGCGAACGGGCTTCCGGCCATACCCGCCAGCAGCCTTGTCGGCGTGTTGCGTCACTTGTGGCTGGATTCCTTCGACGAGGAATCGGCCGATTCCCTGTTCGGATTTCAACGCCAGAAGGAAGCGAAGAAGTCGAGCGTTTCGGCCTCGTGGGCGGTCCTGCTCGACAGTCAGCACAAACCCGTGGAGGGGCTCTTGCTCGGTGAAGATCGGACCCGATTGAATTCCGACCCGTTGCTGGCCGCAGCCGCTGCGCTGTCTGACGACCCGGTCTTTCGCAACCGCGTTCGCCTGACGCACAAGGGTGCGGCCGCGCACCGTGGGAAGTTCGACCGATCCGTCGTACCGGCCGGCTATCGATTTGCCTTCGAGCTGTCGATGGATGGCGCCACTGACGCCGAATGGACCCAACTGCTGTCGCTGCTGGCGCATCCCGGTCTTCGCCTGGGCGGCGGTACGCGCGCGGGACTCGGCAAGGTTGCCTGCCGGAGGCTGCACGAGCGTTCTTTCGATCTGAAGGATCCCAAGGACGCCGAATGCTACAGAAAGCTGAGCTCGAGCGTCGGCGATACCGGGCAGCTCGAGGAGCGTCAAGGGATGACCGCCCGTGACTCGGAGAATACGTGGCTCAACGCCACGCTTCACCTGAAGGCCGTTGGCCCATGGCGCATCGGTCAGGGAACGCCGGATCCTGGCGACGAGCGGAAGCCGGCGGATTTCCTGCCGGTCACCGAATCCCGCGTTCGGTGGGACGGCTCGAGCGGTCGCGAGTCCGACCGAGAGCTCCTCGTACCGGCGAGCGCGCTCAAGGGTGCACTGGCCCACCGCTTCCGGTTTCACGCCCACCGCCTGGCGGGCCGCTGGGCGAACCATTCCCGGACCGAGAACGGCGCGCTGGTCGATCCGGTCTGCCCGGAATCCGATGCGCTGTTCGGTGTGGTTTCCGGTCAGGATCAGGGTCAGGCGGGCTGCGTGTATCTGGACGACGTATTTCTCGACCCCGAACAGCCTGCGCGACAGCGTGTGATGCACAACTCGATCGACCGCTTCACCGGCGGCGTGCGCGATCGAGTGCTGTTTGAAGAGGAGTGCTTGATCGGCGGAGAATTCGAGATCCCCCTCGCGCTTGACTACAAGCGGCTCGAACGGGCGGCCGAAAGCGAGGAGGAATTGGAACGGATACGCCAGGCCATGGCGCTGGCCGTCCGGGACCTGCTCGAAGGACGGCTTGCACTGGGCTCGCGGACCACATCCGGAAACGGTTTCTTCAACGGAACGATGACCGGAACGCTGACCGACTGGCTCGCACCCGCCGGCTCAACAAAGGAGGCTGAAGATGGCTGAGCTCATTGACGATTACAAGGCCATCGCTACGAAGCTCGGACTGCCTGAAATGCAGACAGGAAGTTTCCGGCGCGAGGAAACTCGCGATTTCGCCTCGAGCCAGGACGCCTTGGCGCACCTGCGGGATTCAAGACCTGAATGTGGCTGGCTCCTCTTCCAGAGCTGGCAAGGCGCCTTTGTCGAAGGCTTTCCCGAGATCGACGACGCGTGGGGCCATCTGCTTGCCGCCGACCTGGTGCTCGAAGACCGCCGATCCGCCCGGATCGAACACCTGCCGGCGTATGGCTGGCGAGTGATTGTCCTGGCGCACGACGATGGGGCTTCCGGCCTGTGGGATCGAGTCACTCACCTGCTCCGCGATCCGGCGGACGCGGCCCTTCACTACCGCAGATACTGGACCCTGGACGCGGAGCACGGATGCGTCCAGGTCGGCGCCATGCTGACCTCCATCGAGACCGACCCTGGGAGATCATGATGTCCACGATCAAGGTTCTTTCGAGTCCATACAATTTCGTTCCGCTCCATGAAGAGGTATACGTGCCCGAATGGTGGAAAGAGGCATCGCACGATGTGCCCTTCGAAGACGGCCTGAATGCGGAGATTCACTACACACTGCGCGCTCGAAGCCCTCTGCTCGTTGGCGGACCACGGACACCACTGAATGGAAAACAGCCGCAGCAGGTCCACCCGTTCCAGTTGGGCAACGGCCAGCAGAGCTACGCGATCCCCGGCTCCAGCCTGAAGGGGATGCTACGGGCGGTCCTGGAGATCGCCGCGTTCGGACGGATGCGCTTCGTCGATGACCGCGCATTGAGCGTTCGGGATCTGACGAACAAGGCCCGCTCCTTCTACGGCGAGCTCATGTCGGCGCAGATCGGTCATAAGAAATACAAACCAAGAGTGCGGAGCGGCTGGCTGGAACTCGATGAGACCGGCGCGGCAAGAATCACTCCTTGCCAGTATGCAAGGGTCGACCATGATGATCTGGCATCGTTCTCGGGGGACGAGATCTGGAGGGAATTTCCGAGGAAGCCGGATAGCCGATTCAAGTACGAGAAATGGGCAGAATCCGGATGCGAGCTTGAATTGTGGTTTCAGCCGGAAGCGGAAGAAGAGCACGCGCATTCAGGCGGAAAGACACTGGTCTACCGCAAGGCCAGGTCCCTGGGCGATGGTCCGATCTGGGGAACGCTTGTTTTTACCGGCCAGCCGGCGAAACGGGAGCGCGGGAAACCGGGAAAGAAGCACATGGAATTCGTTTTCTACGAAGACCCGGCAGAACCGCTCGAAAGCTTCCCCGTGGAAGAGCACGTCTGGCGCGAGTTCCTCCAAGTCCACGACAGCAGTCCGGAATGGGAGTACTGGCGCCGAGAACGCTACGTTCCCGTGTTCTACCTGGGCAGCGAGTCGGCGGCGGACTCGTTCGGATTGGCACAGATGTATCGTCTGCCGTATGAATTCAGCATCGGCGAGACCATTGATCATAGCAATTCCGATCACCGACTTCCGCCGGGAACCGAGCACGAATATGATCTCGCCGACCTCCTGTTCGGAGCGGCCGGTGACGGCGAACTTGATAGCCTCCGCGGGCGTGTGAGTGTGGAGACCGCCGTTCTGGTCGGCGACGCAAGCACACAACTCCAATCGCCGACCGTTCTCAGCAGCCCGAAACCGGGGTTCTATCCTGCTTATGTACAACAGAACAGCCACGACAACAGCCGATTGAACGGTGGCACCTACCAGACCTACAAGACGCTGAAAGGCAGTCGCGCACCGAGAATCCGAGGATTCAAACGCTATCCGGCAAGGCCCGGAAGCATGGTGCGTGTCCAGGATCCTCCCGAGAAATCCAAGCCGGACGTCCAGGTCGTGCTCGAACCGCTTGCCGAAGGAGTGCAATTCAGCGGTCGTATCCTCTGCCACAACCTCAAACCGGAGGAACTGGGCGCGTTGCTATGGGTGATGACCTGGGGTGGGCGAAAGGAGTTGAATCACTCTCTGGGCATGGGTAAACCGTTCGGATTCGGGCAGGTTGCGTTGAACATCGACCACAGCGCCTCGAAGCTCTGGCCGAATGATCCTGACAAGGAGGAACAGACACTCGATGAACCGCGATTCGAAGAACTGATCACATTGTTCGAGAGTCTGATGGAGAAGAACCGTCCCCGCTCGAACTCGACAACCACCGACGTCAGCCATTGGGAGCAGACTCCGCAGTTGACCAACCTGTTGGCAATGGCCTGCCCCGGGGCCGCAACCGAATACCAGGAAACCACAGGGGCCCGGCTAGAGTACATGGGAACACCCAAAGCCTATCAAGACGTCAAAGGCGGCAAAAATCAAGCAGCGCTGGTCCTTCCGAACTATGCGGAGGCAACCCCGGAGGCGCTGGCGAACCTGTCGAAGATCGAAACGGGCTACGGTCACCCATGGATCGACGAAATGGTTCCAACGCTATCGAAGTCCAATAATGCACCGGAGGAAGCCGTCCTCAGGGGTCGTGTTCTGGCCCAGGCCTGGGCCGAGCTCGACGAGGGTGCTGAAAAGCAGGAAATCCATCAAGCCATCAAGAACTACTGGAACCGCGCTGGCGTGTTCGACATGCCCGGAGGCGCAGTCAAGAAAGCCAAAGCGATCTACGGATGGTAAATCGATGTACTCGGGTTCCATGGCGGGACGCTCCGGGGGCCCCATCCGCGCCATCCGGTCATTGGGCCTACTCCTTTCACCGCGCCGACCATTACATGCTTCGGCATCCCGAGATGCCAGTGCACACGTTCGTTGCGTATTCTCAATGACTTATGCCGCGACTTTCGAATCAGCGCGAGAAATCGCCGGCGATCACAATAAAATCAATGACCTGGAACGTTCAGGTCAGGCGGGCTGGCCGTCGAAGGCGCGAATTCAGGCGATACATCAGGACATCGGCGCTGGCGGCTTGCAACACACTGATTTTGAAACTACTATTGACACTGCAGTCGCGACTGCTCGGCCGCACAGGCCATTGAGACCTTAGAATCCGCCAACCGTAATTACGATTGCGAACAGTCGCGACTGCTCGGCCGCACAGGCCATTGAGACCTTGGTCAATGACCGTGGCGGCCTTAAAGCCCCGCTGGTCGCGACTGCTCGGCCGCACAGGCCATTGAGACCGTCACCGGTGACTTGGAAAGTCACGCCGCCCACAGGTCGCGACTGCTCGGCCGCACAGGCCATTGAGACCAAGCACGCCCCGAGAGTTCTCCACCTTCTGGAAGAGTCGCGACTGCTCGGCCGCACAGGCCATTGAGACTCATCTCGGCCGCGGCTTGAGTGGCCGCAAAGGTCGAAGGTCGCGACTGCTCGGCCGCACAGGCCATTGAGACGCATCTTGCGGTTCTTCATGTTAGCCATGATTAGTTGTCGCGACTGCTCGGCCGCACAGGCCATTGAGACCCGATAAGCCCGCTGGCGTGCGACTTCCATTTCTGGTCGCGACTGCTCGGCCGCACAGGCCATTGAGACGCGGCAGATTTTGATATCGCCCTTATGCTCCAACGTCGCGACTGCTCGGCCGCACAGGCCATTGAGACCAACAAGGCGGCCGACACCGCGATCACTGGCACAAAGTCGCGACTGCTCGGCCGCACAGGCCATTGAGACTTTCGGACGATGTTGTGGGGCAGATCTGCAGCATCGCCGCGTCGCGACTGCTCGGCCGCACAGGCCATTGAGACTTTGTGCTGGCGTGCTGGAGCAAGGCGTTGGCCACTGTCGCGACTGCTCGGCCGCACAGGCCATTGAGACAGGTAGCCCGCACCTTTTTCATCGATGTGTTCCACACGTCGCGACTGCTCGGCCGCACAGGCCATTGAGACTCTGCGCCCCATCCGGCTCCTCAACAGTAAAGCACCGTCGCGACTGCTCGGCCGCACAGGCCATTGAGACTTGAGGGAGGTGCCGAATTTAAAGTTTATGATTTCTAGGGTCGCGACTGCTCGGCCGCACAGGCCATTGAGACATGCAGGTCTGCGTTGGCATGGTCTTCCTCCAGTCGCGACTGCTCGGCCGCACAGGCCATTAAGACTCGATGCGGCTATTCAGGTCGATGCGTAGTGGAAGTCGCGACTGCTCGGCCGCACAGGCCATTGAGACGCCGTGGTGTGCGTTCGTCCAATAGTTTTTAATGCGGGTCGCGACTGCTCGGCCGCACAGGCCATTGAGACAGCCTGCGGAGGGTCTCCGCCGAAAGCGGCTCAGTCTGTCGCGACTGCTCGGCCGCACAGGCCATTGAGACCTTCTCCCGCCACCTCGGCATCCCAAGTTACCTCAGGTCGCGACTGCTCGGCCGCACAGGCCATTGAGACTTGCTTCCGCTCGGTCCAGTTAACGATGCCGGGCATGTCGCGACTGCTCGGCCGCACAGGCCATTGAGACTTGCGCTCACCATTCTCGCGTCGACCGATGTCGACAGTCGCGACTGCTCGGCCGCACAGGCCATTGAGACCTTGCAGTTCCCGCAGATCCAGGAGCGTCCTGGGGGTCGCGACTGCTCGGCCGCACAGGCCATTGAGACTGACTCGGTCGAATTTTCTAAGGGTCAAGTCAAGATTGTCGCGACTGCTCGGCCGCACAGGCCATTGAGACAGGGCTTCACGCGCGATATCCTGCAACGCTTCAAAATCGTGTCGCGACTGCTCGGCCGCACAGGCCATTGAGATACAGTTGCGTTAAAAAGCATCACCCGCAAGGAAGAAGGTCGCGACTGCTCGGCCGCACAGGCCATTGAGACGGAGGAGTGCAGCGATTGCCAGCTCTTCCGGGCGACGGTCGCGACTGCTCGGCCGCACAGGCCATTGAGACCTTGGCCGAAGCCAGGAGGGTTTTCAGTTCTGAGTGTCGCGACTGCTCGGCCGCACAGGCCATTGAGACTTCATGGTGCGCTTCAGCACCTTGGCAAAACCCTCAGTCGCGACTGCTCGGCCGCACAGGCCATTGAGACCCCCCCATGGCCGTAACCATGGCTAGACCAGCCCGAGTCGCGACTGCTCGGCCGCACAGGCCATTGAGACGAAAATAGAAGCTGGCTCATCAAGATGAAGTTTGTCGCGACTGCTCGGCCGCACAGGCCATTGAGACGCACAATGTGCACCATATTGGTGGGGACTACTTTTGTCGCGACTGCTCGGCCGCACAGGCCATTGAGACTGCCATTCGGCAACGAACGGCGTGATCGCTAGCCCCACGTCGCGACTGCTCGGCCGCACAGGCCATTGAGACGGGCCCTGACGAAGCTGGATCAGGTAAAGGTCCAGCGTGTCGCGACTGCTCGGCCGCACAGGCCATTGAGACTCCAGCGTACCTGGCGACGGGAACTGCTGTTGCAGGTCGCGACTGCTCGGCCGCACAGGCCATTGAGACCCGCTCACCCTGAAACGCCACAAGGAACGGGGCGGCGAGTCGCGACTGCTCGGCCGCACAGGCCATTGAGACATTCTGGTGACCCACATGTTGTAAAACTGGGCCTCCGTCGCGACTGCTCGGCCGCACAGGCCATTGAGACGCGTCGTAGAAATAGACTTCCGTCCCTTCGGACTTGAAGTCGCGACTGCTCCGCCGCACAGGCCATTGAAACCGTAGCAGACAGCCCAGAGGGCATGTAAAGCCCGTGTTGAAGCCGCTTGGCCGTTCAGGCCATTGAAACTTCCTGCGTCAGCTTTATAGGTCCTCATACAAAGTTGAAGCCGCTTGGCCGTTCAGGCCATTGAAAACCACCAACGGTTCACTCTCTCTTTCCTCTCCAACCGCGGCTGCACGTCAGGCTCAAGGCCGCGGCGGCGGCTGTTCTTTCCGAATCAGCGATCTGCCTACCGCCTTGAAAAATCCGCCCCCGGTGCGTTGTTGATGCGTCACCCGGAAATCCCGGTCCGGAGTGAAGAACCGAAGCGTGTTGTCTGCGTTGCAGATCACATCGTCTCTCGGCCCCTTCACACGGTTCCGGCATCTCCAGTGACGGTCTCATCCACATCGAAACCGGGAGAAATCCATGAACCTGTTCAGGTTGTTTCTGTTGTCCTGTCTGCTTGCCGGGCCGGCTTTCGCCGAAAGCGAGATGCCGCTGACCGGCGAGTCGGCCGCGATCCTCTACTTCCAATTGGCCGAAGAGCCGCTGCCGCTGCGCTCGATGATCCTCGCCTCGTCCTCGTCGCGCTTCGAGAACGAGTTCGATCGGCGCGCCTTTCTCGATGAGCAACTGTCGCCGTACTCGCTCATCGTGCATGCGGTCGAGCAGAACGATCGTTTCACCACCAACGTCAGCGCCCGTATCGGTGAGTACGACTTCGCCGCAAACGCATTCCCGCTCGAAGGCATCCACGAAAGCACCTACTACTCGCCTCGAGGCACCCGGGGCATCTACGGACCGGCCCTCGCCGTTCATATCGTCAACTCCGGTGAGTTCCGTCAGCTGGAGATGGCGCCCGACGCCGCCCGGGCATTGCTGGAGCGGCTTGGCGGGGACAAGCGCGTGGTGCTTCGCTTCGTGGTGCGGCCCCTGTCGTCGGAGCAGCGCGATTTCGGCGGCGGGCAAGGCCTGACGGTCTATCGCGCACTGAACGTGCATGCCGGAAGCGCCGTGATCCGATTACGAGAAGGCAACACGGAGCTGGCGCGTCTGCAGGCCGGCTCTGCCTTCGAGGATCACGACCCGGAACCGCGTAGCCTGACCGAAATCGACGACCGACTGATTGCCGACCCCTGGGCGCGGGCCTGGAGTTCGCGCGAGCACCTGGAGGCACTGGTCGCGCACTACGATCTGGAAAACTGGACGGCCTTCGAGCGTATGCAGGTGGCCAGCCCCTGCGTCAGCGATTTCGGCTACACGCAGTGCCAGCGGCTGATCGAACGCCGGCGGCAACTGGCGCTGCGGTGCACCAACGTGCTGGACGAAGATCGGCTGTGCTGGCGCATCCAGGGCCTGCCCTACACCCCCGCTGAAGGGGGTCGCCCGTAGGCCATGCGCGACCCTGATCGCGATGAAGCCGTGGCCTCCACGGCCATCACCACTGCGTCGGGCCCTCCCGGCGCAGCGGCCGAACGCATGGTGTTCTGCGCCGACCTGCACGGAAACCTCGGGCAATTCGAATACGTTCTCGGCTACGCGCTGGATCGCGGCATCGAGCTTGTCGTCTTCGGCGGCGACCTGACGCCCAAGGATCCCAAGCGGCGCACGCCGGCACAACAGCGGGCGTTTCTTGCCGAAGACCTGTTCCCGCTGCTCCGTCGCGTCGTGAACCCGCAGCGGCTACAGGTGATGCTGATTCTCGGCAACAACGATTTCCGCTCGAACCGGGATTTCGTCGTCGCAGCGCAGCGGGCCGGCGCGCCGTTCCGCTTGATCGATCGGGACCCGGGTCCTCACAGAAGCCGACTTCGCCATCGTCGGCTATTCATCGGTGCCGTCGACGCCGTTTCGCTACAAGTGCTGGGAACGTCGAGACCAGCGCACGGACCGGGATTACAGCGCGCGCGCGGATACGCGGATGGACGGCGTGGTGAGCGTCGGTGACGACCTGGTGCCGCACTCGCTCTCGGAAATGCTGCAGCGGACGTCGATCGAAGAGCAGCTGCATGCCTTGACCGCAGGCCTACCGATGGCCAGGGCCGTACTGGTCACCCATGCACCGCCGTATGGGACGGTCTGCGACGTGGCTCACGGCCATCGACACGTGGGTTCGCGGGGGCTCCGGGCCTTCATCGAGCAGCGGCAGCCCCTGTTCGGCCTGCACGGGCATATCCACGAAACCGTGGATCTCTCTGGCTCCTTCGTCGAACGGATCGGACGGACGCAGTGTGCGGCGGTCGGCAACGATCACCGGCTGGATCGCCCGTGGGTACTGGAGGTCGAGCTGGGAGAGGAACCGGTCGTGCGTAGAGTTCG
Organism: Wenzhouxiangella sp. XN79A; assembly: GCF_012272825.1. Lineage (GTDB taxonomy): Bacteria > Pseudomonadota > Gammaproteobacteria > Xanthomonadales > Wenzhouxiangellaceae. The sequence goes on along the minus strand of NZ_JAAWWS010000125.1, from coordinate 99,617 downwards.
GATCTGAAACATGAGGCCGTTGGGGCAACCGGACCCTTTTACCCCCGTAGCGCCAAGAGCGACCGAACTGAAACCGGCCGATGTGTTGGCCAACGCGTGCCACGCATTCTTCGCGCACCACGCTCCAATCGACTGAAAAATCCCGGCGGCCGCCACGTTCATTGATCGGACCCGAACGGCTTGTCTCATGCCACACCGCCGAATCGAACCGGACGTCTGCCGCCTGCTCGTCGTCGAGGACTGCGATGAGCGCATTTCCCGTTTCCGGGAGTGGATCCTGCCGCCGTTCCGGCCGACCTTCGTTCGCAGCGCCGGGCGGGCGCTGAAGGTGCTGGAACTGGACGGCGACCGGACCTTCGCCGGCATCCTGCTCGATCACGACCTCGACCAATCCGTGGCCATGGCATTGGAGCAACAGCTGAGCGGGCTGCAGGTGGTCGAACGGCTGGTTCATCGAGTCGATCGGGATGTGCCGATCCTGATCCATTCCGTGAATCCACCCGGCGCGCGGAGAATGGCGCGTTGCCTGCTCGACCACGGCTTCGACGTCACTCGGATTCCCTTCGATGCCTTGACTCGGGCCAGGCTTCGGCGGTGGCTGGAGGTTGTGCGGGAAGAATGGGAAGCGAATTTCTAGTGGGTTGGTGAGTTGGTTGGTTGTTGGTGGTTTGGTCGATGGGTTCGATCCGCTCGACCAGCGGAATTCTGAACCGCACCATCGATCAGAGAGAACGCCGGATGTCCTTGAGCAGGAGCACCAGGTGCAGCGGATCGGTGGGACTGGGTTCGAATTCGGGAATCAGGTGCTGGTAGAACCCGCGGGCGGGTTCGGATTCGGCATGTACGAGCAGGCCGCGGCAGCCGATCTCGTCGCCGATGGCCGCGACACGCAGCACGACGTCCTGCAGCAGGCCTGCGCCCAGGCCCTTGCCTTCATGGGCGGAATCGACGCCCAGCCGCGCAAGCAGCGCGACCGGCTGGGGATACCGGCCGGCGCCCTTCCGCAAGCGCTCGGGCGCGGCGGCGGTCTCGATCTGCACCATGGTCCATGCGTAGTAGGCGACGGCCCGATCGCTCCCGACCGGGGTGACGACGAAGACCCTGGTCGTTCCCGAGGCCACGGACATCCGGGCATGCCGCCGTAGCCAATCGGTCTGTTCGGGCGAACTGCACGAGAAGTCGTCGAGTTCGTGTCGGGCTTCGAGAGGGGCCGGCGCCCGATACGTCATTCGCTGAACGGCGAGGGACGGTCCATCAAGCGGCGAACGCCCGGAAGCTCCCGCGCAGGACGCGCGTTGATCCGCTCCCAGGCCGCGAGCGCCTCGGGGTCCAGCGCGAACCGGTTCCGATCGGCCAGCACGCGCTGTGCCGCCGCAGTCAGACTGGCTTCGGCAAACTCGGTCAGGCTGCCGCCGGTTTCGCGTACGGCCTGCTCGACCAGCTTCCGGACGGCGGACGTGGTTCGGAATTCGAGTCGTTCCTGGCGGGTTCTGGTGGTCATGGGAATCTGCAATGCTGCTGGTGTCCGGCCAATGTACGGCCAGACGGGTCCGGCGTCAAGAGACCGCCTGTCCCTCAGGATGGCCGGGGTGAGTTCGACGATTCGGACTCCGCCGTCAAAGCCACGCGGAACCGCCGGTCGGGCTGCACGCTGGTGTGTCGCGACGGGCGCGCCCCTGTTTCGCCGGCTTCGGTCGGCTAGGCTTGCAGCATGAACCTGCTCTGTTTTCCGTCCGACGAGCCCTTGCGCGATCTGCTGCTGCCGCTGCACCTGCGGCCGGACGTGGTGTTCGTGGCCGATGTCGACGGGCACGGGCGTGCCGAGGCGCTGACCGAGCGGCTGCTCGCCCACGGCCTGGAAACCGTCGCGCTGGCGTTTCCGTCATTCGGGGCCTGCGCCGATCACGAGGCGGTGTTGATGGAGACGCTGGCGCCGCTGCTGGAATCGGCCGGCGAGCCGGAGATCGTGCTGGCGCTCGGGGATTGTGGCGGGCCGTGGGAGCTGTCGTGCCAGCGATTCCTCAAGGGCCTGCTGCGGGCCGGGGAGTTCCAGGTGCTGGTGCTGCTGAACGCGGGGCGCAATGCTGCGCGGGTGGATCCCGGCCCGGTCGCGTTCGAGGAGGTACCGAGCCTGCTGGAGCCGGCCGACTACCTGGCGGCCTGCAGCGCGACGCTTCGTCGGTCCGTCAGCGAGGAGGCCGCGTTCGAGCAGCGCGTCGGGGCACGGCGGGCGTTGACGCTCCTGCTCGCGCGGGAATGCGCGGCGCTGGGTCCTGCGCTCGGCACGCTGAACTACCTGGCCACGCAGGCCGTGGACCGCGACGGCGAAGCGCTGGTCGAGCCGAAGCAGCACCTGCCGAAAGCGCCGGCCTCGCCGCTGCGCGCGGCTCTCGCGGCCATGGTCGAGGCCGGGGTCCTGGATCACGACGGCGATCGGGAACTGATCTTCCGCAGCGCCGAGGCCTGCCGCTTTGTTGCCGGCGGCTGGCTGGAGGAGTACGCCTGGCTGACGGCCTCGGAGCTGGACGCCGAGCACGTGCACGCCGGGCTGGAGCTGACCTGGAACGCCGGCCCGGGCATCGCGCCGCGCAACGAGCTGGACCTGTTCGTGCTGCACCGCAACCGGGCCCTGACGGTGGAGTGCAAGACCTCGACGATGGGCGACGGCGACCCGACCGCGCAGATCCTCTACAAGCTCGACAGCATCGCCGACCGGCTCAGTTCGCTGCCGGGCAATGCCGCGCTGCTGAGCGCGCGCGAGGTGCCGGACTTGATCGTGAAGCGGGCGCGGGCGCAGGACGTGACGGTGTTCGACGCCGAGCGGTTGATTGGTTTTCGGGACTGGCTGGGGGAGTGGTTGGCTGGTTAGTTCGTTGATTCGTTGGTCCGTTGGTCCGTTGGGGTTGGCTGGTTGGGGGGCGATCAGCGTTCGCGGGATTCGCGAACGGCGTCGAGGATGTCGTCCATATCGATATCGGCGTCGACCGCGGGTACGTCCAGCGGTGATCGATCACTTTGCTGCCTGGCGCGAAGGATGAAGACGCTGCCGTCCCGGCGGCGGATCTCCACATCCTCGGTCTTGGCCAGGTCGAGCAGATGCGCGAGGTTCTGTCGTGCCTGGGAATAGGTATAGCTCTTCATGAATCGGTCTCCAGCGTATCGATGGCCAGGCGTTGCGCCAACTCGAGCATCCCTCGATCAAGGGTCAACAACGGCAGGCGGTGCCGTCTTGCCGTTTCCAGAAAATACGCGTCATACGCATAGATTCCTTGCTCGGCCGCCAGTTCGAGTGCCGAGCCGATATCGCAACGCCGGGATTGCACCGGAATCGTCGAGAACGACTGCCAGGCAACGGCGGCCTGCTCGGCGCTGATCCGCCCGCGACGGACCATGGCTGAAAGCGCGTTTCCGACTTCGAACGGCAGGACGTCCGGCGCCGACAGGTTGGCACCGCGCGTGGTATCCAGAATCGCAGCGCGCCGTTCTTCGCCAAGAACCACGGCCAGGAACGCACTGGTGTCGACGACAAGCTTCATTGCACCATTGTACAACTCGCAGCCCGGTTCATCCACGGCATCGATCGGCATCGCCGCTTCCTTCATCGGTCTCCCGATTCGGGGTTCGGGGTTCGGGGTTCGGGGTTCGGGGTTCGGGGTTCGGGGTTCGGGGTTCGGGGTTCGGGTTACAGGGTTCGGGGTTCCAGGCGTCTCCTCCTTTACGAAGGAAGCCGCGACCGCTCGCCGATCCCCCGCCTCGGAATCGTCATCATCACTCGGCCCCGCTCTTGCCCAGCTCTTCGCTGCGCCTCCGCGTCTCTGCGCAAGCCGCTTTTCCCGGGTTCCGGGTTACAGGGTTCGGGGTCCCAGGCATCCCCTCCATTACGAAAGAAGCCACGACCGCTCGACGATCCCCCGCCTCGGAATCGTCATCATCACCCGGCCCCGCTCTTGCCCAACTCTTCCCCGCGCCTCCGCGTCTCTGCGCGACCGGCTTTTCCCGGATTGCGGAACGCATCTACGTTCAGCGCCGCGGGCGGGACGACGGCGAGTTGCCGATCGCGTAGGCGCGCCACGCGCCATATCGAGAACTCCAACTGTCAGACCACCGCCACTGACCCTGGATGCGACGTGCATCCCCATTGACCAAGTGGGCCTCGATGCGCACGGCATCGAGCAGGAAGATGCTCATGCCCAGCTCGACGCGCGGTGCGCGAACTCGCCCCCAAACCCGGCTTCCTTGCGGTGACAGCGGAGGCGCACCCTCGTCGCGCCGGTCCGGGCGGTAGTGGCCGACGATCCGATGACCCACCGGGCCGTCCGGCACCAGCGCGACGTGCAGCCAGCCGGTCGCGATCAATCGCCCCGTCGGTTCGAACCATTCGACGGCGTAGTCGATGAACCGCACGTCGGTCGCGTAGGTTCTGATCGGGCCGAACAGCAGCGGCAGCGCCAGGACGAGCACCGCGAGCCACCGCCCCCGCGTCATGCCGCGATTCCCGCATGCACGCTGGCGATCAGCGCGCCGAGGCTGAGCACCGCCAGCGCGCCGCTGGTCCAGCGCACGCTGGGATCCTCCTCGCGGTCGATCGCGTGGACCAGGCCGATCCAGAAGGTCACCAGCATCAGCACCGCAAGAAAGGCGACGAGGATGGGCTGGGGGTGCAGGACAGGGTCGGCCAGCGAGGCCGGGTCGAGGTGGAAGTGGATGTCGTTCGACGGCAAGGGCGTTTCTCCCGGTTCGAGTGCGCGGAAGAAACGCCGCGGCCTGCCGGATTTTCAATTCCGGGTCAGCGCGCGCGTCGCGCCAGGTCGGCGATGCCTTCGAGACTCTCTGCGTCACGCCCGAGTCCGGCATTCAGGCCGACGTCGGTGAACAGCTTGCCGACCGGCTCGGCCGAGGGCTCGTCGACGAGGCCGGCGCGCAGCTGCCACCCGACCCGCGTGGTGTTGACCAGCGCCCAGTAGGTCGTCGGCAGCAGCACCACCAGCCGGTCGGCGCCCCGCTCGGCCTGCAGGCGCCGCGGTACCCGGCCGAACGCCGGCTCGCCGCGCGGCCCGGCCCGGTAGAGCCCCAGCCGCGTTGTCTCGGTCGGCCGTTCGATCCGCTCGTGGTGCCACTCGACCCAGCCCTGCCGCAGAGCGCGCGGCGTGCCGGCAAGCACGAACACCACGCAGCGCAGCCGCCCCGCTTCCCGGTCGGCGCGGTACTGGGCATCACTGCGCATGTCGATGACCCCGCCCGGTCCGCCGCAGCCGGCATCGGCAACGAGGGGAAGCAGAAGAATCCCTGCAAGAAGAAGGAATTTCATGATCGGCACGCCTCCGGATCGTATCGGGTTCGTGTTCAACAACGCCCGGGCCCCGCGATCTTTGAATCGCCGGCTACAGCAAGCGGAAGAACAGCGCCATCAGCGCGAGGCCGATCGACAACAACAGCGCTCCGCCGATGCGGCTTGCTGCATTGCTGTTGCGGCCCAGCAAAAAGAGGAGACCCCAGAACAACGCCGGCGTCGCCCAGAACAGCAGGATGACCAGCGCCGGGCCTTCGGGGTGCAGGTTCGCGGCAATGGTCATCGCCACGAGCAGGAGAAATGCTCCAGCGAGATACGCCATATCTTCGACTCCGTGACCAGTTGCCGATACAACGCGCTGACGGAGGATGTTTTTCAGAAGGCGGAGGCGTCGTATGTCGGACGTCCGTTGGCTCTACAATCGATCGAATTCAATGAATCCGGAAGCTCCGCCGACTGCCATGGACCAGCACGACAACCGTTGCAAACAGAGCTCATGACCTCCCCGACGGCAAGTTGGGCTCGTTTCGACGATTCGGGATTCACCCGCGAGGAACTCCTCGAGTTCTACGAACAGACCCGGTCGCAACGCAACCACCATCGACAGGCGATCTTCGACACGCTGAGACTGAACGTCACGATCCTCTCAGGCATCCTCGCTGCGGAAAGCGCCATTGCCTTCTTCGGAATCCGCAGCCTGATCGAGGCCGAAGGCAACACGACCTTCGGGCTGGTCTCGCTGGGGCTGATCGCTGCGCTGATCCTTGCCACGGCCATTGCGATTGCGGTACTGCGGCAGCGAGTGACGCAACTGACCCGCATCGAGTACCGGAAGGTCCTCGAGTACCTGACGGTGGAGCAGAAGATCGAGCACCTGCTCGGCATTCGAGGCACGCTGCCGGTCGCCTTCCGATTCGAACCGGCGGACCTGCCGTACCGCAGCGATCGAGCGCTGGCTCACCAACGCTGGGTCAAGGGATCGGATGCCGACGCTTCTTCCGAGGCTTTCACCGAGTCGATCATGCAGCGCGAAACCGTGTTCTTCGCGCCGCTGTTGAAGATCATTTCCTGGATCTTCTGGATGAACGTGTTTCTTTCGATCTTCGCGCTGGGGGCATTCGCCATCTTCGTGCTGCAGGCCCTGACTGGATGACCCCTCGACGCTGATGATTCGCTAGCCCCGCGTCACCTCCCGCTGCCCCCGCCGCGGCCGGATCGCCTCGAGGTCCTGGGGCTGGTGGTACGGGTTCGGATCGAAAGTGCTGCGGAACGGGGTGTCGGTCAGGTAGTTCGGGCGCTGGGCGACGACGGGGCGGTCGCCGGCGAGCGACAGCAGCATTTCGTCGCTGTCGAGTTCGAGGATTTCGAACAGGTCGTCGTGCAGGGTCAGCTGGGCGATCTGTTCGGCCAGGTAGGGGGTGGTGATGCCGAAGTACTGGTGGGCGCGGCAGTTGTTGTACATGGTCTCCCAGTCGTGCGGGTACAGGCGCTTGAGCTGGCTGAGGTCCTGCCAGAAACTCCAGGTCTGCAGGCCGTAGCCGCGCAGCAGGGTGATGGACTGCCGGAGCGGCGGGAAGTGGCCCAGCTGGGCGGCCTCGTCGAGCATGAACAGGGTCGGGCGCTCGACTTTCTCGCGCCGGTTCAGGATCAGCTTCATCAGCGCGGCGATCCAGATCCGCAGCAGCGGGGCGTGGCTTTCGAGCTTTTCCGGCGGAATGATCAGGTACACGGACAGCGGCTCGCCGCGGGTGACGGCGGCGGGGTCGAAGCTCGAGCGGCCCATCGCGCGCTGGACCGTGGCGCTGCCGAGGAAGCTCAGGTTGGTCTGGGCCATGGCCAGGATGGAATCGATCATCCGCTCGGCGCTGCCGCCGATGATGGCTGGCGTGTCGCGGACCAGCTGGAACGGTGAACTCTGCATCAGCGGCGCGTGCTCCTGCAGCTCCTTGCGCGGCTTGTGCAGCATCGAGGCGACTTCTTCCAGCGTGCGCAGCGGCGCGGGGCAGATGCCGGCGACGTAGAGCATGATGCCGGCCAGCAGCTGCTTGCCGCGCACGTGCCAGAACGGGTCGTCGTCCATCAGCGTCTGGTAGCTGAGCGCTTCGGCCAGCATCATCACGTCGTCGGCCACGTTCGGCGAGGCGGTGTCGACCAGGTCCATCGGGTTGAACGCGTCGTCGGCGCGGCCGTCCTTGATCGAGTCGAAGGGATCCAGGCACACCACCTGCTGGCCCATCTCGCGCCGCCGGCGCGCGGTGACCGCGTAGTTCTCGCCCTTGGGGTCGACGACGATGACCGGACCCGGGTAGCTCAACAGCGTCGGGATGACCGCGCCGATGCCCTTGCCTGCGCCGGTCGGCGCGAAGGTCATGACGTGGCCGCCGCCGTCGTGAACGATCGGCCGCAGGTGGCGGTCGTCGTCGGGCCGGCCGAGATCGCTGGTGAAGCCGACCGGCGCCTGGCGGCGACGGGCTTCCAGCGACCAGCCGAGCAGCAGGCCCTCGCCTTCGATGGTGTCGGCGACGGGAAGCGGCTCATCGCGGGTCGGTGCGTCGGTCATCGTTCGGGTCCGTCGGGGTCGGGGCGGCGCAGGCGGCCGGCGTCATCGTACGACGGCTGCGACACGGCGCGCGCGAGGGCGCGAGTCAGCTCCAGGTACGGCGTGCGCGGGTCGTCGTGGGTGTACGGCGTGCCGGTGACGGCGAGCCGGCCGTCGATCCGCCGCGTGCACATCCGGCCCGGGGCGGGTGCATCTGCGGACGGCGCCGCACCGGCGGCCAGCGCGCGAACGCAGGCCAGCGCGTCGGCGCTCAGGCGGTGCAGCACCGGCGCGTCGGCGCCCAGACGCACGGCCACGGACGCCCAGCACAGCACCATGCCGGCGGCCGGCACCGGGTCCTCGCCGGCCAGCGCCTCGGCGTCGAGCACCAGGTCGCGGTCGCCGGCGTAGTCGGCGTGCGCGCCGACCAGCCAGCCGAACCAGCGACCGTCGTCGGACGGGTCGACGCGGTCGAGCGCGACGACGACCGGGTACTGCGGCTCGGCGCCGCCGTCGGCCGGCGCGCTCAGACACACGAGCAGGCCTTCGTCCGGGGCGGCCGGGTGCGGTCGCGCGGCAGCCTGGCGGCGGATGGCGTCGGCCACCGCATGCGGCACGGCGCCGGTCGAGGGTCCGGGACCAGGCAGCGGACGGTCGTCGACCGCGACCTCGGATGCGACGGGCCGCACCGGCCGGCCGAGCCACGCGGCGTAGCCGGCTTCGATGCTCTCGACGGAAGGATGCAGTCGGGTCATGCGTCGTCCTCCACCGGCGCCGGATCGCGCCGGTCGTGTTCGGCGAAGGCCTCGAGGCACAGCAGGTCGAAGGCGAAGCGGATCGCGTCGAGGCGGTCGGCCTCCAGCGCGATGCCGCTGCCGACGAGCCAGCGGCCCAGCAGCGTATCGGCGAAGTCGCGCGGATCGCCGAAACCGCCGCGCGGCGGCGCGATGCCCAGCTGGCGGGCCTTGTAGTGGTACGACGGGATCGCGTAGGTCCTGTGCAGCTGCGACAGCGGCAGGCGCTCGCGGCCGTGGCAGAAGTGCAGCGCCAGGTACAGCACGGCCCAGTCCTCCAGCGCGGTGACGAAGTCGCGCGCGCTGACGCGCAAGCGCTCGCCGTCGACGGCATCGGGCGCCTCGGTGGTGCAGTCGGCGCGGACCTCGCCGGGAACTTCGGCGTCCTCGTCGACGGTGCGGCCATCGTCGAGTTCGTCGGACGGCTCGGGGCGGCGGCCGCGCGCGCGCAGCTGGTCGCGCAGCCAGTTGGCGTAGAACCCCAGCAGTGCCCAGGGCTTCAGTTCGTCACGCATCACGCGATCGGACGCGTGGGCCGGCATCAGGACCTTGTCGACGAAGAACGAGTCGCGCAGCGCCCGGCGGGCCGCCGGGTCGCGGCCGGGCACGAGCTGCGCCTCCATCGCGTCGGGACGGGCCTCGAGCACCGCGATGCAGAGGCGGTACAACCGGGTCCACTCCGCCTCGCTCAGCGTGGCGCGCCGGGCCCAGAGATTGGAAAGTTCGTCGGAATCGTCGGTCATGTCGAATGCCGTGCGTGGATCGAGGGCCCGGACCACCGCGGCGGCCCGGCCCGGTATCAAACCCTACCGTTCCCGGGCGCCGCCGTGGGCACGTCGGAACGGGTTCAGGAAAGCAACGCGCGCGACGATCGAATTCTGCAGATTCGACGACAGGCCGGGCACCGGGCGTTCAGGCCGGCGGCGCCGGCCACAGCGCGCCGAGGCGCACCGGGTGGGCGGCGCCGGTGATCGGCGGGGTGTCGATGGCGCGGCCTTCGATGAATTCCCGGGCCAGCCATGCGATCAGCGTGGCCTCGACCAGGTCCGCGTCCAGGCCGTGGTCCGTGGTCGGCTCGAGGTCGATCGCGCGGTCGAGCCGGGCGGCGACGCGACCGAGCAGGTCCGGGTTGTGGACGCCGCCGCCGCAGACCAGTACCCGGTCCGGGGCCAGGTCGTTCAGCGCGTCGGCCAGCGTCGCGGCGCTGAACTCGGCCAGCGTCGCCTGGATGTCGGCCGGCCGGGTGCCGGCGTCGTCGGGCAGGCGCGCGCGCAGCCAGGCCGGGCTGAAGTACTCGATCCCGGTGCTCTTAGGCGCCGGAGCCGAGAAATACGGGTCGTCGAGCAGGCGCTCGAGCAGGGGCCGGTCGACGCGGCCGGTCGCGGCCCACGCACCGCCGGCGTCGAAGCGCCCGGTCTCGTGGTGGGCGCGATACCAGTCATCCAGAAAGCAACTGGCCGGACCGGTGTCGAAGCCGGACACGGCGCCGTCCGGTGCCAGTCGCGTGACGTTGGCGATGCCGCCGAGGTTGACCACGACGCGGGTCTCGTCCGGGTCGTGCAGCAGCGCGCGATGGACCAGCGGCGCCAGCGGCGCGCCCTGGCCGCCGGCGGCGAGGTCGGCGCGGCGCAGGTCGGCGACCACGTCGAGGCCGGTGGAACGGGCAATCCGACTGGGGTCGCCCAGCTGCAGGGTGTGGGGCAGGTCGGCCTCGGGCCGGTGCAGCACGGTCTGGCCGTGGCTGCCGACGGCGCGGATCGCGCTGCGGTCCAGGTCGTGGGCCTCGATCAGTGCGTTCGCCGCCTGCGCGAAGGCCGCTCCGATCGTCGCGTCCAGGGCGGCCAGGCGCGCGGCCGGAAAGGCATCCGGATCGGCGCGCAGTTCGTCCAGCGAGCTGCGGACCCCGGCGGGGTAATCGCCGGTGGTCCCGGCCTCGATGCATGCGCCGCCGGCGGCGAAGCGCACGGCAACGGCATCGATGCCGTCCATGCTGGTGCCGGAAATCAGGCCCAGGTAGAGCGGCTCACTCACTGACGTCGGCAGTCCGCTCGGCGTCGCTCGAGCCCGAACGGCCCCTGTCGCTGCTGGCCAGCATCACGTCGGCCGGCATCAGCCGGTCGAGCCGGGCCAGGTACGGCTCGGCGTGCTCGCGGAAGCGCGGCAACAGGTCGGCAGGCAGCGGCACGGCCTCGGGCAGATCGACGCGGCGCGGATCGCGGTGCCGTCCGTTGACCAGGAACTCGTAGTGCAGGTGCGGACCTGTCGCCAGACCGGTGGCGCCGACCGCGCCGATGGTCTGGCCCTGGCGGACCCGGTCGCCGCGACGCACGTCCTTGCGCGACAGGTGCAGGTAGCGGGTGACGATGTGGTTGCCGTGCTGCAGGAAGATGTAGTTGCCGTTGGCGCGGGTATAGCCGGCCTCGATCACGGTGCCGTCGCCGGCCGCCCAGACCGGCGTGCCGGTCGGTGCGGCATAGTCGGTGCCGTTGTGCGGGCGCATGCGTCGCGTGACCGGGTGCAAGCGGCGCGGGTTGAAGTTCGACGACACCCGGGTGAAGTTGATCGGCGCGCGCAGGAAGGCCTTGCGCATCGGTCGGCCCTCGGTGTCGTAGTAGTCGGGGCCGCTGCCGGCATCGAAGCGCACCGCCTGGTAGGTATCGCCCCGGTTGACGAAGCGCGCGGCGAGGATCGCGCCCTGGCGCAGGAACTGGCCGTCGCGGTAGATTTCCTCGAACACCAGCGCGAAGCGGTCGCCGCGCCGGATGTCCAGCGCGAAGTCGATGTCCCAGCCGAAGATGTTGGCCAGCCGGAGCAGCATGTTGTCCGACAGCCCGGCGTTCTTGCCGGCCGCGAACAGCGAGGAGGTGATCTCCGCCTCGATCTCGACGACCCGGGTCTCGAGGTCGCGCGGCTCCACTCGGCTGCTCAGCGCAAGCTCACCGTCCTCGGCCCGGACGGTCTCGATGAACAGCCAGTGCTCGTCGTCCTTCTCGGCGCGCAGCGCGCGGAAGACCCCGTCGTCGGCAATGTCGAAGGCCAGCTCGTCGCCCGGCCGCAGGTCGGCCAGCGAACGGCCGTGCTCGTCCAGCGTCACGATTCGATGCAACAGCCCGGGCGACAGTCCCATGCGGCGGAAGATCACTTCCAGCGTGTCGCCCGACGCGACCTGCACGTAGTCCCAGGCGAACTCCGGCGTCGGCACCGGCTCGGCCTCGTCGGCCACCGGAGTGATCGGGATCGGGGTCGAGCCGGCCATGCCGTCGCTCGGTGGTTCGGCGACGACCGGCCCGTCGATCGCTTCGACCGCCGTCGGATCGTCCGCTGCGACCTTGCGCGCCTCCGGCGGCGGCGCCGAATCGATGCTCAGCACGACCACGATCACCGCGCAGACCGCGCCGATCAGGCCGAGCCGGACCGCCGGGCGCGCCAGCCACGGCGACGCGGCGTGCAGCCACGCGGACAGGCGCTCGCGGAGCACGCGGGCGCGCGAGGGAGCCTTGCGGGAAGCCATGGGCGAAGATCCGGGCATGCGTCGGGTCAGGCGTTGATTCCGCGGACATTATCCACGATGCGTCAAGCCTGCGATTGACGCGCCGCCCCGGGCCCGGGGCCGCTACACTGTCCGGCCGATCGACCGAACCGAAACCGCCGCTCGCCGCTGACCCGGAACCCACGCTCCCGAACCATGGCCCAGACCCCCGCATCGACCGCCGACCTGCTCGCCGAACTGACCCGCGGCGCCGCTGAAGTCATCCAGCCCGACGAACTGGCCGAGCGCCTCGCCGGCAACACGCCGCTGCGCGTCAAGGTCGGCTTCGACCCGACCGCGCCGGACCTGCACCTGGGCCACACGGTAATCCTCAACGCCATGCGCCGCTTCCAGGACGCCGGCCACACGGTGATCTTCCTGATCGGCGACTTCACCGGCATGATCGGCGACCCCACGGGAAAAAACGTCACCCGCAAGCCGCTGACCGAGGACGCGATCAAGGCCAACGCGCAGACCTACGCCGACCAGGTCTTCAAGGTGCTGGACCGCGACAAGACCGAGGTCCGCTTCAACTCCGAGTGGTTCGGCCAGATGTCGTCGGCCGACATGATCCGCCTGGCCGCGCAGCACACGGTCGCGCGCATGCTCGAGCGCGACGACTTCGAGAAACGCTACAAGGGCGGCCAGCCGATCGCCATCCACGAGTTCCTCTATCCGCTGGTCCAGGGCCACGATTCGGTGGCGCTGGAAGCCGACATCGAAATGGGCGGCACGGACCAGAAGTTCAATCTGCTGGTCGGCCGCCAGCTCCAGGGCCAGGCCGGCCAGAAGCCGCAGATCATCATCACCTGGCCGCTGCTGGAAGGCACCGATGGCGTCCAGAAGATGTCGAAGTCACTCGACAACTACATCGGCATCAACGACCCGGCCGACGAGATGTTCGGCAAGCTGATGAGCATCTCCGACGAGCTGATGTGGCGGTACTTCGAATTGCTGAGCTTCCGCCCGACCGCCGAGATCGACGCGCTGAAGACGGCGATCGCAGAGGGCCGCAACCCCAGGGACGTCAAGTTCGAGTTGGGGCTGGAGATCGTCGACCGCTTCCACGGCAAAGGCGCCGGCGAAAAAGCCCGCGACGCCTTCCTCGCCCGCTTCCGCGACAGCCAGCTCCCCGACGACCTGCCCGAGACCGAACTCGCCGCCGGCGACGACGGCGAACTCGGCATCGCCGCGGCACTCACCGCCGCGGGGCTGACCGCCTCGAACTCCGACGCCTTCCGCATGATCAAGCAGGGCGCGGTCAGGATCGACGGCGAGAAGGTCGAGGACCGGGGGTTGATGCTGCCGGTCGGGTTCACCGGGTTGCTGCAGGTGGGCAAGCGGAAGTTTTCGCAGGTGCGAATCGGGACGAGGGACGAAAGACGAGGGGCAAGGGACGAGTGAACGGCGCAAGCCCGAGGGCCACGGATCCCTGGAGCGCCAAGGGGCGCCCAAAAAAAACTCCCGCGCGCCTCAGAACCGCGAAAAGGGCAGCCGTCCCACTCGTCCCTCGCCCCTCTCCCCTGGCCCCTCGATCCATCCCTCTCCGAAGCCCGGAGGCCCGGAACCGTTAGAATCCCGACTCGAAGCCACTCATCGAGAGAACCCCATGAACGTTCTGGTCATCGGATCGGGCGGGCGCGAGCATGCGCTGGCCTGGAAACTGGCGCAGTCTGCAATCGTCGACACGGTGCTGGTCGCGCCGGGCAACGGCGGGACGGCGGCCGAGCCGGGCGTGGAGAACGTCGACGTTGCCGCCGAGGACATCGATGGGCTGGTCGAGCTGGCGAAGTCGCGCGAGGTCGGGCTGACGGTGGTCGGGCCGGAAGCGCCGCTGGCCGCCGGCGTCGTCGACCGCTTCAGCGCCGAGGGGCTGAAGTGCTTCGGACCGACCGCCGCGGCGGCGCAGCTGGAGTCATCCAAGGCCTTCGCCAAGCAGTTCCTGTCCGACCACCGGATTCCGACCGCCGACTGGATCGTGGTCGAAGACGTTGAGGCGGGCATGGACTTCGCGCGTGGCCACGCGCTGCCGCTGGTGCTGAAGGCCGACGGGCTGGCTGCCGGCAAGGGCGTGGTCATCGCCGAGGACATGGCCACCGTCGAGGCCACCTTGAAGGACATGCTGTCCGGCGACGCGTTCGGCGCAGCCGGCCACCGGGTGGTGATCGAGGAATTCCTCATCGGCGAGGAGGCCAGCTTCATCGCGCTGGTCGACGGCACCGACATCGTCGCGCTGGCGACCAGCCAGGACCACAAGCAGCGCGACGAGGGCGATCGCGGGCCGAACACCGGCGGCATGGGCGCGTACTCGCCGGCGCCGGTGATCACGCCGGAGCTGGAGCAGAACGTGCTCGAGACCGTGATCCGGCCGACCGCCGAGGGCATGGCCGCTGACGGCCACCGCTTCACCGGCTTTCTCTACGCCGGCCTGATGGTCACCCGCACCGGCGCGAAGGTGCTGGAGTTCAACGTCCGGATGGGCGACCCGGAAACCCAGCCGATCCTGATGCGGCTGCAGTCCGACCTGGCCGAGGTGCTGCTGGCCGCGCTCGACGGCCGGCTGGCCGAGGTCGAGCTGGACTGGGATCCGCGGGTCACGATCGGCGTGGTGATGGCCGCCGGCGGCTACCCCGAGGCGTATCGGAAAGGCGATGCCATCACCGGCCTGGACACCGACTGGCCGGAGACGGTGAAGGTCTTCCACGCCGGCACCGCGATCGACAACGGCCAGACCGTCACCGCCGGCGGCCGCGTGCTCTGCGTGACCGCCATCGGCGAGAGCCTGGAGCAGGCCCACGGCGAGGTCTACCGCTGGCTGCCGCGCATCGGCTTCGCCAACGCCTACTGGCGCGGCGACATCGGGCACCGGGCGTTGGCGCGGGACAAGAGTTCTTGAGTTTTTCCCGCAGATGAGCGCAGATGGACGCAGATAAAGGCAAGAATCGGCTGAAAGGCTTCGCTGCGTAGCGCGGCGTTCGTGCCCCTCGATTTGCACGCTTGTCCGTGTTCTGCGCAGGCCGGGCCCTGGAGCGGAAAGGGCGCTCGGTCCATCGAGTCTCCCTGAAGCCACGGTGCTCGAAACGCCTTGCTTCATCCGCGTTGATCGGCGGCTCATCGTTTCTTGAGTTATTACCGCAGATGGACGCAGATGGACGCAGATAAAAGCAAATGCGGCAAGAAGGGCTCGATGCTCCGGGCTTGACCCGCGCCCGTGGAATCACTTTGGCTCCTGTGGTTCCAGAAACAGCGTCCGGCAGCTCGTCGACCTCCGGCATATCGATTCGATCCGGAAGCACGGTGCTCGATTTCCTTTGCTTCATCTGCGTTAATCTGCGTTCATCCGCGGTTCCTCAGTTTCCTGATCGCCGCACGAACCCCGACCCCGAACTGCAGGCCCCGATGGACGTTTCCCACATTCTCGACGAGTTGAACGACGCGCAGCGGCAGGCAGTGACGGTCGAGGCGCCGCATTGCCTGGTGCTGGCGGGCGCCGGGTCGGGGAAGACGCGGGTGCTGGTCCACCGGATCGCCTGGCTGATCCAGGTCGAGCACGCCTCGCCGATGTCGCTGCTGGCCGTGACCTTCACCAACAAGGCGGCCAGCGAAATGCGCGGACGGGTCGAGGAGCTGCTGCAGATTCCGTCGGCCGGCCTGTGGATCGGCACCTTCCACGGCATCTGCCACCGCATCCTCCGGCGGCACGCCGACGAGGCGGGGCTGAACCCGAACTTCCAGATTCTCGATTCCGACGACCAGTACCGGCTGATCCGCCGGACCATCCGCGAGATGCAGCTCGACGAGGGCGAGTATCCGCCGCGCGTGGTCCAGGGCTTCATCAACGCGCGCAAGGACGACGGCGTGCGGCCCGACCACATCGACCCCGGCGGCAATCCGCTGACCGCGCAGATGATCGAGATCTACCGCACCTACCAGGCCGCCTGCGAGCGCTCCGGCCTGGTCGACTTCGCCGAGCTGATGCTGCGCACCGTCGAGCTGCTGCGCGACAACCCGGCCCGGCTGCAGTACTACCGCAACCGCTTCGGTCACGTGATGATCGACGAATTCCAGGACACCAACACGCTGCAGTACGCGCTGGTCCGGCTGCTGGCCGGCGGCGAGGACGCGCGGCTGTTCGTGGTCGGCGACGACGATCAGTCGATCTACGGCTGGCGCGGCGCGCGGGTCGAGAACGTCCAGCATTTCGTGCGTGACTTCGGTCCCGAAGTGGTTCGCCTGGAGCAGAACTACCGCTCGACCAGGACCATTCTCGAGGCCGCCAACCGGGTCATCGACCACAACGACGACCGGATGGGCAAGAACCTGTGGACCGAGGGCGAGGAGGGCGAGCCGATCCGGGTGTTCGCCGCCTACAACGAGGACGAGGAAGCCGAATTCATCATCGGCCGCATCCAGGACTGGGTCGAGTCGGGCCGCAGGCCGTCGGAAGCCGCGGTGCTGTACCGCTCCAATGCCCAGTCGCGGCTGTTCGAGCAGGCGCTGCTGCGCGCCGACATCCCGTATCGCGTCTACGGCGGGCTGCGCTTCTTCGAGCGCGCCGAGGTCCGCGACGCGCTGGCCTATCTGCGCCTGGTCCACAACCCGGCCGACGACGCGGCCTTCGAACGCATCGTCAACGTGCCGGCGCGCGGGATCGGCGAGCGCACCGTGGCCGGCCTGCGCGAAGCCGCGCGCACCCGGGACCGCACGTTGTGGGACACCACGCTGCATCAGCTGAACACCGGCGCGCTGGGCGGCCGGGCCCGCAACGCGCTGGCCGGCTTCGTCGAGCTGGTGCGCGGGCTGGCGGAAGAGGCCGAAGCCACCGACCTGGGCGGCCTCATGAACCGGATCATCGAGCGCTCGGCGCTCATCGAGCACTACCGGGCGCGCGAGCCGGCCGACCGGGCCGAGGCGCGCCAGGAGAACCTCGACGAACTGATCCGCGCGACCGAGAACTTCGAGCCGTCGATCGAGGACGAGCAGGCCGGCCTGAGTCCGACCGCCTCGTTCCTGACCCAGGCCGCGCTGGAAGCCGGCGAACACCAGGGCGAGAAGTGGGAGGACTGCGTCCAACTGATGACGCTGCACTCGGCCAAGGGCCTGGAGTTTCCGCTGGTGTTCATGGCCGGCATGGAAGAAGGCCTGTTCCCGCACCAGAAATCGACCGAGGAGCCCGGCCGGCTGTCCGAGGAGCGCCGGCTGGCCTACGTGGGCATGACCCGGGCCATGGAACTGCTGTATCTGAGCTACGCCGAATCGCGCAGGCTGCACGGCCAGACCCTGTTCGGCCGCCCATCGCGCTTCGTCGGCGAACTGCCGGCCGGGCTGGTCCAGGACGTCCGGCCGCGGCTGCAGGTCAGCCAGGCGCGCGCGCCGCGCGAGCACGGCGGCGGGCTGCCTTCACTGGGCAGCCGGGTCAGTCACGCGAAGTTCGGCGCCGGCACCGTGCTGTCGGTCGAAGGCCAGGGCGAGAACGCGCGAATCCAGATCAATTTCGACGACGCCGGTCCGAAATGGCTGGTCGCCGGCTACGCGGTGCTCGAGCGGATCGGCTGATCCCTGGGCCATGAACCGCGACCGCACCGCTCCGGTTCAGGCGTTGTCGTAGAAGCGGGCCACGTGGATCGGCGGATCGGCCTTCCTGTCTTCCTCGCGCCGGCCGGGGCGGCTGGCGCTCAGCGACCCCATCAGCCGGGTCTCGCGCCCGGCCCGGCGCGTGATGATCTGGGCCTTCTGCTGGGCGTGCAGCGGCCGATCGCACAGCACCACGTGCTCGCGCAGGGTCTCGTCGATCATCGGTGAGACGGCAACCTCGACCGGGTCCGAGCCGTCCAGGCCGATCAACACCCCGGCGCGATATTCGTTGTCGAGCGAGCGCTGCTCGACGAACATCCCGAACGACAGGCCGCCGAGCATCTCCTCGGCACGCTGGCGTTGATCGTCGGAAACGCCCGGATTGAAGATGTCGTGACCGGTTTCCTCTTCGGCGTCACTATCTCGAAACTTGTTCATTTTCTGCTCCCGGTTCCGACGGTATCGGCCGGTCCCGATTTCCATCCCGTTACACTACTGCAACCTGCCGGCCACTGTCCACGCTGCATGCCCTCGACGACCCCGATCGAACTGACACTGCCGGCCACCGGGGCCCGGATCGCCGGCCTGCACCGGCCGGGGCCCGGCCCGCGCGTGCTGGCACTGCACGGCTGGCTGGACAACGTACTGACCTGGGCACCGGCCTTCGAGGCGCTCGATGGGCTCGACCTGGTGTGCATCGACTTTCCCGGCCACGGCGAATCGCCGCCGCGCCCGCACGCTGCCCGCTACCACTTCGACGACTATGTCTTCGACGTGCTCGGCGCACTCGACGCCCTGGGCTGGGACCAGGCGCACCTGCTCGGTCATTCACTGGGCGGCGCTGTGGCCTCGGTGACCGCCGCGGCCTGTCCGGCCCGCGTGCGCACGCTCAACGTCGTCGAGGGGCTGGGACCGCTGTCGGCACCGAGTACCCGGACCGCGGCCAACTGGCGCCACGCGCTGGCCCGGCAGCGCCCGCGGCCGCGCCGCATCCATCCCGACCGCGCCGCCGCGATCGGCGCCCGGGTCCACGATTCCGACCTGCCGGTCGAGGCCGCCGAGCGGCTGGCCGAACGCGGCCTGACCGAGGTCGACGGCGGCTGGCAATGGCGGCACGACCAGCGCCTGACCTGGCCATCGACCCAGCGCTACACCGAGCCGCAGGTGCTCGACCTGCTCGCCGCGATCGAGGCACCGACGCTGTGCGTGCTGGCCACGCCGCGCTCGCGCCTGCTGCCCGACGGCCTGATGGAGCGTCGCGCCGCCGCCGTGCGCTGCCTCGAGCGGGTCGACGTCGAAGGCGGTCACCACGTGCACATGCAGGCAGCCGAACCCGTTTCCCGACGCATCAAGGACCATATCCATGCCCACGAACACCTCCGTGACTGACCCGGCCGAACGGTTGATCTTCGCGCTCGACGTGCCCGACGCCGAACGCGCCCGGCGGCTGATCGCCACACTCGGCGACCACGTACGACACTACAAACTCGGCCTGGAGCTGTTCCTGTCCGGGGCCTACTTCGAACTCGCCGACGAACTCGACGCGGCCGGCAAGCAGGTGTTCGCCGATCTGAAGCTGTTCGACGTGCCGGCCACCGTCGGCCGCGCCGTGGCCCAGCTTTCGAAACGCGGCGTGGACTTCATCACCGTGCACGGCCAGGACGCGATGCTGGCCGAAGCCGCGGCCAACAAGGGCGACAGCCGCATCCTCGCCGTCACTGCACTGACCAGCCTCGATCAGGGCGACCTCGACGATCTCGGGTTCGACTGCGATGTCGGCGCGCTGGTGCTGTCGCGGGCGAAGCGGGCGCTGAAACTCGGCTGCGATGGCGTGGTCTCCTCGGGCCTGGAAGCACCGGCCCTGCGCGCCGGCGCGGATCCGGCGCTGGTCGTGGTCTGTCCCGGCATCCGCCCGGTTGCCAACACCGACGACCAGAAACGCACGCTCGGCGTCGAGCAGGCCTTCGCCAACGGCGCCGACTACATCGTCGTCGGCCGGCCGATCCGCGACGCCGACGACCCGGCTGCGGCCGCGGCCGGCATCCAGGCACAGATTGCATCCATTTTTGCGAGATAGAACAGATTCTTACAACGCTTACTCAAGGTGTTGCATTCAAAACAGGCTTCAGGTTATTATTTCTCCGCGCCGGCTCGTCGCCGCGAACCGGTTGCAGCGACAACAACATCCGATAAAGCGTGTCGCCATGATCACGTGGGGATGAATCCGGCTTCGGCCGGTTTGCAGGCAGGACGCTCCCGTCCTGCCTCTTTTTTTTGCCCGCACGCCCTCGAATCGTCATCGCCTGCGCCGGTGGTAAACTCTGCGCCCCGCCAGGAGCGACCGTCCTCGATGTCGTCGAACCCCGCCCACCGCCGCTTTCCCGGCCAGGCCCTGCATGCGCTGGGCCGGCAATGGCGTGCGTTGCTCGGCCGCGTCCTGCACGCGTGGGTCCGCGCGACCGTGCTCCCCGAGGACGTCGATGAACAGAAGTTCGATCAGGGCACGCCGGTGTTCTACATCCTCGACACCTATGCGCTCAGCTCGCTGCTGATCGTTCAGGAGATCTGCCGCAAGCGCGGCTGGCCGCTGCCGGATGCCGACTTCGACGAAGGCGAACTCGACCTGCCGCGCCGCTACGGTGCAAGCCGTCGCCACCGCGGCTGGCTGGTCCGGCGGCCGGTCAAGCGTCGCCACTCCGAAATGCTCGAGACGCTGATCGACGCCGTGGATGCCGGACGGGTCGACGACGTCCGGATCGTGCCGGTCTCGGTATTAATCGGTCGCGCCCCGGAAAAGGAACAGTCGATCGCCAAGATCCTGTTTTCGGAAAACTGGGACATCGGCGGCCGCTTCCGGCGACTGCTGGCGACGCTGATCAACGGTCGCGCCACCTTCGTCCAGTTCGGCAAAGCGGTGTCGCTGGCCGACGTCGCCGCCGAAGGCCAGGGCACCGAGCTCGACCTGCGCCGCGTCAGCCGGGTGCTCCGGGTGCACTTCAAGCGCGTGCGCACCGCCGCGATCGGGCCCGATCGCTCGCACCGCAGGACGCTGGTCGATCGGGTGGTCCGTTCCGATCCGGTCCGCGCGGCCATCGCGCAGAAGGCACGGCGCGACAGGATCGAGATGCACAAGGCCGAGGCCGAGGCGCGCAAGTACGCCTACGAGATCGCCGCGGACTATTCCTATTCGGCGATCCGCATCGCCGAGCTGCTGCTGTCGTGGTTCTGGAACCGCATCTACCGCGGCGTCCAGGTATTCCACTTCAGCGACTTCCGGGAAGCGCAACAGGGCCACGAGATCGTCTACGTGCCCTGCCACCGCAGCCACATCGATTACATGCTGCTGTCGTTCATCCTCTACCGACGCGGCTTCGTGCCTCCGCACATCGCCGCCGGCATCAACCTGAACCTGCCGGTGGTGGGTCGCTTCCTGCGCTTCGGCGGCGCGTTCTTCCTGCGCCGTTCGTTCCGTGCCCAGCCGCTGTATTCGGCGGTGTTCAACGAATACGTCGCCAGCATCATCGACCGCGGCGTGGCGCTGGAGTATTTCATCGAAGGCACCCGCTCGCGCACCGGTCGCTCGCTGCCGCCGCGCGCCGGCATGCTGTCGATCACGGTCCGTGCGTTCCTGCGCAGCCGGGAGCGCCCGGTACTGTTCCAGCCGGTCTACATCGGCTACGAGCGCCTGGCCGAGGGCAGCTCCTACATCTCTGAACTTTCGGGCAAGGAAAAGAAGCCCGAGTCGCTGGCCGACTTCCGCAACGTCATCAACATCATCCGCAAGAACTACGGCCAGGTGCAGGTCAGCTTCGGCGAACCGATCCGGCTCGCCCCGCTGCTCGACCGGCACTGCCCGGACTGGGCCGACAAGCCCTTCGAACCCGACAGCAAGCCGGAGTGGCTGCCGCACGTGGTCGACGAGCTGGCCAACGACATCATGGTCAACATCAACCGCGCCGCGCACGTCAATCCGGTCAACCTGCTGGCCGCCGCGCTTCTGGCCACCCGCAAGCACGCCCTGGACGAGGACGACCTCGAGGCCATGATCGACGTCTACCAGCGCCTGATCCGGATGACGGCGTATTCCGACCGGATCACCATCACCGACCTGACCCCGGGCCAGGTCATCGAGTACGGCCTCGACCTCGGCATCATCCAGCGCCAGGCGCACGCGCTCGGCGACATCATCCGGATCGAGCCGGGCAACGGCGTGCTGCTGACCTACTTCCGCAACAACATCGCCCACCTGCTCGCGATGCCGGCCTGGATCGCCTGCTGTTTCCTGAACAACCAACGGGTCGGCAAGACGCGCGTGCGCCGGCTCAGCGAGGCGGTGTATCCGTTCCTGAAAAAGGAGCTGTTCCTGCCCTGGGCGCCGGAGGAGATCCCGATCATCATCCAGCGCTGCACCGATGCGCTGGTGCGGCTGGGGCTGATCGGCATGAGCGGCGACTACCTGCAGCGCACCCCCGGCGGCTCGGATGCGACCTACTACCTGCGGCTGCTCGGCAACGTGATGCTGCAGACCTTCGAGCGTTATTACATCACCATCGCGGTGCTGGCCAAGAACGGTTCGGGCCGACTCAGCCGCCAGCAGCTCGAACAGCTGTGCACGCTCAGCGCGCAGCGGATCTCGCTGCTGCACGAATTCGATGCGCCGGAGTTCTCCGACCGGACGCTGTTCAAGCAGTTCATCGAGTCGCTCCAGGACATCGACGTGCTCGGACGCGACGGCAACGGCAACCTGACCTTCGACCGCAGACTCGAAACCTTCGCCCGCGACGCCAAGCTGGTGCTGGACAAGGAAGTGCGGCATACGATCCTGCAGATCACGCCGCGCGTGCTGGAGCTCGAGGGGCCGCGCAAGCGCGACTGACGCTCCCCCGCCGCAGCGCGGCGCGCTGCTAGAATGCCCGAATGAGCGTAGTCCATCCCGCAGCCAGCGCGACCGAAAAGACGACCCTGACGGCCGCCGACTGGGAGCGTGCCGCGCTCGACCTGATTGCCGAGAAGGGCCTCAGCGGGCTCGGTGTCGAGCCGCTGGCCCGCCGTCTGGGCATCACCAAGGGCAGTTTCTACTGGCACTTCCCGACGCGCGACCAGCTGCTGGAACAGGCGCTGTCACGCTGGGAACGGCAGGACACCGAATCCCTGGCCCGCTCGCTGGATTCGGCGCTGCCGGCCGCCGAGCGACTGGCCGAGTTCGTGCTTCGCACCAGCCGCCAGAACCGCAGCCACCAGATCCACGCCGCCCTGTGCGCGGCCAGCGACGACCCGCGCGTGCGCCCGGTGCTCGAACGGGTCACCCAGCGCCGGCTGGACTACCTCGCCAAGGCCTTCCGCGAGCTCGGCCTCGACCCCGAATCGGCCCGCCACCGGGCCCGGCTGACCTACACCAGCTACGTCGGCTACATCCAGCTCCAGAGCCGCGGCATGGCCCCGGAACGCGGCAGCGACGAATTCGAAGCCTACGTCCAGCACGCTATCGAAACCCTCATCGACACCCACTGACGCGTGGTCCTCGGTCGGCATCGGTGGCCGGTTCTCTACGCCAAGCGGAGAAGTAGCGAAGAACGCAGGGAGAAACCGAATGCCGGAAGGACGGCGGCCGACGACGTCTTCGGATTCTTGAACCCGGCCCGGTTGCTGCGATCATGAAAAAGAGACGTTCCAGCACTCGGGCGGGAGGTTCCTCCTGAAGTCAGCGTGACTTGGCCACGTTCAGCGCATCGCCCGTTCCTGTTCCGCGCCGTTTCGTTGCTTCGAGCACACACAAGCGATTCTTCGCGTTCTGTGCACCTTCTCTTCTTGGCGTCCATCCTCCAGAAACGCTGCCTGCCAACTCAAGCAGAAACCCGATTACGCACGTTTCTCAGCCGGTAGTACAGCCCTCCGGCGGCTTGAAGGAAACTCGAGAACAGCAAGCAAGGACCCTTCGAAAGCGCTTTTTGCCCAGGTTCGCCTGTTGGAGGCCGCTTGCGGGCGAAGGGTGGCCCGGCCGGTTCGCGCGCGAGCGCCCTTCAACAGGCGAAGCCAGCGCAACACCCGAACGAAGGCCTGTTGGAGGCCGCTTGCGGGCGAAGGGTGGCCCGGCCGATTCGCGAGCAAGCTCCCTCCAACAGGCGACGGATCGCCGGCGCCGGATCGAAGGTCTGTTGGAGGCCGCTTGCGGGCGAAGGGTGGCCCGGCCGGTTCGCGCGCGAGCGCCCTTCAACAGGCGAAGCGAGCGCAACGCCCGATCGAAGGCCTGTTGGAGGCCGCTTGCGGGCGAAGGGTGGCCGGATCGGTTCGCGCGCAAGCGCCCTCCAACAGGCGAAGTGGGCGGCGCACTCGATCGAAGGCCTGTCGGAGGCCGCTTGCGGGCGAAGGGTGGCCCGGCCGGTTCGCGCGCGAGCGCCCTCCAACAGGCGAAGGCAGCGCAACGCCCGAACGAAGGCCTGTTGGAGGCCGCTTGCGGGCGAAGGGTGGCCCGGCCGGTTCGCGCGCGAGCGCCCTCCAACAGGCGACGGATCACCGGCGCCGGATCGAAGGTCTGTTGGAGGCCGCTTGCGGGCGAAGGGTGGCCCGGCCGGTTCGCGCGCGAGCGCCCTCCAACAGACGAATCAGCGCCGAGGCCGGATCGAAGGCCTGTTGGAGGCCGCTTGCGGGCGAAGGGTGGCCCGACCGGTTCGCGCGCAAGCGCCCTCCAACAGGCGAAGCCAGCGTAACGCCCGAACGAAGGCCTGTTGGAGGCCGCTTGCGGGCGAAGGGTGGCCCGACCGGTTCGCGCGCAAGCGCCCTCCAACAGGCGAAGCCAGCGTAACGCCCGAACGAAGGCCTGTTGGAGGCCGCTTGCGGGCGAAGGGTGGCCCGAGCAGTTCGCGAGCAAGCGCCCTCCAACAGGCGAATCAGCGCAACGCCCGACCGAAGGCCTGTTGGAGGCCGCTTGCGGGCGAAGGGTGGCCCGAGCAGTTCGCGAGCAAGCTCCCTCCAACAGGCGAATCAGCGCCGAGGCCGGATCGAAGGTCTGTTGGAGGCCGCTTGCGGGCGAAGGGTGGTCAGGGCAGTTCGCGCGCAAGCGCCCTCCAACAGGCGAAGTGGGCGGCGCACTCGATCGAAGGCCTGTCGGAGGCCGCTTGCGGGCGAAGGGAGGCACTCCGATGCCGGGAGGCTACCCGACCGAGGCCGAGATTCATTCGTAATCAGGCACAAAAAAAGCGCGGCCCGGGGCCGCGCTTTCTTGTGGTGCGTGGTCGCTTCGCTCAGTGCAGCAGCGGGGCGATGACGAGGCTGACGATGGCCATGACGTTGATCAGGATGTTCATCGACGGGCCCGAGGTGTCCTTCAGCGGGTCGCCGACGGTGTCGCCGACGACGTTCGCCTTGTGGGTGTCGGAGCCCTTGCCGCCGAAGTTGCCCTTCTCGACGTACTTCTTGGCGTTGTCCCAGGCGCCGCCGGCATTGGCCATGGTCAGGGCCAGCAGCACCGCCGAGACCAGCGCGCCGCCGAGCATGCCGCCGAGGGCCTGCGGGCCGAGGCCGAAGCCGACGACCACCGGGCCGAGCACGGCCAGCGCGGCCGGCAGCAGCATGCGCTTGATCGCCGAGGTCGTCGCGATATCGACGCAGCGCGCCGCGTCCGGCTCGGCGTTGCCTTCGAGGAGGCCAGGGATCTCGCGGAACTGACGGCGGATCTCGGTGATCATCTCGAACGCCGCCGCACCGACCGCGGTCATCGTGATCGACGCGACCAGGAACGGGAACAGGCCGCCGATGAACATGCCGATCAGGACGTTCGGGTCGGAGATCGCCAGTACGAAGTCCGTCATGTCGTGCTGGATCTCGGCGATGTAGGCCGAGATGATGGTCAGCGCGGCCAGTGCGGCGGCGCCGATCGCGAAGCCCTTGCCGATCGCGGCCGTGGTGTTGCCCAGCTCGTCGAGCGAGTCGGTGATCTTGCGGGTGTCCTCGCCCAGGCCGGCCATTTCGGCGATACCGCCGGCGTTGTCGGCGACCGGGCCGTAGGCATCGATCGCCATGGTCATGGCAACCGTGGCCAGCATCGATACCGCTGCGATACCGACGCCGTACAGATCGGCCTGGCCGTTGGCGATGAAGATCATCACGCAGATGGTCAGGATCGGAATCACGACCGAGCGCATGCCGGTGGCCAGGCCTGCGATGATGACCGTGGCCGGACCGGTTTCGCCCGACTGGGCGATTTCACGGACCGGCTTGGAGGCGGTGTAGTACTCGGTCGACAGACCGATGATCACGCCGCCGACCGCACCGACGATCGTCGCCAGCCAGACGCCGTTCTGGATTTCCAGGGCGCTGATCAGGAAGTAGGCCAGGACCACGAAGCCCACGGCGGCGGAGATCGTGCCGATACGAAGCGCCACTTCCGGGCTCTTCTTGGCCGACATGCGGACCAGGCCGATGGCCAGGATCGAGCAGACCAGGCCCAGCGAGGACAACAGCAGCGGCAGGCCCATCAGCGCCTCGTCCGGACCCATGCCCGGTACCAGGCCGGTGGAGCCGGCCTGCTTGACCATCACGGTGGCCAGCGCCACGGTGGCGATCATCGCGCCGCAGTAGGACTCGAAGATGTCCGAACCCATGCCGGCGACGTCGCCGACATTGTCGCCGACGTTATCGGCGATCACGCCCGGATTGCGCGGATCGTCTTCGGGAATGCCCGCTTCGACCTTGCCGACGAGGTCGGCGCCGACGTCGGCCGACTTGGTGAAGATGCCGCCGCCGACGCGGTAGAACAGGGCAACGACACCGGCGCCCATGCCGAAGCCGTGGATGCGGTGCGCGGTTTCAGGATCGGTGCCGAAGACCAGGTACAGCGTGCCCAGGCCCAGCAGGCCCAGCGAGGCCAGCACCAGGCCCATCACCGAGCCGCCGTAGAAGGCGACGGTCAGCGCCTGGTCGGTGCCGTGGTTATGGGCGGCGGTGGTCGTGCGCACGTTGGCGCGGGTCGCCGCGATCATGCCGAAGTAGCCGGCGATCGCCGAGCAGAACGCGCCGACCAGGAACGAAATCGCCGTTTCGATGCCCAGGCCGGAGAAGGCCAGCGCGATGAACAGCACGGCAACGGAGCCTCCGATCATCACGATCTCGCGGCGCATGAAGGCCATCGCCCCCTGCTGGATCAACTTCGCGATATCGGCCGGTTTTCCTTCCATGACCGGGTAGCGCATCATCGCGCTGTAGATGATGAACGCCGTGATCAGCCCGATGATTCCGAGCGCCGGCGGGATCAGACTCATATCCATGGTGTCTCCCTGGTTGTTGTCGTTGAATCCATCGTTGGTTCGTCGATCCGATGATCGAACGGATAATCGATTGGACGGGCTTGAAGCTCCGGAACGAGACGCGTTCCGGTGCACGGTGCGGCGGAACCGGCAAGCACCGGCAAAGCGCTGCATTCTAGCCGGTTCGGATGGCCCGCGGCAATCGCAAGAACCGTTGCGGGAAGCACGGGCGGGCCGATATGGACACGACCTCCCGGCGGTCTGTTCGGCGCGCGGACCCGGCCAGTCGGACCGGCCGGCGTTCACATCGCCTTGATAATGTAATAGCGTATTAATACACGAGCGTGCTAGTATGCTGAAAAACCACCCCACGGCCCCGCCATGAAACAACTCGACGAGCAGCACCTCAAGGCCAACCGGGCCGCCCGCAACAGCCTGGCCGAGGCGTTCCACGCCATGGAAACGCCCGACGAGATCCGCGCGCTGCTGCGCGACCTCACCACCCCGGCCGAGCTCGAGGCGCTGGTCGACCGCTGGCGGGTGGTCCAGCTGCTCGACGCCGGCCTGCCGTATCGGGAGATCCACGATCGCACCGGGGTCAGCGTCACCACCATCGGCCGCGTCGCGCGATTCCTGGACATGGGTCACGGCGGCTACGCGCTGGCCCTGAAACGACTGCAAGGCGAAGGCGAATGACCGACGAACGACGACTGAAGATCGCGATCCAGAAATCCGGCCGGCTGTCGGACACCTCGCTGAAGCTGCTCGAACGTGCCGGGCTCCAGTTCTCGCGCAGCAAGGACAAGCTGTTCTGGTTCGGCCGCAACCTGCCGGTGGACCTGCTGCTGGTTCGCGACGACGACATTCCGCGGCTGCTGCTCGAAGGCGTCTGCGAGCTGGGCATCGTCGGCGAGAACGTCGCCGCCGAAGCGCTGCTCGGCGCCGCCGCGCGCCGCCCCGGGGCCGCGCTGGACGCGCTGGCGTCGCTGGACTTCGGCCACTGCCGCCTGATGCTGGCCCTGCCCGAAGGCCAGCAGTACACCGGCCCGGAGCAGCTCGAAGGCGCCCGGATCGCAACCAGCTATCCGCAGTTGACCGCGCGCTGGCTCCAGGAAAACGGAATTTCGGCCGATATCGTCGAGCTCAGCGGTGCCGTCGAGATCGCGCCCAGCCTGGGCACGGCCGACGCCATCGTCGACCTGGTCTCGACCGGCACCACGCTGCGCGCCAATCACCTGAAAGCCGTCGACACGGTGCTCGAAAGCCAGGCCGCGCTGTACCGCGGCCCGTCGAAGCTCGATGCCGAACAGCAGAACCTGCTCGACAAGCTGGTCCAGCGCATCCAGGGCGTGCAGACCGCACGGGAAACCAAGTACGTGATGCTGCACGCACCGCGCGAGCGACTGGCCCGGATCACCGAGGTGCTGCCGGGCGCCGAAACGCCGACCGTCCTGCCGCTGGAAGGCCAGCCGGACCGCGTCGCGGTCCATGCGCTGTGCACCGAGCAGGTGTTCTGGGAGCACCTCGAAGAACTCAAGCAGGCCGGCGCATCGGCGATCCTGGTGCTGCCGGTGGAGAAGATGCTGGCATGAGCCGACCGAACCTGACTGTCGTCGACTGGACCGCCCTCGACGCCGACGAGCGCCGCGCGCTGCTGGCCCGGCCGCGGATGGAATCCGACGAGGAACTGACCCGCCGGGTCGAAGCGATCCTCGCCGAGGTCCGCGCCGGCGGCGATGCCGCGCTGCTCGACTGCACCCGGCGCTTCGATCGCGTCGAACCGGCCTCGCTGTGGCAGGCCGTCGACACCCGCGCACCGCTGGACCCGGAACTCGATGCAGCGATCGACCGCGCAATCGAAACCGTGCGGGCCTTTCACGAGCGGGGTCGCCCCCAGGACTACGCGGTCGAAACGGCACCCGGGGTGACCTGCACGATGCGCCACGTGCCGCTGGACCCGGTCGGGCTGTACGTGCCGGCCGGCTCGGCACCGCTGCCGTCGACGGCAATCATGCTGCTGGTGCCGGCCCGGCTGGCCGGCTGCCGCGAGATCGTGCTGGCCACGCCGCCCGATGCGCAGGGCCGCGCCGACGACGCGGTGCTGGCCGTGGCCGAAAAACTGGGCCTGGGCCGGGTGCTGATCGCCGGCGGCGCCCAGGCGATCGCGGCGATGGCCTACGGCACCGAATCGATCCCGGCCTGCACCAAGCTGTACGGCCCGGGCAACCGCTTCGTCGCCGAGGCCAAGCGCCAGGTCGCGCTCGACGTCGACGGTGCGGCCCGGGACCTGCCGGCCGGCCCGTCGGAAGTGATGGTGCTGGCCGACGACGGCGCCGACCCGGACTTCGTCGCGCTCGACCTGCTCAGCCAGGCCGAGCACGGCCCCGACTCGCAGGTGCTGCTGGTCACCGATTCGGCGCGACTGATCGACGCGGTGCCGGCGGCACTGGCGGGCCGCCTGGAAACACTTCCACGCGCCGAAGTGACGCGAAAAGCACTCGAACATGCAGCGATCGTTCGCGTACCGAACATGAACGTGGCGGTCGAGGTCAGCCAGGCCTATGCCCCGGAACACCTGATCATCGTCACCGACGACGCCGAAGGCCTGGCCGCACGAATCACCACTGCCGGCTCGGTGTTCGTCGGTCGCTGGACTCCGGAATCGCTCGGCGACTACGTTTCGGGCACCAACCACACGCTGCCGACCGGGGGTTGGGCCCGCACCCACAGCGGCCTGGGCACGGCCGACTTCCTGCGCCGGATGACGGTGCAGACCGCGACCGCCCAGGGACTGCGCGAACTCGGCCCGGCCGGCGCCCGGCTGGCGGCGCACGAACGGCTCGACGCCCACCGGCTGGCGATCACCGCCCGGCTGGACCGGCTGGAGACCCCATCGACATGAACGCGTCGTTCGAAGCCCTGGCCCGGCCGGAGATCCGGTCGCTGACGCCGTACGCCTCGGCCCGGGCGCTGGCCGACTCGGCCGGCATCCTGCTCAACGCCAACGAAAACCCGTTTCCTTCGCCCGGCGATCCCGGCCTGGGCCTGAACAGATATCCGGACCCGCAGCCGACCGCGCTGCTCGACCGGCTGGCCGATCTGTATCGGGTCGCGCGCGAACGCCTGCTGGTGACCCGCGGCAGCGACGAGGGCATCGATCTGCTGGTGCGGACCTTCTGTGCACCCGGCGAGGCAGTGCTGACCGTCCCGCCCTGCTTCGGCATGTACGCGCTGTCGGCCCGCGTCCAGGGCGCCCGGGTCATCGAGGCGCCGCTGGTCGAACACGCCGACCGGTTCGAGGCGCCCGACGACCTCGTCGAACGCGCCCGCGACTGCAAGCTCGCGTTCCTGTGTTCGCCCAACAACCCGACCGGCAACGTGCTGACCGAAGCCACCGTACGCGAGGTCGGTCGGGCGCTGGACGGCCGTGGGCTGGTCGTGGTCGACGAGGCCTACGTCGAGTTCCAGCACGGCGACTCGTTCACCACGCTGCTCGATGAACTGCCGAACCTGGTCGTCCTGCGGACCCTGTCCAAGGCGCATGCGCTGGCCGGCTGCCGGCTGGGCACGGTAATCGCCGACCCGGCCGTCATCGGCCTGCTCAAGCGCATCATCGCGCCGTACCCGCTGCCGACCCCGACCGTCGAGGCCGCGCTGGCGGCACTGACGCCCGAGGCCCTGGCCACCCAGGCCCGGCGGATCGCGGAAATCGATCAGCAGAAGCAGCGCCTGGTCGAGGCCCTTCGGTCGCTGGACTCGATACGTGCGATGTGGCCCGGTGAAGCCAATTTCGTGCTGGTTCGCGTCGCCGATGCCGCCCGCCTGATCGACGATGCCGCGGCCGCCGGCATCCGGCTGCGCAACCAGTCGGCCCAGCCCGGCCTGGACCACTGCGTGCGGATCACCGTCGGCGCGCCCGACGAGAACCGGGCGCTGATCGCCTTCCTGGAGACCTGGACGCCATGAGCACCAAGAAGATCCTGTTCATCGACCGCGACGGTTGCCTGATCGAAGAGCCGGCCGACGAGCAGGTCGATGCCTTCGAGAAGTTCCGGCTGATGCCGGGCGTGATCCCGGCGCTGCTGAAACTGAAGGCCGACGGCTATCGCTTCGTCATGGTCAGCAACCAGGACGGCCTCGGCACCGCGTCGTTTCCCGAGGCCGATTTCCAGGGCCCGCACGATCTGCTGCTGCAGATTCTCGAATCGCAGGGCATCGGCTTCGATGCCATCCATATCGACCGCTCGTTCCCCGACGACCATGCGCCGACCCGCAAACCGGGCGTCGGCATGCTGCTCGACTACCTCCGCGATCCGGGCCTGGACCGCGCCCGCTCGGCGGTCATCGGCGACCGGGAAACCGACCTGCAGCTGGCCGCGAACATGGGGCTGCCCGGCTTCCGCGTCGGCCCCGAGGGCCAGGACTGGCCGAGCATCGCCGAGGCGCTGACCGGCGCGCCGCGCACCGCCGTGACCGAACGCCGGACCAACGAAACGGCGATCCGCGTGGCGGTGAACCTCGACGCCACCGCGCCGGTCCGCAACGAGACGGGGCTGGGCTTCTTCGACCACATGCTCGACCAGCTGGCCGCCCACGGCGGCTTTTCGCTGGACCTGAGTTGTCGGGGCGACCTGCACATCGACGAGCACCACACCGTCGAAGACTGCGCGCTGGCCCTCGGCGAGGCGCTGGACACGGCGCTGGGCGATCGCCACGGGATCGGCCGCTACGGCTTCACCGTGCCGATGGACGAATCGCTGGCGACCGCTGCGGTCGACCTGTCCGGGCGGCCCGCCTTCGTGCTCGACGGCGCGTTCCCGCGCGAGTCGGTCGGCGGGCTGCACACCGAAATGGTCGGTCACTTCTTCCAGTCGCTGTCTCAACGGCTGCGCTGCGCCATTCACCTTCAGGTCACCGGCCAGAACACCCACCACATGGTCGAGGGCTGCTTCAAGGCGGTCGGCCGGGCGCTGCGCCCGGCGCTGGCCCGCGGGACCGGCGGCCTGCCGTCGACCAAGGGGGTGCTGTGATGGGATCGCTTCGTTCGGGAAGGACCGCGAAAAGCGGTTCGCGCAGAGGCGCAGAGGCGCAGAGAAAGGCCCTCGGGAAGAACATGAACAGGACACGCCCTGAAGGCGCGGGAAGGAATCGCTGATGGGATCGATCAAGGACCCGAGAACGACGGACTTCGGGGCGCCGAGCCCGGAGACCGGGACGGAAAGGCGGATTGCCGTGGAACTGGACTGCCCACCGGACGTGGCCGTGTCCTTCCTGGCGCAGCTCTATTCCGCCGCGCCCGAACTGCATCGCACGAGCCCGGTGATCGAGCGCAGCGACAGCGATCCGTCCGCCGGGAAGGACCAGCGGCGATGACCGGCGCAACGACGAGAGTGTCCGCAAACGCACATGGATGGACACGGATGAACGCGCTTTTCCTGCCAGGCGCTTCCAGGCCGCCAGCGGAACCGGACACCGAATGTCGTGGTACCCGGCTCCTGGATTTCGCGCCATCTTGCTCTGATCTGCGTTCATCTGCGTTCATCTGCGGTTCGTCGCTTTTCAACGGTTCGGGAGACGGCGTATGACGCTGGCCGTGATCGATTCCGGCGGTGCGAATCTCGGCTCGGTGGTGCAGGCCCTGCACCGGATCGGGGCCGAGGCGACGCTGACCAGCGACGCGGCCACGATCCGCCGTGCCTCGAAGGTGATCCTGCCCGGCGTCGGCGCCGCGGCCTGGGCGATGAACGCGCTGCGCGAGGCCGGACTGGTCGACGTGATCCGGAGCCTCGAGCAACCGGTGCTCGGGATCTGCCTCGGCCTTCAGCTGCTGTTCGAGGGCTCCGACGAAGGCAACGCCGACGGTCTGGGGCTGATCCCCGGCCGCGTGCGCCGGCTCGTCGGTGGCCCCGGCCTGCGCCTGCCGCACATGGGCTGGAACCAGCTGGCCTGGCAGCGCGACGACCCACTGGCTGCCGGCATCGATCCGGACGCCTGGTACTACTTCGTGCACAGCTACTGCGCGCCGGCCGACAGCCCGGCCTGCGTGGCCCGCGGCCATCACGGCGACGACTTCGCCGCCGTCGTGCGCCACCGGAATTTCGCCGCCTGCCAGTTCCATCCCGAGAAATCGGCCGGACCCGGCCATCGCCTGCTGATGAACTTCCTGGAGTCCTGACCATGACCTCGATGATCGTGATTCCCGCACTCGACCTGCGCGACGGCGGCGTGGTCCGCCTGCAGCAGGGCGACTACCAGCGCGAAACCCGCTACGCGCTGTCGCCGGTCGACCAGGCCCGCGCCTACCAGGACGCCGGCGCCGAGATCCTGCACCTGGTCGACCTCGACGCGGCCCGCGACGGCGGCGACGGCAACCTCGACACGATCGCCGCGATCGCCGAGGCCCTGTCGATCCCGGTCCAGGCCGGCGGGGGCGTGCGCGACGAGGCCGGACTCGCGCGGCGGCTGGACGCCGGCATCGACCGGGTCGTGCTCGGCAGCCTGTGCGTGCGCAGCCCCGACCTCGTGATCGGCTGGCTCGAGCGCTACGGGCCCGAACGCATCGTCGCGGGGCTGGACGTCCGGCCCGGCGACGGCGGCCGCTGGATTCCACAGGCCGCCGGCTGGACCGAGGCCGGCGACGAAGACCTGTTCGCGCTGCTCGAGCGGCTGAAAGCGGGCGGACTGCGCCACCTGCTGTGCACCGACATCACCCGCGACGGCATGCTGACCGGCTCCGGCCGCGCGCTGTATCGAGAACTGACCGCGCGCTATCCCGACCTGGTCGTCCAGGCCTCGGGCGGCATCGGCGAACCCGCCCACCTCGCGGAGGTCGCGGCCACCGGCGTGGCCGGCTGCATCGTCGGCCGGGCGCTGCTCGAGGGCCGCGTGCCGCTGGACGTGCTGGCCGAATCGCTGCCGAGCGCACCGGCATGATCGGCGAAGGCGTCGCGGTCCGCATCATCCCGTGCCTGGACGTGCGGGGCGGACGGGTGGTCAAGGGCGTGAAGTTCCGCGACCACGTCGACATGGGCGACATCCTCGAGCGGGCCGCGGCCTATCGCGACCAGGGCGCCGACGAACTGGTGTTCTACGACATCACCGCGAGCCCGGAAGGCCGCAGCGTCGATGTGGCATGGGTCGAGCGGGTCGCCGAGGCGATCGACATCCCGTTCACCGTGGCCGGCGGCATTCGCGACGTGGCCCGGGCCCGCGCGGTGCTGCACGCCGGCGCCGACAAGATCTCGGTCAACTCGCCGGCGCTGGCCCGGCCCGACCTGGTCGCCGAGCTGGCCGATGCCTTCGGCAGCCAGTGCGTGGTCATCGGCATCGATTCGATCCGCGAGAACGGCCGCTACCGGCTGCGCGCCAACACCGGCGACCCGGACAACATGACCGACCCCGACCTCGATACGCGGGCCTGGGTCGAGCGGGTCCAGGCGCTCGGCGCCGGCGAGATCGTGCTCAACTGCATGGATGCCGATGGCGTCCGCTCCGGGTACGATATCGACCAGTTGGCCGACGTTCGAGGCATTTGCGATGTGCCGCTGATCGCCTCGGGCGGCGCCGGCACGCCGGAGCACTTCCTCGACGTGTTCCGCCGCGCCGACGTCGACGGCGCGCTGGCGGCGACCGTGTTCCACTCGGGCCAGATCGAGATTCCGGACCTCAAGCGCTGGCTCGGCGAACAGGGCGTCCGGACCCGGACCGGATCCGTGGCATCCTGAGCGGACGCCCGAGGAGACCCCGATGCGAGACACCTTCCCACTGCTCGAGACCACCGACTTTCCGGCCATCAAGCGCCGCGCGCTGGACACGTTGCAGATGAACCTCGGCTACCTGTGCAACCTGGCCTGCA
Source organism: Wenzhouxiangella sp. XN79A (assembly GCF_012272825.1). GTDB lineage: Bacteria > Pseudomonadota > Gammaproteobacteria > Xanthomonadales > Wenzhouxiangellaceae. The sequence goes on along the minus strand of NZ_JAAWWS010000125.1, from coordinate 64,794 downwards.
TCCACTGCCACGTCAACGCCGGCCCGAACCGCACCGAACTGATGGACCGCGCGACGATGGAAACGGCGCTGGCGGTGATCGACCGGTTCGATATCCGCACGCTGGACCTGACCGGCGGCTCGCCGGAGATGAACCCGGAGTTCCGCTGGCTGGTCGAGCAGGCCCGGGCCCGCGACGTGCACGTGATGGATCGATTGAATCCGACCCTGATGGAAGAACCGGGCTACGACTGGATCGGGCCGTTCCTGGCCGAGCACGACGTCGAGGTGGTGGCTTCGCTGCCGTGCTATTCGAAGGAGAACGTCGACGCCCAACGCGGCAACGGCGTGTTCGAGGCCTCGATCAAGGCGCTGAAGACCCTGAACGAGCTCGGCTACGGACAGGGCGATCCCGACCGGGTGCTGAACCTCGTCTACAACCCGCTGGGCCCGAGCCTGCCGCCGGACCAGGCGGCCCTGGAGGCCGACTACAAGCGCTTGCTCGACGATGAATTCGGCCTGCGCTTCGACCGGCTGTTCACGCTGGCGAACATGCCGATCAAGCGCTTCGGCGCGATCCTGCTGGCCAAGGGCCAGTTCGAGGACTACATGACGCTGCTCAAGAACAGCTACCGGCGCGACAACCTGGCCGGCGTGATGTGCCGCGACCTGATCAGCGTCGACTACCGAGGCCGGCTCTACGACTGCGATTTCAACCAGATGCTCGGCCTGCCGCTGGGCGGCGACGAACGTCGGCCGACGCTGGCCGACCTGCTCGAGCGCACCGAGGTGCCGGCGGCGATCGCCGTGGCCGATCACTGCTACGGCTGTACCGCCGGACAGGGCTCGAGCTGCGGCGGGGCACTGAGCTGAGCCCGCGACCCGGCAAGGACATCGAATGACGACTTCTTCCGACGATCTCGACTGGGCCAAGGGCGACGGGCTGCTGCCGGCCGTGGTCCAGGACGCCGACACCGGCCGGGTCCTGATGCTCGGCTACATGAACGCCGAGGCCCTTGCGAAGACCCGCGAAACCGGCCACGTCACCTTCTTCTCGCGCAGCAAGCAGCGGCTGTGGACCAAGGGCGAAACCTCCGGCCATACGCTGGCGCTGGTCGAGGCCCGGGCCGACTGCGACCGCGACACGCTGCTGGTCCTGGCCCGGCCGCAGGGGCCGACCTGCCACACCGGCACGGCGACCTGCTTCGGCGACGCCGTTCGCCCGCCGCTGGCCTTTCTCGGCGAGCTGGATCGGGTGATCGAATCCCGACGCGGCGCGGATCCGGCGTCGAGCTATACCGCGAAGCTGCTGGCCCGGGGGGTCAAGCGCTGCGCCCAGAAGGTCGGCGAAGAGGGCGTCGAAGTCGCGCTGGCCGCGACAGCGGGCGACCGCGAGGAACTGGTCAACGAAAGCGCCGACCTGCTGTATCACCTGCTGGTGGTGCTGACCGCTTCGGAGGTGGGGCTCGACGAGGTGCTTGCCGTGCTCGAACAGCGACACCGGGCCTGAACGGGACGGGACCAGGACAAGGCAATCGGGGCACGGAGCGGTCAGCGCGGATCAGGTCGCCGGGGGGAAGCCCCACAGCGCCAGTTCGGCCAGGCCCCAGCCGATCAACGCGCCGAACACCACGTCGGTCGGGTAATGCAGGCCGAGCACCACGCGCGACAGGGCGATCAGCACGGCCAGCGGGATCAGGACCGCGGCCAGCGCCGGGAACCAGGCGATCGCGATGGTCGTGAACAACACCGCGTGCAGCGTATGCCCGGACGGGAAACTGTAGCGGTCCAGCGGCGCGCAGCCGACCCGGATCGCGTGGTGGGTGAGGTAGGGCCGCTCGCGAACCAGGCGCTCCTTGAGCACCTTGTAGAGGCCCACGCCGATCAACGAGGACAGACCCATGACCAGCGCGGCGCGCACGCCGTACATGCCCTGGGTGGCGGCCAGCACGGTCATCAGTGCATACCAGACCATACCGTCCCCGACGCGGCTGACCGCCGCGAAGAACGATCGCACCGAGGCGCGGGTCGAAGCCCGGTTCAGGGTCAGGCAGAGTCGCTGCTCCAGCTGATCCACGCGGGCCAGTCCGCGCTGCGCTGCATTGGAAAACGGCATTTCCATGCAGCAGACACTATACCGACTATGCGACAGGTGCGTTTCAGAGCGCTGACGGCACGATGACGCCGCTTGCATCGGCCGCCCGGTCGATCAGACCGCGAGGCGCGCCGGATCGAACCGCGGCACCGACTCGAAGGTCGGCCGGGCAAGCAGGTAGCCCTGGGCATAGCGCACACCGGCGCTCTTCATCCATTCCAGCTCTTCGGGTTCCTCGATGCCGCCGGCGATCACGTCGATGTTCAGCAATCGGCAGGTCGCCAGCAGGCCGCTGACCAGGGCCTTGCGCCGCTCGCTGCAGTGGATGCGCTGGACCAGATTGCGATCCAGCTTCAGCCACTGCGGCTGGAACACCACCAGCCGCTTCATGCCGACCTCGCTGGCGCCGAAGTTGTCGGCCAGCACCTCGAACCCGGCCTGGTTGGCGACCTGGCGGACCCGGTCGAGTTCGCGCGGGCTGCCCAGCGGCTCCAGGCGACTGAATTCCAGCACGACCCGGCCCGGATCGATGCCGACGTCCTCGGCGGCCTCGCGGGTCGACGCCAGGGTGGCCTCGAGCCGCTCGGGGGTGACCGTCGAGCAGTTGATGTGCAGCGCGCCCTGCATGCCCAGGCGGGCCGCGATGTCCAGCGCGCGGTGGCGACAGGCCTCATCGAACAGGTGGCGACTTTCCGGGCGGATCGAGCCCAGCACATCGCCGGCCGATTCGCCGGAGGCGCCGCGAACCAGGGCTTCGTGGGCGACCACCTCGGCGGTCTCCAGGTCGACGATCGGCTGGAACGCGAAACTGAAATCCGCAGCGGCCCGCTCGGGGTTCGACAGCGGCGCGGCGCTGCGGTCGACGTCGGTGTTCTGGTCCATGATTCGGCTCCGGGTCATTGGGCTGGCGCTGGCCCCGAGGGTCGCCAACGCGAATGGCCTTTACATTCAATTCCGGTGCCAAGCCATCAATAATGTCGGGTTCATCACGGTTCGGGCCGCACGAAGGGACGCGAGCCGGCAGAGCCATGGCCGCACTCGATGCGTTGCTGCGCGCGGATACGGCAAGGACTGACAGGGCGCTGTCCGGTCAGGCCACCTGCCAGGCCTCGATCTCGACCAGCAGATCGTCCCGGCAGACGTCGCCGCGCAGCGCGCACAGCCTCAGCGCCGGCCAGCGCGAGCGGAGCCGGGCCCGGATCCGGGGCCAGTCTTCGGCATGCCGCACATAGACGCGAGCCAGCGCGTCGGTCGAGAAGTAGGCCAGCGAGGGCCGCTCCAGCGTGCCGGCGGCGTTGCGCAGCAGCGCATCGAGGTTGCTGGCCGCCTCGTCGGTCTGGGCGACCACATCGCCCGGATGGGCCGTGGCGTGCCCGATCACGCTGGCCGTCCCCGAGATCAGCAGGCCGGTCCGGCCGTCGGACAGCGGCACGGCGGTGGCGCGGGCGAACGCCGGCTGGCGCGGGCCGTAGTCGCGCGGATAGTTCCAGGCGCTGACCTGGCGCGGGTTCTCGATCGACACTCCCGGCCGGCGCCCGACCAGCGCGACCAGCTGCATCACCGGCGCCTCCCCGCCGATCGCGGTCGCTGCGCACATCTGCGCATCGGCCAGCCCGGCCGCCTCGAGGGCCCGGCCGCGGCCGACGCAGAAGCGACGATAGCGCTCGTCGTCGCCGTCGCCGAGGTTGATCGCCGGCAGGTAGTTCCACAAGCGAAGCGGGTAGGGAAACGGCGAGTCCCGCAGTCGGTCGATCAATTCCCGATACAACCGCTCGGCCGGCTCGGCCGCATCGGCGTCCGGCCGGTCCGGCAGGCCCAGCACGAAGGCCCGGACATCGTCGACGCTGCCGCACCAGGCCTCGTGATCATAGTCCCCGCCCAGCCGCTCCAGTCCGGGGCCGACGGGGTGCCGGGAACCGTTCAGAGCGATCGGCAGCATGCAACCGGGCTGCGCAGCGGCGTGAACCGACAGATCGAGCGCGGTGTCAGGGCGAGGATTCGGCGGCATTCGGTGAGTCTGTGGGCGACGGGACGGCGGCAAGCATACCGGCATTTCGCCAACGGCGACGGCGACCGCCACCCCGGCGCTCGGGCCGTCGGACCGGACCCGGGAGCCGGGTCCGGCACGGCAGGACCGCGAGCGGCGTGTGCCGCCCGCGCTCCCTCGGGTCGGCCGAGCCGTCGTCAGTCGGGAATCGGTGCCCCCGGGGTCCACGGCGCGCCTGCGTCTTCGAGCGCCTGTTCCAGCGCCGGAATCCGCTGCTCGACCAGGCGTTCGAGTTCGGCCCGGACCTCGGCGAATTCGCTCTCGGCGATCTCCAGCGAGCGGACGTGGGTCGGGGTCGGTCCGTAGGTCGACCGGCCGGTACCGATCATCGCCACGAACATCCGCTGACCGATCGTCGGCGGCTGCAGCTCACCGACCTGGTTCATGGTCTGCTTGCCTTCGAGCTGCTCGGCGATCTCGTACAGCGCCTGGTCGACGCGGTACAGCTGCGCATCGAGGTCACCGGCCGGCGCCTGGCTGCGGCCCAGCGCCTGCTGCATGGAATCGATCTTGGCGCGCGCTTCGCCGATCACCTGGCCTGCGGCCGTGGTGCGGCGCTGCATCTCGGACAGGCGCTTCCAGAACGCGGCGGTTTCTTCCGGCTCGGCGCCGTCCAGCGCGCCTTCGCGCATCCGGACCACGTCGAAGGCCTTCGGTCCGTCCAGCGGCGTGACCGCGCCGTCGATGCGCTTGGCCAATTCGACGGTGTAGCGGCCCGGGGCGACCATGAAGCCGCCGCCCATGCCGAAGCCGCCGCCGGCGCCGATCGCCATCGGCGACGGCAGGGAAAGGTCCCAGGCCACCCGATGAAAACCGCGGGAGGCCGGTCCTTCGAGCCTGCGAACGACGTTGCCGTCGGCATCGCGTACGGTCAGCAGCATGGTCGGGGCGGGCTGACGAACTTCGGCTTCGAGTGCGTCCCAGCCCGGGAACGGCACGTCCTCGCCCTCGGCGATCAGGGGCTTCTCGCGCGCCTGGCGATCCTGCTCGTCGGTCGTGTAGCCATCGGCCAGGTGGTAGGTGAACACCGCACCGAACGGCGGGTTCTCGGCCGTGTACAGGCCATCGCCCTGCGACCCCTTTTCGTTCATGCCGAGCACGCCCTGCGGGATGTACCACCAGGCCCGGCGGGTGTCGAACAGCGTCGCCTCGGCGGCCAGCGTGTCGTCGTCGAGCCCGCGCAGGGGGCTGTAGTCGTCGAGCAGCCAGAAGCCGCGGCCGAAGGTCGCACCGACCAGGTCGTTCTCGCGGCGCTGGATGGCCAGGTCGCGGTAGGAAATGTTCGGCGCGTTGCCGGTCAGTTCGGTCCATTCCTCGCCGCCGTCGAGCGTGACGAACACGCCGAACTCGGTGCCGGCGAACATCAGCTCGGGGTCGACGTGATCCTGCACCACGCGCCAGACCAGGTGCCGCTCCGGCAGGTCGTCGGCGATCGAGGTCCAGCGCCGGCCGCGATCGGTGGACTTCAGCAGGTAGGGGGCGAAGTCGCCGTACTTGTGGTTGTCCAGCGCCACGTACACCGTGTCGGCATCGAACAGGTCGGCCTTGATGTCGTTGACGAAGGCGAGATCGGGCACGCCCGGCAGGTCGCCGACCTCGATCTCGCGCCACGTTTCACCGCCGTCGGTGGTGACCTGGATCAGGCCGTCGTCGGTGCCGGCATACAGGATGTTCTCGTCGATCGGCGACTGGGCCAGCGACGTGATGGTGTTGTACTTCGACATCGCGAACAGGTCCCATGACGCGTCCCAGCTCCACTGCCGCCCCATCAGGTCCAGCTCGATCCGGGTCTGGTTCCGGGTCAGGTCGCCGGAGATCGGGCGCCAGGAATCGCCGCGGTCGTCCGAGCGCCAGACGCGCTGCGAGGCGTGGAAGATCGTCGTCGGATCGTGCGGACTGACCAGGATCGGCGCGTCCCAGTTCCAGCGCTCGGGGTCATCGCCCGGTTCGGGCTGGGGCTGGACGTAGACGATCTCGCCGGTGGTCCGGTCGAACCGGACCAGGTTGCCCTGCTGCCACTGCGCGTACATGATGTCCGGGTTGCCGGGCTCGGTGGCCGGCTGGTGTCCGTCGCCGAACAGCACGACGTACCAGTCCGCGTTGCGCACGCCGTGCACGTTGTCGGTGCGCGACGGGCCGCCCTGGGTGTTGTTGTCCTGGGTGCCGCCGTAGACGTGGTAGAACGGTTCGGCGTCGTCGACGGCGACCTTGTAGAACTGGGTGACCGGCAGGTTGTCGATGTAGCGCCAGGTTTCGGCGTGGTCGAAGGTCTCGTACAGGCCGCCGTCGGTGCCCCAGAGCATGTAGTCGGGATCGTCGTCGCGGAAGGCCAGCGCGTGGTTGTCGACGTGCTTGGAGTCGGCGTCGATGTTCTCCCAGGTCGCGCCGCCGTCGTGCGACACACGCGCCTGGACATCCATCAGGTAGATGCGGTCGAAGGCGTGCGGGCTGGCGTACAGCTCCTGGTAGTAGTGCGGGCCGGTGCCGCCGGCCACCCTGTCCGACATCTTGCGCCAGGAGGCGCCGCGGTCGGTCGAGCGCCAGATGCCGCCTTCGCGGCGCTTGGTCTCGATCGCGGCGTAGACCACGTCCGGATTCTGCGGCGAAATGGCCAGGCCGATCTTGCCGAGGTTGCCGCCGGGCAGGCCGCCGCCGAGCTTCGTCCAGGTCCGGCCGCCGTCGGTGGACTTGTGCACGCCGGAATTCGGGCCGCCGCCCATGTAGGCCGCCACGGTGCGGTGGCGCTGCCAGGTCGCGGCGTAGAGCACGTCCGGATCGCGCGGATCGATGACCACGTCGGTGACCCCGGTCCAGACGTCGTCGCCTTCATCGCCGACCAGCGTCCGCTCCCAGCTCTCGCCGCCGTCGGTGGTCATGTACAACCCGCGCTGGCCGCCCGGCGACCACAGCGGACCCTGCACCGCCACCCACAGCGTGTCGCTGTCGTCGGGGTGGATGATGATCGTGCTGATGCGCTCCGAATCCTCCAGGCCCTTGCTGGCCCAGGACGCGCCACCGTCGTGCGAGACGTAGATGCCGTCGCCGTAGCCGACGTGCCGGCCGCCGACGTTCTCGCCGGTGCCGACCCAGATGGTATTCGGGTTGTTCTCGTCGACGACGATCGAACCGATCGAGTACGACGGCTGGCCGTCGAACAGGCTCTCCCAGGTCGTGCCGGAGTTGGTGGTCTTCCACACCCCGCCCGAGCCCACCGCGACATACCAGGTGCTGTCGTCCTCGGGATGGATGGCGATGTCGGCGATGCGCCCCGACATGAACGCCGGGCCGATGGTCCGGAGTTCCAGCCCGGCCAGCCGCTGTTCCAGCGTGACCTCGTCCTCCTGCGCGGCCAGCGGCAGGGTGAACAGTGCGAACAGGGCCAGCGCCAGCAGGCGGGCGCGGCGGGCGAATCGATCGTGCATGGTGGTTCTCCCAGAAGTGGACATCCGGCCGTTGAGCAAGACGGCGTGGCCGCCAAGCGTAGCACTGCCGGAGCGGTTCGACCGCGTCTCGTCGGTCATGCCGCCGCCGCGCCTCCGGTCGGCGCGAACGGGGACCGGGGATTGATCCGTGTTAAGGCACCCGGTCGAGCGATTGCCTAGAGTGACCCGATGCGATCGAAGCGTTCACTTCCCATCATCGTGGTCCTGGGGGCCATATTTCTCGGCGCCACCCTGCCGGCCGGCGCCGACACGCGCTGGCGCGCGGCCTGGGCCAACGACACGTTCGCCGGCACCGACAACCAGTTCACCAACGGCGTGGCACTGCAGGCGCACTCGGCGCTGGCCGACTCGCTGGCCGAAACCGGCGGTACGCCGGCGTTCGGCAAGTCGCTGGTCGGCTGGCTGCTGCCGGAACGGCACGGCCTGCGCTACCGCGAGTCCTGGACGCTGGGCCATACCATGCAGACCCCGGAACAGCTGCAGGTCGAAGAACTGATCCTCGACGACGTCCCGTACGCCGGCATGCTGGCCTGGGCCAATTCCTTCCTTGCGCTGGATGACCGCGAGCTGACCGGGGTCGGCACGCTGCTGGGCTGGGTCGGCGACGCGACCCTGGCCGGACCCATCCAGACCACCGTCCACGAACTCAGCGGCGCAACCGAACCCGAAGGCTGGGACAACCAGCTGGCCAACGAACCGGTGCTGAACCTGTATGCCGTCTACAAGCGCAAGTTCATTCGCCGCGAGTTCTTCGACGCGGCCTTGAGCATCGACGCCGGACTCGGCAACGCGGTGACCTACGGCCAGGCCGGGCTGGAGCTCCGCTTCGGCGACCGGCCGCAGGGCTTTGCGCTTGCGCCGACCCGGGTGGCCGCCGACTTCGACTACGACGGCCGCATCCCGACCGGCGACCCGGAGCACGTCTACCTGACCGTCGCGGCGCGCGCCACCGGCTTCGTCCACACCATCCACCGCGACGGCAACCTGCTGCGCAGCGATGCCTGGACCGACCGCAACGTCATCGAACCCGAGGACATCCTCGGTCAGGTCGCGATCGGCCTGCACTACGAGCGACCGACCTGGGGCCTGCACTTCCACGCCGTGTTGAGCACCGACACCACCGACGTCCCCGGCGGTCCGGGCCTGGAAGACCCGCGCAACCATTTCGCGGTGCTGTCGCTGGAGTGGGTCCCGGGCGGACGCTGAGCGCCGGCCCAAGGGGACCTCTCCCGCGGCACAGCGATGCGCGTCGCTCGATACCACGAGAGCGATACCACTAGCCCGCATTATTCATGAATCGCCACGATGATTGCGCCGGGAATCGTTCGCACAGGGGATTTTCCGACCGAGCGGACTACCCTGCTGTATTTCCGAGCGAAGAAGATTCGCTGCGCGGACAAGGACCAGGCAAGGGCGCGAGCTCATTCATGAATACTGCGGGCTAGTGTGTCCCCGCATTACTCCTGTGACATCCAGAGCGCGACCGAATCGACAGTGCAAGACGCGACCCGCAGCGAATGGCAAGCCTTTCGCTCGGGTCGCAACGTCGGTTCGGAACGCCGCACTGTCGACTCGAACGCTCATCCGAAGGGCGAGACCGCTCTTCAGGAGTAACGACGGCGTACACTGGACTGGTCAGAAGGGTTCATACCGGGAGTCTCGAGATGAATGAACGCGATCGCCACTCCGCCGTGGCCACGATCAACCACTGGATCACCGCCCTGCTGGTCATCGCCATGCTGACGCTGGGCCTGCTGGCCCGCAACGCGCCGAACGACGGCATCGAGGACTACGTGATGTCGGCCCACATCGGGCTCGGCTTCTTCACCCTGCTGTTCGTGCTGTGGCGGGTGGTCTGGCGAATCAAGGAAGGTTTTCCGGACAGCGTCGACGGCCCGGCGTGGCAGCGCGTCGTCGCCCGCACCGTCCACGTGCTGATCCTGGTCGCGATCACCGGCCTGGTCATCACCGGTCCGCTGTACCTGTTCACCGAGAACGAAGCCATCGACGTGTTCGGCTGGTTCTCGGTCGGCCTGCCGCTGGGCGGGCTGGAGTTCCTGCACGAACCGGCCGAGGCCGTCCACAAGTTCCTGGCCGTGCCCGCGCTGGTCGTGCTGCTGGTGCTGCACCTGGCCGGCGGCGTGGTGCATATCTTCGGTCACCGCGGCAAACGGACACCGGCCGAACTGTAACGCCGGAGCCCTCGGCAGGGCCGGACCGCGCGGCCGCGCCGGCCCGGATTCGTGCCGCCGGTGACGGGCTCGGCGCCGTTGGCGCCATTCGCCGCGGCGGGGGCCAGCGCCTCCGGGCCACCGGTTCCGTCGAGTCGATCCGCGCGCTCAGGACCGCTTCGGCTTCTCGGAGACGTACAGCAGGATCGTGCCCACGACGACCACCGTCCCGTCCTCACGGTAGGCGGTGACCTTCACCGGCAGGTCGCCCGGTTTCCAGTCCTCGGCGTTCGTCTCGGCCACGGCGCGGATGTCGCTGGTCGCCTTGGCGGTGTAGTCCACCGTCATGCCCTTCGGGATCCACCGAAGATGCTTCGGGATCGAGGCCTCGGCCAGTGCGCCCATCGCCATTTCCAGCGCGTTGGCGATCGCGATGACATGCACGGTCTTGATGTGGTTGTGCACCCTGCGGCGCTTGCGGAAGCGGACCTCGCAGTAGTTCGGCCTCAGCTCGGTGACCAGGGGCGAGATGGTCGCGAAGTAGGGCGCCTTGTTGGCGAACAGCTTCGAGAAGATCCAGTGACCGGCCGGCCAGCTCGTGACGCGGTGGTACAGGTCGAGCATGTAGTTCGAATCGGCCATGCAAGGGGCTCCAACAACAGCGGAAGACGAGGACGCATTCTGCCGCAACCGCGCGGATCGAATGACGCGGTTTCAGCCCGATTCGACCGGATACAGCCCGGGGTTCAGGAACGGGATCATCGCGGCGGTCACCGCCGGCGCATACAGCCCGGCCCGATCCAGCGCACCGGCCGTCAGCAGGCCGATCGCGCCGTCCTGCCGCTTGGAGTCGGTGCGGCCGAACACCTCGTCGTCGGCATGGCCCAGCTCCATCCCGCCGCGCACCTTCCCGGCCACGGCCTCCGGCAGCACGAAGGCGGCGCTGCGCGCCCGGCCGACCCGGCCGTCGCGGTCGACGACCACGATCCAGGCGAAGGTCAGCATCCCCTGCGACGAATCCTCGACCCCGCCTTCGACGCCGAACCAGTAGTCGGCCTCCGGCTCCGCGTCCCTGGCCGCCCGGGCCCGGTTCTCGGCGCCGATCCGCGTCTCGGCATCGGTCGCCGGCTGGTCGGACACGCCGGAATCGACGGCAACGGACGCGATCGTGGCGTCAAGATCGGGGAACGCGTCGCGAACGCCGTTCTCGACCGCGCGCAGCTTGACCGGATTGGTCGAAGAAACAACCAATCGAAGCAGTTCCTTCATGATGAGGCTGCCGCTGGACCGATGAGATCGACACCGGGAATGTGCTGAAAATCGCGAGGATTGCGAGTCATCAGCTCGAGGCCGTGCTGCACGGCCTGGCTGGCGATCCACAGGTCCTGGACCCGGGTTCGGTGGCGACGTTTCCCGTCGGCCGCCAAGTGCGCAGCGCGCTCGCCGAACACTTCGGCCGTACCGGCGTCGATCGGGATGACCGACTTCCGGTTCATCCGCCGCCAGGCCCGAAGCCGCTTCTGACGAACGCCCGCGTCCGGCGCGAGCTCCGCACCCAGCCGAAGTTCGGCCAGCGTGACGGGAGACAGGTACACGGGACGGTTTCCACTGACGGCCGACACCTGCTCAGGATGGAGCCGTCCCTGCTCGACGTCGATCCAGATGCAGGTATCGATCAGGACGCCCATGGATCAGTCGCGACCACCCATCATTCTGGACATGAGTTCACGACAGCTGGGGCTCACGATGACCAGGGGTCGCGCAGCTCATCGGACAAGGCTGCATCACCTCGCCGAGCGTCGGCTTCCCAGCTTTCCGAGACTTCGGCCTCGAGATTCTCGTGCATGTCGGCCAGCGCTTGCTCAGCCGTCATGATCCCCGGACTGGGCGAAACGCGCGCGACCGGCTGCCTGCCGCGCTCGACCACGTACTCCTCACCGGCCTCCCGCACCTGGTCAAGCACAGCGCTGAGATTCCGCGCGAGCTCGGTGGCCGTGATCCGCTTGATCGACATGACTAAGGGCCCCAGGAAATCAGACTGTCTGATTTCCAGTATCCGCCGGAAACCCGATGTCTTCAAGCGACGCTGTGGTCCGGCTCGAAAACCGGACTCAGGGCTCCTCGCTCTCCATGCCGTCGGCGAACAGGCCGACGAGGTCGGTATCGCTGTCGCTGTTGTTGGTCGGGGCAAGTTCGAGCACGCCAGCCGGTGCGGTCACGCTGGCGGTGTTGGTGATCGGGTCGTTCAGGTCGTCGAGCAGTTCGGCGTCGAGCGTGAACGTGACGCTCGTGCCCTCCGGCAGGTTGACCAGTTCGTTGATCGCCACCGTGCCGGATGGGTTGCACGCAGCGCTACCGCTCGGGGTGCAGGTCCAGGTCACGTTGCCGAGGCGCGCAGGCGGAGTGTCGGTGACCGTGGCCTGCGTCACGTCACTCGGGCCCGGGTTGGATACAACAATCGAGTAAGTGATCGCGCCACCCGGTTCGGTGAAGAACGAGCCCGAGGTCTTGTCGATGGTCAGATCGGCCGCAGCGATGACGTCGATCGTGAACGACACCGGATCGGACAGGTCGACGCCACCGTTCGCGACACCGCCATCGTCCATCGCCACGACCTCGATCGTCGCCATTCCTGTCGTGTCGGCGACCGGGGTGAACGCCAGGGTTCCCGTCGGATCGACCGACGGGGCCACGGCGAACAGGCCGGGGTTGGCGGTGACCGTGGTCATGAACGTCACGGTCTGGCCGGACTCGTTGGCCGGGCCCGCGCTGATGGCGCTGGCCCAAGGCTCGGCGTAGTCGCCATCCTCGATCTCGGTCACGTTGCCGCCGCTAGCGAAGCTCGGTGCGTCGTTGACCGGCTGGACCGTGATCGTGAAGGTCTGCGGGTCCGAGGTATCGACGCCGCCGTTGACCACACCACCATCGTCCTGGACCGTAACCTCGAAGGTCGAGGTGCCGAAGGCGTCACTGGCCGGGGTGAAGCTCAGCGTGCCGCTGCCGGCGACCGTCGGCCCGGCGGCGAACAGGGCCGGGTTCGAGACGTTGGCCACCGTATAGCCCAGCACACCCTGCGGCTCGTTCGGCGCGCCGGCGTCGAAGGCCGCCCAGCCCAGAACGGCCTGGGCGCCGGCGTCTTCGAGCACGGTCGAAGGATCGACGGCGGTGAACGTCGGCGGATCGTTGATCGGCAGCACCGTGATCGTCACGGTCGCGGTAGCGGTCGCGCCCGAGGGATCGGCGATGGCGTAGCCGAAGGTCGCTACACCCGATGCATTCAGCGGCGGGGTGTAGCTGAAGTCGCCATTGGCCTGGGTCGTCACCGAGCCGCCGATGCCGCTGGCGGCAAAGGTGCCGGGCGACTGCAGCTCGAAGCTGTCGCCGTCCGGATCCGCATCGGGGCCGCTGCCGTTGTCGATGAACACGTTGCCGCTCAGGGGCTGGTCCTCGAGCGCGCCGAAGGCGTCGTCCTGGGCCGCGGGCGGCTGGTTGAACGTGAACACGTAGGCCGAGCCGGAATCGGTGCCGTTGTCGTCGTCGCGGTACGCCCCGACCAGCGCGCGGTCGTTCGCCAGGCTGACCGAGAACCCGAACTGGTCGCTCGCCGCGCCGTCGGCCGGCGTCAGCTTGGCCGACTCGCCCCAGCTCGTGCCGTTGAAATCGAACACGTAGGCCGAGCCCGAGCTGCTGCCGTTGTCGTCGTCGAAGGGCGTCCCGACCAGCGCGCGGTCGCTCGCCAGACTGACCGACCGGCCGAACTGGTCGAACGCCGCGCCGTCGGCCGGCGTCAGCTTGGCCGACTCGCCCCAGCTCGTGCCGTTGAAATCGAACACGTAGGCCGAGCCCGAGCTGCTGCCGTTGTCGTCGTCGAAGGGCGTCCCGACCAGCGCGCGGTCGCCCGCCAGGCTGACCGAGAACCCGAACTGGTCGCCCGCCGCGCCGTCGCCCGGCGTCAGCTTGGCCGACTCGCCCCAGTTCGTGCCGTTGAAATCGAACACGTAGGCCGAGCCCGAGCTGCTGCCGTTGTCGGCGTCCAATCGCGCACCGACCAGCGCGCGGTCGCTCGCCAGGCTGACCGACCAGCCGAACTGGTCGCCCGCCGCGCCGTCGGCCGGCGTCAGCTTGGCCGACTCGCCCCAGCTCGTGCCGTTGAAATCGAACACGTAGGCCGAGCCCGAGCCGCTGCCGTTGTCGTCGTCGAGGAATGCCCCGACCAGCGCGCGGTCGTTCGCCAGGCTGACCGAGTAGCCAAACTGGTCGGCCGCCGCGCCGTCGACCGGCGTCAGCCTGGTCGTTTCGCCCCAGCTCGACCCATCGAAGTCGAACACGTAGGCCGAGCCCGAGTCGGTGCCGTTGTCGTCGTCGAAGGGCGCCCCGACCAGCGCGCGGTCGCTCGCCAGACTGACCGAGAACCCGAACTGGTCGCCCGCCGCGCCGTCGGCCGGCGTCAGCTTGGCCGTCTCGCTCCAGCTCGTGCCGTTGAAGTCGAACACATAGGCCGAGCCCGAGCTGCTGCCGTTGTCAGCGTCGAAGGGCGCCCCGACCAGCGCGCGGTCGCCCGCCAGGCTGACCGAGTAGCCGAACTGGTCGCTCGCCGCGCCGACGGCCAGCGTCAGCCTGGTCGTCTCGCTCCAGCTCGTGCCGTTGAAGTCGAACACATAGGCCGAGCCCGAGGCGCTGCCGTTGTCGTCGTCCAATCGTGCACCGACCAGCGCGCGGTCGCCAGACAAACTGACCGAGTAGCCAAACTGATCGCCCACCGCGCCGTCGGCCGGCGTCAGCTTGGCCGACTCGCCCCAGCTCGTGCCGTTGAAGTCGAACACGTAGGCCGAGCCCGAGCTGCTGCCGTTGTCAGCGTCAAAGGGCGCCCCGACCAGCGCGCGGTCGTTCGCCAGGCTGACCGAGAACCCGAACTCGTCGTTCGCCGCGCCGTCGGCCGGCGTCAGCGTGGCCGACTCGCCCCAGCTCGTGCCGTTGAAATCGAACACGTAGGCCGAGCCCGAGCCGCTGCCGTTGCCATCGTCCAAGTTCGCCCCGACCAGCGCGCGGTCGCTCGCCAGGCTGACCGACCGGCCGAACTGGTCGCCCGCCGCGCCGTCGGCCGGCGTCAGCGTGGTCGTCTCGCCCCAGCTCGACCCATCGAAGTCGAACACGTAGGCCGAGCCCGAGTCAGTGCCGTTGTCGTCGTCGAAGGGCGCCCCGACCAGCGCGCGGTCGCCGGAAAGGCTGACCGAGTAGCCGAAAGCATCGCTCCTCGCGCCGTCGGCCGGCGTCAGCTTGGCCGTCTCGCTCCAGCTCGTGCCGTTGAAGTCGAACAGGTAGGCCGAGCCCGAGCTGCTGCCGTTGTCGTCGTCGCCGAACGCCCCGACCAGCGCGCGGTCGCTCGCCAGACTGACCGAGAACCCGAACTGGTCGCTCGCCGCGCCGTCGCCCGGCGTCAGCTTGGCCGTCTCGTCCCAGCTTATGCCGTTGAAGTCGAACACGTAGGCCGAGCCCGAGCTGATGCCGTTGTCGGCGTCCAATCGTGCACCGACCAGCGCGCGGTCGCCGGACAGACTGACCGACCAGCCGAACTCATCGCCCTGCTCGCCATCCGAGGGCCGAAGGACCGCCACCTCGACCCAGCCACCGCCCGAGCCTTCCAGCACCACCGCCGCGCCGCTCCCGACCAGGCCGATGCCACCGACCAGCGCCCGGTTGCCGTCCACGGCCACGGCATACCCGAACTGCCCGTTGGGACCCGCAAAACCGCTGGGCGACGGCAAGAGCTTGGCCTGCTCCACCGCCGACTTGAGACTGCCCCAGCGCTCGGGCGAAACGTCGTCGGGCTTTTCCGGGAATCCGTCGGCCGACGTGGCTTGAACGCCCGAGTCGGCCACCGCATCGCTTGCGGCGGCCAACGGCGCCATCGGCAGAACAAGAACGAGTGCAACCAGGGTCGCGGCGAAGGGGGGCAGGCAGTCATTGCGCATGGCTATCGGTCCTTGTCGTTTCCGGTGGTTGATTCAATCAGTGAGCCGATTCCGGACCATCGCGCACGGGTGTGCGCGCGCATGCGCGGGACCGCAGTTCAGCGGGATCCATTCATTCATCAGTTCCCCTCTTCGGTCTGTGCATGGGAGCGGCAGGCAGCGCGCGACGGATTCACCCTCTTTTCGGTCGCGTACTTTGACGGCAGTCCCATCCGGGACCAAGAGACTAGCCCAGGGCGGGAGGATGATCAAATGAGATGTTCGATTGAAAATCCGGCCGGTTCGGGGTGCCGCGTGTCGAGGTGGACCGGGCCGGAAAAAACGCCCCCGGATGGCCGGGGGCGTCTGCCCTGTTGTTCGAGGTAATCGTCGAGTCTTACTCCCCCAGCTCCGCGGGCAGCGCGGGAATCTGCGGGACGGGGGATGGCTAGGTTTCTAGTTCCATCAGCACCTCTTCGATCGCGCGTTCCAGCTGGGGGACCGCGGCCATTATTGGTGGCGATGGGATCGAGTTCGATCTCGATGTCGGGAGTCACGCCTTCGTTCTCGATACTTCGTACGTTGCAGGCAAGGACCTGAGAGCTTGGATCACGAAGCCGGTTCTGAATCTGAACTCGGGGCGGGTATTGGATTCAACCCGTGAAGTCGTTCTTCAGCCGATCGATCCGGTGCATACGCTCGTGGAGAATCGCAACGACGCCGAGATCGCCAGTTTGCAGCCGTTTGCAGTACACGAAGTGCTTCTGGCTGCGATAGAAGACGCCGGCAACACCGAATTCAGCCGGAATCGGGCGGGCGGGTAGATCGCCCCCAGCGGCCTGCTCGAACGATTCGAACAGGGTGTGCACGTATCGGTCCGCCTGGTCCTTGCCCCAGCGATCGCGCGTGTAACGGTAGATCTCGTCCAGCTGTGCGGCAGCACGTTCCTGGATGCGAACCGCAGTCACCCTCGATCTGAGTTTCGGCGAATGATGTCTTCGGCGCTGAGCGGCTGATAGCTGCTTTCGGGCTGCGCGAAGGCGAGCTGCAGTTCACTCTTGAGACGTTCGAATCGCTCCTCGTCCGTGCGCTGCATGTCCCGGCGGATCAGGTCGCGAACGTATTCGCTGACGTTCTCGTACGCACCGGATTCCTCGCCGACGGCATCGGCGACATGTCGACTCAGCGCGCCGCTGAGGCGAACCGTGAGGGTGGTCTTTTCGGTCATGGCGGCGATCCTGGTCGAACCTGTCATCAATATACACAATATCGAGTACAGGTTCAGTGCGACCTGAATGGAAAACGCCCCGGAAGGCCGGGGCGTCTGGTGTCTTGCTTGACGTCCGGGAGGGTCGCTTACTCCCCCAGCTCCGTCGGCAGCGCCGGGATCGGCGGGACCGGTGACTCATAGGTCTCGAGTTCCATCAGCACCTGTTCGATCGCGCGCTCGAGCTGGGTGTCGCGGCCCTGGTTGGTGGCGATGGGGTCGAGTTCGACTTCGATGTCCGGGGCCACGCCCTCGTTCTCGATGCTCCAGTTGCCGTCGGTGTCGACGAAGCGGAAGAACGGCACGGTCATGAAGCCGCCGTCGACGAGCGGGGGGTTGGCCGAGATGCCGATCAGGCCGCCCCAGGTGCGGGTGCCGATGAGCTTGCCGATACCGAGTTCGCGGAAGGCGTAGGGCAGGTAGTCGCCGCCGGAGCCGGCGTCCTGGTCGATCAGCATGACCTTCGGGCCGTGCAGCGCGCCGGCCGGGGTGGTGTAGGGCGTGCCGTCGCGATCGACCCAGCTCGAGAGATGTTTTCTGCTGAGCACTTCGACGATGTAGTTGGCCGCCTGGCCACCGCCGTTGGACCGTTCGTCGATGATGACGGCGTCCTTGTCGAGCTGGGCGAAGAAGTAGCGGTTGAAGAAGGTGTAGCCGGCGCCGGCGGTGTTCGGCAGGTAGATGTAGCCGACGCGCCCATCGGTGGCCTCATCGACGGCCTTGCGGTTGGTCTCGATCCAGTTCCACAGACGCAGCGCGCCTTCGCCGTCGGTCGGGGTGACGGTGATGTCGCGGGAATCACGTCCATCGGCACGCGGGCTTACGGTCAGGACGACCTGCTTGTCGGCGGTGTTCTGCAGCCGCTCGAACAGGTTGTCGTCGGCGGTCAGGTCTTCGCCGTTGATGGCCAGGATGTATTCACCTTCACGCGCCTCGTTGCCGGGCTCGGCGAGCGGACCGCGCAGGAACGGGTTCCAGGACTCGCCGGTGTAGATCTTCGCGATCCGGTAGCGGCCGTCCTCGACGACGAAGTTCGCGCCGAGCAGGCCGGTGTTCGCGCCTTCGCCGCGGTAGACGTCGCCGCCGCCGACGCGATTGTGGCCGGCCTGCAGTTCGGCGATCATCTCGACCATCACGGCGTTCAGGTCCTCGCGCCGGCCGAAATGGTCGACCAGCGGACGATACTGCGCATAGACCGCGTCCCAGTCGGCGCCGTGCAGGTTGTCGGCGTAGAAGTACTGCTGCTGCATGCGCCAGCCTTCGTCGAAGATCTGCGCCCACTCGGCGCGCGGATCGAGGTCCATGCGCAGGCCCGAGGTGTCGAGCGCTTCGGGCTTCAGGTCCTCGCCGACCTCGGCGATGGCCAGGCCGTTGCCGGCCTGCTGGAGGATCATGTGCTTGCCGCCGGCGGCGATGCGGAAGCTGCGCACTCCGGACAGCACCGTGCCGGCCTCGCGCTCGTCGAAGTCGAAGCGCTTGAGTTCGTTGTCCTCGCCCCAGGAGCTGCCCGGCGGCTCGTTACTGCTGCCCGGCTGCGGCGACTCGATGTAGAACAGGCTGCCGTCGCCGGCGACCTGCAGCTGGCCGTAGTTACCCTCGGCCACCGGCAGGCCGACGATGCGGCGCTGCAGACCTTCGAAGTCGATGACGGTCTCCGGCGTTTCCTTGTCGCCGTTGTCGTCACCATTGTCGTCGTCTTCGTCTTCGTCCTTGCCGTCCTCTTCGTCGGACAGCGGTTCGTCGTCCGATTCCGGCGCCAGCGGCGAGTCGCCGTCGGCCGCGAGCACGGCGGCATACAGGCCGGCGCGGTACGGCCGCTCCTGGCTGGTCATGTTCAGGCCGACCTGCAGCGGACCGGAGTTGGTCGAGGCGGCGAAGTACAGGAACTTGCCGTCCGGCGAGAAGGCCGGCGAGGCAACGTCGGCCATGCCGTTGGAGACGGTCGTGGATTCACCGGACTCGAAGTCGTGGATGACCAGGTCGGCATGGAAGTTCGGCATCTCCTGCGTGTAGGCCAGGAAGCGGCCGTCCGGCGAGAACGAGACGTCGAAGCCGGCGCGGCGTTCGTTGGTGGCGATGCGGGTGATTTCGCCGCCGTCCAGGTCGATCGCGAACAGGCCGAGGTGGTTGTCGCTGAACACGAGGCGACCGGTGTCGGCGTGCCAGGCCTGCAGCGAGTAGAAATCCGGGCCCAGCTCGTACTCGGTCGGCGCTTCGCCGAACTGGTCGGCCACCACCAGCGTCTGGCCTTCGAGCGACTCGACGATCCAGGCCACCTGCTCGCCGTCCGGCGACCACAGGCCGGGGTACTCGCGCCGGCCCTGCGAGTCGGTCAGGTTGCGGGTCGGGCCCTTGTCGGCGGGCACGGTGAACACGTCGCCGCGGGCGGTGACGATCGCCCGCTTGCCCGTCGGCGAGATATCGATGCCCTGCACCGTGCCGGCGACCGAGGTCCAGCCGCCCCGGAGCTGGGGCAGGTCGGGGTTGAGCGAGACGGCCAGCGTGGTCGACTCGCCGCTGGCGATGTCCATCGTGCGCAGCTCGCCGCCGGCTTCGAAGACCAGCGTGCCGTCGTGGACGTTGGCCGCGCGGATGTCCCAGGTGGACTCGAAGGTGACCTGGGCCAGGCGTTCCGTGTCGGGGTCGAAGCGGAACACGTTGAAGCGCTCGTTCTCGCGGTCGGACAGGAAGAAGACCTCGTCGCCGACCCACATCGGGTTGAAGTCGGTGACGCGGTCGCCAGGGATGTCGATGAAGCTCTGCTCGTCGATATCCAGCACGCGGATCGACGGCGTGGTGCCGCCGCGGTAGCCCTGCCAGCCGGCCGAGCCACCGAACAGGCCGTTGTAGCCGGCGCCGTGGTCGATGTAGGCCAGGCGCTCGCCGGTCGCGTCGTAGGCGCCGCGGAAGAAGCGGGCCGCCATCTGCTTCTCGGGGAAACCGCCGGCCACCGGCACGTGGTACAGCTGGCCGGAACGGCCGTGGTCGGTCTCCCGGTCGGACACGAAGGCCACCGCGGAGCCGTCCGGCGCCCAGTCGACGAGCTCGTCGTTGGCCGGGTGCCAGGTCAGCCGCTTCGGCTGGCCGCCGGCCACGTCGATGACGTAGACGTCGAGCTGGCCGTCGTAGTCGGCCTGGAACGCGATCTTCGATCCGTCCGGCGAAAAGCGCGGCGCCGTTTCCTCGGCCGGGTGGCTGGTCAGGCGGCGCGGATCGGAACCGTCGCGATCGGCCAGCCAGAGGTCACCCGCGTACATGAACACCAGGTGATCGGCGGACAGGTCCGGCGCGCGCAGCAGGCGGGTGGAATCGGATTGAGCGGCCGCGGTCATCGGCAGCGCGGCGAACAGCGCCAGCGCACTGGAAACAAAAAGGTTGCGTCGCATCGACGTCTCCGGTTTGCGCCCCGGAATCCGGAGCGGTGACAACGAACAAGGGTCGGAAACCGGGCAGCATACGCGCGGCGTGACGACGCGGCGTGTGCCGAAAGGCCCGAATGCCCGCTAGCGGGTCTGGTCGCAATCGTAGCCGGCGATGCGGATCAGACGTTCCAGGACCAGGGCCTGCGCGCCCAGGCCCGCCTCGCCGAAATCCAGCTCGACGACGATCTCGTTGCAGTGGCGGGGTCTCAGCGTCATGGTGCCGACGCGTCGCACCGAGACCTCGTCGTCGTCGAATCCGCCCGGCTCGGTGATGAAGCCGCCGCCGCTCAGCTCGAGCAGGTCGAACGTCACCTCGGACTGGAAGATGCCGAGATCGGTGTTGCCGACCACCCAGTACGGCGCGCCGTCGCGATAGGTGAACCAGATGGCGAACAGGAAATTGCGGTTCGGCGCGATCTCGCCGATCTGGAGCTGCAGCCCGGTGCGCGGCAGGTCCGGTGACACCCACTGGCCGGAGTAGCGACCGTGCAGCGGCGGAAACGGCCACTGGCGGGCGTCGGACTGCGGATCGTAGGCGGCCAGGGGAATCCGCAGCCGGCGGCCGTCGCCCAGGCGGTCTTCCGCGAAGTCCACCAGCAGGTCGACCGCACCGTTGTAGGTCACCGCATCGATCGTCTCGTCGCCCTGCACCACGAAGGTCAATCCGTCGGCGCTTGTCGGCTCGTTGGCCGGACCCTGCAGCCGGCCGGGCGCCGGGTCGATGCCGGTGGCCGGCCCGCGGTCGGAAAACAGCGCGAGAGACGCATCCAGCGCGACGGAACCGCCGGTCGGTGCGAGTTGCACCGCCGGGGCCAGCAGGACGGAATCGGGCAGCACCGGCAGGGCGAAGTTGACGAGAATGGCCGAGCGCCCCGGCTCGTGACAACCGACACGCCAGGCGCGGACCCGCACATCGACGGCCGCGCCCCGGGCATCCTCGACGCTCACGGTCGCGTCGAAGGCCACCGCCGCCGGCGGTGCCACGAACGACGGGGCGAAGATGAAACAGCCGCTCGGCACGACCTGGGGCGGCGTGAAATTGTTCGGGAACTCGGTGGCCTGGGCCCGGACCGGCGATGCGGAGAGCCCGTGGAGCGTCAGGACCAGCAGCAGCCCGGCGAGCGCGAGGGAGCGCCGGGTCTCGATTCGATATCGGTTCATGGAAGCAGGTCGTGGCGGGCCTGCCCGGATTCTTGCCCGAGCGGCCCCGGCCCGCAAGCGCCCGGCCGGTGGCTCAGAGCACCCGGCCGAGGTAGGCCTTCAGGCGCTCCCAGGCATCTTCGGCCGGTTCGCGGTTCGTCTCCGGATCGCGGTCGACGTGCAGCCAGAAGCCGTGCTGGACCTCGTCGTAGATGTGCACGTCGTTCTCGATGCCGGCTTCGCGCAGTGCGGCGACGAAGGCGTTGACGTCCTCGACCGGGATCCCGCGGTCGTTGGCGGCGAAGGTGCCGTAGACCTCGTGGCCGATGTGCTTCATCTGCTCGGGATCGTCGATCAGCGAGCCGTAGAAGATCGCCGTGCCTTCGTGCTCGTCGCCGCCCAGCGCATAGGAAAGCGCGATGCCGCCGCCGAAGCACCAGCCGATCGTCGCGACGTTGCCGGTGGCCGGGGTGTTGGCCTCGAGCCAGTCGACGGCGGCGTCGAGGTTGGCGACCATGGTCGCCTCGGCGGCGCGGACTTCGCGGACCAGTTCGATGTTCTCCTCGCGGTTGCTGCCGGTGCGGCCGGAATAGAGGTCGGCGGCCAGCGCGATGTAGCCCTGCTCGGCGAAGGCGTCGGCGGTCTGGCGAATCCGGTCGACGAGGCCGTTCCACTCGTGGATCAGGATCACCGCCGGGAACGGTCCTTCGCCCTCGGGCACGGCCAGGTAGCCGGTGGTGGCCGGGTCGCTGGAGAAATAGTTGACGTCGCGGCCGGTCGGCGGCGGGGCGTTGCCGGTGATGGCCTGCATCATCGCGTCGTGCCGGCCTTCCTGGGCCTGCGCGAGCATCGCCGCTGCCAGCGCAGCGAGCACGGGGACGATGCGGAGAAGCGCTGCAGTCGGGTTCATCGTGCGACGTCCGTTGAAGAGGCGATCGAGTCTACGCAAAGCGCCGTGACGGCTCAGCGCCCGGATGGCGCATCATCGCGGCCGTGGCGGCCGGTGACGGCGTCGAGTGCGAGTCCCGCCGCGGCGCCGAGCACCAGACCGGCGGCCGGGTTCGCAAGCAGCCAGCCACCGATCATTCCGGCGCCCGCGCCGAGCGCAATGAGCGATGTGGAGTGTGCATTCATGCGCTTGCCTCGTTGCTGTCGGTGTCACTGACCGTACCACACGGGCTTGCACCGGACGGCGGGGCCGCCCGGCGCGAACGTGATCGTCATTGCACTGGCCGGTCAGATCGTTGCTGCAATTGGTATCGGTATCGGAATCGGAATCGGTATCGGTATCGGGATTGACATCGGAGCCGGGCTCAGGGCTGCGCGATCGCGGCGAAATCCATGGCCTCGAGGTAGGCCTTCTTGTCGTCGATCGAGGCAGTGCCGCCGACCGTGATCAGCACGCGACCGCCGACCAGGCCGGTCAGTTCGCCGTCCTGGTTGACGAAGCTCTGGCGGTTGACCCGGACGACCTCGCCCATGTTGGCCAGCATCTGCGGATTGGCGTACATGCCGGCCATGGTCATGATGCTGGGGTTGTCGGCCATCATCCGGATGCGGACATCGCCCGACGGCCCGGAATAGGTGCCGGTGGCCGTCACGCCGCCGCCGAACATGCCGACCGCGGCGTTGGCTTCCATGTCGACTTCGCGGGTCCAGTCGTCCAGCGGCTCGGGCAGCAGGGCGGCGAAGCGCTCGCCCTTCATCGCCTGGAGCAGGGTAGCCGCATAGGACAGCTCCTCGGCGGCGGCATTGATGTCGTCGGCGGCATAGGCCTCGAGTGCGGCATCGATGGTTTCGGTGAATTCATCGGCCAGGGCGGGCGCCGACAGGCTCAGCGCGGCGGCGGTCAGGACAGCGGCAGTGGTCTTGCGGATCATCTCGATGCTCCCATGCGGTCAAGGATTCACATCCCGGTATGGTCCGATCCCTCAACCCACCGCGAAACCGGCCAGCACCGGTTCGGGATCGCTGTAACGAACGGACAGATCATTCGACTGCACCGCTTCGCGGCGGCTTCGGCAGGACGCGCCCGGTCGGCACGACATCCTGACGGATGCAGGCCACGCGCCGGCCTTCGTCGATCTCGTCGAGCGGCGGTGTGGTCCTGGCGCAGTCGTCGGTGGCGTACGGGCAGCGGGTGCGGAACACGCAGCCCGACGGTGGGTTGGTCGGGGACGGCAGTTCGCCGCCCAGCGCGCGGCGCTGGCGGGCACGCTCGGCCACCGGGTCGGGAATCGGCACCGCCTCGATCAGCGCGCGGGTATACGGATGCCGCGGATCGGCGTAGAGCTGGTCGCGGCTGGCGATTTCCATGACCTTGCCGAGGTACATCACCAGCACCCGGTCGGACACGTGCTGGACCACCGACAGATCGTGCGCGATGAAGATCAGCGACAGCTGCAGCTTCTTCTGCAGCTCCTTGAGCAGGTTCACGATCTGCGCCTGGATCGATACGTCCAGCGCCGAGACCGGCTCGTCGCAGACCACCAGGCGTGGGTTGACGACCAGCGCCCGGGCGATGCCGATGCGCTGGCACTGGCCACCGGAGAATTCGTGCGGATAGCGGTTGATCAGCTCCGGCGCGATGCCGACCATCTTCAGCATGCCGGCCACGCGCTCGCGGACCTGGATCCCCGACATCGAAGGAAAGAAATTCCTCAACGGCTCACCGACGATCTGGCCGACGGTCATGCGCGGGTCGAGCGAGCCGAGCGGGTCCTGGAAGATCAGCTGCAGCTCTCTGCGCTTCTTGCGCATGGCGTCTTCGTCGAGGCCGATCAGGTTGTCACCGAGCCAGACCACACGGCCGGCGTCGGGCTTGACCAGACCGAGGATGGCGCGGGCCAGCGTCGACTTGCCGCAGCCGGATTCGCCGACGATGCCCAGCGTCTCGGCCGCGCCGAGTTCGAAGCTGACACCGTCCACGGCGCGGACGACCTCGCGCTCGCGCCGGAACCAGCGCGACTCGCCGTCCACTTCGAAGTGGACCGAGAGGTCCTCGACCTTGAGCACCGGGTTGCGCATCAGGCGTTTTCCTCGCTCGATTTCGGCATCGGGCGCGATTCCAGGAAGCAGCGCTTCCAGCGATCGTCGTCGAAGGGCTCGAGCTTCGGGTGCTCGGTGCAGGCGTCGAAGGCGTAGTCGCAGCGTGCGCGGAACGGGCAGCCGGTCGGCAGAGACACCAGGTCCGGCGGGTTGCCGGGAATCGCGCGCAGGATGCCGGAGTCCTCGCGATCCAGCCGCGGCACCGACTCCAGCAGGCCCTGGCTATAGGGGTGGGCCGGGTCGGCGAACAACGGTTCCACGTCGGCCATCTCCATCACTTCGCCGGCATACATCACCAGCACCTTGTCGCACAAACCCGCCACCACGCCGAGATCGTGGGTGATCAGCACGATCGCGGTCGACGATTTCTCCGACAACTCGCCCATCAGCAGGTTGATCTGGGACTGGACGGTCACATCGAGTGCCGTGGTCGGCTCGTCGGCGATCAGCAGGTCGGGCTGACAGAGCAGGCCCATCGCGATCATGATGCGCTGGCACATGCCGCCGGACAGCTGGTGCGGGTACTGGCGCATGCGCCGCTCGGGATCGCTGATGCGGACCTGGCGCAGCATCTCGATGGCGCGCGCGCGGGCCGGACCGCGCTTGAGATTGCGGTGGTGGGTCAGGACCTCGATCAGCTGCTCGCCGATCGACATGTACGGGTTCAGTGCGCTGACCGGGTCCTGGAAGATCATCGAGATCTTCGAGCCGCGGATGCGCGTCTGTTCCGAGGTCGACAGGCCCAGAAGCTCCTGGCCGCGGAACCTCACCGAGCCGGAGGCCCGGCCGTTTTCGGCCAGCAGGCCCATCATCGCCAGCGCGGTCTGGGTCTTGCCCGAGCCCGATTCGCCGACGATGCCCAGCGTCTGGCCGGGTTCGAGGTCGAAACTCAGGCCGTTGACCGCATGCACCACGCCGTCGGGCGTGTCGAACGTAACGGTCAGGTCGCGGACTTCGAGCAGGGCCACTACTTCACTCCTTGAGACGCGTCATGAACCGGCGGCCGGGTGCCCGTAGGCCGACGCGGAATCCGCGCACCGCCGGAGGCCGCCAGCCGTTCGCAGCATCGCGTTCTCATCGGTCGCGCGGGTCGAGCGCATCGCGCAGCCCGTCTCCCAGGAAGTTGAACGCGAACAGTGTCGCGGCCAGGAACGCGGCCGGGAACAGCAGCGACCACGGTGCGGTCTCGAGCTCCTGCGCACCCTCGTTGACCAGCGCGCCCCAGCTGGTCAGCGGTTCCTGCACACCGAGGCCGAGGAAGCTGAGGAACGACTCGACCAGGATCACTTGGGGAATGGTCAGCGAGACGTAGACGGCCACCACCCCGAGCAGGTTCGGAATGATGTGGCGCACGATCACCTGGCGTTCGGTCGCGCCGGAGGCGCGCGCGGCCTCGATGAAGGCCTTGTTCTTCAGGCTGAGGGTCTGGCCGCGGACGATCCGGGCCATGTCCAGCCAGTTGACCGCACCGATCGCGACGAAGATCAGGAAGATGTTGCGACCGAACACCACCATCAGCAGGATCACGAAGAACATGAACGGCAGCGCGTAGATCGCATCGACCGCGCGCATCATCCAGTTGTCGACGCGCCCGCCCAGGTAACCGGCCGTGGCGCCGTACAGCACGCCGATGAACAGCGAAACCAGCGTGGCGACCAGGCCGACCAGCAGCGAGATCCGCCCGCCGACCATGACCCGCTCGAACAGGTCGCGGCCCAGCGCGTCGGTGCCCATCAGGTGACCGGTCTCCAGCGACGGCGGCGTGGAATAGTGGTCCCAGTCGGGGATCTCGTGGTCCCAGGGGTTCAACATCGGTCCGATCGTGACCATCACGACGATCACGACCAGGAGGCCGGCGCCGGCCAGCGCGGCCTTGTTGCGCTTCAGCCGGTGCCAGGCGTCGACCCACAGCGACCGGCCCTTGACCGGCCGGCGGTCCATGGCCTGCTCGAAGGCGTCGGGCTCGCGCGGTGGCGTGGTCGATTCAGCCGTCATAACGATCAATTGTCATAGCGGATGCGGGGGTCCAGCCAGGCATAGACCAGGTCGACGAGGTAGTTCAGCACGATGATCAGCACACCGTAGAAGATGACCACGCCCATGACCAGGGTGTAGTCGCGGTTCAGCGCGCCCTGTACGAAGTGGCTGCCGATGCCGGGAATGGTGAAGATGCGCTCGATGACCACGCTGCCGGTCAGGATCGCCGCGGCGGCCGGACCCAGGTAGGAGATGACCGGCAGCAGCGCGGGCTTCAGTGCATGCCGGACCAGCACCTCGCGTTCCGGCAGGCCCTTGGCCCGCGCGGTGCGGATGAAGTCCGAGTGCAGCACCTCGATCATCGAGCCGCGAGTGATGCGGGCGATATAGGCGATCATCGGCAGGGCCAGCGCAATCGAGGGCAGGACCATTCTCGAGACGCTGCCGTCCCAGCCACCGGCCGGCAGCCAGCCCAGACCGATCGCGAAGGCCAGCACCAGCAGCGGCGCCATGACGAAGTTGGGCACCGAGATGCCGATCATCGCGATCGACATGGTCGCGTAGTCGGCCACGGTGTTCTGCTTCAGCGCCGCCCACACGCCGATGGTGGTGCCGAACAGCATCGCCAGCACCAGCGCGATCGCGCCCAGCGTGAACGACACCGGTGCGCCCTGCGCGATCAGCTCGTTGACCGTCCAGTCGCGGTAGTGGAACGACGGGCCGAAGTCGAACATCAGGATGTCGCCGAGGTAGCGGACGTACTGGACGACCAGCGGGTCGTCGAGCTGGTACTTGGCCTCGAGATTGGCCTCGATCTCCGGCGGCAGCGCCTTCTCCGAATCGAACGGCCCACCGGGCGCGATCCGGATCAGGAAGAACGCCACCGTGATCAGGATCAACAGCGTCGGAACCGCCGAGGCCAGCCGCTTGAGCGAGTAGTTCAGCATCGGCCTTTCGGGCTCCGTTCGGGCGTTGGGCCGGGGTCCGGTAGAGGATAGACGCGAACAGGAGAAGGGGCAAAGGAACGCGAAGAAGACATCGGGATCCGAAAAGCAAGCCGCGTGATTTGCCTGCTTCCGGAAGCCCGTTGACCCTTCTGACGATTCCGTCCTTCATCCAGGCTGCGCCAGAATTCAAGAGAAAACCCGGAGGCAGGCCGCTCGAGCGAAGACAGGTCAACAGCTGCTTGCGATGCGCGGCAATGAGCTGATCGATCGACTTGATTTCCAGGATGCGCGATTGTTCGACGATGAGATCGGCGCGAAAAGCCTCCTGAAACGACCGATCGCGGAAATCCAGCGCAACAGCCGTCTGCCGTTGAACGCGCAGACCATGACGGCTCAACGCATCGGCAAGCGTGACTTCGTGGACCGACTCCAGCAGGCCCGGCCCGAGCTCCCGATGCAGGGTTGCCGCCTCGTGAACGACGATTGACGCCATTCTTCCGATTGTTTCGACATCGCTTCTCATCGACGCCCGAAAGCCCGTGCCGGTCGATGGCCGGCCAACAGTCTTGCGGACAAGACATCCGATCGTCGTCGGTACTCTGTCTCGGCGGAGCGTAGAAAATCGGAGCGACGTTCATTTCTGCGTGATCTTCTTTGCGCTCTTGGCCCCTTCTCCGCTTCGCGCTGGTCATCCAGTGTACCCCGCCACTCGTTGTGTAACGTATAGCGAGTCGGAGAGCGTTTAGCTGCAAGGCCTGTCTCGCAAAGAATGGCAGCGTCCTTTCCAGGAGACAGAACGCCGCAGATGAATGCTCTCCGGCTCGCCCTTCGGGAGCGCGCCTGAACCGACATTGCGGCGTTGCATCCCTTGTAAAGGGCTGGCCATTCACTGCGGGCCGCGCCTTGCACTGTCGATTCAGGCGCACTCTATACGTCACACAATGAGTGGCCGGGCACACTAGTGTACCTCCGGCTCGGCGCTCTCCCTCGACTGCGCATCGTCGGCAGAGGCACCCTCATCGAGAGTCTCTGAAGCCGCCCGGAGGAGGTACATGTGCTGGGTGGGGTGGAAGTCCATGACGTTTTCTTCCCAGCCCTTCAGCAGCGGGTTGACCAGGCGCTTGGTGACGTAGGTGTAGACCGGCAGGACGACCTGATCGGCCAGCAGCATCCGCTCGGCTTCGACCATGAGGTTGCGGCGCCGGGCCGGGATGCGTTCTTCGGCGATCTGTTCGAGCAGTCGGTCGTAGCGCGGGTTGGCGTAGCCGACATCGTTGCGGCGATGCTCGGAGTGGAACAGTTCGAGGAAAGTGAACGCGTCCTGGTAGTCGCCGATCCAGCCGGCGCGGAAGACCTCGGTGCGGCGGCGCATCTGGCGGTTCTGCAGGAACACCCGGAACTCCTCGTTGACCAGCCGGGTGCGCACACCGAGCACCTGCTTCCACATCGCCGCGATCGCCACGGCGATCTTGCGGTGGTTTTCCGAGCTGTTGTAGCGAAGCTCGACCTCCAGCGGATTGTCGTCGTCGAAGCCGGCCTCGTCGTACAGCGCCCGGGCCCGTTCCTCGCGTTCGTCCTGGGTCCACTCGGCGGCGTCCGGCACCGGCGGGTCGTAATCGGGTAGACCGTCGGGCACCAGGTGGAAGGTCGGAATCTCGCCGAACTGAGTGACCTTCTCGGTCAGGATGGTGCGGTCGACGGCCAGGTTCAGCGCACGCCGCAGCGGCAGGTTGTCCTCGAACGGCGGCCGGGTCAGGTTGAAGCCGAAGAAATACGTCCCGAACCACGGCGAGACCGACAGCGCCGGGGCGAGGTTCTGGTTCAGCCAGCGGAACTGGTTGGCCGGCACCTGGTCGGTCCAGTCCAGGTCGCCGGCACGGAAGCGCTGGAACTCGGTGTTCTCATCCTCGATCGGGTAGAAGGTAACGCGCTCGATGATCACCTCGTCGGCGCCGTGATAGTCGGGATTGCGCTCGAGCACGATGCGCGATCGCGGCACCCAATCGACCAGCCGGTAGGCGCCGTTGGACACCAGGTTGCCGGCGCGGACGAAATCGTCGCCGTGCGCTTCGAGCGACGGCCGGTGGACGGGATAGGTCGAGGCATGGGTGAGCAGGCCGAGGAAATACGGGGTCGGATCGTCGAGCCGGATCTGCACGGTGCGATCGTTCAGCGCCTCGACGCCGAGCGCTTCGACCGGCAACTCGCCGGCCAGGATCGATCGCGCGTTCTGGATCGGGGCCAGCATCCGGCCATAGGAAGCGGCCGTCGCGGGATCGACCGAGCGGCGGAAGCTGAACACGAAGTCGGCGGCGGTCAGCGGGTCGCCGTTCGACCAGCGGCCGTCGTCGCGCAGGTAGAAGGTGTAGGTCATGCCGTCGCGCGACACGTCCCAGCGCCCGGCCGCGCCCGGCACGATCCGGCCGTCGGCCGCGGTAGTGGCCAGGCCCTCGAACAGGTCGCGCAGCAGGTTGGCGGTGGGCACGCCTTCGGCGCGGTGAGGATCGAGCGTCTGCGGCTCTTCGCCGTTGCCGCGCTGCAGCACCTGTCGCTCGGCCAGCGCTTCGGGCAGCGGCCGGCCGTCCTGGCCGTGCCAGGGCTCGATCGGTTCGGGAAGATCGAACGGCTTCGGTGTCGCTGCGTCCTCCGGCGCACCGCAGCCGGCCACAAGCGGCAGCGCGACGATGGGCGCAAGGATTGCGGCGAGCAGTCGGCCGTGGCGCACTCAGTCCTCCAGGTCCAGCCAGCGGGACAGGTGGATGTCCATCACGTTGTCTTCCCACCCGCTCAGGCGGGGATCGACGAGATGTCTGGAGACATAGTAGTAGAGCGGGATGATCGCGTGCCGGTCGAGCAGCCGGTCTTCGGCCGCAAGCAGGGTCTCGAGCCGGGCCGGGCCGCGCAGCGCGCGGGCGGCGTCGAGCAGCCGATCGAGCTCGGCGTCGCTCAGGAAGGCGTAGTTCAGCGGCGAGGCAGAGTGGAAGTTGTCGAGGAAGTTGGCCGGGTCGGCCCAGTCGGCGATCCAGCCGCCGCGGACGATTTCGGTGATCCGCCCGTGCCGGCGGTTGGTGACGAACACCTTCCATTCCTCGTTGACCAGCCGGGTGCGCACGCCGAGCTGCTGCTTCCACATCGCGGCCACCGCGACGGCCATCCGGCGGTGCGCCAGCGAGGAATTGAAGCGCAGCTCGACGTCCAGCCCGCGGCCGCCGGGGTGGCCGGCCCGGCGCAGCAGGGCCCGGGCGCGTTCGACGTCGGACCGGTAATCGCGGTCGCGGGTCTCGTCCGGCCAGCCGTCCAGCCCCGGCGGCACCAGCCGGGTGGCCGGCAGCTCACCGGCGCCGAGCACGCGTTCGGTCAGCAGCGAACGATCGATGGCCAGCGACAGCGCCTGGCGCAGCTCGGGGGCGGCGAACTTCGGCTGGCGCAGGTTGTAGACCAGGTAGAAGCTGCCGAGGTAGGGGCTGATCCGCAGCGCCTCGCCCAACTGCTCGCGCAGCCAGTCGATCCGGCCGGGCGGCACGGTTTCGGTGGCGTGCAGCTCGCCGGCCCGGAACCGGGCCAGTTCGGCCGACGGTTCCTCGGTGACGTGCCAGGTGACGGCCGCCGGCGCGACCGAGTCGACCGCGCGGAAGTAGGGGTTGCGCTCGAGCCGGAATACCGAACCGGGCACCTGTTCGACCAACCGGAACGCGCCGCTGGACACCGCGCGGCCGGCCGGCGGGTAGGGAAAGGCGACCGGCAGGGTCAGCAGCTCCTCGAACCAGGGTACCGGGTGGGCGAGTTCGAACACCACGGTGGCCGGGTCCGGCGCCTCGACCCGTTCGATCGGCGCCAGCCAGCCGACCGTCGGTGACGCGGTCCCGGGCTCGCGCGCGCGCGCGACGCCGCGGACGAAATCGGCCGCGACGATCGGGGCGCCATCGGACCAGCGGGCCGCCGGGTCGAGCTCGAAGCGCCAGGTCCGGCCGTCCTCGCTGACCGACCAGGCCGAGGCCATGCCGGGAACCGGCCGGCCGTGCGGATCGCGGGTCAGCAGGCCCTCGTGCAGGTCGCGCAGCAGATTGAACGCCGACAGGCCCTGGGCGCGGTGGATATCGAGCGTGTCCGGCGACGGCCCGAGGCCGCGGTGGATGACCGGTCCGTCGGCCGGCAGACCGGCGACCGGCAGCAGGACCAGCGCAAGCGTCAGTAACAGGCGTCGAACAACGGGCATGACGGTAGTGTAGGGGGCGCAGTCCTACGCTGCACTCGCATCGGCGATAATTGCCGATCCGAACCGCAGGCCCGGTGTCCCGCATGACCGATTCCCCCACCACTGCGCACGAACCGATCGGCGACCCCCGCACGCTGGTCGAGCACCTCGCCTCCGGTTGTCGGCCGGTCGAGGACTGGAAGATCGGAACCGAGCACGAGAAGTTCGCGTTCCGGCTCGACGACCGGTCGCCGGTGCCCTACGAGGGCGAACACGGGATCGGCGCGCTGCTCCGCGGACTGGCCGAGCGCTATGCCTGGACGCCGGAGTACGAAGGCGACAACGTCATCGCGCTGAAGCGCGACGGCTGCTCGATCACGCTGGAGCCGGGCGGGCAGTTCGAACTTTCGGGCGACCTGCTCGACCACCTGCACCAGACCTGCAACGAGGTCAACTCGCACCTGGCCGAAGTGCGCGCGGTCGCCGAGCCGATGGGCCTGGGCTTCCTCGGCCTGGGCTTCCATCCCACCGCCAAGCGCGAAGACATCCCGTGGATGCCGAAGGCGCGCTACCGGATCATGCGCGCGCACATGCCGCGGGTCGGGTCGCTGGGGCTGGACATGATGACCCGCACCTGCACCGTGCAGGTCAACCTGGACTTTTCCAGCGAGGCCGACATGGCGGCGAAGTTCCGCGCCGGCCTGGCGCTGCAGCCGATCGCCACCGCGCTGTTCGCCAACTCGCCGTTCCTGGAAGGAAAACCCAGCGGGTATGTCAGCTACCGTTCCCACATCTGGACCGACACCGACCCGCAGCGCACCGGGCAGCTGCCGTTCGTGTTCGAGCAGGACTTCGGGTTCGAGCGCTATGTCGACTGGATGCTGGACGTACCGATGTACTTCGTGCGACGCGGCGGCCGGTACATCGACGCCTCGGGTCAGTCGTTCCGCGACTTCATCGACGGCAAGCTGCCGGCGCTGCCCGGCGAACGGCCCACGTTGGCCGACTGGGACGACCACCTGACCACCGCGTTTCCGGAAGTCCGGCTGAAGAAGTTCCTCGAAATGCGCGGTGCCGACGGTGGTCCATGGAAGCGGCTGTGCGCACTGCCGGCGTTCTGGGTCGGCCTGCTCTACGACGCCGGCAGCCTCGATGCCTGCCAGCAGCTGATCGCCGACTGGTCGACCGAGGCGCTCGCGACGCTGCGTGAGGACGTCAGCCGCGACGGCCTGCGCGCCGAGATCGGCGGCCGTACGGTGCGCGAGATTGCCGGCGACCTGCTCGAACTGGCCCAGCAGGGGCTTGGCCGCCGCAAGCGGCTGAATGCCGCCGGCGACGACGAAACCGGCTTCCTCGAGCCGCTGCACGCCACGGTGGAATCCGGCAGGACGCCGGCCGACAAGTTGCTCGAGCTGTACGACGGTGAATGGAGCGGCTCGCTGGAGCCGCTGTTCCGGACGCGCGCTTATTATTGAAGGGTCGGTCTCCCCCGGCCCGTTGCTCATCGGAAAACGACAGGCTGCTCGCCCTGACTCGCGATCGGAACGCCGAGAACGAGGACGCGCCGGATGGCGTTTCGATCAGGCGCCCTTCAACGATTCCATGTCGATCACGAAACGATAGCGCACGTCGCTGTTCTGCATGCGCTTGTAGGCTTCGTTGATGTTCCTGATATCGAGCATCTCGATATCGCTGACGATGTCGTGCTCGGCGCAGAAGTCGAGCATTTCCTGGGTTTCCGGCAGGCCGCCGATCAACGAACCCGAGATGCTGCGGCGTGCGAACACGATCGGGCCGGCCTGCAGCGCGGGCTCGATCGGCTCGAGCAGTCCGACCAGGATCAGCGTGCCGCTCGGCTTCAGCGCATTGACGTAGGGGTTCAGGTCGTGCGGCACGGGTACCGTATCGAGGATGAAGTCGAAGCGGCCTGCCGCGGCTTCCATCTGCTCTTCGTCGGTCGAGATGATCATGTCGTGGGCGCCCAGCCGCTCGATTTCCGAGCGCTTGTTTTCCGAACGCGAGAACACCGTGACTTCAGCACCCATGGCCTTCGCGAACTTGATGCCCATGTGGCCCAGCCCGCCCATCCCGACCACCGCGATCCGGTCCCCGGCCTGGAGCCCGAAGTGCTTCAGCGGCGAGTACGTCGTGATGCCGGCACACAGCAATGGCGCAGCGGCGGCCGGATCCAGCGACTCGGGCATCTTCAGGACGAAGCGCTCGGAGACCACGATGCGCTCGGAGTACCCGCCGTGGGTCTTCGTTCCGTCATGCCGGTCCTCTCCCCCGTACGTGCCGACAAAGCCGTTCAGACAGTACTGTTCCAGGCCCTCTTCGCAGGACGCGCACTCGCGGCAGGAATCCACCAGGCAGCCCACGCCGACCCGTTCGCCGACCTTGAATCCGGCCACGTCATCGCCGACCGCGGTCACGGTTCCTACGATTTCGTGCCCCGGCACGATCGGGTACTCGGTCATGCCCCAGTCGTTGAGCACGAAGTGCAGGTCGGAATGGCAGACCCCGCAGTAATCGATCTCGATAGAGACGTCGTCGGGCCTCGGCTCGCGGCGCTCGATCGTCAGGGGATGGACGCCCGAATCTGCGGATTCGGCCCCATAGGCCTGGAGCGTGGACATGTGCATTCTCGGGATTGGCAACAGGCTCCATCATCGCACGGCGCGCCGACGGCCGACAACAAGGGGTGCAATCGCCGCGGAAATGTGCTGTGATGGGCGGCTTGAAGCCTGGAGATGGAGACCACGATCGGTGGCAAGCCCCAACCCTTCGAACGACAGCACCCCGAACGACGATCCAAAGCCGTTTTTGATCATCAAGACCGGGCAGGCCGTGCCCGAAGCACGCGCGCTGGGCGGCGACTTCGAGGACTGGTTCATCGCCGGTCTCGGTCGCCAGCGCTTCAGCTACCGCACGGTGCGGGTCGACCGGGACGAACCGCTGCCCTCGCCGCAGGGCCTGGCCGGCGTCCTGATCACCGGCTCGCCGGCCATGGTCAGCCACCGCGCCGACTGGTCGGAGCGCACCGCCGAGTGGCTGGCCGGCGCACAGCGCGCGGGGCTGCCGATGCTCGGCGTCTGCTATGGCCACCAGCTGCTCGCGCATGCGCTCGGCGGGGCAGTCGGACCGAACCCCAGGGGTCGGCGGATGGGCCGCGTCGAGATCCATTCGATCGAGGCCGACGACCCGCTGATGGGCCGGTTCGCGCCGACGGAATTCTTCCACGTCAGCCACACCGAGGCCGTGCTGGAGCCGCCGCCGGGCGCGCGCGTGGTTGCCGAGGCCGACCACGACCCGTACCACGCGCTGCACTTCGGTCGGCACAGCTGGGGCGTGCAGTTCCACCCCGAGTTCGGCCGCGCGGTGATGCGCGCCTACCTCCAGGCCCGCGCAGAGGCGCTCACCGCCGAGGGCCAGGACCCGGTGGCACTGGTTCGCGGGGTCGCCGACGACACTGTCGGGCCGGCCGTGCTGGCCCGGTTCGGCGCGCTGGTCGAGCGGGCGCAGCGACCGGCGGCCGCGTGATCCGCGCCGCCGCGCTGGCGCTGCTGCTGCTCGGCGCCCCGCTGGGCGCGGAGGTCGTTCGCATCCACGAGCTGAGCCCGGCCCAGCTGGGCGCGCTGCGGGCCGAGTACGACTTCTGGGGCATCGACCGCGCGGCCGATGCAGCGGTGTTCCGGCTGGCGCCCGCGGACCGGGTCCGGCTGGAAGCGGCCGGACTGCGGATCGAGACCGACCGCGAACGCAACGCCGAGCTCGCGGCCTGGAACGCGATCGATCGCTCCGGCTTCCGGCGCGGTGCCGGCGGCAGCATCCCGGGCTTTTCCTGCTACCGGACCGTTACCCAGACCCACGCCGACCTCGAAGCGCTGGCCGTCCAGTACCCGGACCGGGCCCGCTGGGTCGAGGTCGGCGACACCTGGCAGGCCGACAACGGTTCGGCGGCCGGCGACACGATCCGGGCGCTGGTCATCGAGAACCCCAGCTCGCCGCATCCGCGCGCGCCGCTGGTGGTCATGGCCGCGCAGCACGCCCGCGAACTGGCCACCGCCGAGCTCGCGACGCGCTTCGCCGAGCTGCTGGTCGCCAACCCGGCCGACGACCCCGATATCGACTGGCTGCTGGACCACCGGCAGGTGCACGTGATCGCGCAGCAGAATCCCGACGGCCGGCGCCAGGTCGAGGCCGGTGAAAGCTTCTGGCGCAAGAACCACAACGAGACCGCCTGCCCGAGCACCAATCCGGGCATCGACCTGAACCGCAACAGCACGATCTTCTGGGGTGATTTCTCGTCGGGTTCGGCCTGTTCGGACGCCTACCGCGGCCCGGTGGTGGCCTCCGAGCCCGAAACGCAGGCGATCCAGGACTACCTGGCCACGGTGTTCGCCGACCAGCGACCGGGCGACCTGACCACGCCGGCGCCGCTCGATAGCGAAGGCCTGTTCATTTCGATCCATTCGTTCGGTGAACTGGTGCTGTTTCCCTGGGAAGGTCTGGACGCCGGCAACGAGAACAATGCGCCCAACCACGACGGGCTTGCGATCCTCGGCCGGCGCATGGCAGCACCGACCGGCTATGACGTCGGCCGCTGGCAACTGCTGGGGCCGGCCGGCGGCACGACGGTCGATTACGCCTACCACGAGTTCGGCGTTGCGGCCTATACCTACGAGGTCGGCACGACCTTCCAGCAATCCTGCTCGAGCTTCGAATCGACCATCTGGCCCGACAACCGCGACGCGCTGCTGCTGGCCGCCAAGGCCGCTCGCCGGCCGTACCTCGAACCGGCCGGACCCTCGATCACCGCGCTCGCCGCAACGACCGACGACGACGTGCGGTTGACCGGCACCGCCGACGACACGCTGTATTTCCGCGGCGGCGTGACCGAACCCCCGGTCAGCGACCCGATCGGTGACATCGTCGAGCTGCGCGTGGCCGCCGGCGCGCCGGCCGACACCGGCG
Source organism: Wenzhouxiangella sp. XN79A (assembly GCF_012272825.1). Lineage (GTDB taxonomy): Bacteria > Pseudomonadota > Gammaproteobacteria > Xanthomonadales > Wenzhouxiangellaceae. The sequence continues at coordinate 28,139 of NZ_JAAWWS010000125.1, read as the reverse complement.
CGCCGACCTGGAGCTTCCCGATCGCGGCCCCGGCCCCGGTCACGCCGTTCGACGTGACCCTGCCGACCGGCGCTACACTGCCCGCCAACGGGCGGCTGTTCGTGACCGCCATCGACTCGGCGGGCCAGGAAGGCCTGCCCCGGATGGTTCGCGTGCCCGTGCCGCTGTTCGCCGACGGATTCGAATCATGAAACGACCGCTCCAGTTCCTGCTTCTTGCCGCACTCGCGCCCGCCGTGGCCTGGGCCTGTTTCACCAGCGACCGGGCCGCGGTGCTCGGCGTGCTGCATCCGGACATCGAGTTCGAGAACCTGGCCCACAGCATGCACGGCCTGGAGCCGATCGAGTACCCCTACAAGGGTCCGGCCGGCTGCGTCGACGGACTGTCCGACATCTTTCCCTGCGACGGCATCGAGCTGGCCGGCTGGCTGGAGCTGCCCGAGATCGGCGGCGGCTCGGGCTCGGATTCCTGGGGCTGGACGGACACGGAAACCGGACAGCGCTATGCGTTGATGGGTCGCTCCAACGGTGTTGCCTTCGTCGACATCACCGACCCGGCCAACCCGATCTACCTCGGCAACCTGCCGCGGCCGCCCGGTGTGACGAGCAGCGTGTGGACCGACATCAAGACCTACGCCGACCACGCCTTCATCGTCGCCGACGACGTCAACAACCACGGCGTGCAGGTGTTCGACCTGACCCGCCTGCGCAAGGTCAGCAATCCGCCGCAGACCTTCTCGATGGACGCGCACTACCTGACGTTCGAGTTTCCCAGCGGCGCCACCGCCACCCATCACGAGGCGCACAACATCGCGATCAACACCGACACCGGCTTCGCCTACACCACCGGCGGCAACACCTGCGGCGGCGGCCTGCACATGATCGACATCCGCGACCCGCGCAACCCGAGCTTCGCCGGCTGCTTCTCGGCCGACGGCTACACCCACGACGTCCAGTGCGTGGTCTACGCCGGGCCCGACACCCGCTACACCGGCCGCGAGATCTGCTTTGCCAGCAACGAGGACTCGGTCACCGTCGTCGACGTGACCGACAAGGCCAAGCCGGTGCAGATCGGCCGTCACACGTACAACCAGACCGCCTACACCCACCAGGGCTGGCTGATGCCCGGCCAGCGCTGGTTCGTCACCGATGACGAGGTCGACGAATTCCAGTTCAACCTGCCCGGCACCCGGACGCTGGTGTTCGACCTGGCGCAGCTCGATTCGGCGCCCGAGCCGGCCAGCTACATCGCCGACGGCCCGGCCATCGACCACAACCAGTACGTGATCGGCAACTACACCTTCCAGTCGAACTACCGCCGCGGCCTGCGCATCCTGCGGATCGACGACCCGGCCAGCGCCACGCTGACCGAAGTCGCGTATTTCGACACCTACCCGGAAGGCGACGGCAACAATTTCCAGGGGGCCTGGAACGTCTATCCGTTCTTCGACAACGGCACCCTGCTGGTCTCGGACATCAATCGCGGCCTGTTCGTGCTCAGGGTCACCGAGCCGGAGCTCGTGGCGTTGTTCCGCGGGGTGTTCGGCGACGGCTTCGAGGCCGCCGGCCGGTGAGTGCCGGGCCGACGCTTCGCTTCCTCGGCGCGGCCGGCACGGTCACCGGCTCGAAGTTCCTGCTCGAGCACGCCGGCCACCGGGTGCTGGTCGACTGCGGGCTGTTCCAGGGCTACAAGCAGCTGCGCGACCGCAACTGGAAGGCGCTGCCGATCGCGCCCGGGACGATCGACGCGACGGTCCTGACCCACGCGCACATCGATCATTCCGGCTACCTGCCGGTGCTGGTGCGCGACGGGTTCGAAGGCGATGTGTTCGCCACCGCCTCGACCCGCGCGCTGTGCCAGCACCTGTTGCCGGATTCCGGCTTCCTCCACGAAAAGGACGCCGCGTTCGCCAACCGGCACGGCTTCTCCAAGCACCGCCCGGCCCGACCGCTGTACACCCGGGCCGATGCCGAGCACTGCCTGTACCGGTTCCGCGACCAGCCGTTCGGCCGGGTCTTCGAAGCGGCGCCGGGCCTGACCGCCCGATTCAGCCGAGCCGGGCACATCCTCGGGGCGGCCAGCGTGCTGTTCGAGGTCGGCGGGCTTCGCGTCCTGTTCAGCGGCGACCTCGGCCACGGGACCAACCCGACCATCCCGCCGCCCGAGCCGCCCCCGGAATGCGACGTCTTGATGATCGAGTCGACCTACGGCGACCGCGACCGCACCAACGGCTCGGCCGAGGACCGCCTGGCCAGGATCGTCAGCGACACGGTCGGGCGCGGTGGCTCGGTGATCGTGCCGGCCTTCGCGGTGGGACGGACCCAGCTGCTGCTGTACTACCTCCACAAGCTGATGGGCGAAGGCCGGATTCCGAACGTGCCGGTGTTCCTGGACAGCCCGCTGGCGATCAACGCCACCGAGGTGTTCCTCGATCACCCCGACGACCACCGGCTGTCGCCGGAACAGGCTCGAGCGGTCTGCGGTCTGCCGCGCTACGTGCGCGAGGTCGAGGAATCGAAGGCGCTGGACGCCGATCCGATGCCGAAGATCATCATCGCCGGCTCCGGTATGGCGACCGGCGGGCGGGTGCTGCACCACCTGAAGGTCTACGCACCGCAGCCGCAGAACACCATCCTGTTCGCCGGCTACCAGGCCGGCGGCACGCGCGGGGCGAAGATGATCGCCGGCGCCGAGTCGGTCAAGATCCACGGCCGGTACTGGGACGTCAAGGCCGAGGTCCACAACCTCGACATGCTGTCGGCCCACGCCGACCGCAACGAGTTGCTGTCCTGGCTGGAGCAGGCACCGCGGCCGCCGGGCCAGGTCTGGGTGGTGCATGGCGAGGCCGAGGCCGCCGATGCGTTCCGGCTGGCCATCGAGGAGCGGCTGGGCTGGTCGGCCGCGGTGCCCGAACACGGCCAAACGGTCGATCTGACGCCCCGATGAGTACACCGGAACTGCACCAGCGCAGCAACAACCTCCGGGTTCGCTGCCTGGATCTCGATACGCTGGACAAGCCGATCGCGCTGCTGCGCAAGGACTCGCCGGTGTGTCGCTCCGAGGGCTTCGATGCGCATGCGCGGGTGCGTCTCGAGAGCCTGCACGACACCGTCATCGCGACCCTGTTCCAGACCGGCTCGGAGTTGCTCGCGCCGGACGAGATCGGCCTGTCGACCGCGGCCTGGAGGGCGCTGCAGGTGCGCGACGGACAGCAGATCCACGTCAGCCACCCGAAGCCGCTGGAGTCGATTTCCAGCGTGCGCGGCAAGGTCTACGGCCGCGCGCTGCGGGCCTGCGAGTTCGGCGCGATCATGCGCGATGTCGTCCACGGCCGCTACGACGACATCCAGCTGGCCATGCTGCTGACCGCGATCGCCGCGCGCGCGCTCGACGACGACGAACTGTTCGGCCTGACCGATGCGATGGTCGGGGTCGGCGAACGGCTGGACTGGGATGTCCCGATGCGGCTGGACAAGCACTGCGTCGGCGGCCTGCCGGGCAACCGCACCACGCCGTTGATCGTGGCCATCGTCGCGGCCAACGGCCTGGTCATTCCGAAGACCTCGTCGCGCGCGATCACCTCGCCGGCCGGCACCGCCGACACCATGGAAACCCTGGCGCCGGTCAGCCTGACGCTCGGCCACATGCAGCGCGTGGTCGAGCGGGAAGGCGGCTGCGTGGTCTGGGGCGGCTCGGTCGGCCTGAGTCCGGTCGACGACCTGCTGATCCGGGTCGCGCGGGTCATGGACCTGGATGCCGAAGCCCAGCTGGTCGCCTCGGTACTGTCGAAGAAGGTCGCCGCCGGCTCGACCCACCTGGTGCTGGACCTGCCGGTCGGCGCCACCGCCAAGCTGCGCAGTCGCGAAGACGCCGAACGGCTCGGGGAGCGCCTGCGCAGCACCGCGGCGCGCTTCGACCTGACCGCCGAGATCGTGATCTCCGACGGCCGCCAGCCGGTCGGCCGCGGCATCGGTCCGGCACTGGAAGCGCGCGACCTGCTGGCCGTGTTCCAGGGCGATCCGGACGCCCCCCGCGACCTGGCCGACCGGGCGCTGAGCCTGGCCGGCGTGCTGCTGGAGTTCGGCGGCAAGGCCGAGCCGGGCGACGGCGTACGGCAGGCCGCCAGGACGCTGGAATCGGGCGCGGCGTGGCAGAAATTCCAGGCCATCTGCGAGGCCCAGGGCGGCCTGCGCGAACCGCCGAAGGCCAGCCGCACCGAGGTCGTCACCGCCGCGCACTCCGGCTGCGTGACGCATTTCGACAACCGGCGGCTGTCGCGGGTGGCCAAGCTGGCCGGCGCGCCGGGCGCGCCGGCCGCCGGCCTGGAGCTGCACGTGCATCTCGGCGATGAGGTCCGGGCCGGCGACCCCCTCTACACCATCCACGCCGAAACTGCCGGGGAGCTGGGCTATGCCCGCGAGTTCGCCGGCAACAACGGCGACATCATCCAGACCGAGGCCGACCGATGACCCGCCCCGTCTTGATCGCGCTGCCGGGCAACGACGCGCGCGCCGACCGACTGGCCGCCGCCGTGAACGGCGACCGGATCGCGCTGCACTACCGCCGTTTCCCCGACGGCGAAAGCTACCTTCGCATCGACGCCGAGCTGACCGACCGGGACGTGGTGCTGGTGGCCACGCTGGACCGGCCGGACCCGAAGATTCCGCGCCTGCTGTTCGCCGCCGACCTGGTCCGCGATCTTGGCGCACGATCCGTGCTGCTGGTCGCGCCGTACCTGCCGTACATGCGCCAGGACCACCGCTTCCACCCCGGCGAAGCGCTGACCTCGGTCAGCTTCGCCGAGCGGATTTCGGCGGCCTTCGACGGATTGGTCACCGTCGATCCGCACCTGCACCGCTATCCGACCCTCGATGCGGTCTATTCGATTCCCGGCCGGGTGGTCGCCGCGGCACCGGCGCTGGCCGCATGGATCGCCGCGTCGATCGAACAACCGCTGGTGGTCGGCCCGGACGAAGAAAGCGAACAGTGGGTGCGGGCCGTGGCCGAAGCGCGCGGCCTGCCGTGGCGGGTGATGACCAAGCAGCGCTTCGGCGACCACGACGTGCGCATCACCGCGCCGTCGCTCGCCGGCCTCGACGACCGCCGGCCGGTGCTGGTCGACGACATCCTGTCGTCCGGCGCCACGCTGGCCGACGCCGCGCGCGTGCTGGTCGAGGCCGGTCTGCCGATGCCGGCCTGCGCCGTCGTCCACGGCCTGTTCGGCGATCGCGCCCGGGAGACGCTGGCCGAGGCCGGGATCGAGACCGTGGTCTGCAGCGACACCGTCGATGCGCCCGAGGCCCGGATCGACCTGGCCGAGCGCATCGCGCCGGCGGTGCGGGAATTGCTGGAGTCCTGCTGAGACGGATCACCCGGCGACGGGCCGCAACGAGACCACAGCGGTCGCTTCTTGAATGGCCGAAGCAGCACCAGGAACCGAGCCCGCCGCCGATCTCCGGCGGCGAGCGCGACCGATCTTCACCGGAGCCGAGCGAGATAGGTTTTCCTCTCGCCCGTAAAGCGCATCAACGGCGTTCCCGTTCGATCGAAGAGCTGGTGTTGTGCCGCGCCATCTTCAGCGATGATCCGCATCTGATCCAGGTTCCAGTTGTCTCCACCGATCCCACCGCCGAACGTGGTGTCGATCCGCACACTCTCGATGTCTTCGATCCGGACCCGACGTCGCAGCGGGATACGGACGGTCTGGGTGTAGTTCCCGATCCAGCGACGTCCCCGGTTCACATTGGCCATCGTCTGCGGAGCCGACCCCCGCAAGAAGATCGTTACGTTGACGTTGTCGTTTCCGCCACGAAGGTCATCGCCGCCCGTGTGGAATTCGATCAGCAGGGCCTCGATGATCCCGTCGCTGGACGATGACCGTTCCGAAAGCGCAGGCGGCGTTCGTGCCGAATAGTTCCGATCGACGAAGTAGGTTCTCCAGACCCGGTCGGTGCGTTCCAGGTAGTGGAAGGCCTGTCGCTTGGTGTCGGGTACCAGCGTCAATGTCTGACCGACGTGATTGGGATCGTAGACGAAGATCCGCAGGTCTTCCTTGTAGTCACCCAGATCGCCCTTGTATCGACCCAGGTCATAGCCGATGGCCAGCACCTGATGATTCTTCGGACCGTTGCCGTCATATTGCTGCAGCCCGAGAGGCACCGGCCTTCCGGAATCGATCTCGGCTCGCAATTCCTGGAGGCGTCCACCACCGAACCCCTGCAGACCCCAGTTGAAGAATTCGCTGTCGCGTGCGCCGAGCGGGTTGAATCCCACCTCCATCCATTTGTCGACGTTGCGCTCGATCGAATGGACCTGGCGATCATAGATGTAGTCGTGCAGCCGCGTCTGCACGGCCGGACGATGGCCCTGTCGGGGAATGGCACGGCCAGCATGAAAGAAATCCAGCGTGGTGTAGACCATTCCACCGCACAGACCATTCGTGCGCACGTCGAGCTCGCTGATGAAATCGTTCTGAAAGGTATTCGCGAACCGGAAACCATGCACGGCTGGATCGAACGCCGTCCTTCTTGCCGTATCCAGCATCACCGGGCGAAACGTCTCCAGCGGTCTGAGCTGCAGTTCCTTGGTCGCAACGGTCTGTGCCGAGCAGGCCATGCTGAATGAAAGTCCCGTCAAGAGACCGAGAATCGAGAATCGAACACACATCTGCACGTTCCTCCTGGCATCCGCCATCGTCGCCTGTCCCCTTCAATCAGGAAGTCGGATTTCGGAAAGAACTTGCGCCACGGGCGACTCGGTCCGGTCGGAGTGTTCCGAAGGCGGGATCGAGACCATGGGCGACGCCTTCGACCCCCGGACGGCTCGACGCGGCGCGCCGAGGTTCGATTGCAGCAGGCCGCCGAACCGGCCCGGGGGCTCAGAACCCTGCGGCGGAGTCGGCGGATTCGATCTGCCGCGCACCGAGCTCCTGGTCGGGCGAGAACACGAACGGCACCCGGTAGGTCCTTGCAGCAGCGGATCCGCCCGACGCATCGGCCTCGTTCCAGACGATCTCGAGCACGTGCAGGCCCGGTGGCAGGTCGGTCAGCGGAACCAGGCCGGTCAGGCCGCGCTGATTGAGATCCCGCCGTTCCGTGGGCAGCAGCGTGTCGGGCGCGATCGTTCGCCGACCCAGGCGCACGGTCCACAGCCCCCTCAGGCAGTCGACCGGCGACGCCGCTTCCGGGCAGCGGGCATCGAGGACCGGATTGTCGCGCTGCGGATAGTAGGGAAGAAACACCCGCAGGAACGCGCTGCGCTGCTCGAAGTCATCGAGGGTCGGAACCATTCGCAGGCGGTCGGGCCGGCCCCGCAGGCTCTCGTAGTGGGCGCTGTCGATGCCGCCCTCGATCGTGGATCGGTCGAGGTAGCGGAACGGGTCGGAGATCGAGAATTGCGTCCAGGCCTCGTAGCGAACGAAGCCGAGAAACAGGATGCCGAAACTCCCCAGCGCGATCATCAGCGAGAACAGGTAGGGGCGGGTGTTGGTCTGGAGCGTGAGCTGGACCGGCAGGATCAGGCGTTGCGGCCAGATCCACCCGTTGATCACGATCAGCCTTCGAACCATGCCCCGGAACCAGGCCCGTTCCGCCAGTCCGGGAAACCGGGCACCGAGCACGGCATCGAACAGCCAGAGCAGACCGGGCGCGCCGATGAACAGCCCCACCAGCAACCACAGCGACAGATCGATGGCCCGGTCGGAATCGCCGATGACCGCGCCGAGAAGCTGGCTGCCCATCAGGATCGCGATCATCAGCACCGAGATCCACAGCATGCCCAGCGCGATCATGCTGATGACCGAGAACAGGCCCGAGGCTGCATGATCGGCCGAGGTGATCGCGCGGCGCAGGTCCGGCAGCTGCGCCTGGTGGTGTTCGCGGGTCTGGCGACCGATGCCCGGCACGCGCTCCCAGACGATGCCGCCGGGGTAGACCGAGCGGAGCCCGACCAGTCCGGCCCAGTAGGCACGGATCATCAGGTGGACGGCAAAACATCCTCCCAGCGCGTAGAACACGCCCGGTGCCAGGATCAACAGGATTTCCATCGCCTGCGAAGAGGCGTAGGACTGGTGGGAGTAGCGAGCGCTGACCGCATCGAACAACCAGCCCGGCAGCGTGAACAGCGCAACGGTGGTCAGACCGGAAATGATCAGTTCGATCTCGTCGGTCCGGTCGCGCAGTCGTTCGATCCGATCGAGTTCCTTTTCGTCGATGTCGGTGTTCGATCGCTCAACCATCGGCGGCTCCACGCACGGCGGCGATGGCGGCGAAGTTGAAGCACTGGAACCAGTCGACGATCGCGGTGAATCCGGCGGCGCGCAGGCGCTCGTGGTGCTGCGCCCGGGTCTCCGGCACCAGCACGTTCTCCAGCGCCTGGCGTTTCCGCGCGATCTCGAGATCCGAATAGCCCTGGCTGCGCTTGAAATCGTGGTGGTGGGTATCCAGCCAGTCCTGGACCGAAGGCGGCTCGAAGGCCAGCTTTTCGGCCAGCACCAGCAACCCGCCGGGCCGCAGGCCGTCGTGGATGCGGCGAACCAGCGCATCGCGCTCGGCGATCGGAACGAACTGCAGGGTGTAGTAGACCAGCACCACAGAAGCATTCTCGATCGCCATGTCGAGCAGGTCGGCCTCGACGACCTCGACCGGCACGCGCGAGTTGTCGGCGGCCATCACTTCTCGGCAGCGGGCGACCATGTCCGGTGAGCGGTCCACCGCGATGATCTCGACATCGTCGACCTGCACCGCGCGCCGGGCCGCCAGCGTGGCCGCACCGAGCGAGCAGCCCAGGTCGTAGATCCGCGACCCCGGCTGGACGGCGCGCCGGACCAGCAGCGGCGTCAGGTCCAGCATCGAGCGGTACCCCGGCACCGAGCGCTCGATCATGTCCGGGAAGACCTTGACCACGGCCTCGGAGAATTCGAACGGTGCCGCCGGTCGGTCGACGTCGCGGGTGCGGTAGATTTCGTCTCGAGCCATACCAGTAAAGCGCCGGGTCGGACCCGGCGACAGGAACCTGCAGTGATTGTATGCCCCAGAATCCGCCTGCGCCGATCCGGTCCATGAACGACGCGGTTCGAATCGATCGCTTCGGCGCCGTCCGCGCAGCCGATCTCGACACGGCCGTGGCCGCGGCCACGCATCCGGATCGGCACGGCCGGCTGCCCGACTGGCAGGCCGCGCTGGACGCAGTGCCGGACGCACCGGCCGGCTGGCGGATCGACCACGGCGTGCTGGTCGCCGGCGAACCGGCCGACACGCTGACCGAGGCCGCCACTGCGCTGAAGGGCCTGATTCCATGGCGCAAGGGCCCGCTGCGGCTGGCCGGCGTATCGATCGATACCGAGTGGCGCTCGGACTGGAAATGGGACCGGGTCGCACCGCAGGTGGACCTGGGCGGCCGGCACGTGCTGGACATCGGCGGCGGCAACGGCTACTTCGCCTGGCGGATGCTCGACGCCGGCGCGGCCAGTGTCACCGTCTGCGACCCGACGCTGGTGTTCTGGATGCAGCACCGCGCGATCGCACGACTGGCCGGCCCGGCGGCGCTGGACTTCCTGCCGCTGCGTTTCGAGGCCCTGCCGGCGATCGGTGCGTTCGACGTGGTGTTCTCGATGGGCGTGCTGTATCACCGTCGCGACCCGCTGGAGCACCTGGCCCGGATCGCCCGGCACCTGGCGCCCGGGGGCACGCTGGTGCTCGAAACGCTGGTCCTGCCCGGCGACGGAAACGAGCAACTCGATCCCCCCGGGCGCTACGCCAACATGCGCAACGTTCATCGACTGCCGACCGTTCCCCGACTGGGTGACTGGCTGGTCGAGGCCGGATACGCCGGCGTCGCGGTCTGCGACCGGACGCGGACCACCACGGCAGAACAGCGCCCGACCGACTGGATGCCCTTCCATTCCCTGGCCAACGCGCTGACCCCGGATCGAAGCGCCACGATCGAAGGGCATCCGCCGCCGCTCCGCGCGGTCCTGACTGCACGCCGACCGGCCTGAACCCTGCGCGGGCCTGCGCCGGCTGCGCAAGGAAAAGACCCCGACCGCAGGAGCCGGGGTCGATGTTGCGAACGATGATCGCGGCGGAAGGCGCCCGGGGGCTGACTACCGTCGATTGCTCAACTCGACGATGACATCGGCGTCGAGCTGGCGGCCTTCGAAGAATTCCCGGGTCATGTCGCCGGTCACGCTGACCCGATCGCCCACATCGATCCGCAGGAAGCCGCGGTCGTCAAGCGGATTCGACGCCAGATCGGAGACATCGACGGTCAGGTGGGCCATTCCGGTATCGATCATGAAGTCGTCCTGGTCGACCGAGATGACGCGGCCGTTGACGACCGTCTCGGAAACGGTGATCGGCACGGTAACCGCAACGCTCAGCGCTTCCTGATCGTTCGGATCGGCATAGAACGTCGTGCCCAGCTTGTCGACCTGCACGCTCATTGCATCGATCGTCGTGGTTTCGAACAGATCGTCGTCGACCCGGCCCATGACGCGGACCTTGTCACCGGTCAACAGCGAATAGGCATCCGCGTCCCGGTCGCCGTCGTCCATCTCGACCGTCACGACACCGTCGCCGTAGTCGAGCTCGAATTGATCGCGGGCGACGTCCACCACCGTACCGCTGATGGAAATCCAGCTGTTGTCCGGCGCACCGTACGGCGATGTCTGCTGTTCACCGTAGCGCTGTGCCTGCGTTCCGGAGTCACGCGACGGGTTCGTGGTGTTCATCGCGGAGTGCTTGTTCATTTCCGGATGATGGTTTTCGTGTCGGCGATGTTCGTGGTCGTCGGCAGGCGCGGCAAGGGGCAGCGCGACTGCAGCGGCGATGGCAGTTGCAAGAAGTCGTTTCTGGAGTCTCATGAGCGGATCTCCCGGTTCGGTGTGAGTGTGGTCTGCGGCAAGCGGGCCTGTGTGCCCGGGCCTTGCCGGAAGACCTTCTGGTGGCCTTACCGAAGTTCAAGCCGCGCTCGGAGGTCGCGGCATGCCGGTTTCCGTTCCACGGCGGCGTGCCGGTGGTTCCACGCGGTCGCGCCGCCGGGCGATTTCCGCGTCGAATCCCGTTTCACGGTCCCGGACGAGGGTTCCACACCAACCAATGGCACACGCCGCGCCGACCCGGACCGGCCAGAATGGTCGGCCGACGACCCCGAATGGACCCGTTCATGAAACACTTCTGCTTCCTCCTACTGGCCGCCGGCCTCGGCGCCGGCTCGATCACAATGGCACAGACACAACCCGGCGACGATCCCTATCTCTGGCTCGAGGAGGTCGAGGGCCCGAACGCGCTGGCCTGGGCACGCGGGCAGAACGAGGTGTCACTGTCCGAGCTCGAGGCCCACCCGCTGTTCGCGCCGATCCACGACCGCGCGCTGGAAATCCTGACCTCCGACGACCGGATCGCGTATCCGTCGCTGCAGGGCGGGATGATCTACAACTTCTGGCGCGACGCCGGGCACGTCCGCGGCATCTGGCGCCGGACGACGGTCGAGGACTATCGCAACGAGGAACCCGAGTGGGAGGTATTGCTCGACCTCGACGCGCTTGCGGAGGAAGAAGGCGAGAACTGGGTCTGGGCCGGCGCGAGCTGCCGCTATCCGGACTACGACCGCTGCCTGGTCCGCCTGTCGATCGGCGGCGCCGATGCCACGGTCACGCGCGAATGGGACATGGCAACGCGCGAATTCGTCGAGGACGGGTTCAGGCTCGAGGAATCGAAGAGCGCCATCAGCTGGCGCGACCGCGACTCGGTGTTCTACGGCCCGGCCTTCGGCGAGGATCAGGTCACCGACTCCGGCTACCCGCGTACGGTGCGGATCTGGGAACGCGGCAGCGATCCCTCGGAGGCCCCGATCGTGTTCGAAGGCGAACGCGGCGACGTCGCGGCGCAGGGCCTGCGTTTCTGGGACGGCGATGATCACTACGACATGATCGTGCGCGCGCCCGGCTTCTTTTCACGCCACTACTACCTGTACCGCGACGGCAAACCGCACCGCCTGAACGTGCCCGACGACGCCGAACTCGCCGGAATGCTGGATGGCCAGGTCCTGATCGAACTGAAGTCCGACTGGGAGGTGGCCGGCACGACCTACTCCCAGGGGGCGCTGGTCGCCGGGCCGATCGACAGCTTCGAGACCGACAGCCCGGAACTGGCCGTGGTCGTCCAGCCCGGCGAACGCGCGTCGATCTCATCGGTCGCCACCACCGAGAACACCGTGCTGGTCAATGTGCTCGACAACGTGGTCTCGACCCTGCACCGCTTCACCCATGACGACGGCCGCTGGGTCAGCGAGCCGCTGGACGTGCCGGAGCTCGGCAGCATCGCCGTGGTGTCGACGGACGACCGGTCCGATCGCTTCTACTACAACTACACCGGCTTTCTGACCCCGTCGACGCTGTTCGAAGCCGATGCCGCCCGCGACACCCACACCGACGTGCGCAGCGAACCGGCCTGGTTCGAGAAGGCCGGCATGGAGGTCGCGCAGCACGAGGCCACCTCGGCCGACGGCGAGCGCATTCCGTACTTCGTCGTCACGCCGGCCGGCTTCGAGGCCGACGGGCAGAATCCGACGCTGCTGGCGGCCTACGGCGGCTTCGAAGTTTCACGCACGCCGTTCTACTCCGGCGTAACCGGTTCGGCCTGGCTGGAGCGCGGCGGGGTCTACGTGCTGGCCAACATCCGCGGCGGCGGCGAGTTCGGGCCCAAGTGGCACCAGGCCGCGCTGAAGGAAAACCGCCAGCGCGCCTTCGACGACCTGATTGCCGTGGCCGAGGACCTGATCGAACGCGGCATCACTTCGCCGGACCACCTCGGCATCCAGGGCGGCAGCAACGGCGGCCTGCTGGTCGGCGCGGTGATGGTCCAGCGCCCGGACCTGTTCGACGCGGTGGTCTGCCAGGTCCCGCTGCTGGACATGAAGCGGTACCACCGCCTGCTGGCCGGCGCCAGCTGGATGGCCGAATACGGCGATCCGGACGACCCCGACCAGTGGGCCTACCTGGCCGCGTACTCGCCGTACCAGAACGTCTCCGCCGACGTCGACTACCCGCGCGCGTTCTTCACCACCTCCACCCGCGACGACCGGGTCCATCCGGGGCATGCCCGCAAGATGGTCGCGAAAATGCTCGACCAGGGCCACGATCTGCTGTACTACGAGAACATCGAAGGCGGCCACGGCGGCGCGGCCAATCTGAAGCAGCAGGCCTATCTCAGCGCACTGATCTACGCGTACCTGCACGGGCAGCTGGCCGATAGGAGTGACCCCGAAGACTGATCCCGTCGAGGCGATCCCGCCGACGCGATCCCGCCGGTGCCGGCCGGCGGTCGGCCCGAGGCGGCCGCCTCGCAGGCTGGCTCGACGCCCGGGGCGAGTCCGGTCAGCCTTCGCCCTCGGCGACGACCCGGTCGCGTCCGGCCTGTTTGGCCGCATACAAGCGCCGATCGGCCCGTTCGCGCAGCGCGGTCAACGACTCGCCGTCGCGCGGACGGGCCACGCCGAAACTCATGGTGATCGGAATCGGCTGCTCGCCGACCCGGATCGTCCGCAACCGGGCGCGCACCGCCTCGAGCCCGGTAAGCAAGGTGGCCAGGTCGGGGCCGGGCAGGGCCAGGCCGAATTCTTCGCCACCGACCCGGCCGATGATGCCCTTGTCGCCGAACTGCTCGCGCAGCGCGGCACCGACCTTGCGCAGGACGGCGTCGCCGGTCAAGTGCCCGTATCGGTCATTGACCTGCTTGAAATGGTCGATGTCGCCGAGCACGAAGGTGTAGTTGCGCTTCTTGGCCATGGCCAGTTGGCGGGTCGTCTCGGCCAATTCGAAGAAACGGGTGTGGTTGCTGAGCGCGGTCAGGGCATCGCGGTGCGCCAGGCGCCGGAACCGGCGGCGGTCGCGAACCGCGCGGACCCAGAGAATCAGCAGCAGCAACAGCAGCAAGAGAGTGCCGACGACCAGACCGATCCGGATCAGCGACTGCTGGGCGAGGCTCTGCCGCTCCAGCTCGGCGATCCGCTGCTGTTCTCGAAGCCGGGCCAGTTCGCGTTCCTTCTCGGCCACCGAAAACTCCACCTGCAAAAACGCGGTGCGACGATCGCGCACTTCCTGGAGATACGCCTCGCGAGCGTTCATGGACGAACGCAGATGATCGACCGCGTCGCCGAATCGTTCCTGGTCCAGCGCAAGCTCTGCGAGTCCGCGGTGCGCTTCGGCGACGTATTCGTCATTGCCGGCGGCCGTCAGGTCGACCAGTGCGTCTCGAAACATCCGTTCGGCCAGGTCGGCTTCGTCACGAGCCAGCGCCAGCCGGGCCCGATACAGTCGGGCCAGCGACAGTCCTTCGCGGTAGCCATGGACCTGCATCTTCTCGATCGCCCGCTCGAGGCGGGGTTCGGCCTCTCGGTGGCGGCCGATCGAGCGCAGCAGGTCACCGTAGGCATAGTCCAGGGTGCCGATCAGCAGTTCGTCACCGGTTGCCGCACATTCGTCGATCGCCGCCCGGTACTGTTCGGCAGCGGCGGTGCTGTCGCGCTGTCGCTTGAAGACGAAGCCCAGCCGCTGGCGAGCCGCGCACTGTTCGCGCGCGAGGCCGAAACGCTGCGCGATCGCCAACGCCTTGCGACCGAAGATCACCGCATCCTCCGGTTCCTCGGCCAGCGCGTAGATGTACGCGGCCACGCTGTACAGGTTGACCGCATGACGTTCCAGCGAGTCGTCCGCCAGTAGCGCCATTCCTGCGTTGAGGTGACGAAAGGTCGTTTCGAATCGTCTCGCGATATAGCCGACGTTGGCCGCGCGCGCATGCGCGATCAGCCGCTGGTGGGGTTCGAGTTCGAGCTGGAGCAGGGTTTCGACCGTGTCCAACGAGGCCTCGAGCTGACCATCCATCGCCTGGTTGCGGCTCTCGAGCATCAGATAGGTCACGCGCTGATCGTGGCTTGCCAGATCCAGGTGCACGCGCAGCTCGTCGAGTATCCGCTGGGACTCCGGCCACGGCGCGGATACGTTCAGCCGGGCGGCCCGGTCGAGCCGCTCGGCGAAACGATCGGCGTCCATCGCAGCGACCGGCGCGGTGAAGGCAAGCAGCAGGCCCAGCCCGGGCAGGCTCATGTTCTGCGGCAGCGGCAACAGCATCCCTCGCACCCTGGATCCCGACCCAGTATACGGACCGGGCGGGTCGGGGGCGAGCCCGGATCAGCGGACCCGTCCGGTATAGCTGGGGGCGCGCAGCACCGCATTGAGCACGAGCAGGTTCAGTCCATCGAGGTAGGCGCGAACGCTGGGATCCTCGGTAAACGCGACGATCCGCCCCCGGCCGAGGGGCTGGTCGACGACGAACGGCTTGTAGGCCAGCTGGCGGCGGTTCTCGTCCCACAGGTAGCCGGCGGCACGAAGCCGGTCGGGGCCGGCGAACCGGACCACGTTGCGCCCGCGATCGCGGGTGATCGGGCCGAACACCCGATCGCCACGGACCAGCACGTTCAGCGTCGGCGCCAGTCCGGCAGCCAGCCAGTGCTCGGTATCGACCTCGGCACGCACCAGCACGCCGGCCACCGAGTCGGGTCGCTCGACGTCCGGGGTAACCGCGGCCTCGAACTCCTGGATGGACGTCAGTTCGGTACCGGGCACGAGCGCTGCCGGTTGCCGGTGCTCGTCGTTTTCAGCGGTTGTTTCCTCGTCCACCGGATCGCGCAGCTGGCGCTCGGCGCGGATCGCGAGCAGGTCGACATCGGCATCGGCGGCCCAATCGGTCGCCCCGGCCAGCGTGATCAGGACACCGCCGTCCTCGACCCAGTCGGCCAGATGGTCGCGGCCGGCCGTGCCGAGCACCGTTTCGTAGCCGCCCCAGCGCCCGGAGTCGTCGGGCAGGATCACCACGTCGTAGCGATCCAGCGGGGCCGAGCGCAGCGTCGCGGTGCGGATCGGCGTAACCGGAACGCCGAAGCGGCGCTCGAGGACGAAGCGCAGCGCGCCGGGTGCATAGATGTCGGTCGGCGCGTCCCAGGCCAGCGCGACCCGCGGCGGATGCAGCCGTCGCACGGTCATGCTGCCCAGATTCGGCCCGTCGGTCACCCAGGTATCGCCGACGCCGACCACGGTGGCTCCGGTTCGCGCTGCCAGGGCGGCGAGCGCGGTCCGTCCGTCGGCCGGCAGCGCCGCGGCCGGAAGGATCACCGAACCCGACGGCCAGGTCCGGCCGGCGTGCTCGAACGGCTTTTCGTTGGACTGCACGAACAGTCCCTCGCCCAGCGCCGCGGCCAGGAATTCGCCGGTGGCCTGCGAACCGCCGGCAACCAGGAAGACCACCGCATCGTCCGGGCCCGTGATCCGACCGGCCGGCAGCGCCCCGGGCCTGACCACGCGAGCGTCGTCGACGGCGATCGCGCGCCGGCAGGTCGCGACCTCGAGATTGAACATCGCCGGCAGCGACCAGGCGGTGACATCGTAGATCTCGTCCGGGCGATCCAGCGCCCGGAGTCGTTCCTGTTCTTCGGCGAAATCGTCGGGCAGCGCAATGTCGTCGTCGAGCAGTACGCGCAGCTTGCGATAGGCCGGCTGCGCGGCCGGGATCACGTAACTGCCCGGCTCGAGCTGCCGATCACAGGCCGAACGCGCTGCATCGAGCACGTGCACGTCCGCGCCGTGGCGGGCCAGCAGCGAGGCCAGACGGTCGGCGCCGCGCTGGTCGCGCTGGGTCGGAATGACCCAGGCCCGCGTTCCCTGCTGGCGCGCCTGCTCGACGGCCGAAGCGCGGTAGGCGGCAAAATCGCGCCACAACCGCTGGCGATTCCGAGCGACGGTCTCGGCGGTGGCCAGCAGTGCCACCGCATAGCGCTCGACCGACTCGACGTAGCGCCACTCGGTGGCGTCTCGTCGCCGCATCTTCAGGCCGCGCACCGACGCCTGTTCGTAGGTCATCGCCACGGCACCGTAGTACGACGGCCAGCTGGCGCCGTAGCCGGGATAGAAGGCATCGAAGATCTCGCGGGTGAAGTACGGCAGGCCCAGCGCATCGAACCAGCGCGCGTTGTTGCGGCCGAACCGTTCGAGCGAGGCACGCTGATCCTCGACCAGCAGCGGGTTGTAGGGTACCGCTTCGGGCGCGAAGAAGAAGGTCGTGTCCGGCCCCATCTCGTGGGCGTCGACGAAGGCCAGCGGAAACCACTCGAGCAGCGCGGCGACCCGGCCCTCGGTTTCGGGCTGGGTGATCGCCAGCCAGTCGCGGTTCAGGTCGAACAGGTAGTGGTTGACCCGTCCCGACGGCCACGGCTCGTCGTGTTCGGCAGCAAGGCGGTCGGCCAGCGGCTCCAGCCCCAGCTCCGCTTCGAATCGCTGCACGAAGCGGGCCCGCCCGTCCGGGTTCTGCATCGGGTCGATGAACACCAGGGTCTCGGCGAGGATCGTATCGACCACCGGATCACTGTCGGCGGTGAGCAGGTGATGGGCGACCATCAGCGCAGCGTCGGCCGGTGCGATCTCGTTGCCGTGCACGGAATTCGACAGCCAGACCGTGCCGGGCAGTCGCTCCAGGGCCGTCTCGATCCGGGCGTCGTCGTGGCGATCGGGTCGGGCCACGGCGAGGATGTCGTCGCGGATCGCATCGAGCTGCTCGATCCTGTCGGGCGTACCGATGATCACGTAGAACAGGTCACGACCCTGCCAGCTGGTGGCGTACGACACCTTCCGGGTCCGGTCCGGGTAGGCCTCGACCAGCCGCTCGAAGGCGCGCGCGAGTTCGCCCGGTTCGCTGATCGCCGAGCCGATCGGAACGCCCAGCAGGGTCTCCAGCGACGGCGCGCCGGGTGCTGCGGCGTAGCCGGACCGGAAGTCGATGTCCGGCATCGCCGGTTCGGAACGGGCGTTCGACGAGGGAAGAGCGGCCAGCAGGGTCAGAACGAAAAGCAGTGCGCGCATGGATGCGCCTCTTGATCGGAACGGGCTGTCGAGGATAGCCGAGCGACAGCGAACGACGGGGCGTATCCGAGGCTTGGCGCGACCGAAACAATGTGATATACATCACACAATTCTGTTCGATACGAGATGCGATCCGATCTCGGGGCCGCTGCCTGTTCTGGGGAAGGGACGCGGTGTATGCGGGGCCTGCCCGGCGCTTCGGCGCCGGGCTTTTTTCGATCTGCGGTCCGAATCGACCGGCTCGGTCCAGAAAATTGCCTCTGGCGTTGCATTCCCCACGATTTTGGGCTATAAAAGGCGGCTAGCATTTTCGCCGTGGCGCGTGTTGCGCCCGTATCGACCCAACATCCGGAAATCGTCATG
Organism: Wenzhouxiangella sp. XN79A; assembly: GCF_012272825.1. GTDB lineage: Bacteria > Pseudomonadota > Gammaproteobacteria > Xanthomonadales > Wenzhouxiangellaceae. The sequence continues at coordinate 9,868 of NZ_JAAWWS010000125.1, read as the reverse complement.
TCCAGAGTCTGCCAGGTAACCGGCAAGCGCCCGTTGGTCGGGAACAACGTGTCCCACGCCAACAACAAGACGCGTCGTCGTTCGCTGCCGAACCTCCACAGTCACCGTTTCTGGTCCCCGGCCGAGAACCGCTGGATCAAACTCCGCGTCTCGACCAAGGGCCTTCGCATCATCGACAAGAAAGGCATCGACAACGTGCTCGCCGAGCTGCGTGCGTCGGGCCGGAAGATCTAAAGGAGATTCGACATGGCCGGTAGCGCTCGCGACAAGATCAAGCTCGTCTCCTCCGCCGGGACGGGCCATTACTACACGACCGACAAGCAGAAGAAGAACACCCCGCAGAAGCTGGAGTTCAAGAAATATGACCCGGTCGTGCGCAAGCACGTGATGTACAAGGAAGCCAAGATCAAGTAATCGATCGAATCCCCGGCTCCTGCATCACCACAGCACCTCTTCGAAACGCCCGGCCCCGCCGGGCGTTTTTCGTTTCCGGGCGCCAGAAACGGGAAGGAGAACCGCAGAGTACGCAGATTCACGCAGATGCCGATTCCGAAGATGGGGTTGTTGGATGACGTTACGCGCTCCAACTCTGTGCTGCGGGGTATCCGAGGGGTTCGTGCGCGGTTCTCCGTCAGCGACGATCACTGCAGTCGACGAGGATCGACCGGACCGGAAGAACTGCAGCGGTCTGTCATTTCCATCTGCGCGAATCTGCGTACTCTGCGGTTCCTCGCTTTCTGTTCCTGACGTTCCGTTTCCGGCCCGGTCATGAAGAGTCAGACCAGCCCCCGCTCGGCCAACGAGACGACCTCGGCGTCGCCGACGATGAAGTGGTCGAGCAACCGGATGTCGACCAGGGCCAGCGCGTCGCGCAGCCGGCGGGTGATCGCGAGATCGGCCTGGCTGGGCTCGGCCACGCCCGACGGGTGGTTGTGGGCGACGATCACCGCCGCGGCCCGGTCGCTCAGCGCGGTCTCGACGACGACGCGCGGGTGCACGTGCGCCGCGTCGATGGTGCCGTGAAACAGGACCCGGAACGCGATGACCCGATGCCGGGTGTCGAGCAGCAGCGCGCAGAAGGCTTCATGCGGTCGATGACGCAGCTCGGCGCGCAGGAAGCGGCGGGTCGCATCCGGGCTGGTCAGGGCATCGCCGCGGGTCAGGCGGGCGCGCAGGTGGCGCCGGGCCAGCGCAATCGCGGCCTGCAGCTGGGCGACCTTGGCCGGGCCGAGCCCCGGCTCGGCGACCAACCGGTCAGCCGGCGCCTCCAGCAGGCCGCGCAGGCCGTCGAACGTCGCCAGCAATCGCCGGGCCAGGTCCAGCGCCGAACAACCCCGGGTTCCGGTGCGCAGCAGGATGGCCAGCAGTTCGGCATCGCTCAGGGCCTCCGCCCCCTCGTTCAGCAGGCGTTCGCGCGGTCGTTCGCCGGTGGGCCAGTCGTGGATTCGCATACAATCGGGTCCTTTACGGGTCGGACCTGGCCAGCGTGCCCCACCGGCGCGGTCCGCACCATCGGAAATCGTCCCCAATACGGGTAGGACATTGACCGAATCGTCCCGACAACCCGCCCCGCCGTCCACCGACCCGATCGGCGCCCGGCGCGTGCTGGTCGGGGTCAGCGGCGGGATCGCGGCCTACAAGAGCGCCGAACTGGTTCGCCGGCTGCGCGAACGCGGTGCCGAGGTCCGGGTGGTCATGACCTCCGGCGCGCAGGCCTTCATCACGCCACTGACGCTTCAGGCAGTCAGCGGCCATCGCGTCCACACCGAGCTTCTCGACGCCGAGGCCGAAGCCGGCATGGGCCATATCGAGCTGGCCCGCTGGGCCGACGATGTGCTGGTCGCACCCGCCACCGCCGACCTGATCGCCCGGGCGGCGATCGGGCGGGCCGACGACCTGCTGACCACCGTGCTGCTGGCCACCGAGGCCCGGGTGTGGATGGCACCGGCAATGAATCGCGTGATGTGGGCGCACCCGGCGGTGGTCGACAACTGCAGCCGACTGCAGGCTCGCGGCGTGGTCCTGCTCGGTCCGGGCAGCGGCGACCAGGCCTGCGGCGAAATCGGCGCCGGGCGCATGCTGGAACCTGAAGCGATCGCGGCCGCAGTGCTCGGCGCGAGCGATCGCCCGGCGCCGGGTCGCCTGTCGGGGACCCGCTTCGTGGTCACCGCCGGACCCACCCATGAACCGCTGGATCCGGTTCGCTTTCTCGGCAACCGATCGTCCGGCGCGATGGGCTTCGCCGTCGCCAGCGCACTGGCCCGGGCCGACGCCGAGGTCGTCCTGGTCGCCGGTCCGGTCGAACGCGCCACGCCGGCCGGGGTGCGCCGGGTCGACGTGACCACCGCCGAACAGATGCGCGCTGCGGTGTTCGACGCCTTGCCCGCCGACGGATTCGTCGGCGTTGCCGCCGTGGCCGACTTCCGTCCGGCCGAAGTCGCCGACTCGAAGATCAAGAAGGACGGCCGAAGCCGCGTGCTGGACCTGGTCCCGAACCCGGATATCCTTGCCGAAGTCGCCGTCTCCGAGCCGCGCCCGTTCACGGTCGGTTTCGCGGCCGAAACCGATATGGTCGAGGCCAATGCGCGGGCCAAGCTCGCCGCCAAACGGCTCGACCTGATCGTGGCCAATCGGGTCGGCACCGATCGAGGGTTCGGCGACGGCGACAGCGCGCTGCACGTCATTGCCGCCGATCGCGACTGGCCGCTGGCCAGCGCAGCGAAGAGCCGGCTCGCCGCGCAGCTGGTCGATCTCATCATCGAACGCATGGAGCGCCCGCGATGACCACGCTCGACATTCGACTGCTGGATTCCCGGTTCGGTCGCGACTGGCCGCTGCCCGAGTACGCCACGTCCGGATCGGCCGGTCTGGACCTGCGGGCTGCGCTCGACGAACCACTGGAGCTGGCGCCGGGCGACGCCGTGCTGGTTCCGTCGGGGCTGGCGATCCATCTGGCCGATCCCGGCCTGGCCGCGATGCTGCTGCCTCGATCCGGACTGGGCCACAAGCAGGGCCTGGTGCTGGGCAACCTGGTCGGATTGATCGACAGCGACTACCAGGGCCCGGTCAGGATTTCCTGCTGGAACCGCGGCCGGGCGCCGATCCGGATCGAACCCGGCCAGCGCATCGCCCAGCTTGTCGTGGTGCCGGTGGTGCAGGTTACACTTCGTCCCGTGGACGCCTTCGAAGCAAGCGATCGCGCGGAAGGCGGATTCGGCCATACGGGGGTTTCGTGAGGGCAGCACAGCTCGCTCAATGGGCAGGGAAACGACGTCCGGTCGGCGGCATCGCCCCCCGCCTTCTGGGGCTGCTCGTACTGACGGCCGGAATCGGGATCATGCTGGCCGGCGGCAGCCTGCTGTGGAACACCCTCCGCGCGGAGAACGCGCAGGAACAGGCTCGCCTGGGCGCCCAGCAGCAGGCCGCCGCGCTCGAGCGGAGCATCCGCGAGCTGCGCCAGGGCCTGACCAGCCCGGGGGTGGCCGGAGTGGCGCGGGGCATGCAGGAGCAGGCGGCGAGCCGCGACGATCTCGAACAGGCGCTGCGCGAAGCCGGCATCCGCAACGTGCTGTACCTGGTCAATGCCAGCGAACCGTTCGAGCTGATGGACCTGAGCCGGCTGCCGGGCGGTGGCTTCGCGGCCCTGAGCATGGTGATCGAAGCCGGCGAACAGGGCAGCGTTCCCGCCCAGGCCCATTTCGCCGGAACGCCCGATGAATACCTTGCGCTGGCCGCTCCACTGAGCGACGAACAGGAACCTGCCACGGTGCTGTGGGTGGCGTTGCCGAGCTCGATGCTGGCCAACCAGCTTCAGCGGCCGAGCGGGGTGGACGGCATGGTCCTGCGCCAGATCGACGGCGGGTCGACAATCGCGCTGCAGAGCCTGGGCCAGGGGGTGCCGTCCGGCGCTCCGAGCATTGCGATCGAGGGCACCCAGTTCGAACTGGCCTGGCATCGCGATCATCTGCTGGGCCCGATGAGCACCGGGCAACTGGCCGGGGTGTTTGCCGTCGGCGTACTGCTGGTGTTGCTCGGCGTCCTGCGGCTGCGCGAAACCTCGTCTTCCGCGGTGACCCGGCTGTCCGACCTCCTTCACAAGCGTCGCCCCGAACAGCGAACGCCGGACCAGCCCGCGGCGTCAACGCCCGCCCGACCTGCCGCGCCGGTTGCACCGGTCGAGCCGGCCGGCGCAGCAGCCGAGCCGGAACCGCCGGCAGCGGCCGAAACGGCGAAGGAGCCGCCTTTGGCGTCGCCGCGGCCCGACCCGGCCCCTGCGCCGGACCGGGAAGCCCGTCCAGGCGACCTGACCGCCGACGGCGAGCCGCGCCGCGCATCGACCGACGTGCGCGAGATCGATGCCACCGAACTCGGCAGTTTCACGCCGGCCGACCCCGAAGCAGAGCAAACGGCCGATGACGCCGATGCCGAGCCGTCCGGCGCCGACCGACCGGCGCCGGATCCCTCGCGCAAGGCGGCAGGGATTCCTCCACCGGAAGACGACGAGGACGAACAGGAAGCGATCGGCGCGATGCTGCGCTCGCTGATGGACGAAACCGATGAGGCCGTGGCCGCGTCGGAGTCGTTCGAGCTCCCCACGCCGGCCGATGAGGCGGACTCCGACGGCGCCCGGCCGGAACCGACGGCGCCGGCGAGCGCAGCCGCCATCGTCGTGCCCGATGCGTCGATCTTCCGCGCCTACGACATTCGCGGTGTGGTCGGCGAGACGCTGAACGAAGACGTGGCCGAGGCGATCGGCCGAGCGATCGGTTCCGAGGCCCACGATCGCCAACTGACCCGCATCGCCGTCGCTCGCGACGGGCGCCTGTCCGGGGCCCGGATGCTGGCGGCACTGAGTCGCGGCCTGATGAGTACCGGCCTGGACGTGGTCGATGTCGGGGCGGTGCCGACGCCGGTGCTGTATTTCGCCGCGCAGGACATCGGCGGAGGTTCCGGGGTGATGGTCACCGGTAGCCACAACCCGCCCGACTACAACGGCTTCAAGATCGTGCTCGGCGGCGAGACCCTGGCCGGCGACGCGATCGCCGCGCTGCACGCTCGGCTGCAGGAAGGCCGGCTGGTCAACGGCGAAGGCCAGACCCACGAAGCGCGGATCAACAATCAGTACATCGAGCGCATCGCCACCGATATCCAGCTCGAGAAACCGCTCAAGGTCGTCGCCGACTGCGGCAACGGGATTGCCGGCGCGATCGCGCCACGACTGCTCGAGGCCATCGGCGCGGACGTCATCCCGCTGTACGCCGAAGTCGACGGTTCGTTCCCGAACCACCACCCCGACCCCGGCGATCCCGCCACCCTGGAAGATCTTCGCCTGTGCGTCCGCAATTTCGAAGCCGATGTGGGCGTGGCCTTCGACGGCGATGGCGACCGGCTCGGCGTGGTCGGCCCGAACGGCGAAATCATCTACCCCGATCGTCTGATGATGCTGTTCGCCCATGACGTGCTGTCGCGCGTGCCGGGCGGCGAAATCATCTACGACGTCAAATGCTCGAGTCTGCTGGCCGGCGAGATCGAAGCCGCGGGCGGGCGGCCGGTGATGGGCCGGACCGGTCACTCGTTCATCAAGGCCGAGCTGAAGAAGCGCCAGGCGCCGTTGGCCGGCGAGATGAGCGGGCACTTCTTCTTCGCCGAACGCTGGCTGGGCTTCGACGACGGCCTGTATTCGGCCGCTCGATTGCTCGAGATCCTGGCCGCCGATACGCGCGCACCGGGCCAGGTGTTCGGCGAGCTGCCCAAGGCCGAAAGCACGCCGGAAATCAAGGTGCCGATGAAGGAGGGCGAACCGCACGCGTTCGTCAAGGCCTTCCAGGACAAGGCGCGGTTCGACGATGCGGAGGTCAACACCATCGACGGACTCCGGGCCGATTTCGAAGACGGCTTCGGGCTGGTGCGGGCGTCGAACACCACGCCGGTGCTGGTGCTGCGCTTCGAGGGGACGACCAAGGAATCGCTGGCGCGCATCCAGGGCCAGTTCCGCGATGCGATGCTGGCCATTCACTCGTCACTGAAACTGCCGTTCTGAACATCCGCCCGGCCCGGCCGCCGGCCCGTGCGGCCGGAGCCGGGCGGTATACTCCGGGGTTTGCCGCGCACGAGCCCCGAGACCGTGAATTTTCAGGATTTCATCCGCACGCTGGACGACTACTGGGCGCGCCAGGGTTGCGTTCTCACCGCACCGCTCGACCTCGAAGTCGGTGCGGGCACGTTCCACCCGGCGACCTTCCTCCGTTCGATCGGGCCCGAGCCGTGGAACGCGGCCTATATCCAGCCCTGCCGCCGTCCGACCGACGGCCGATACGGCGAGAACCCGAACCGGCTGCAGCATTACTACCAGTACCAGGTGGTCATGAAACCCTCGCCGCTGGACTTCCAGGAACTCTATCTCGGGTCGCTCGATGCCGTCGGAATCGATCCGACGATCCACGACATCCGATTCGTCGAAGACAACTGGGAGTCGCCGACCCTAGGCGCCTGGGGCCTGGGCTGGGAGGTCTGGCTCAACGGCATGGAAGTCACCCAATTCACCTATTTCCAGCAGGCCGGCGGCCTGGAATGCCGCCCGGTCATGGGCGAGATCACCTACGGTCTGGAGCGGCTGGCGATGTACCTGCAGGGGGTGGAAAGCGTGTTCGACCTGGTCTGGACCGACGGGCCGCACGGCCCGGTGACCTACCGCGATGTCTATCACCAGAACGAGGTGGAGCAATCGACCTACAACTTCGAAAAAGCCGACGTCCAGGGGCTGTTCGCGCTGTTCGACCGGCTCGAGTGCGAGGCCAGGTCGCTGGTCGAGGATGGCCTGCCTCTGCCGGCCTACGACCAGGTGCTCAAGGCATCCCATACCTTCAACCTGCTCGACGCGCGCCAGGCGATCTCGGTCAGTGAACGGCAGCGCTACATCCTGCGCATCCGCGACCTGTCCCGCCAGGTGGCCGAGGCGTACCACGCCGGTCGCGAAGCGCTCGGTTTTCCAGGGTTGAAAACGACCGGGGAGGGCGAGGCATGAATCCGACGCTGCTGATCGAACTGGGCTGCGAGGAACTTCCGGCCAACGCTCTGCGCAGCCAGGCCCGACAGCTGGCCGAAGGGCTGTTCAAGGGCCTGGTCGACGCCGGACTGACCAGCGAGGCAGGCCAGGTCAACTGGTTGGCCACACCACGACGATTGGCCGTGAGAATCGACGACGTCGCGGCACGTCAGCCCGACCGGCTGATCGAGCGCAAGGGCCCGGCCGAACAGGCCGCCTTCGACGCCGACGGCCAGCCGACCCGCGCCGCGCTCGGTTTCGCGCGCAGTGTCGGGCTGGACGTCGATAAGCTCGACCGGCTGGAAAACGAACAGGGGCGCTGGCTGTACGCAGAAATCAGACAGCCCGGGCAAGCACTGGCCGAACTCGCCCAGGAGCTGCTCGAACGGGTGGTTCGCGACATGGCCAGTGCGCGCAGCATGCGCTGGTCGGATCGAAGCGATCGGTTCCTGCGTCCGGTCCGCTGGCTGCTCGCCCTGCACGGCGAGGAGGTCGTGCCGGTGACGCTGTTCGGGCTGAACGCCGATCGGCAGACCCGCGGCCACCGGATCCACGCACCCGGACCCCACGAAGTCACCGCGGTTGGCGACTACGAACGACTGCTGGAATCGGCCTTCGTCCTGGCCGACTTCGACCGGCGGCGCGCCGTGATGGCCGAACAGGTCCGCCGCTGCGCCGAACAGGCCGGGCTGGAAATCCGCCCCGACGACGCACTGCTCGACGAAGTCACCGGGCTGGTCGAATGGCCGGTGGCCGTCGTCGGCAGTTTCGATCCGGCCTTTCTCGAGGTGCCGGCCGAAGCCCTGGTCAGCGCGATGCGGATCCACCAGAAGTGTTTCCCGCTGTACCGGGCCGACGGAACGCTGGCGCCGAAGTTCATCACGGTGGCCAATCTCGAAAGCCTTGATCCGCCCCAGATGATTCACGGCTTCGAACGCGTGATCCGACCGCGTCTGGCCGACGCCCGGTTCTTCTTCGAACAGGACCGGCATCGGCCGCTGGCCGCGCGACTCGATCGACTCGCAACCATGCAGTTCCAGGACCGCCTCGGCACCCTGGCCGACAAGACCGCCCGAATCCGGACGCTCGGACGGGCGCTGGCCGACGCGTTCTCGGCCGATCCTACGACCGTGGAACGCGCGGCGACGCTGGCCAAGTGCGACCTGATGACCGAGATGGTCGGCGAGTTTCCGGAACTCCAGGGCACCATGGGCCGGCACTATGCGCTGGCCGACGGCGAACCGGAGGCCGTGGCCGTGGCGATCGAATCCCACTACCTTCCCCGCCATGCCGGCGACGCGCTGCCCGAGGATCCGGCCGGCCGCGCGCTGGCGGCTGCCGACCGCCTCGACACGCTGGTCGGCGTGTTCGCCGCGGGCAAGAGACCGAAAGGCAGCAAGGATCCCTTTGCCCTGCGCCGGGCTGCCCAGGGCGTGGTCCGGATACTTCACGCCGCCGAGGTCCGTCGATCGCTCAGCGAGCTCGTCGATGATGCGGCCACGGTCCTGGCCGACCAGCTCACCGTCAGCCCCGAGACCCGTGCCGAGGTGACCGCGTTCATCCTCGACCGGCTGCGCGCCTGGTTGACCGAACGAGGCCTGGCGGTCAACACCGTTCGCGCCGTCGAAGCCACAGGCATTGACGTCATCGCCGATTTCGTCCGTCGAGCCGAAGCCCTGCAGCGCTTCGCCGACGACCCGGAGATGGAAAGCCTGATCGCTGCGAACAAGCGAGCGGCCAATCTGCTGCGCCAGTCAGGCGTCGAGGATTTCGGCGACGTTGACGACGATCTGCTTCAGATCGACGCAGAAGTCGCCCTGTTCGACGCAGTAATGGATGCAGAAGCGGAAACGCGCGCCGCGCTCGAGGCAGGCGACGATGCCACCGCACTCAGCCGCCTGTCCGCGCTGAAACCGGCCGTCGACGCATTCTTCGACCAGGTCATGGTCATGGACGAGAGCGACGCATTGCGCAACAACCGACTGGCGCTGCTGCATCGCCTGCGTACCGTGTTTCTCCACGTGGCCGACGTGGCGCTGCTCGGTCGAGCATGAGCGCGCGAGCGCCGATCCTCGTCGATCGCGCGCTGCTGCCGACGGCCGAAGCGCCGATCGGGAATCGCCTGATGCGCCGCTTTGCCGAGATGAACAGGCTCGATCGACCACTGGTGCTGCTGGCCGAGCGCCCCGACCGCTGGACCCCGACCCGCAACCGCGTCGATCGGGCGCTGGAAGGGCAGAGCCGGCTCGAGGCCGACATCCAGCGCGGCGGGGGCGCACTGGACGCAGTCCTGTACCTCGATTTCGGTCTGTTCAGCCGGCAGCGCCGACGGCACGACGCGCTGTCCGACCTGGCCGACCGCTACGGTGTCGAATCCCAGCAACTCATCGCACTGGTCGCCAGCGCCCGCATGGCCGATGCGCTGACCGAGGCCGTGGGCGTGGTCCGGCGCCTGGGCGATGAAGCGTCTCTGGCGGTCGAATTGCGCTCGCTGTTGCGGGAGGGTGGGGGTTCCGGGTAGTCCGCGTTCGACTGCTTTTTTCGGTCGCGACAAAAGTAGGCAAAAGCGCTCTTACAGGCGGCTGAACGGGCAGTGGCTTTCGGGGCAGCGACGGTGGGCCGGTGTCTGCGAAGCGCCCGGGCTCGCTCCGGCTGCGGTTTACAGTGGCCCCGGATGCATCCGAGAAGCCAGGGGCAGGCCGATCTGTCGTTGGTCGGCCACAGGCTTCGGCTGAGAGGTGGTTTGCTTTCTTCGCGTCTTGCCGGAGCCGTGTCCGGCGGCTGTGCCGGGGTTCTGGCTACAGGCGTTTCGCCACGCGGACT
>NZ_JAAWWS010000124.1 GCF_012272825.1 Wenzhouxiangella sp. XN79A | reverse complement strand
TGTTGATGGTCGGCGGTTCGAATCGTGCGCCTGGCGACGCGGGCGCATCGGCAGCGTTGGGCGCCGAAATCCGGAAATGGTGCCGGTGGACGGATTCGAACCGCCGACCCACGCATTACGAATGCGTTGCTCTACCACCTGAGCTACACCGGCACTGGCAAGAACAGCCGCGATTGCGGCAAGCCGCGTATTGTAAGACAACTTCCCGGTCGGTGGGAAGCCCCGAGTTGGTCAGGAATCGATCAGGGGTCGTCAGAGGACGCGTGAGTCGGTGAGGAAAACCGAGCAGCATCGCCGGACGTCGGCGGTTCTACGGTCAAAAATCGTTCGTGGTGCCGTTGGGACGCTCGCTGCGGGTGGCCGCCGGAGCGCAGGAACCGCAGTGTACGTTCGGGTACATGAGGATTCCGAGCACCGCCGGACGTCTGTTCTGAATGGTGGAAAATCGTTCGTGGTGCCGTTGGGACGCTCGCTGCGGGTGGCCGCCGGAGCGCAGGATCCGCAGTGTACGTGCCGGGCACATGAGGAATCCGAGCACCGCCGGGCGCCGCCAGGCAGGTGCTCAGTAGTGATATGGTCGATTTTCTAGTCTTTGGTGACTCGGTTCATCTCCACCAGACTGATCACCCCCCCCTTGACCTTGTTCAACGCCGACCGCCGCAGGTCGTTGACGCCTTCCTTCCTGCTCTGCCGCTCGATCTCCAGCGCAGTGCCGCCGGAAAGAATGACCTGCTCGATCTCTTCGGTCACGGGCATCACCTGGAACACGCCGGTCCGGCCCTTGTAGCCGTCGTTGCACTGATTGCAACCCTTGTTGGTGTAGATCTCGAGACCTTCCTCGACTTCTTCTTCGGTGAACCCGATCTTGCGCAGGGCCTCGGCCGGGATGTCCTCTTCTCGGACCTTGCACTTGTGCAGCGTCCGCGCGAGTCGCTGGGCCATGACCATGTGCACGGCCGAGACGATGTTGTAGGGCGGCACACCCATGTTGGCCAGTCGGGTGATCGACTGGGGCGCGTCGTTGGTATGCAGGGTCGAGAGCACCAGGTGACCGGTCTGGGCGGCCTTGATGGCGATCTCGGCGGTTTCCAGGTCACGGATTTCCCCGACCATGATGATGTCGGGATCCTGGCGCAGGAACGAACGCAGCGCGGCCGCGAAGGTCAGGCCCTGCTTCTTGTTCTGCTGCACCTGGTTGACGCCGGCCATCCGGATTTCGACCGGGTCCTCGACCGTGGAAATGTTGACGCCTTCCTGGTTCAGGAGGCCGAGCGCGGTGTACAGCGACACCGTCTTGCCCGAACCGGTCGGGCCGGTCACCAGCACCATGCCGTAGGGCTTGCTGATGGCTTCCATGTAGATGTCCTTCTGCTCGGGCTCGAAGCCGAGCTTCTCCGGGCCGAGGTAGGCGCCGGAGGAATCGAGGATACGCAGCACGACCTTCTCGCCCCACAGCGTGGGACAGGTCGAGACACGGAAGTCGAAGGCGCGGCCCTTCGAGATATTGAGCTTGATGCGGCCGTCCTGCGGCACGCGCCGCTCGGCGATATCGAGGCTGGACATGACCTTGAGGCGCGCCGACAGGCGGCTGGCCATCTTGGTCGGCGGCCGCATCTGCGTCTTCAACACCCCGTCCATCCGGAACCGGATCCGGTAGGTGTCTTCGTACGGCTCGAAATGGATGTCGGAGGCGTCCTTGCGGATCGCGTCGATCAGGACCTTGTTGACGAAGCGGACGATCGGCGCGTCGTCCGAGGAATCGTCCTGCTGCTGGTCCTGGTCCTGCTGCTGGTCGAAGGTCAGCGACTCGAGGTCCTCGTCGCCCTCGGTCAGTTCATCGAAGGCCTGCGAGGAACCGGCGAGCACCCGATCGATCGCCTGGTTGATCGAATCGGATGCAGCCAGCACGGCTTCGATGTTCATGCCGGTGGTGAACGCTACCTCGTCGAGCGCCGACTGGTTGGTCGGGTCGGCGACCGCCACGAACAGCCGTTTTCCGCGCTGGTAGACCGGGCAGACCAGGTGCTTGCGCATCAGGTCTTCCTTGATCTTGTCGTTCGGCGAGTGGCGGATATCGATGGCGTTGAGATCGAGCAGGGGCAATCCGAACTCGCTGGCCGCCACGTGGGCGAAGCCGGTCGGGTCGATCAGATTCTCCCGAACCAGGTGGCTGGTGAAGGTCCGGCCTTTCTCGGCCGCGCCCTCCAGCGCCTTCAGCGCTTCGTCTTCGGTGAGCAGGCCCTCGTCGACCAGCCGGCGGCCGGTACTGGGCAGGCGGGAGGCGGTTACGGATTCAACAGTCGATGCCATGCGGTCGAGCCCCGTTCAGTACGCGAATGGCCCCGCGCAGGGGCCGCAACAGCCGCAGGATACACCGATCCACGGGCCCTGTCTGCGCGAGAAGATCAGAAGCTACGCTCAAGCTCATGAAAAGTCAACAAAAGCCCCGCCGGAATTCCTCCGTCGGGGCCTCCGTCACTCGTCCGACGTGTCGGCCAGGCGATAGTCGACCCGGTACGGCGGCGGCTCGCCGCCCTCGCCGGTCAGGTAATGCTTCATCCAGCGCATCAGGCGCAGCGAATAATCCCAGCGGCTGGCGGCGCGCTGGTTGCCGTGGCCTTCGCCCGGATACAGCACCAGGCGGACCGGCGGCGCGTTCTCCTGCAGCTTCAGGAAGCGGTAGAACATCCGCGACTGGGTCGGATCGACCCGCGGATCGGCATCACCGTGCAGGATCAGGATCGGCGTTGCAGCCCGGGTCACGTGGTACAGCGGCGAGGCCTGCCGGAACAGCTCCCAGTCCTCCCAGGGCCACTTGCGCAGGTGCACGAGATTGAATTCCCAGGGAATATCGGAGGTACCGAAGGCGGCAATCTGGTCGCTCAGACCGACGTTCATGACTGCCGCTGCGAAGCGCTCGGAGTACACGGTCGCGCCCCAGGCCGTTGCATAGCCACCGTAGGAACCGCCGGTGATGCCGACCCGGTCGCCGTCGACCAGTCCTTCGTCGATCAGGTGGTCGACGCCGTCGATCAGGTCGTCGAATTCCTCCATCGCCGGCCGGCCCTGACTGGTCAGGGTGAACTCCACCCCGCGGCCGGTCGAACCGCGGTAGTTCGGGTAGAAGGTGAAGAATCCTTCCGATGCAGCGTGCTGGCCCGGCGTGTTGTAGCGGGTCAGCCAGCCGTTCGAGTAGTGCGCTTCCGGCCCGCCGTGGACGGTCAGGATCAACGGGTAGCGGGTGCCCGGCCGATAGTCCAGCGGGTAGATCAGGAGCCCTTCGATCTCCAGTCCGTCGCGAGCGGGGTAACGAACCACCTGCTGACGGGCCAGCTCGACGTCGGCCAGCCAGGGGTTGGAGTCGGTCCGTCGGAGCCACTCGTCGTCGGCGCGCTCGAGCAGTTCATCGGGATGGGTCGGCGAGCTGGCGGTGACCGCAATGCGCGATTGACCGATCGAGAGACCGGTCAGGATCGGGCCGGGGTCGGCCAGGTCCAGCGGGTTCGACCCGTCCGGTGCCAGCGAACCGAGTCGCGTGGCCACACCTTCCTGTGCGATGTAGGCCAGGCGTCGGTCACTCAACCAGGCCAGGTGCCAGACGTGGCCCTTCAGGCCCGGCAGCAGGTCGGTGAACGGACCGCCGTTGCGGTCGGCGATCAGCAACCGCCCTTCGCGCGGATCGTTGACGATGTTGGTGCCGATGAACGCCAGGTGGTCCCCGGACGGCGACCAGGCCATATCGCCGAGCTTGCCGGGGTTGTCGATCCGGCCGATCGATTCGCCTGCCGGATCGATGATCCGGATGCGGGCGAACATCAGGGTGTCATCGACCAGTTCGCGCGGCGTGACCCGGATCGCCAGGCGGTCGCCGGCCGGCGACCAGGCCACGGCCTGGACCGAAGCTTCGAGCTCGAGCATGCGGGGCCGGGCCTGATCGTCGTCGAGATCGACGATCCAGAGCCGGCGGAACTTCAGGCCCTCTTCGTAGACCTTCTGGTCGAAGCCCTGCTCTTCCAGTGCGGTCACCGCCTCGTCGTCCGGCTCGAACGCGATCAGCGCCACCTGGCTACCGGCGGGATGGAACGAGTAGCCGAGCACGTCGGTCTCGAGACGGGCCAGCACCCGAGCCTCTCCACCGTCCACCGGGATGGCGTAGAGGCGGCGGGCATCGTCGCCCTCGCGCTTGGCGAGGAAGGTGATGTGGCGGCTGTCCGGAGTCCATCCGATCGACGCTACCGATGCCTTGCCGGTGATGAACGCATGCGATTCCCCGCCGGCGTCGATCACGTGCAGCTCGCTCCAGGCCGGGCCATCCTCGCCCTGGCCCGGAATCCGGGGCACCGATCGGGTGTAGGCGATGTGTTCGCCGTCGGGGCTGACCTCGACCGAGCCGACCTGCTCGAGCCGGGCGATCTGCTCCAGCGTCATGCCGTCGGCATGCACCGGCCCAACGGCCAGCAACAGCGCCGCGCAGAGCAGCGTCACCAGGCCGAGGCCCGCGCCGTTCAGGGCCCGGTCGGCGGGAATGGGTTCGACTCGCCTCATGTTCATCGATCTCCTTGGTTCCGGATCAGGATCGAACCGCGCCCGGCGGTTCGATCGAGCGTTCTGTCTATACTAACGCAAGCCCTGCGCGGCCCGCCGCGCCCGCCCGGCGCGCACCTCGACCCGAGCAGGGTCCGGGGTATTCTTGTCCGGGCCCAGCCCGATCCCTGTTCACCGTTCCGATCAACGTCCTGTACCGATGCGACGCAAACACCTGATCGCCACCCTGTTCTTCAGCGCACTGGTCGTGACCGCGCTGGCCTGGTGGAACCGCAACGCGTTCTCCGAGGTCCTGCCCTGGGATCCGGCGCTGGCCGAGCCGCCGCGCCAGGTCGCGGTCGAGCGGCCGGCGTTCATGGCGCGAGCCAACGACGTCGATTACCGGGTCCAGCCGCTCTACGCCTACGAACTGACCGGACTGGTGGTGTCGTTCAAGCGCTTCCGGCCCGGCATCGGCCTGCACGAACGCTGGAACGATTACATCAACGTCGCCGACGTCTGCGTGGTCTGGGGCCCCAACGCGACCGACCTCGACCTGAACCGGTTCAAGTTCTGGAACCTGGAGTTCACCTGCAACTTCAAGACCAACGACCGGGATGCCTGGGCGGCCTTCGACCAGAACGCGCTGTCGAACAATCACCTGCTGACCACCGATCCGCGGATCCAGGCAGTGATCGACGACCTGCGCGTCGGCGACATCGTCCACCTGCGCGGCTACCTGTCGGAATACGGCCAGCCGGGCGGCTACATCCGGGGCACCAGCACCACCCGGACCGACCGCGGCAACGGCGCCTGCGAGACCCTGCACCTGGAGCACGCACAGATCCTGGCCTCGATGGACAGCGACTGGCGCCGGCTGTTCTGGCTCGGCCTGCTGGGCCTGGTGTTCTCGGTCGCCTGGTGGTTCCTGACGCCGCACCACCACCTGCGCTGACTCGCACTCGCGGCCCCATTACAGCCCGTTTCGATAACCCAGCGCCATCCAGACGGCCCGGCCCGGTTCATTGACACGCAGCTGCGTGGCGTCGAAGGCACTGGACCGATTGAGGTGCTGCGCATACTCCCGATCGAACAGGTTGTCGATCCCGGCACGAAGCTGCCAGGAGCGGCCGAGATCGCGGGATACGTACACATCGAACACCGACCATCCCGCCGTCGGACCGGCATCCAGCCCGCTGCCGGTCAATGGATCGTCATCGACTCGCGTCTGCCGGGCCGCGGCCCGCAGGCGAAGCCCGAAGCCGGTTCCTGCTTGCTGGCGTTCGATTCGGAGCGACCCTTCCAGCGGCGGCGTCTGCGCGATCGGGCGACCTTCCGTGCGATTGGTGGCTCGCACATAGCCGAGATCGAACCCTGCCATCCAGCCGGACCCACTGCGGAGTTCCCCGGCCAGTTCACCGCCGCGCAGCCGTGCATCGATATTGCGGTAGACGGTAGCGTTGTTGCCCGGCGCGCCGAATCGATCCCGCAGAATGTAGTCTTCCACGCGGTTTTCGAACACGGAGAACTCCAGTCCCCAGCGCCGGCGATCGATCTGCCAGCCCAGCTCGATCTGGTCGTGACGCTCGGGCTCCAGCGTCGGGTTGCCGACCCAGCGCATCGAGGGCATCGGTCGATTGGAGGCAATGAAGCGCTCGGTGGCATCGGCCGTTCGGAACGATCGGGAAGCCACCACGTACACGCGACCGCCCGCCACCGGCCGAACATATCGGATCAGGCCGCCCAGGTGATCCTCGGTGACGGAATCCAGGCCGTCGACGCCGTAGTAGATGCGGTACAGAGCCGAAGGTGAGCGCATCGCTCCGGCCGGCTGAAGATCGACCGCATCGGCCTGCACACGAACGCGGTCATAGCGGACTCCGACGGTCCAGCCCGCATCGCGCGCCTCGGCACCCCGCCATTCCACGAATGCGCCCCGTCGGGCGATTCCGACGTCCGGCCACAGGACGGACTGCAGACTGTCGGTCGCATCGTTGATGCGTCGTGCACTGCGTTCGGTATCGCGCAGTTCCACCCCAGCGCGCAACGCGCCGCGTTCGAACGGAAGCTCCGCACGCAGGCGCAGACCGGAGTTGTCGGAACTCGACGGTGCGCGCAGTCGCATCGTCGGTTCGGACGGGGCACGCAGCGAGTAATTGTCCATGACATGGTCGATCTCGGAGCGATCCACGGCCAGTTGCAGCTTGCGGAAGGGGCCCGCCTGGTCCCGGTTCCAGGCCGCACGCCACAGGGTCGCGTCGGATGCCGGAGAATCCATGCCGGCACCCGCGAACAGGACATCGCGCAACCGCCGCTGCTCGACGCTGACCGTCAGCCGCTGGCCGTCGTCCGGCGTCCAGCCGAACTCGGCGCCGGCGCCGGTGTCTTCGAATCCCGATCGAACCTCGACGCCACCGCCGTCGGTGTAGTTATCGGCCTCGCTGCGATTCGCGAACAAGCGAACGAACCCGGCCGGCGAGCCCGACGCATGGTCGATCGAAAGCTCCATCCCGCCGCCGTTGTCTCGATACCCCGCATCGATCTCGAGGCGGGCAGGTTCACCTTGCAGAAAGCGGGGCGTATCCCGGATTACCCGGACCGTGCCGCCCGGACCGCTGGCTTCCTCCAGCGTACTCAGCCCGCGCACCACCTCGACTCGATCGGTGCCGGCGCGCGATGCATAGGCGCTGGCCGGATCCATGCGATTGGGACAGGCCCCTTCGACCCGGGCCCCGTCGATCAGGACATTGATGCGATCCAGCGCCAGCCCGCGAATGGCCGGATCGGTCCCGTGGCCGCCCATGCGGGATCCCGATACACCGGCGATATCGCGCAACCAGTCGGCCAGCTCTCGCGCCGGCCCCTGCTCCGCCTGATCCAGAATCCGTGTCGTCGATGTCAGCGGTGGCTGCTCGACCTCGATGTCGTCCAGTTCGAGTAGTTCGTGCCGATCGGCCGCCGTGGGTCGGCCCTGTGCCGCCGATACCGGGGGCTCCGAAGGAGAATCGGCCGCCCCACTGGATTGGGTCGCCGACAGCGTCAGAATGAAAACAGCGACCACCACCTTGCGGGTGACGGCACGCAACGAGCACGGGTACATGGTTCGGGTTCTCCTTTGGCAACGCGGGTCGCCGCCGGCAGGAACGGCCCGCCGGGCTGCGCTTGTCGCGATTCACATCAATCGGGTAGGCCCGAGAACGGGCCGGTGGACTGAATCAGGCGCAGGAAGGAGAGGCCCGCGCCGGCGGACCCGAGGCAGGGCACGTCGCTGCCGGAGCGGATGGCCGCCCGACAGGCGAAGCGCCCGGGAACGAAGCGTCGATGGAAAGACGTGCGAGATCCGGCAGGACAGCGCTGGTCAAGGCCTGGTCCCAGAAGCAGCGATCCTGCGAGGACGACGCTCCATCGGCATCGAGCACCCAGCGTGCGCCATCCAGACTGCAGAGCTGAACCCAGCCGTCGCTGCCGGGCATGAAGCCGGCCGGCACCAGGGCGCGCAGCAGCAGTACCGCGAGCAGCGCGGCGAGCATCGGAGTCGGAAGCAGGCGGTCGGGACGCATACTCTTAGTTTAGCAGGTGCTGATATATGAGCGCGCGGTCCATCGATCAGCCGATCACCGGGGCCGTTTTCGACGCGCGAATTCGAGGAAACGTCATCCGGGTGCAGTCCGGCCGCTCAGAACCCCGGAAGATCCGGGAGCGGGATCCGCTCCTCAGCGCCGGGGACCGGCGCGAAGCGACCGGCCTGCCGATCCGACCGGGCTTCATGGTTCCGTTCCGGTGTCGAGACCACGGACTTCCACCAGGGGAAACCGCGGGTCGTCCATCGGTTCGCCACCGGGCACCATCAAGTGAACGGGTGAATCCGCCTCGAGTGCGACCGTCAGCCCGGGGCGAGCGCCCGCAGGCGATTCGAGGGCCCCGGCCGGACGTCCGGATCGCGGCCCGGCATGAATTCGCCCGGCCCCATCCGATCGAACGACACGAACGGCCCGACCATCCGCCGCTCGCGGCTGGCCAGCACTCGGGCGACCTCGAAGCCGTCGATGTCGCTGCTGCGCGGAACGATGACCTGATCGACGCCGCTGATCGGATCGGCCACGGCATCCAGCCGCGCGCCCGGGCAGGCCGTTGCGCTCAGGAGCCGCTTCTGAGGTCGTTGGCTCGAATGGTGTAGCGGTAGCGCTCCTCGCCGTCGCTGTCGTGCAGGACCAGGGTCGCCACGCGGTCATCGCGCGGCCCGCTGATCTCGACGCGCCCGAAGTTGCGATCGGTGTACAGGCTGCCCTCGACGCGATACTGCCCTTCTCCGTCTCGCGGCGAACTCGGCCCCGCGGTCAGCGGCGATACGGTCCAGTCATGGAGCGGGTAGTCGCCCCGCCGATCCATCTTCAGCAGCACCGAATGGTGCCGGTCGCCGGTCAGGAACACCACGCCCGGAATGTCCTCGGCCGCCAGTCGGTCGAGGATCTCGCGTCGCTCGCCGGGCGCCAGCGCGATGTAGTTCTCGAACAACTCGGCGCTGTTGATGAACTGGCCGCCGATGACGACGAACTTGAAGGTCGCGTTGCTCTTCTTCAGCGCGTCGATCAGCCACTCGACCTGGTCGCGACCCAGGATCGTGCGCTCGCCGGTCACGCGGTCGTTGGCCGAGCGGAAGAACCGGTTGTCGAGCAGGAAGAAGCCGGCATCGTGCCACTCGAAGTAGTTCATCACGCCCCCGCCCCCGGCGCCGGAGAACGGCGGATTGGGCCAGAACGCATCGAACACCGCCTTGGCGGTGTCGCGCAGTGCGTAGCTGCGGTCGGCGTTGTTCGGACCGTAGTCGTGGTCGTCCCAGGTCGCGAAATGGTGCGTCGAGCGCAGCAGGCGCTGCATCTCCGGCAGCTGGCGGGCATGGCTGAAGCGCTGCACCATTGCCCACGGCGAATCCCAGTCGACTTCGCGGTAATAGACGTTGTCGCCGAGCCAGATCATGAAGTCCGGGTCGGTCTCGGCGATTGCATCGTAGATCTGGTACTCGCCGCCGTACGGACGACCCGGGCGATCATACGGCGGATCGTTGACGTAGGAACACGAACCCAGCGCAAAGCTGAAGTCCGGCGGGTCCTCGCGCCATTGCCAAAGCGGCTGGGTCCGGAACCGCAGCGGCTGGTCGGCGGCCTGCGCCGTGCCGTCGAGCAGGACGCGGTATTCATAGACGGTGCCCGGCTCCAGGCCGGTCACGTCGATCTCCGCGGCGTGGGCCATGGCGGCATCGGTGACCACGGCCTCGCTGACCCGGTCATCACCTGCGCTACCGACCGGACGATAGGCCAGCCGAACCTCGGCTTCCGCGTCGGTCTGGATCCAGACCTGAACGGCGCGCATCGCCGAATGGCCGGGCATCGGACCGGCCACGACCTGCTGGGCCTGGGCCGCCGCGGAAAGGGTGACGAGCAACGCGAAAGAAAGCCAGCGAAGGAGCATGAACATTTCCTGATGTGGGCCGGGGGTCAAGGATACTGCCCTTGAATGCCGGCGCGACCCGACCGGGCCGGCGAACCGTTGTGCAATCGATTCGGCCATTGGCCGGTCTGTACCGGTTCGAGCACGCGCAGCCGGACCAGGAACAGGAACCCGCCAATGAAACCCAGCCAGGAACACCGCTTCGAAATGCTGCTGTTGATCGCTGCACTGGCGATCGTCCGGATGCCATCGCCCGACACGGCGCCGGCCGCCGCATTGCCGATCGATCCGGCGACCGGCGCCGGCCGACCCGCGGCGTCGATCGACAACGCCGAGCTGCGTTCATCACCACAGCGACTGGACCCGGTCGGCCTGCTCCAGGCCGGGGTTCCGGAGCACTGGCGCGTGCCGGTGACCGAGTTGCCCTACGCCTCGGTCGTCGACCGGGCCTGCTGAGCACGCTCAGCGCAGCTGGCTGTCCTTGCTTCCGCGTCGGTTGACCGCCGCGCCGCGCCCGGCCTCGCGATCCGCTTCGGCCTGGCACGGCACGCAGCGCCGGACGCCCGGCACGGCCTGCCGCCGAGCCTCGGGAATCGGCTCGCCGCAGTCCTCGCACTCCTCCAGGCTCGGGCCGCCGCCGACCAGGCGGCTGCGCGCCCGCCGGACTTCGTCGTCCACGCTGGCGTCGATCTGGTCCTGAACGGCACCGTCTCGGGCCCAACCTCCGGCCATGCTGAACACCTCGTCGCTCGAATCGCGTGCAGGCCCCAGTCTATCGCGACGGCCGATCAGCGTGCAGCGAAGGGCCGGCCGCGCATCCAGGCCACCGTCACGATCGACCCGAGGATGGCCAACGCAAGATCCCACTGGGCATCCCAGTGGTCGCCCTGGGTGGCCAGGAAGCGCTCTCCGGCAGACGCGTCGACCCACTCCAGCGCAAGCGCTTCCAGCACTTCGTAGATCGCCGCGGTGCCGGCGACGAACAGGACCGGCAACAGGAATCGCCAGGCCCGGCGCGGCGGCGCCCGCTCGGCCAGCAACTCGATCACCGCAGGGGTCACCAGCAACCCGTAGGCAAGATGCACGCAGCGATCGTACGGGTTGCGGCTCCACTGGGGAAACGGCGCCGTCAGCCACTCGCCGATCGGAACGCGGGCATAGGTGAAATGGGCGCCGATGGCGTGCAGAACGAGAAACAGTGCAATCAGCGCCAGGGCCGGATCGCTGAAGCGCAGCCGCGACCGGGTCAGCGCCAGCAGCCCGACGGCAAGCACCGTCAGCCCGTGCTCCAGCGCCCAGACCGCGCGATCGAAGGGTGCGATCGCCAGACCGATCCAGATCACGCCGAACGCAATCAGCAGGCGCAGTGCGTTGCGGTCGTCCGGTGAACCCTGTGATCCCATGCTCGGTCTCCGTGACGGGTCGTGGTCCGGTCTACCAATCGCGCTCCGGGGACGGCCTCGTTCGATTTCGATGACCGCCGGCGGCGACAACGCGGCAAGCGGTCGATCGAGGCGCGGCCCGACGCGGGGCCGAGCCGATTGCGCGAATCGATCCTGCGCCCTGGTCGAGGGACCCGTCGCCGTCCAGCAGGCGACCGGCAGTCGATCAGTGGGCGGCCAGGTACTCGGCGATCCGGTCCTTCAGCTGCATGCGCTTCCTGCGCGCTTCTTCCTCGACTTGATCGGTCACCGGCTCGACGCGGGTTTCCATCCGGTGCACCTCACGGTTGACCTTGTGATACTCCTCGGCCATGTGGGCAAAATGCCGGTCGTTCATCTTCAGGGTGTGCATCTTCTCGACGTACTCGGGGAATTCCTCGGCCAGCTCGTGCGGGACGTGGCTCATGCATGTCTCCTTCTGCGAATTCACGGTGCGTCCGCCCATCGGACGCTCGGGGACAGTCTGAAGCAGCTCGAGCGTGCCGCGCTTGCGTTGGGTCAAATCGTCGTCCGGTCGGGGTCGCCGGACGCCGGCGCCCGAATTGTCCCCGGCCCCGGAATCCGATAGGCTCGCGGCATGAACCTCGTCGCCCCGGTCACCCTGCTTTTCGCGGTGCTCATTGCCAGCGCTGCTGATGCCGAGGTGCTGGACCCGGCGGAACTCGCGGCCCTGCAGGCCAGCGCCCGCGCCGATCTCGAGGCGGCCGCCGGCAGACCCGGCACCGGCGAGGCCGCCGACCGAGCCTTCGAGCGTGCCTGGATCGAGACCGACCCGGAGCGCCGGGAGGCCATGCTGTCGGCCTGGCTGCGCGACTGGATCGGACCCGAGCCCGGATTTCCGGTTCCATCGGGCCGGCTGGAGCGACTGCTGGACCTGCCGCCGACGGTCCGCACGCTCCATCCCGACCACCCCGGCCGCAGCCACCCGGCCTTCAACGTCGCCATGCTGGCGCGAAACCGGATCGCCGAACAACAGCTACGCACGCTGGCCGAGCGCTGGACCGATCGACCGGATGCGATCACCACGGGGCTGGCCGCGCCGCCGAATGGACAGGAATTCCGGGCCGCGCTGCGTGCGCTGACCCGATCGGCCCCGGCCGCCCGGGACGAGGTGCTGGACACCCTCCAGAACCGCCTGGCCAAGGGGGCCCGCCCCGACCACGTCCAGCTGGCCCTGGTCGACAAGGGTCTGCTCGGTCCGGACACGCTGGACGCCTTGATCGACCGGGCCGAGCCACGCGTGGCCCTGGCCGCGTTCCGCGAGGCGGTCCGCGGCGCGTCCCCCGGACCGGTCTCGCTGCTTCGGCGCGCACTGGACCGCCCGGAGCTCGGCGGCCTGCCCGTTCACCACGCCGCCCGCAGCTCCGACGCGTCGCTGCGCGCACGCGTGTGGGGCCTGCTCGACGAGCCGGAGCGCGGTGCCGACGCGGCGCTTGCGCTGGCCGAAACCGCGCCCGGGCTCGAAGCCCGCATCGACCGCAGGTTCGACGCAGCCTCCGAGCGCGCCCGGCTGCGCATGCTGCTGGCGCTGCATCTACGCGATTCTGCCGCCAGCCGGCGACTGTTGAAGGCCTTGCACGAGGATCGGCTGACAGCCGACGAATCCGCGCTGGTGGAGCGCTGGCAGTGAACGTGCGCACCGTCGCCCGGAAGCACGTCGTCTCAGCGCCGGTCGTCCTGGCGCTGGTCCTGCTGGTGCTGCTCGCCGTCCCGGCCCACGGCCAGCAGCGCTACACCTATGTCGAGTCCCCGAGCGGCGGCAGCAGCTTCGCGCTGGGCTATCCGCCCCCGGTGCCCGAAGACTCGACCCTGCCGTTCGACGGCTTCCGGACCTGGGCCGCGCTGCACGCCCGCCACCAGGACCTGATGATGCTCAACGACTTCATCGACGGGACCGTGGTCGGCCAGACGCGGCTCGGGCGGGATATCTGGGCCTACGCGATCACGACTCCGGCCGCCGATACGCCGGACGGTGGGCCGAAATCCTCGGCCCTGATCAACGGCGGCATTCACGCCCGCGAGTGGGGCACCCCGGAACTGACCACCGGGCTCATCGAGGGCTTCGCCGCAGGCGCCGGCGACGGGTGGCTGTACGACTACCTGCTCGACCACGTGCGCTTCACCGTGCTGCCGGTCAACAACATCGACGGCTTCCTGCAGACCCAGCGCTACCCGACCGAGGTCCTGGTCGGCGAGGATCCGCGCACCGACCAGTGGCCGCGCGACGGCCGGATGCGGCGCAAGAACCTGCTCGACGCCGACGAAGTCCTGGACACCGTCGGTGATCACCTGTTCGGCGTCGACCTGAACCGGAACAATCCGCCGTTCTTCGACCCGGGCGGCTGGACCGACGTCGAGACCGACCTGACCTACCACGGCCCGTTCGCGCAGAGCGAGCCGGAGACCCGGGCCCTGGCCGCCGCTGCGGTCCATGCCGGCGAGGATCGGCTACGCTGGTACCAGGACACCCATTCGTTCACCCAGCTGTTCTTCTCCTCGCGCACCGAAAACGATCGTCGCAATTCCATTCAGGACGCACTGCTGTCGACCTACAGCCGCTTCCACGATGCGCTGTCGGAGGAGCGTCACGGCCACGGACGGCTCTATCGCGACGTCCGCGATCCGATCGGCGCCGGAATCGGCACGACCGCCGAGTACTTCGCCTACGCCTACCAGATTCCGAGCTGGACGCTGGAGATCGAGCCGGCCAACGGCGGCGAGGACTACGGCGGCTTCGGCGCCAACCACGATGGATTCATCCTGCCGGAGTCCGAAGTCGCCCGGCTGCGCGAGGACATGGCGATCACCCATGCCGTGGTCGCCTACCGGATGGCCGGTCCGCCGTCGGTGAGAACGGTCGAGATCCACAGCTCCGACGGCCGCTGGCCGGTCCTGACCGCCGAATGGACCAGGACCGCCGACGGCCAGCGGTCGCTGGAGGCCCGACTCCGGGAGCCGCTGCTGCCCGGACTCGACTATCGGCTCCGGATCACCTTCGACAAGCCGATGCGCTGGCTCGACCGGCACGGGGAGGTTCGGACGGCGCCCGGGCACTCGGTCCGCCTGGAACCGCTGATCTGGCTGGGCTCGCCGACCGCCGCGACGTTCTCCGTGGACACCTCGGCGGGCCGATGGCAGGTGCCGGGCGATCGCTACGCGACCGACACCTTCGAGGTGGTCTTCCAGCTGCCCGAGAGCCTGGATCCGGGCGCGGCCCTGGCCAGCATCCAGACGCTGGTGATCAACGCATCGGACTTCACCGGCCAGCCGCTGGACAGCGACCCGTCGACCGCCGTCGACTGGGCCGACGGCGGCTGGACCGGCTACGAGAACAGCCAGGGAACGCCCGGGGATTCCGGCGGCTCCGATGCCACGCTATCGGTCCTGACGACCACGCGCGGCCTCGCCCGCATCTGGCTGCGCCGGCGCGGTTGACCCGCGGTTCCGACGTCGAGCGCAACGGCTACATGTTGCGTCGATACTCTCCGCCGACCGCGTACAGCGCATGGCTGATCTGGCCGAGCGAACACCGCTTGACCGCCTCGATCAAGGCTTCGAACGTATTGCCCCGCTCGCGCGCGACGTCCTGAAGCCTCGCCAGCCGCTGCTCGCCCTCAGCGGTGTTGCGCCGCTGGAAGGCACGGACGTTGGCAACCTGCTGGTCCTTCTCGTCGGTCGTCGAGCGCATCAACTCGATTTCGCCGCCTTCCTGCTCGGCCCCCTCGGGCGGCAGGAAGGTGTTGACCCCGATCAACGGCAACGAACCGTCGTGCTTCTTGTGTTCGTAGTACAGCGACTCTTCCTGGATCTTGCTGCGCTGGTACATGGTGTCCATTGCGCCGAGCACACCGCCGCGCTCGGAAATGCGCTCGAACTCGGCATAGACCGCCTCTTCGACCAGGTCGGTGAGCCGATCGATGGCGTGACTGCCCTGGAACGGGTTCTCGTTGAAGTTCAGACCCAGTTCCTTGTTGATGATCATCTGGATCGCCACGGCCCGCCGCACCGATTCCTCGGTCGGGGTCGTGATCGCCTCGTCGTAGGCATTGGTGTGCAGGCTGTTGCAGTTGTCGAAGATCGCGTAGAGCGCCTGCAGCGTGGTCCGGATGTCGTTGAACTGGATCTCCTGGGCGTGCAGCGAGCGGCCCGACGTCTGGATGTGGTACTTCATCATCTGCGAGCGCTTGTTGGCGCCGTAGCGCTCGCGCATCGCACGCGCCCAGATGCGCCGCGCGACGCGGCCGATGACGGCGTATTCCGGATCCATGCCGTTGGAGAAGAAGAACGACAGGTTCGGGGCGAAGGCATCGATGTCCATGCCGCGAGCGAGGTAGTACTCGACGATGGTGAAACCGTTGGACAGCGTGAAGGCCAGCTGGCTGATCGGATTCGCGCCGGCCTCGGCGATGTGGTAGCCCGAGATCGACACCGAGTAGAAGTTGCGCACGCCGTGGTCGATGAAGTACTGCTGGATATCCCCCATCATGTGCAGCGCGAATTCGGTCGAGAAGATGCAGGTGTTCTGCGCCTGGTCCTCTTTCAGAATGTCGGCCTGGACGGTGCCGCGAACGACCTTCAGGGTGTCGGCCTTGATCCGGGCGTAGGTCTCGGCATCGACCAGCTGATCGCCGGTCACGCCGAGCATTCCGAGGCCGAGGCCGTCGTTGGTCTTCGGCAGCGTGCCGGCGTATTCGGGCAGGTCCGCACCGAGCAGTTCACGCCGCCTGGCCTGCGCGTCCTCCCACTGCCCGGATTCCTTCAGGTGCTTTTCGACCTGCTGATCGATGGCGGTGTTCATGAACATCGCAAGGATCATCGGCGCCGGGCCGTTGATGGTCATCGACACCGAGGTCGCCGGGTCGCACAGGTCGAAGCCGGAGTACAGCTTCTTCATGTCGTCCAGGGTCGCGATCGAGACGCCGGAGTTGCCGACCTTGCCGTAGATATCGGGTCGCTCGGCCGGGTCTTCGCCGTAGAGCGTGACCGAGTCGAACGCGGTCGACAAGCGAAGCGCCGGCTGGCCCTCGGACAGGTAGTGGAACCGGCGGTTGGTGCGCTCGGGCGTACCCTCGCCGGCAAACATCCGGATCGGGTCCTCGTTGGTCCGTCGATACGGGTAAACGCCGCCGGTGTAGGGGTAGTGCCCGGGCAGGTTCTCCTTGTGCAGGAACACCATCAGGTCGCCCCAGTCGCTGGTCTGCGGCGCGGCGATCTTCGGAATCTGCAGCTTCGACAGCGACTCGCGGTAGTTCGAGCCGGTGATTTCCCGGCCCCGCACTTCGTAGCTGTAGGCGTCGGCCTCGACCGAGGCCTTCAGGTCCGGCCAGCCGATCAGGCGATCGCGGGCGTGTTCGGGAATCGACTTCAGCGCCTCGTTGTAGCGCTCGGCGAGCAGCCTGCGCTCCCCGCTGTCGGGCAGCGTCGGAAACGTGTTCAGCGGCTCGGGAAGGCCCGCGGTGTCGAGCTCGCGCAGGACCTCGTAATAATGCTGGGCGCGCCGCGCCTCTTCGGCCCAGCCTGCGATCGACGCGTTCAGGGCCCGGCCCTGCTCGGCGATCTCGGCCAGGTAGCGTACCCGCTGGCCCGGAATCAGCACCGTACCCCTGGGCTCGACCGCCTCACCGGCGATGTCCGGCTCGAAGTCGCAGCGCGGCCCGCGACGATCCAGCCCGCGCACCAGCCGGCAGAGGTTGGCGAACATCCAGGTCACGCCCGGGTCATTGAACTGGCTGGCGATGGTCGGATAGACCGGCACCTGCTCATCGGCCAGGTCGAATTTCAGTCGGTTGCGCTTCCATTGTTTCCGTACATCGCGCAGCGCATCCTGGCTGCCTTGCCGATCGAATTTGTTCAGCACCACCAGCTCGGCGAAGTCGAGCATGTCGATCTTCTCGAGCTGGCTGGCCGCGCCGTACTCGGAGGTCATGACATAGACCGGCAGATCGACCAGGTCGACGACCTCGGAATCCGACTGGCCGATGCCGGCGGTTTCCAGGATCACCAGGTCGAACTCGCAGCGGCGAAGGAATTCCAGGCTGTCGCGGACGACTTCGGAGGTCGCCAGGTGCGCGCGGCGCGTGGCCATGGAGCGCATGAACACGCGGTCCGACCGCAGCGTATTCATCCGGATCCGGTCGCCGAGCAGCGCGCCGCCGGTGCGGCGCCGGGTCGGGTCGACAGCCAGCACGGCGATACGCATGTCCGGGAAGTACTGCAGGAAGCGATTGATCAGCTCGTCGGTGACCGACGACTTGCCGGCGCCGCCGGTGCCGGTCAGACCGATCACCGGGACCGGGCCATCGACCGGCCGGGCGAGCTGGGCCTGCTGGTGTTCCGACAGCCTGCCGGTCTCGATCGCCGACAGCGTCGCGGCGATATCGCCGGCGGCCAGCGCGTCACCGCCGCCGGGCAGTCGCGCGGCGCCCTGCGCCCGCTCGTCGCGGGCCTTGCGAGTCCGTTCGACCAGGTCGCCGATCATCTCGGCCAGCCCCATCTTCATGCCGTCGTCGGGGTGATAGATGCGGTTCACGCCGGCCGCCTCCAGAGCACGGATCTCGGCCGGCGTGATCGTCCCGCCGCCGCCGCCGAACACCTGGATATGCTTCGCGCCCTGCTCGGCCAGCGTATCGACCATGTACTTGAAGAACTCGTTGTGCCCGCCCTGGTAGGAACTGACGGCGATCCCGTCGGCGTCCTCGCAGATCGCGGCCCGGACGATCTCGGCGACCGACCGGTTGTGGCCGAGATGAACGACCTCGCAACCCTCGGCCTGGATCAGCCGTCGCATCAGGTTGATCGCGGCATCATGGCCGTCGAAGAGGCTGGCGGCGGTGACGAACCGCAGCGGCGTGGCCGCGCCCCGTTCGGGACGTCGGGAAACGGATTCGGCGCTCTGGGACATGGCTTCTCATCCAGGCTGGGAAAGCCGTTCATTCTACCCGGAGCGGCGTCCAGGCCGGACCGTGCCGGATCGGCCAACGATCGCGAATGCGGTACACTGCGAGGCCCTGATGGACGACCACGACCGGGCAGGACCCGCGATGACGCAAGCCGAACCCAGACCAAGCACCGCAGACTACCGCCTCGAAGGCATGCCGCTGACCGAAATGGCGCGCCACGCGGAAGATGCCGCGCAGTTCCTGAAGCTGATGGCCAACCCGCACCGGCTGATGATTCTCTGCCACCTGCTCGAACAGGAAATGTCGGTCTCCGAGATCAACCGCCACGTCCCGCTTTCGCAGTCGGCGCTGTCCCAGCATCTGGCGATCCTGCGCAACAGCGGCATGGTCGCCACGCGTCGAGAGCAGCAGACGATCTACTATCGATTGGCCAATTCGGGCGTCCAGGCCATCATGGACCAGCTCTATCAACAGTTCTGCGCCCCGTCCAACGGCGAGCGCTGACCCGCTTCATTCGGGATGGATCAATCGGCGCGGGCCCAGCGTCTGCCGCTCGTCGATCCGCCCCAGCCCGAGAAAGATCCCCTCGCTGTACATCCGCACCGGGTCGCCCGGCGGCGCCGTGCAGCGCACCGCCTGACCCTGTCGAATCCGCGCAGCGGCATCGGCATCGATGTCCACCGAGGGCAGCCCCGGCAGTGCCCGGTCGGGCGGCATCATCCGGGCACGGGCGGCCTCCTCGCCGTCGTCTTCCAGCGTTTCCAACGTGACCGCATCGGCCAGCGCGAACGGCCCGGAACGCTCCCGGCGCAGCGCCGTGAGATGCGCACCGCAGCCCAGCGCCGCTCCGATATCCATGGCCAGCGAGCGGATGTAGGTGCCCTTGCTGCAATCGACGCGAAGCGCCAGCCGAGCGCCGTCGACGGCGAGCAGGTCGAGTTCGTGGATGATGACCGGGCGCGGCGGGCGCTCGACTTCGATCCCGGCTCGGGCCAGCTCATGCAAGCGCCGACCCTCGTGTTTCAGTGCCGAGACCATCGGCGGAACCTGCTCGATCGGCCCACGGAACCGGTCCAGCAGCCGGTCGAGACCTTCGCGGTCCAGCGGCGGCACCTCGGCCGTCGCGATGACCTTGCCGTCGGCATCCCCCGAATCGGTCGACACGCCCAGCTCGAGTTCGGCCAGGTAGCGCTTGTCGGCATCGAGCAGGAAGGCCGAAACCTTGGTGGCTTCGCCGAAGCACAGCGGCAGCAGCCCGGTGGCCATCGGATCCAGAGCGCCGGTATGCCCGGCCTTGCGCAGACCGAGCAGGCGCTTGGCCCGGCCCAGCGCCTGGTTCGAGGTCAGGCCGGGCGGCTTGTCCAGCAACAGGATTCCGGAGCGTGACATGAGTGGTGTCGGGAGAAACCGTCGGATCGCAGTCGGGCGAGCGGCCAGCGCCCGGATCGGCCGTCAGGAATCGCGAGGCTTGCGCGCGGCAGCCAGCAGTTGTTCGATACGCTGACCCGACTCGGTCGACGTGTCGTGGATGAACCGCAGCGCAGGCACGATGCGCAGCCGGACGCGGCCGGCCAGTTCGTGGCGGATCGCCGGCGCGGCTTCGGCCAGCGAGGCCATCACCTCGCCGGCGTGTTCGATCTCGAGTACCGAGACGTAGACCCGGGCATGGGCAAGATCCCGCGAGACCTCGACGTCGGTCACGCTGATCAGCGACGGCAGTTCGCGCTCGAAACCGGACCGAACGATGTCGGCCAGCTCGCGCCGGAGCAGTCCGGCGACCCGATCGGAACGTCCGGCCACCTCAGTCCTCCAGCGTCCGCGCCACTTCGTAGCGCTCGAAGCACTCGATCTGGTCGCCCGGCTTGACGTCGTTGTACTGCTTCACGCCGATCCCGCACTCGGTGCCGGCCTGGACTTCCTTGACGTCGTCCTTGAACCGGCGCAGCGACTCGAGTTCGCCCTGGAACACCACGACGTTGTCGCGCAGCACTCGGATCGGGTTGGCACGCTTGACCACGCCCTCGACCACCAGGCAGCCGGCGATGGCACCGAGCTTGGACGAGCGGAACACGTCCTTGACCTCGGCCAGGCCGATGATCTCTTCCTTGATCTCGGTGCCGAGCAGGCCGGAAATGGCCTTCTTCACATCGTCGATCGCCTCGTAGATGATCGAGTAGTAGTTCAGGTCGAGATCGGCCTCGCTGATGACCTTTCGGGCCGACGCATCGGCACGCACGTTGAAGCCGATGATGATCGCGTTCGAGGCCTGGGCCAGCGATGCGTCGGACTCGGTGATGCCACCGACGCCCGAAGACACCACGTTGACCTTGACTTCGTCGTTCGAAAGATTGGTCAGCGCATCGCGCAGCGCTTCGGCAGAGCCCTGGACATCGGCCTTGATGACCAGGTTCACGGACTGCTGATCGCCGACCGAGCCCTCGCCCATCTGGTCGAACAGGTTCTGCAGCTTCGCCGCCTGGCGCTCGGCCAGCCGGCCCTCACGGGCCTGCGTCTTGCGCTGATCGGCCGCTTCGCGCGCCTTGCGTTCGTCGGCCACGACCAGCACGTCGTCGCCGGCGTTCGGCACCCCGGACAGACCGAGAATCTCGGCCGGAATCGAAGGACCGGCCTCGTCGATCGGCTGACCCGACTCGTCGAACATCGCGCGCACCCGGCCATACTCCTCGCCGGCCAGCACCATGTCGCCCTTCTTCAGAGTCCCGTCGAGCACCAGGATCGTGGCGACCGGGCCCCGGCCCTTGTCCAGCGCAGACTCGACCACCACGCCGCGGCAGCGCCGATCGGGAACGGCCTTGAGCTCGAGCACTTCGGCCTGGAGCAGGATGGCGTCCAGCAGCGAATCGATCCCTTCGCCGGTAATCGCGGAGACCGGAACGAAGATCTCTTCACCGCCGTAATCCTCGGGCACGACTTCCTCGGCCGACAATTCGTTCTTGACGCGGTTGAGGTCGGCCTCCGGCTTGTCGATCTTGTTGACCGCCACGATCAGCGGCACGCCGGCCGCACGCGCGTGCTGGATCGCTTCCTTGGTCTGCGGCATCACGCCGTCGTCGGCGGCCACGACCAGGACCACGATATCGGTGGCCTGGGCGCCGCGAGCGCGCATCGCGGTGAACGCGGCGTGGCCCGGCGTATCCAGGAAGGTCACCACGCCGTTTTCGGTCTCGACGTGGTAGGCACCGATGTGCTGGGTGATCCCGCCGCTTTCGCCGGCGGCCACCTTGGCGCGTCGGATGTAGTCGAGCAGCGAAGTCTTGCCGTGGTCGACGTGGCCCATCACGGTCACGACCGGCGGACGGGTGACGGCATCGCCGCCCTCTTCCTGGGCGACCAGTTCGCTCTCGATGTCCTTGTCTTCTGCCGGACGGGCCTCGTGGCCCATTTCCTCGGCCACCAGGATCGCGGTTTCCTGGTCCAGCGCCTGGTTGATCGTGACCATCGAGCCCATGTTCATCAGGGCCTTGATCAGGTCGCCGGCCTTGACGGCCATCAGCTTGGCCAACTCGCCGACGGTGATCGACTCGGGAATCTCGATCGCGCGCCGGACCGGCTGGGTCGGCATCTGGAAGCCGTGCTCGCCGCCGACGCTGGAGGACTTGCCGCGGCGCTTCGGCTTGCGACGCTTGCTGCGGCTGGCCACGTGGAGCTCCTCGCGGCCATAGCGGGTCTTGCTGCCCTTGCCGGCCTTGCGCTTGGCTTCCTTCTCCTCGTCGCGCTTCCGACGCGCCTCGCGCTCCGATTCCAGGCGAGCGGCTTCGGCCTCGGCGCGCGCACGGGCCTCGGCCTCTTCGCGCGCCTTCTGCTCGGCTTCGCGCATCTTCTCTTCTTCGGCCTGGCGCCGCTCGCGCTCGGCCCGCTCGATCTCGCGGGCTTCCTCGTCGGCCTTTTCAACCGCTTCGAGTTCGGCCTTGCGCTTCTCTTCGCGCTCGCGCTCGGCAAGTTCGGCCTGCTCGCGCTGACGGCGCGATTCTTCGAGGGCCTTCAGCGCTTCTTCGCGCTCGGCATCGGGCTGCTCGGCCTCGGCGATGGCGCCGCGCTTGACGTAGGTGCGCTTCTTCCGGACCTCGACGTTGACGGTACGCGAAGGGGCGGCGCCACGACCGCGGGTGCGGCCGGCACCGCCGCTGGGCACCTTCAGCTCGCTGACGGTCTTGCGCCTGAGCGTCACCCGCTTGGGCGAGTCGGTATCGTCGCGTGACTCGGACTTGCCGTGCGACGTACGCAGAAACGCCAGCAGCTTCTTCTTGTCGTCGTTGGTCACGGGCGCGTCGGCCGCCTCGATCTTGATGCCGGCTTCCTTGAACTGGGCCAACAGTCGATCGGGCGTGACACCGAGCACCTCTGCCAATTGCGTAACGGTGACCTGCGACATTCAGACTCCTTGCTGTCTTCGATGCAACTTCATTGATTTCGTGGTTCGAGCGCGTCGACGCTGGCTCAACCTTCTTCGGTGAACCAGTGCGAACGGGCTTCCATGATCAGCGTGGCGGCGGTTTCCGGATCGAGATCCTTGACCTCCTCCAGTTCGTCGACCGCACATTCGGCGAGATCGTCACGGGTCCGGATGCCCTGCTCGGCCAAGCGGAACGCGATCGCCTCGGTCATGCCCTCGAGGTCGAGCAGGTCCTGGGCCGGGCGGTTCTCCTCGAGCTGCTCCTCCGACGCGATCATCTGCGTCAGCAGGGCATCGCGAGCGCGCTGGCGCAGCTCGGCGACGATGCCTTCGTCGAATTCCTCGATGGCCAGCAGTTCGGATTCCGGCACATAGGCCACTTCCTCGACGTTCGAGAAACCTTCCTGGACCAGGATTCCGGCCAGTTCCTCGTCGACATCCAGCTTCTCGACGAACATCTGCAGCACCGAACGGGATTCTTCCTCGCTCTTGGCCTCGGCATCCTCGACGGTCATGACGTTGAGCTCCCAGCCGGTCAGCTCCGAAGCCAGGCGGACGTTCTGGCCACCGCGGCCGATGGCCTGCGACAGGTTGTCTTCCTCGACCGCGACATCCATGCTGCGCGCGTCCTCGTCGACGACGATCGACGCGACCTCGGCCGGCGCCATCGCGTTGATGACGAACTGGGCCGGGTTCTCGTCCCAGAGAATGATGTCGATGCGCTCGCCGCCGAGTTCGTTCGACACCGCCTGGACGCGTGATCCGCGCATGCCGACGCAGGCGCCGATCGGGTCGGTCCGCGAATCCAGCGCGTGGACGGCGATCTTGGCCCGGCGTCCGGGATCACGGGCCGCACCCTTGATCTCGATCAGCTCCTGGCCGATTTC
This sequence comes from Wenzhouxiangella sp. XN79A, assembly GCF_012272825.1. GTDB lineage: Bacteria > Pseudomonadota > Gammaproteobacteria > Xanthomonadales > Wenzhouxiangellaceae. The sequence continues at coordinate 21,107 of NZ_JAAWWS010000124.1, read as the reverse complement.
CGGCACCTCGATCTTGAACAGTTCGATCAGCAGATCGGGCAGCGTGCGACTGACGAACAGCTGCGGTCCGCGCAGTTCCGCGCGCACTTCGTACAGGAAGCCGCGCAGGCGATCGTTGATGCGCACGTTCTCGCCCGGAATGGTGTGACGCGACGGCACGAAGGCTTCGGCATTGTCGCCCAGGTCGAGGTAGATTCCGCCGCGCTCGAGCCGCTTGACCTGGCCGGACACCAGTTCGTTGACCCGGTCTTCGTAGGCTTCGACGACCTGTGCGCGCTCGGCCTGGCGGACTTTCTGGACAATGACCTGCTTGGCGGCCTGGGCCTCGATCCGGCCGAATTCAGGCGCTTCCATCGGTTCCTCGACGTAATCGCCGATCTGCAGGTCGGGGTCGAGTTCCAGCGCGTCGGCCAGCCGGATCTGGCGATCTTCGGATTCCAGCTCGACCTCTTCGGCGTCATCGGAAATGACTTCCCAGCGGCGGAACGCCTCGTAGTCGCCGGTCGTGCGATCGATCGCGACCCGCGTGTCGATGTCCTGCGGATGGCGCCGGCGGGCCGCCGAGGCCAACGCGGCTTCGATCGCCTCGAAGATGATGTCCGGCGAAAGGCCCTTCTCGTTCGAGACCGCTTCGGCGACCGCCAGAATTTCCTTGCCTTTCTTCATTCCTGTGCTTCCGGTTGCTGATTCAATGGAGGTCGATGATCCCCGGCGGGGCCGTTTCCTGCTCGACCTTTCGTCAACTCCTTCGTCGACCCGTGTGCGAAATCGCTGTGCGACTTCACTCGGCGACGTCGCCCGTTCGCGCCTCGCCGGCCATCAGGGCGTCCCAGTCGGGCTTCAGATTGGCCCGCCGGATCGCATCGAACGGCACATCGACGATCGCTCCGTCGATCTCGATCTCGACCCGGGCGTCGTCGGCACCGCGCAGGATGCCGGTCAGCTTGCGTCGTCCGTCGATCGGGGCGTGCAGCTGCAGCACCGCCTCTTCACCGGCGAACGCGGCGTACTGCCCGGGTTCGAACAGTGGCCGCTCCACGCCCGGCGACGAGACCTCGAGGCTGTACTGGCCCGACACCGGATCCTCGACGTCGAGCAGTGCCGAGACCTCTCGACTGACATCCGCGCAGTCGTCGATCGAAACACCGTCGGGCGCGCGGTCGATGAAGATACGAACGAGGCGGTTCTTGGGGTTGGACAGGTACTCCACCCCGACGAACTCGAAGCCCATCGCCTCGATCGCCGGCTTCAGCAGCGCCTTGAGATCGTCCTGGACCGCCATGCACGCGCCTCCGTCGTCTTCGTGATCTTTTCGTCCGCACCCGCCGCCGGATCGGGCCGACCGGACGCGAACTGCGGGGCAGCTCTGCTCCGCTTCAAGCCGCGGTGAACATCCGGCAGAATGCCCGAAAACAAAAAAGCCCCTGAAGACCAGGGGCTTTCTTGCACCGATGACCTGGTAGCGGGGGCAGGATTCGAACCTGCGACCTTCGGGTTATGAGCCCGACGAGCTGCCAGACTGCTCCACCCCGCAATCGAGCCGAGAATTGTATCGGAAGATGATTTTCTTTGCAAGCCTCCGGGGCAAAATCAATCCGGCGAACCGATGTTCGGAGCTTCGGGCTGGTGGTCCGGTGATCGAACGGCGGCAGCGTCCGCGCCCGCCCAGGCCGCATGAAGCATGGCGTTCACCCGCCGCACGAAACCCGCCGGATCCTCGAGTTCCCCGCCGTCGAGCAGCACGGCCTCGTCGAACAACAATTCGGCAATGGTCGCGATGCGCTCGTCGCCATCGGGCAGGTCGCCGAGCAGCCTGACCAGCGGGTGTGCCGGGTTGACCTCCAGGCGGGGGCGAATCGGCGGCAGCGGCTGCCCGGCCTGCTCCAGCATCCGGCGCATGCGCGGATCCAGCCCGATCGGGTCGACCACGCAGCTGGGCGAATCGGTCAGCCGGCGCGAGAGGACGACTTCACCGACCCGCTCTCCGAGCGCCGCGGCGACCCGTTCGACCCGGGCGTCCGACGCCGCGGCGGCCTCTTCGGCATCGTCGCTGTCGGCGTCGTCGCCGGGCGGACCCTCCGACACGGGTTTCAGCGGCGTCCCGTCGAATTCGAACAGGTGCCCGACCACCCAGGTATCGATCGGGTCGGTCATCAGCAGCACTTCGATGTCGCGCGCCCGGAAGGCTTCGAGCTGCGGACGGGTCTTCGCCTGGGTCACGCTCTCGGCCGTCAGGTACCAGATCGCTTCGACGCCGTCGCCGGCGCGCGCCTTGTAGTCGGCAAGACCGACGGAATGCGGTGCATCGTCGCGCGTACTCGAGAAGCGCACCAGGCGTGCGATCCGCTCTCGGTTGTCCGGATCCTCGATCAGGCCTTCCTTGAGGATCGCACCGAAGTCGCGCTGGAAATCTGCCCACGGCGCGCCGCCCGTCTCGGCCAGTTTCTCGATCATCGCCAGGCCGCGCTTGACCACGGCGGCGCGGATCCTGGCCAGCAGCGGGCTTTCCTGCAGCAGCTCGCGCGAAACGTTCAGCGGCAGATCGGCCGAATCGACCACGCCGCGCAGAAAACGCAGGTAGCGCGGTACGAGCTGCTCGGCGGCGTCCATGATGAACACCCGCTGGATGTAGAGCCGCACGCCGCGTCGGTCGTCGCGGTTCCAGGCCAGGTCGTACGGCGCCTGGCCCGGCACGTAGAGCAGCAGCGAGTAGCTCTGGGTGCCCTCGACATGGTGGTGAGCCCAGGTCGACGGCGGCCGGGTATCGCCGGTCAGGCCTTCGTAGAACTCGCGGTAGGCCTCGTCGCCGAGTTCCTGCCGCGGCCGGGTCCAGAGCGCCTGCGCCTCATTGATCGGCTCGACGGTGTTCGCCGATTCCCGGTCGTCGGCCGCGCCGCCGTCCAGATGGATCGGAAACGCGACGTGGTTCGAATAATGCTTCAGAATCGAGCGCAGCCGCTCGGCGTCGAGCAGGTCCCGGTGGTCTGCGCCGATCTCCAGTTCGACGGTGGTGCCCGGCCGCTCGCGCTCGATGGCCTCGAGCGTGTATTCGCCCTGCCCGTCCGAGCGCCAGCGCACGGCCTGATCGGACGGGACGCCGACCCGCCGGGACTCGACGGTGACCCGGTCGGCGACGATGAACGCCGAATAGAACCCGACGCCGAACTGCCCGATCAGCCGCGCATCCGCTGTTCGATCGCCGCTGAGTTGCTCCAGGAACCTCGCCGTGCCCGAACGGGCGATGGTGCCGAGGTTGTCGATGACGTCCTGGCGGGTCATTCCGATGCCGTTGTCTTCGATCCACAGCCGGCCGCGCTCGGCATCGAAGCGCACATGAATGGCCGGGTCCGCCGCCAGCGCCGCGGCGCCCTCGTCGGTGAGGGCCTCGAAGCGCAGCTTGTCGAGCGCATCGGAAGCGTTGGAGACCAGCTCGCGCAGGAAGATCTCCCGGTTCGAGTACAGCGCATTGATCATCAGCTTCAGCAGCTGGTGGACTTCGGCGCCGAAGACATGGGTCTCGACGTCGGCGGATGAGCGGGTGGACGGCGTTTCTGACATCGGTTTCGACGATTGCTTCACGAAGACCTGGCGTAGATGGGCGGTGACCGGCATTTTTTCAAGGCCCGCCGCCCGTTGCGCCGGCCGCCCGGCATCGGGATAATGGAAGGTTCCCGCGTCACGTTCCCATCGGGCGGCGCGCCACGGTTTCCTGCGCATGCGACAGCATTACCGAATCACCGTTTCCGACTACCGCGGGGCACGGCATTACACGCTGTCCCAGGTGATGTGGCGGGCGGCACTGGGCGGCGCCGGCGTCGTCGCGCTGGTGTTCCTCGGCAGCCTGATGGTCATCCAGCTCCTGTCGGGGCGGATCGACGGTCTGAACGGCGACCTGGCCGAACTCCGCGAACAGAACCGCACGGTCGAAGAACGCAACCATGAGTTGCTGAGCCACCAGAACCGACTGAACGAACAGATCGACAGCCGCGCCCGCGAACTGATCGCGTTGACCGACGAACTGGAGCAGCTCGAAACGATCATCGGCGTACGCCCGCCGGAGGCGTTGCCGGTCGCGGAGCGGATTTCCGTAGCCAGCCACACTGCCCTGGAGCGCCGCCTGCTCCTGACCTCCGTGCCCAGCGGCTATCCGCTGGCGGAAACCCGGATCACCTCCGGGTTCGGTATGCGTGACCACCCGGTCACCGAGGGCACGCGGCTGCACGGCGGTGTCGACATGCGTGCCGCTCCCGGGACCCCGGTCCTGGCCACCGCCGACGGCGTGGTCGAATGGGCCGGTCCGAATCCCGGTTCCGGGCTCGGCACCATGGTGAAACTGGTCCATAACTACGGGTTCACGACCCTGTACGCGCATCTCGACGATGTCGATGTCCGCGTCGGCCAGTACGTCCGCGAAGGCGAGCCGATCGGGAAGTCGGGCAACACCGGGCTATCGGCCGCGCCCCACCTGCACTATGAAGTGCGCTATCTCGGCCGTCGGCTGGATCCGCGTCCATTTCTGGACTGGTCCCTCGACCGCTATGACCTGGTATTCGAAAAAGAGGAACGCGTGCAATGGGAATCCTTGGCAGAGACCGTCCGCAGCAAGGTACGAGTTCTGGATCCACCATCATCGGATCCGACACCCAGCTGGTCGGCAATCTCACCCTGAACGACAACCTCCACCTGGACGGCCGGATCGAGGGCGACATCCAGTCCGACGCCGATGTCACCGTCGGTCAGAGCGGCCGCCTCGAGGGTGAGATTCGCGCCCGCCGCGTGCTCGTCAGCGGCCGGGTGCAGGGCCGGATCGAGGCCGAACGGCTGGAGATCGTCGCCGGCGGCGTGGTCGAGGGCAACGTGGTCACGGTCGACCTGGTGATCGAGCCGGGCGGGCGATTCAACGGCTCCAGCGAGATCCGCCCGGAAGCCGCGTCCACGCAAGCCGGCACGAAGAAGACTCCACCGGCGGCCAGGAACGCGGACGCGTCGACCGAAGGCTCTTCGTCACCGGCCTGAGTCGCTCGACCCGGCCCCGTCGTGAACGGGCGCCTTGCGTCGGACGTACACGGTCCGTTCGATCCGGGCGACGAGTTCGCCCTGCTGGTCGAACACTTCCACGACATGGGTCTTGAGGTACCGTTCGCCCGCTGAGGTCGCCGCGCGCACCTCCTCGAGCATCGCCTCGTCGAGGCGGAACTCGGCCGTCACCGTCCCCCTGCCCGGCCGGACGAACCGGATCGAGGCCGAATGATCCCAGACCACGTAGTCCGGGCCCAGCGCCTTGATGTACATCAGCATCAGGAACGGGTCGGCCATCGAGAACAGGCTGCCGCCGAAGTGGACCCCGACGTAGTTGCGATTGAGCAGCGTCGCGACCAGATCGACCCGGACATAGCGCCAATCGGGCGCGATCTCACGCACCCGAACGCCGGCGCCGCGGTACGGCGGCCACAGGTTCATGATCCAGCGGAACAAACCGGGTCGCATGGTCGTTCGATCCTGTCAGCGGGCAGCGCCCGAGCGGCCGTTGGAAGCACAAGGAAACGGCCCGGTGCGAAGACCGGGCCGTTCAGGGAACCGCTGCGATCGAAAAGCCGGGCACACGGGGCTCGGCCTTTCCGATGAAGCGTCAGGACGCGCGAGCGCGACCGGTAAGCTTCTCGCGGATGCGCGCCGCCTTGCCTTCCAGATTGCGCAGGTAGAACAGCTTGGCGCGGCGAACGCGGCCCTTGCGCTTGACCGTGATCGACTCGATCAACGGGCTGTAGCTCTGGAACACGCGCTCCACCCCCGTGCCGTGCGAGATCTTGCGTACCGTGAAGGCCGAATGCAGGCCGCGGTTGCGACGTGCGATGACGACGCCTTCGAACGCCTGCAGGCGCTGACGTTCGCCCTCGCGAACCCACAGGTTCACGACAACGGTGTCTCCGGGCGCGAAATCCGGGATTTCCCGCTGGGTCTGTTCTGCGTTGATCTGATCGATGATATTCATGATGCGAATCCCGTCCGCTCGGCAAATTCTTCGGCAAGTGCTTCGCCGACAGGTTCGGCCGTCAAGGCGATCCCGTCGGTCCGTTCGGCGCGGGCGACGATGCCCGCGAAGTCAAGCGCGAAAGTATAACGCAAGATCGTTTCACGCGAAAGCCCCGGGGCCTGGATTCAATCGGGATCGGATGCCGCCAGGATGGCCCGGTCGGTGGCATCGAGCCGGTCCTCCCGGTCGAGCCGGGCAATCAGGTCGGGGCGGCGATCCCGGGTGCGCTCGAGCGCCTGGCGGCGGCGCCAGCGCGCGATTGCCGCGTGGTCGCCGGAGCGCAGGACCTCCGGCACGTCCAGCCCGCGCCACTGCTCGGGCCGCGTGTAGTGCGGGCAGTCGAGCAGACCCTGGGCGAACGAATCCTGGGCTGCGGACTCGGCGTGGCCCAGCACGCCGGGCTGCAGGCGGACCACCGCATCGATCAACGCCGCGGCTGCCAGTTCGCCACCAGACAGTACGAAGTCGCCCAGCGACCACTCCTCGTCGACCAGGGTTTCGTGGACCCGCTCATCGATGCCTTCGTATCGACCGCAGACCAGGATCAGACGCGGCCTGGCCGCCAGCTGTTCGACCGCCTGCTGGTCGAGCGGCCTCCCCTGGGGGGTCAGCGCGGCGACCGGGCTGTCGGAGCCTGTCGACGCGGCCTCGATCGCCCGCGCCAGCGGCTCGGGCCGCATCACCATGCCCGGGCCGCCTCCGTAGGGCCGGTCGTCGACGCTGCGATGAACGCCCTCGGCATAGTCGCGTGGGTCGAAGGTGCGGAGGCGAACGCGGCGCTCGGCCAGTGCACGGCCGGTCAACCCAAGCGCTTCGAGCGATTGAAACCAGCCGGGAAAGATCGAAACGACGTGGATCTCTTCGAGCACGCTCACTCCGCGTCGGTCCATTCGGGCTGCCAGTCGACAACGATCCGACCGGTCTTCAGATCGACCGAATCGACGAACCGGCCGCGCACGAACGGCACCAGGTGATCCACGCCCGGGCCCGGGCGATCGATGACCAGCACGTCGTGGACGCCGGCATCGAGCAGTTCGCGCACCCGGCCCAGTGGTCGACCTTCGCGGTTCTCGACCTCGAGTCCGATCAGGTCTCGCCAGTAGTACCGCCCGTCCGGTGGCCGCGGCAGCGCCGAGCGCGGCACCGAAAGGTTCAGGCCCGCCAGCCGCTCGGCATCTTCGCGGGTCGGGATCTGCTCGATCTCGGCGACCAGGCGCGGCCCCTGGCGACGCCAGCCCAGCACACGCAACAGCCCTGGCGAACCGTCGGTTCGCCAGGGCTGGTACTCGAAGATCTGCTCGGGCGGATCGGTGTAGGAAAACACCTTGACGGCGCCGCCCACACCCCAGGCCCCGCTCAAGCGCCCGACGGGGATGAGCTCATCCTCGACCGGCACGTCCTTGAGGGGACCGCCCATGCCGGATCAGGCGTCGGCCGAGGCGGCCTTGCGCGACTCGTTGACAAGGTGGCCGACACGCTCGGACACCTGGGCGCCTTCTCCGACCCAGTGTTCGTAACGCTCCAGGTCGACGCGAAGACGCTCGGCCTGGCCGCGCGCGACCGGATTGAAGAAGCCGAGCCGCTCGATGTAGCGGCCGTCCCGGCGGTTGCGGCTGTCGGTAACCACGATGTGGTAGAAGGGCTGCTTCTTGGCACCACCACGTGCCAGTCGGATCTTGACCATGTTGACTCCTGCTCGATGGACCGGTCGATCATCCCGGTCGGCATGACGGATTATTCGAAGGACGCGGGATTGTACCCGCGATCCAGGTTGATTCGTACGCCACGATCCGGGCGGCGGGCCGCCCGGATCGATGACGGCTACTATTCGGCCGCGTCGTCGCCGCCGGCGTCGACCGTGACCGCCGACTCGGCTTCGTTGGCTCGCAGCAGCGCGGCCAGTTCCGCCTCCGTATCACCGATCACCTCGACATCCTCACGCCGACGCTCGCGCGCCACGCGTCCGGTACCGGCGGGGATCAGGCGACCGACGATCACGTTCTCCTTCAGGCCGCGCAGGTGATCGACCGTGCCGCGCACCGCGGCATCGGTCAGCACCCGGGTGGTCTCCTGGAACGAGGCCGCCGAAATGAACGACTCGGTGGCCAGCGATGCCTTGGTGATGCCCAGCAGCACCGCCTGCCAGCGGGCCGGCTGCAGACCGTCCTTCTCCAGGCGCTGGTTCTCCTCGATCACGCGGACCGCGTCGAGCTGCTCACCCGGCAGGAACTTGCTGTCGCCGGAGCCGAGAATCTCGACCTTGCGCAGCATCTGGCGGATGATCACCTCGATGTGCTTGTCGTTGATCTTCACGCCCTGCAGGCGATAGACGTCCTGGATTTCCTGCACCAGGTAGTTCGCCAGGGCCTCGACGCCGAGCAGTCTGAGGATGTCGTGCGGGTTCGGCTCGCCGTCGACGACGGTCTCGCCCTTTTCGACATGCTCACCCTCGAACACCAGGATCTGGCGCCACTTCGGAATCAGCTCCTCGTGAGTGTCGCCGGCCTCATCGGTGATGACCAGGCGCTGCTTGCCCTTGGTTTCCTTTCCGTAGCTCACGGTACCGGAGGCCTCGGCCAGGATGGCCGGTTCCTTCGGCTTGCGGGCTTCGAACAAGTCGGCCACACGCGGCAGACCCCCGGTGATATCGCGGGTCTTCGACGATTCCTGCGGGATGCGCGCCAGGATGTCACCGACCTGCACCTCGTCGCCGTCGCGGCAGTTGATCACCGCACCGGCCGGCAGGTAGTTCTGGGCCGGCTGGTTGGTGCCCGGCAGCATCAGCGGCTTGCCCTTCTTGTCGACCAGGCGAATCGTCGGACGCAGGTCCTTGCCTTCCGAACCGCGCTTCTTCGGGTCGGTCACCACGATACTGGTCAGGCCGGTCACGTCGTCGGTCTGTTCGGTCACGGTCACGCCGTCGATGAAATCCTGGAACGACGTACGACCATTGACTTCTGCGACCACCGGGTGGGTGTGCGGATCCCAGTTGGCGACGACCTGGCCGGCTTCGACCTTGTCGCCCTCGCGAACGCTCAGGATCGCGCCGTACGGAATCTTGTAGCGCTCGCGCTCACGTCCGTGGCTGTCGATCAACGACAGTTCGCCGGAACGCGACACCGCGACCAGCTTGTTGTCCTTGTTCTCGACCGACTTCAGGTTGTGCAGCCGGATGGACCCGGCCGACTTGACCTCGATCTGGTCGATCGCGACCGCCCGCGATGCCGCGCCCCCGATATGGAACGTCCGCATCGTCAGCTGGGTGCCGGGCTCGCCGATCGACTGGGCGGCGATCACACCGACCGCTTCGCCGATGTTGACTTCCGATCCGCGCGCCAGGTCACGGCCGTAGCAGGTGGCGCAGATGCCGTACCGGGTCTCGCAGGTGATCGGCGAGCGGACCAGCACGCGGTCGATCGCGTTTTCTTCCAGCAGCGCCACGCAGCGCTCGTCGATCAGTGCGCCGCGCGCAACGAGCACCTCGTCGCTGTCGGCCGGATAGATGTCCTCGGCCAGCACGCGACCCAGGATCCGCTCGCCGAGCGGTTCGACGACGTCACCGCCTTCGACGATCGGCAGCATCTCCAGCCCGTTCTCGGTACCGCAGTCTTCTTCGATGACCACGAGATCCTGTGAGACGTCGACCAGGCGGCGGGTCAGGTACCCGGAGTTTGCGGTCTTGAGCGCCGTATCGGCCAGGCCCTTTCGCGCACCGTGGGTCGAGATGAAGTACTGCAGGACGTTCAGTCCCTCGCGGAAGTTTGCGGTGATCGGCGTCTCGATGATCGAGCCGTCCGGCTTGGCCATCAGGCCTCGCATGCCGGCCAGCTGGCGGATCTGCGCGGCGGAACCACGCGCACCGGAGTCGGCCATGATGAAGATCGAGTTCATGGAATCCTGCTCGACCTCGTTGCCGTCCTTGTCGATGCGGATCTCCTTGCCGATCCGACGCATCATCGCTCGTGCGACTTCCTCGTTGCAGCGCGACCAGATGTCGACCACCTTGTTGTAGCGCTCGCCGGCCGTTACCACGCCCGAGGCGTACTGGTTCTGGATGTCGAGCACTTCCTGCTCGGCCTGGTCGAGAATCTTCTTCTTCTCCGGCGGAATCTGCAGGTCGTCCAGGCAGATCGAGACGCCGGCGCGGGTGGAATTCGCAAAACCGGTGTACATCAGCTGGTCGGCAAAGACCACGGTCTTCTTCAGACCCAGCTCGCGGTACGACTCGTCGATCAGCTTGGAGATCTGCTTCTTCTTCAGCGCCCGGTTGAAGAGCTCGAACCGCATGCCCTTCGGCGCGATCTCGAACAGCAGCGCGCGACCGGCAGTGGTCTGGCGACGTTCCGTATGCGGAATGAACTCGCCGTCTTCGTTCTTGATGAACTCGGTCACGCGCACCGAGATCGGCGCCTGCAGCTCGACCTGCTTGTTCAGGTAGGCGCGGTGGACTTCGGCCGTATCGGAGAACGCCATGCCCTCGCCCTTGGCCCCGGCCAGTTCGCGGGTCATGTAGTACAGGCCGAGGACGACGTCCTGGGTCGGTACGATGATCGGCTCGCCGTTGGCAGGCGACAGGATGTTGTTCGACGACATCATCAGCGCGCGCGCTTCCAGCTGGGCTTCCAGGCTCAGCGGAACGTGCACGGCCATCTGGTCGCCGTCGAAGTCGGCGTTGAATGCGGTACAGACCAGCGGGTGCAGCTGGATGGCCTTGCCTTCGATCAGGACCGGCTCGAAGGCCTGGATGCCGAGGCGGTGGAGCGTCGGTGCACGGTTGAGCAGCACCGGATGCTCGCGGATGACCTCCTCGAGAATATCCCAGACTTCGCCTTCTTCCTTCTCGACCAGCTTCTTGGCCGCCTTGATCGTCGGCGCCATGCCGCGGCGCTGCAGCTTCGAGAAGATGAACGGCTTGAACAGTTCCAGCGCCATCTTCTTCGGCAGGCCGCATTCATGCAACTTCAGGGTCGGCCCGACCACGATCACGGAACGGCCGGAGTAATCGACGCGCTTGCCGAGCAGGTTCTGGCGGAATCGACCCTGCTTGCCCTTGATCATGTCGGCCAGCGACTTCAGCGGACGTTTGTTGGTCCCGGTGATGGCGCGGCCGCGACGACCGTTGTCGAGCAGTGCATCGACCGCTTCCTGCAGCATCCGCTTCTCGTTGCGCACGATGATGTCCGGCGCATTGAGTTCGAGCAGTCGCTTGAGACGGTTGTTGCGGTTGATGACTCGACGGTACAGGTCGTTGAGGTCCGAAGTCGCGAACCGACCGCCGTCGAGCGGAACCAGCGGACGCAGGTCCGGCGGCAGCACCGGCAGCACGGTCAGGATCATGTACTCCGGACGGTTCCCGGACTCCAGGAACGCCTCGACCAGCTTGATCCGCTTGGTCAGCCGCTTGATCTTGGTCTCCGAGTTGGTCGACGCGATGTCTTCGCGCAGCTGGGACAGCTCCGTGGCCAGATCGACGTGCTTGAGCATGTCGTAGATCGCCTCGGCACCCATCTTGGCGTCGAATTCGTCGCCGTAGGTTTCCATGGCTTCGAGGTACTGGTCATCGGTCAGCAGCTGACCGCGCTCCAGCGGCGTCATGCCCGGATCGAGCACCAGGTAGGACTCGAAGTACAGGATGCGCTCGATGTCGCGCAGCGTCATGTCCAGCATCAGGCCGATGCGCGACGGCAGCGACTTCAGGAACCAGATGTGGGCCACCGGGCTGGCCAGGTCGATATGACCCATGCGCTCGCGGCGGACCTTGGTCAGGGTGACCTCGGTGCCGCACTTCTCGCACTTCACACCACGATGCTTCATGCGCTTGTACTTGCCGCACAGGCACTCGTAGTCCTTCACCGGGCCGAAGATGGCCGCACAGAACAGCCCTTCCCGCTCCGGCTTGAAGGTCCGGTAATTGATCGTTTCCGGCTTCTTGACCTCTCCGAACGACCAGGAACGGATCATGTCCGGCTGGGCCAGACCAATGCGAATCGCATCAAAATCAGTGATCTGATGCTGGCGCTTGTAGAAATTCAGCAGATCGCGCACGTGGATCCTCCTCCTCGATCAGGATTCTTCGAGTTCAATGTTGATGCCCAGCGAGCGGATTTCCTTCACGAGAACGTTGAAGGACTCCGGCATGCCGGCCACCATGCGGTGGTTGCCATCGACGATGGCCTTGTACATCTGGTTCCGGCCCTGGACGTCGTCGGACTTGACGGTCAGCATTTCCTGCAGCGTGAAGGCGGCCCCGTAGGCTTCCAGCGCCCAGACCTCCATCTCGCCGAAGCGCTGCCCGCCGAACTGGGCCTTGCCGCCCAACGGCTGCTGGGTCACCAGGCTGTATGGCCCGGTCGAACGCGCATGCATCTTGTCGTCGACCAGGTGGTTGAGCTTGAGCATGTACATGTAGCCCACGGTCACCGGCCGATCGAATGCATCGCCGGTCCGTCCGTCGTACAGCGTCATCTGACCGCTTTCCGGCAGGTCGGCCATCTTCAGCAGTTTCTTGATCTCCTGCTCGTCGGCACCATCGAACACCGGCGTGGCCATCGGCACGCCACCGGTCAGGTTGCCGGCCAGCTCGAGCACCTCGCCCTCGCTGAATTCGTTCAACGAGACCCGGCCCTTGCGATCCGAGTTGTAGATCTCCTCGAGGAACTTCTTGATCTTGGCCGGCTTCTCCTGCGCCTCGAGCATGGCCTCGATCTTCTTGCCGAGACCGTGCGCTGCCAGGCCGAGGTGGGTTTCAAGCACCTGGCCGATGTTCATGCGCGACGGCACACCCAGCGGGTTCAGCACGATATCGACCGGTGTACCGCTTTCGTCATAAGGCATGTCCTCGACCGGGACAATCGTCGAAATGACGCCCTTGTTGCCGTGGCGGCCGGCCATCTTGTCGCCCGGCTGCATGCGACGCTTGACGGCCAGGTGGACCTTGACCATCTTCAGCACGCCCGGCGCGAGATCGTCGCCGCGGGTGATCTTGCCCTTCTTTTCCTCGAAACGCTCGTCGGCCAGCTTGCGCTGCTTCTCGATCTGGCGCTGGGCGCGCTCGAGCACGTCCTGGGCTTCGTCGGAGCGCATGCGCAGCTTGAACCACTGGTCGCGCTTGAGCTCGTCGAGATAGTCGTCGGTGACCTTGGCGCCCTTCTTCAGGCCCGGCCCCTTGTCGACCACCTTGTTGAGCAGCAGCGAGCGCAGGCGATTGAAGATCGCGTCTTCCATGATTCGCAGCTGGTCGTCCAGGTCCTTGCGCACCTGGTCGATCTGCTCCTTCTCGATCGACACCGCGCGGGAGTCCTTGTCGACGCCCTCGCGGGTGAACACCTGGACGTCGATGACCGTGCCGTCCATGCCCGAAGGCACGCGCAGCGAGGTGTCCTTCACGTCGGAGGCCTTCTCGCCGAAGATCGCGCGCAGCAGCTTCTCTTCCGGGGTCAGCTGGGTCTCGCCCTTCGGCGTGACCTTGCCGACCAGGATGTCGCCGGCGCGCACTTCCGCGCCGATGTAGACGATCCCGGCATCGTCGAGCTTGCTCAAGGTGTACTCGCCGACGTTCGGGATGTCGCTGGTGATCTCTTCGGAGCCCAGCTTGGTGTCGCGGGCAACACAGGTCAGCTCCTCGATATGGATCGAGGTAAAGCGATCTTCCTGGACCACGCGCTCCGAGATCAGGATCGAATCCTCGAAGTTGTAGCCGTTCCAGGGCATGAACGCCACGCGCATGTTCTGGCCCAGGGCCAGCTCACCGAGATCGGTGGACGGACCGTCGGCCAGCACGTCCCGGGCGCTGACCACGTCGCCGACCTTGACCAGCGGACGCTGGTTCATGCAGGTGTTCTGGTTCGAGCGCTGGTACTTGACCAGGTTGTAGATGTCCACGCCCGGGTCGTCCTCGCCGACTTCCTCTTCGTTGGCGCGCACGACGATCCGGCCGGCATCGACCTGGTCGACCACACCACCGCGAAGCGCCACGGTCGTCACGCCGGAGTCGGTGGCGACCACGCGCTCCAGCCCGGTGCCGACCAGCGGCTTGTCGACGCGCAGCGTCGGCACGGCCTGGCGCTGCATGTTCGAGCCCATCAGGGCGCGGTTGGCGTCATCGTGCTCGAGGAACGGCACCATCGCCGCGGCCACCGACACGATCTGGCGCGGCGAGACGTCGATGTAATCGATCTCCTCCGGCGTCTTGAGCGTGAACTCACCCTGGTGGCGGCACGGAATCAGTTCGGCGGTGAACTTGCGGTTCTTGTCGAGCTCGGCATTGGCCTGGGCGATCGCGTAGTCGCCCTCCTCGATCGCCGAAAGGTAGGTGACGTCATCGGTGACCTTGCCGTTGACCACCTTGCAGTACGGCGTCTCCAGGAAGCCGTAGCTGTTGGTCCGCGAATAGACGGCCAACGAGTTGATCAGGCCGATGTTCGGACCTTCCGGCGTCTCGATCGGACACAAGCGGCCATAGTGCGTCGGATGGACGTCGCGAACTTCGAAGCCGGCGCGTTCGCGGGTCAGACCGCCCGGCCCCAGCGCCGAGACGCGGCGCTTGTGGGTGACTTCCGACAGCGGGTTGTTCTGATCCATGAACTGCGACAGCTGCGAGGAGCCGAAGAATTCCTTGATCGCGGCGGCCACCGGCTTGGCATTGATCAGGTCCTGCGGACCCAGGCCTTCGCTCTCGGCCATGCTCAGCCGCTCGCGGACCGCGCGCTCGACGCGGACCAGGCCGATCCGGAACTGGTTCTCGGCCATCTCGCCGACCGAACGGACACGACGGTTACCCAGGTGATCGATGTCATCGACCGTGCCGTTGCCGTTGCGGATGTCGATCAGCACCTTCAGCACGGCCAGGATGTCTTCGCGATCCAGCGTGCCGGGGCCTTCCAGCTCGTCGCGACCGACGCGCCGGTTGAACTTCATCCGGCCAACCGAGGACAGGTCGTAGCGCTCGTCGGTGAAGAACAGGTTCTTGAACAGGTTCTGGGCCGCTTCCTTGGTCGGCGGCTCACCCGGGCGCATCATCTTGTAGATTTCCCACAGCGCCTCGAGCTCGCTGGAGGTCGGGTCGATGCGCAGGGTGCTCGAGATATACGGACCCTGATCGAGATCGTTGACGTAGAGGATCTCGAAGGACTTGACCTTGGCCTCGCGCATCGTTTCGAGCAGCTCGGCGGTGATCTCGTCGTTGCAGGCCGCGATCAGCTCACCGGAATCGGTATCGACGATGTTGTGGGCGAGAATCCTTCCGATCAGGTATTCGTCGCTCACATCCAGTGCCTTCACCCCGGCGTCTTCCATCTGCTTGACGTGACGCGCGGTGATGCGACGATCCTTCTGGACGATGACGTTGCCGTCCTTGTCGGCAATGTCGGCCAGCGCGGTTTCGCCGCGCAGGCGTTTCGGCACCAGGTCGATCTTGGCGTCGCTCTTGCGCAGGGTGATCCTGGACTTCTCGAAGAAGGTATCGAGAATTTCCTCGTCCTCCATGCCCAGCGCACGCAGCAGGATCGTCACCGGCAGCTTGCGGCGACGATCGATTCGGGTGAACACGCAGTCCTTGGGGTCGAACTCGAAGTCCAGCCAGCTGCCGCGGTACGGAATCACCCGCGCGTTGTACAGCAGCTTTCCGGACGAATGGGTCTTGCCGCGGTCGTGGTCGTAGAACACGCCCGGTGAACGGTGCATCTGGTTGACGATGACGCGCTCGGTGCCGTTGATGATGAACGTGCCGGTCTCGGTCATCAGCGGCAGGTCGCCCATGTAGACGTCCTGTTCCTTGACCTCCTTGACCTTCTTGTTGCGAGCCGGGCTGTCCTTGTCGTAGATGACCAGGCGCACCGTGACGCGCAGCGGCGCCGCATAGGTCATTCCGCGCATCTTGCACTCGACGACGTCGAACTCGGGCTTGCCGAGCTCGTAGCTCACGTACTCGAGCGCGGCGTTGCCGGAGTAGCTCGAGATCGGAAACACCGACGAAAGCGCACCGTGCAGGCCCTTGGGCTCTCGGTCGCTTTCAAGAACCTTGTCCTGCAGGAATTCCTTGTATGACTCCACCTGGGTTGACAACAGGAACGGCGGGTCAATAACCTGCACATGTTCCCCAAATTCCTTCCGGATTCGCTTCTTTTCGGTAAACGAGTAATTCATCGGCATTTCACCCGCGTGCTGGTGCAGTTGATCCGGGACACTTCATGCGAGACTGAACCGCCAGGACACCCGGAACGGGCCCTGGCGATCGATTCTTCTGGCCGCATAGAAAACAGGAACGGGCCGGGCGTCCGAGAACGCCCAGCCCATGCCTGGCATCAATGTGCGACCGGCGAGATTACTTGACCTCGACGGTAGCGCCGGCTTCTTCGAGCTGCTTCTTGATGTCTTCTGCTTCTTCCTTGCTGACGCCTTCCTTGACCGGGGACGGAGCGCCCTCGACCATGTCCTTGGCTTCCTTCAGACCCAGGCCCGTAATGCCACGGATGGCCTTGATGACCTGGACCTTCTTGTCGCCGAAGCCTGCGAGGACGACGTCGAACTCGGTCTTCTCTTCAGCAGCAGCGGCTTCGCCACCGGCCGCCGGAGCAGCCGCAGCAGCCACCGGAGCGGCAGCGGAGACACCGAACTTCTCTTCCATCGCTTCGATGAGATCAACGACCTCGACGACGGTCATGTTGGAAATGGTTTCAAGAATATCTTCTTTGGAAACGGCCATTGTTCAAACTCCATTAAACGAAATAAACGAAAGGATCAGGCAGCCTGCTTGCTGTCGCGAACCGCGGCGACCGTACGAACCAGCTTGGCGTGCGGCTCGGCGAGGGTACGGGCGAGTTTCTCGATCGGCGCCTTCATGACGCCCATCAGCATGGAAATGGCCTGGTCGCGGGTCGGCATCTTGGCCAGGCGTTCGATCTCCGAAGCCTGATAAAGCGTCGCGCCCATGGCAACCAGACGAACGACGAGCTTGTCATCGTTCTTCGCGAAGTCCTTGATCAGCCGCGCTGCGGCGCCCGGGTCCTCGATGGAGAACGCGAACAACAGCGGACCGGTCAGTTCCTCGGCCATGCATTCGAACTCGGTACCCTCGACGGCACGCTTGACCAGCGTGTTCTTGGCCACCTTGAGATAGACGCCTTCGGAACGGGCCTTGGCCCGCATCTCGGTCATCTTCTCTACGGTGATGCCACGGTATTCGGCAGCTACGGCTGAGTGTGCGGACTGGGCCACCAGGGCCACTTCCGCCACGACCGCCTTCTTCTGCTCAAGACTGAGAGCCATGTGCTACCTCCGTCAAGTCGGAGGGTCGGATCGTTCCGACCGTCCAGCCACACCGGATCCGATTTCGATCCGGCACCTCGTTGGTGGCCGTTTTCCCGTGATCCGAAGATCGATTCGGGGAATCGGGCGACACCATCTGCGCAGGCGGACTCGCGTCCTTTATCGTCCGGTGTCTGCCACCTTCGGACCTGCGGTCTATGACGGGCGCGGAAACGGTCTCCGCGATACGCCCGCTTTTCACACGGACGCGTGCGCCCGTGCGAATCCTTGCTGCCGGATCAGAGATCCAGCGACGCGTTGTCGATCGTGATGCCGGGACCCATGGTCGTCGACAGCGCGATCTTTCTCAGATACTGACCCTTCGAGGCGGCCGGCTTGGACTTGACCAGCTCCTGGATCAGCGCCACGAGATTTCCTTTCAGTGCATCGACATCGAAATCGGCCTTGCCGATCGTCGTGTGGATGATGCCGCCCTTGTCGGTCCGGAACTGGACCTGGCCGGCCTTGGCGTTCTTCACCGCCTGCTCGACGTCGGTCGTGACGGTGCCGACCTTCGGGTTCGGCATCAGGCCGCGAGGACCCAGCACCGTGCCGAGGCGACCGACCACGCGCATGGCGTCCGGGGTGGCGATGCAGACGTCGAAATCGATCGTCCCACCCTTGATCGTGTCGGCCAGATCGTCCATGCCGACGATATCGGCACCGGCGGCCTGGGCCTTCTCGGCGTTCTCGCCCTGGGCGAACACGGCCACGCGCACACTCTTTCCGGTGCCGTTCGGCAGCACGATGGCGCCGCGGACCACCTGGTCGGACTTGCGCGGATCGACACCCAGCCGAACGGCCACGTCCACGCTTTCGGTGAACTTGACCTTGCTGAGGTCCTTCAGGATTTCCAGGGCCTCGTCGATGCCGTACAGCTTTCCGGCTTCGACCTTCTCGCGGATTGCGCGACGACGCTTGGTATTGGCAGCCATTATTCGAGACCCTCCACGTTCAGGCCCATGCTGCGCGCACTACCGGCAATGGTCCGCACGGCGGCGTCCATGTCGGCGGCGGTCATGTCGGGCTCCTTGATTCTGGCGATTTCTTCCAGCTGGGCACGGGTGACCGTACCGACCTTCTTCGTGTTCGGCTCACCGCTGCCCTTCTGGATCTTGGCGGCCTTGCGCAGCAGCACGGCGGCCGGCGGCGTCTTGGTGATGAAGGTGAAGCTGCGGTCGTTGTAGACCGTGATCACCACCGGCGTCGGCAGGCCCGGCTCGATGCTCTGGGTCGCGGCATTGAACGCCTTGCAGAATTCCATGATGTTCACGCCGTGCTGACCCAGCGCGGGGCCCACGGGCGGACTCGGGTTGGCCTGGCCTGCAGGAACCTGCAGCTTGATGTAGGCCGAAATCTTCTTCGCCATCGTCGTTTCTCCTTCGGGTCCAAGCGCCTGCCGATCACCGACCTGGATCGGTACGACGAGGCTCCCCATCGTTGTCGTTTCATTGTTCCGACCCGCCTCACGGCGCGCCGGCCTCGCGATCGGCCGCAGCCGGTCGCGGACTTCTTACACTTTCTCGACCTGCTGGAAGTCGAGTTCGACGGGCGTCGAACGCCCGAAGATCGAGACGGCCACACGCAGGCGGCTCTTCTCGTAGTTGATTTCTTCGACGGTGCCGTTGAAGTCGTTGAACGGACCATCGATGACCCGGACCATTTCGCCCGGCTCGAACAGCACCTTGGGCCGCGGCTTGTCGACGCCTTCCTTGACGCGGTTCAGGATCGCGTCGGCCTCGGCCTGCGAGATCGGCGCCGGCTTTTCCTGCCGTCCGCCGATGAAACCCATCACCTTCGGCACGTCCTTGACCAGGTGCCAGGTGTCTTCGTTCATTTCCATCTCGACCAGCACGTAGCCCGGGAAGAACTTGCGCTCGCTCTTGCGCTTGACGCCCTTCTTCATTTCCACGACCTCTTCGGTCGGGACCAGGATTTCGCCGAACTGGTCTTCCATGTCGGCGCGCTCGATCCGCTCCTTCAGCGACCGCTGAACCTGCTTCTCGAAGCCCGAATAGGCATGAACCACGTACCAGCGCATGGTCATCAGAGCTCTCCGCCGAGCCCGATCAGACGCCGCACGATCCAGCCGAACAAGGTATCCATCGCGAACAGGATGATGCCGACGATGACCGTGATCACGAGCACGATCAGCGTGGTCTGCAACGTTTCCTGCCGGGTCGGCCAGACCACCTTGCGACGCTCGACGTCGACTTCTCGCACATAGCTGAAGAATTCGCCGCCCTTGGAGGTCCGGGACGCGACGAACAGGGCCAGGCCGGCGGCTGCGAGCAGCACGACGATCCGGACAAGATCCAGGACCTGGCCTTCCAGATACCCGTACCCGACGATGCCGCCGGCGAGAATCAGGATGGCGACGATCCAGAGCGGAATGTCACGCGTTGCGTTGTTTTCGGCTGCCATATCGCACTTCTGCTGATTGAGTGGCAGGCGAGGAGGGACTCGAACCCCCAACCTGCGGTTTTGGAGACCGCTGCTCTGCCAGTTGAGCTACTCGCCTGTTGAAAACCGACCGGGATCCGACCCGCCCGCGGCGGGCCGGAACTCGCCCGCGTGCTTACTTGTGGATCTTGGCAACCACGCCGGCGCCCACGGTCCGACCACCCTCACGGATGGCGAAACGCAGACCTTCTTCCATGGCGATCGGTGCGATCAGCTCGACCTGGATCTTCACGTTGTCGCCCGGCATCACCATCTCGACACCTTCCGGCAGCTCCACGGCACCCGTCACGTCGGTCGTGCGGAAGTAGAACTGCGGACGGTAGCCCTTGAAGAACGGCGTGTGACGGCCGCCCTCTTCCTTGCTCAGCACGTACACCTCGGCTTCGAAGTGCGTGTGCGGCGTGATCGTGCCCGGCTTGGCCAGCACCTGGCCGCGCTCGACGTCGTCACGCTTGGTGCCGCGCAGCAGCACGCCGACGTTGTCGCCCGCCTCACCGCGATCCAGCAGCTTGCGGAACATCTCCACGCCCGTGCAGGTCGTCTTCGTGGTGTCCTTGATGCCGACGATTTCCAGCTCGTCGCCCACCGTCACGATGCCGCGCTCGATGCGACCCGTCACCACCGTACCGCGACCCGAAATCGAGAACACGTCCTCGATCGGCATCAGGAACGGCTTGTCGGTGTCACGCTCCGGCGTCGGAATGTAGGTGTCCAGCGCCTCGACCAGCTTCATGATCGACGGCACGCCGATGTCCGAATCGTCGCCTTCCAGCGCCTTCAGCGCCGAACCGGTGATGATCGGGGTGTCGTCGCCCGGGAAGTCGTAGCTCGACAGCAGCTCGCGGACTTCCATCTCCACCAGCTCCAGCAGCTCTTCGTCGTCGACCATGTCCGCCTTGTTCAGGTAGACCAGGATCTGCGGAACGCCGACCTGGCGCGCCAGCAGGATGTGCTCGCGCGTCTGCGGCATCGGGCCGTCGGCCGCCGACACCACCAGGATCGCGCCGTCCATCTGCGCCGCACCGGTGATCATGTTCTTGA
The DNA here is from genome assembly GCF_012272825.1 of Wenzhouxiangella sp. XN79A. Taxonomy (GTDB): domain Bacteria; phylum Pseudomonadota; class Gammaproteobacteria; order Xanthomonadales; family Wenzhouxiangellaceae. The sequence continues at coordinate 265 of NZ_JAAWWS010000124.1, read as the reverse complement.
CGTAGTCGGCGTGCCCCGGGCAGTCCACGTGGGCGTAGTGACGCGCGTCCGACTCGTACTCGACGTGCGCCGTCGCGATCGTGATCCCGCGCGCACGCTCTTCCGGCGCGTTGTCGATCTGATCGTAGGCGCGGAACTCGCCGCCACGCGCTTCCGCGCACACCTTCGTCAGCGCCGCCGTCAGCGTGGTCTTGCCGTGGTCGACGTGACCGATGGTGCCGACGTTCACGTGCGGCTTCGTACGTTCGAATTTAGCCTTGGACAT
>NZ_JAAWWS010000123.1 GCF_012272825.1 Wenzhouxiangella sp. XN79A | reverse complement strand
GGCCCCCCTTCGCCCGCAAGCGGCCTCCAACAGGGCTTCGGTCCTGCGCTCCGCCGAGATCGACTGTTGGAGGGAGCTTGCTCGCGAACCGGCTCGGCCACTCTTCGCCCGCATGCGGCCAACAGGCGGTCTTTCTGCGCGTCCGGCGTTGGGCTGGAATCTCGCTTGGGATGGAAGCCCGTCCTTCGAATCCGATCGGATGATCCACCGGCTCGCCGATATCGCCTGCCGCGACGCTCCGATGCCAGGACGCTACGCAACCATGGCTGAGATTCATGCGTAATCAGGAAGGGCTTTACCGAACATCGCCGCCCGGCGGGCGGCCGGGTGCCCTCCGGTGCTCCCGGCTGGCGGGGCCCGCTCCGAGCATCGCAGGGAACCCGAGCGCAGCTCGGGCGCCTTTGCGGGAACAGCGCTTTTGGTTACTTTTGTCGCAACAAAAGGAACTCGCATCAGCCCGCGCAGCGGGCGGCGAAACGCCTTTGAAGTTGTTTTTGATCCCCAGAAAAGCAGGCAACAACCCCCGGGTGCGCTTCGCTTACCCGGGCTACAGAAACCTCAACGAGTACACGGAGCGGCCGCCGGCCGCCCCAGCTCACAACGGCGAATAGTCGAATTTCAACCCACCCACCGACGCCTCGGCCATCAGGCCACCGCGCCCGAGGATGAACACCGCCACCCCCTTCTCGTAACTCGTCGTCGCCCCCACCCCGGCGGCCGCGGCAATGGCCGTGGCCTGGGCGGAGAACTCGAAATTGCCCCGCTGGAAGGTGGTCAGCGCCGCCTCGTCCTGGAAGAAGATGATCATGGAGAAGTTCTGCGCGCCGATCTGGAAGCCGACGGTGCCCTGGATCATCCGGCTGCGGCCGATCGGGTCACCGCGTTCGAACACGATGCCGTTGCCGAAGGCGCCGCCGACGCCGAGACCACCCTTGCCGAGGCTGGGGAACACGGCGTAGCCGTGGGCGTGATCGACCCAGTCCTTCAGTCCGGGATCGCGGTCGACGAAGCGCACGATGGCCGCGCGGGCGTCGGCCGTGAGCACGGTATCGGACTTGGTCGTCGCGCAGCCGGCCAGGACCAGCAGAGCCGGGACGGACAACAGGAACAGGCGGATACGGGAATCGGTCATCGGCGCTCTCCGGTGCAGTTGGACGATGGGTTGGACGGTCAATCGACTTCGATCGTTTCGGCCGAGGCAGGTTCCCCGCCGGCGTCGGCAAATTGCAAGCGCGCCAGGCGGGCGTACAGCGGCGAGCGCTCGAGCAGTTCTTCGTGGGTCCCTTCGGCGCGCAGTTCGCCCTGGTCGATGACCAGGATGCGATCGGCGCGCCGGACGGTGGCCAGGCGGTGGGCAATCACCAGCACGGTTCGGTCCCGGCTGGCTTCGTCGATGGCCTGCTGGACCAACCGCTCGCTCTCGGCGTCGAGGCTGGCGGTCGCCTCGTCGAGCAGCAGCATGGCCGGGGTCTTGATCAACGCCCGCGCAATCGCCATGCGCTGGCGCTGACCGCCGGACAGCCGGACCCCGCGCTCGCCGAGGAACGCCTCGTAGCCGTCCGGCAGGGCGTCGATGAACGGATCGGCATGGGCCAGGCGCGCAGCCGTTCGCACGGCATCGAGTCCGGCGGTCGGCCGGCCATAGCGGATGTTGTCGGCCGCCGTCCCGGAGAACAGCGCGATGTCCTGGCTGACCAGGCCGACCGCGTCGCGCAGGTCGACCGGGTCGATGTCCTTGAGATCGACCTCGGCCTGCGCGCCGCGGAGCAGCAACCGCCCGCCGTCGGGATCGTAGAAGCGGAGGATCAGCTGGAAGATCGTGCTCTTGCCGGCCCCCGACGGGCCCACCAGGGCCACGGTTTCGCCGGGTCGGACCTCGAATGAAAGATCATGCAGAACCGGGTGGTCGGAACGCGACGGATAGGCGAAGCGAACCCGGTCGAAACGCAGGCCGAGCGGACCGTCGGGCACGGCAACCGGACGCTCGGCCAGTCGTCGAGTGTCGTCGGCCTGGAGAAGCTCGGCGAGCCGCTCCATCGCTCCGGCCGCTCGCTGAACGCCGCCCCAGACCTCGCTGAGTGACGCGGTGGATCCGGCCGCCAGCAGCGCATAGAGCACGAACTGGCTCAGCTGGCCCGGGGTCAGGGTGCCGTCGAGCACGGCGCGCGCGCCGAGCCAGAGCACGAAGGTCACCGAGCCGAAGGTCAGCAGAATGACGAGCACGATCAGCAGCGTGGTGGCACGAATCCGATCGCGCTGGGCGACGAAGGCGTGCTCGACCTGGTCGCGGAACGTATCGGCCTCGCGCGACTCCTGGGCGAAGGCCTGAACCGTAGCGACCGCGTTGATCGTTTCATCGCCGTGGGCCGAGAAATCGGCCACGGCATCCTGGCCGCGTCGCGAAAGCCGCCGGACCCAGCGCCCCAGGATGGCGACCGGGAGCATGACCAGCACGATCATCCCGCCGATGACGCCGGCCAGCGAGGGCGCGGTAACGACCAGCAGCACCGAGCTTCCGATCAACATCAGCAGGTTGCGGATGGCCACCGACGCGCTGGAGCCGATCAAGGATTCGACCAGGGTGGTGTCGGTGTTGAGTCGCGACAGCACCTCGCCGGTGCGGGTCGTGGCAAAGAATTCGGGGCCGAGCCGGATGATCCGGCGATAGACCGACTCGCGAAGGTCGGTCACGATGCGCTGGCCGAGCCAGGACACCCAGTAGAAACGCAGCCCGCCGGCCACGGCCATGACGGTCGCCGCGCCGAACAGCAGCCAGAACCAGCGATCGATGGTCTCGGGGTCTTCGGCCATGAATCCGCGGTCGATGACCTGCCCGACCGCGGCAGGAATGGCCATCGTGCCGGCCGCGGCCAGGACCAGGAACAGTCCGGCCAGGCCGATCTGCAGCCGGTAGCGGAGCAGGAACGGCCGAAGCGCGCGCAGCGAGCGGACGTTGCGGCTCGGATTGCGGTCGCGGGTCGGATCGACGGCGCTCACGGCCGGACCTCCGCCGGGGCCGGCGGCGGCTCGACCGACGCCCGCGCCACCCGCCGCTGCAGCCGGGCGTAGCGCCAGGCCGAGGCCGAGTACAGCGCCAGCGCCGCCCAGATCAAACCGAAGGCCACGGCGTGGTGGACCGTGAACGGCTCGCGGAACAGGAAGACGGCCAGGCAGAACGACATCGACGGCGCAATGTACTGCATCAGGCCAACGGTGATCAGCGGCAGGCCGCGTGCGGCCGTGGCAAACAGCAGCAGCGGGACCACGGTCACCAGCCCGCCGCCGATGAGCAGCAGGTCCAGCGACCCCTCGGCAGACCCGAACACCATCTCGCCGCGGCCGTCGAGCAGCAGTAGCCAGAGCAGCGCGACCGGCATCATCATCAGCGTCTCCCAGAACAGCCCGACCATCGGCCCGACATCGGTCACTTTGCGCACCAGTCCGTACAGCCCGAAGCTGACCGCCAGCCCCAGCGCCAGCCACGGTGGATGTCCGATACGGACGGCCAGGTAGATCGTTCCGGCCGCCGCCAGCACCACCGCGATGCCCTGTGCGCGCTGCATTCGCTCGCCCAGAACCAGCGTACCCAGCAGCACGCTGACGAGCGGATTGATGAAATAGCCCAGGCTCGTCTGCAGGACTCGATCGGTATTGACCGCGTAGACGAAGATCAGCCAGTTGATCGCCACCAGCAATCCGGACAGCAACAGCGCGCGGGCAACCCGGGCCGGGATCCGCACCTGGGCCAGAAACCGGCCGCGATGACGAAGCAGGAGCACCAGGGCCAGCATGGCCACCGACCAGACGACGCGGTGGGCGATGATCTCGTCGGCGCCGGCGGCCTGGACCAGCTTGAAATACAGCGGGACCAGGCCCCAGAGCCCGTACGCGCCGAGCCCTGCCAGTAACGGCACTGGCAATCCGGACGACGCCGACGGCGCGGATTCGCGATCAGCCGTCATCCGGATCGGGGTCCTCGCCGTCGTTTCGGGAACGGAGCCAGTCGATGACACGCCGCGAAGCCTCGTCACGCAATGCCTCGCCGAGGTCCGGTGTGATTTCGGGAGAGGTCAGCGTACCGCTCAGCCGCACGGGCACCCGCTCCAGCCGCTCCCCGGCCAGCCGCAGCTGGCCGTCGAGCGCCAGGCCATCGAGGTCGAGCGCCAGCGTTCCACCGACGCCGAGCCGCTCGGTCAGCAGAGACAGCCCGCTGAGGTCGACGACGCCGTCGTCGATCGAAAGTGGCCCCGCGAACTCGCGGAATCGCGTGCGACCACCGAGACCCTGACCAACCGCGGCCGCGATGTCACGCGCGACCAGCGCATCGACCATGGCATCCAGGTCCAGGCCCTCGATGGCCCCGTCGCGAAGGTCGTAGCGACCCGTTCCATCGAGCGAGGCCAGCACGGCATCGGGCGTGACGCCGCGACCGGTCAGCTGCAGGGCCAGTGAACCCGAGCCGGACAGGAAACCGCCCAGGCCCCAGGGCGCAAGCGCATCGGACAGGCTTTCGAGTTCGAAACGTGGCCGCAGATCCAGCACCGGCGGCTCGGCGTTGACGTCGAGCTCGGCGCTCGCATCGACCCGGCCGCCCTCCAGGATCGCCTGCAGAGGATCCAGTCGAACCACGCCATCGCTCGCAGTCAGGCGGGCCTCGACCTGCGTCAACGCCAACCCGCCGATCCGCATCGCGTCCAGCTGCAGATCGGCGTCGGCATCGAGCCGGCGGAAGATCAGCAGCGGCGACACCGAGTCGTCGTCGACCTCGGGCGACTCCGCCTCCGGCACCAGGGCCAGCAATGCGTCGACATCGAGCTGCTCGCCGCGCACGGTGGCCGAAACGCTCGGTCGCGGCGTGCCACGCCACTCGGCGGTAACCCGCAGCGAATCCTCGCCGATGACCACCTGCCCATCGACCAGACGAGCCAGCACCGGATCACCGGTCCGGACCTCCAGCGAACCCTCGAGCGCCAGCTGCAGTTCGCCGCTGTACGCTTCGAACTCGAGATTCTTCAGCTGGATCGATCCGGCCGCACGCGGCACGCGAAGGGTTCCGGTCAGCTCCAGGTCGCGCAGCACCGGCGGATCGCCGACCTGGCCCCGGAATACGAACGGAACGTCGGCGTCGAACCGGAACGACTCGATCTCGAAACGACGCAGCAGGAACTCCTGCGCGTCCGGCGACCCGCTCTCGCTGACCACAAGACGGACGTCATCGAGTCGCACCGCCTCGACCTCGATCTCGGCGCCCGATGAGTCGGTTTCCGCGGTCGAATCTGCTGGAGCGCGGGCGGCCTGGACCAGACCGTCCAGCGTCGAACGCCCACCGGCGTCGGTATGCAGTCGAATGTCCGCGCCGGCGAGTTCGATCGCGCCGGTCTCGACATCACCGCGCAGCAAGGGCCACACCGCAATCGTCATCCGGAACGCATCGGCGGTGAACAGGTCGGGGCCGTCGTAACCGGCCGGGCCGGACAGCCGCACATCGCGCGCGACGAGCTGGATGCGGGGAAACAGGTCCAGCTGCAGCGGACCGTCGAGGATCAGCGTGCGCCCGGTCCGTTCGCGAACTTGCTCGACGGCAATCGCCTTGAGCCGCGCTTCGTCGAGCACGATCACCACCGTTGCCCACAATCCGAGCACCACGATCAGCAGTGCGGACAGAAAGATGAGGAACTTGCGCATCACCGGCCCCGATCCGACAGAGCCGATATTGTAGCGCGGTGATCCCGAGGCCCTGTCGAGACCCAAAGAAAAAGCCCGGCGCAGTGGCCGGGCCTTCCTGAACCTCCGGTCATGAACCGGAAAACTTAATCGGCGGCATTCGCACCCGGGGCGTTCGGGCGATCGACCAGTTCGACGTAGGCCATCGGGGCCTTGTCGCCGGCCCGGAACCCGCACTTCAGGATACGGACGTAGCCGCCCGGACGCTCGCGGTAACGCGGGCCCAGCTCGCCGAACAGCTTGCCGACCGCTTCCTTGTCGCGCAGCCGTGCAAACGCCAGGCGGCGCTTGGCGACGGTGTCCTCACCGGCCATGGTGATCAGCGGCTCGGCGACCCGGCGAAGCTCCTTGGCCTTCGGCAGCGTGGTCTTGATCAGTTCGTGCTTGAACAGGCTGGAGGCCATGTTCTTGAACATCGCCTGGCGATGCGACGAGTTACGGTTGAGCTTGCGGCCCGATTTACGGTGACGCATCGTGGTTCTCCTTAAGCAGTTTCGCGCGCAAGGTTGGACGGCGGCCAGTTCTCCAGCCGGGTGCCCAGCGAAAGATCATGCGCCGCGAGGACCGTCTTGATTTCGGTCAGCGACTTCTTGCCCAGGTTGGGCGTCTTCAGCAGCTCGGTTTCGCTGCGCTGGACCAGGTCACCGACATACTGGATGTGCTCGGCCTTCAGGCAGTTGGCGGAACGCACGGTCAGCTCGAGGTCGTCGATCGGACGCAGCAGCACCGGATCGAAGGTCTGCTCGTCGCGCGTTTCTTCGTCCTTGTCGCGAGCGACGAAGTCGACGAATACCGACATCTGGTCGACCAGGATGCTGGCGGCCAGCTTTACCGCGTCTTCGCACGACAGCGTACCGTTGGTCTCGATATCCAGCACCAGCTTGTCGAGGTCGGTGCGCTGTGCGACACGCGCGCTTTCCACGCTGTAGGCCACGCGATGAACCGGGCAGTACGACGCGTCGAGCTGCAGGCGCCCGATGGTGCGCGACTCTTCCTCGTTGAACCGCAGCGTCGCAGCCGGCTGGTAACCGACGCCCTTGGTCACCTTCAGCTGCATGTGCAGGTTCTGCTTCTTGGTCAGGGTGCAGATCACATGATCCGGATTGACCACCTCGACGTCATCGGTCAACTGGATATCGCCGGCCGTGACCGGACCCACCTTGTCGGCCGACAGCGTCAGGGTGGCTTCGTCGCGGTTGTGCATGCGAACCGCAACACCCTTGAGGTTCAACAGTACCTCGACGATGTCTTCCTGCAAGCCCTCGACCGAGGTGTACTCGTGCAGCACGCCGTCGACATCGGCTTCGGTGATGGCCGCGCCCGGGATGGACGACAGCAGCACGCGACGCAGCGCGTTGCCCAGGGTGTGGCCGAATCCGCGCTCGAGCGGTTCCAGCGTGACCTTGGAGCGACGCGGCGAAAGTTCTTCGACGATCAGGCCTTTCGGCTTGAGCATCGTTTCGATCAGTGAATACGCACTCGACATGAATGCCTCTCTCAATTCGTCTTGCTCGTTCAAGAACCCGGATGCCGGGTACGAGGTTCGTCCCGGCCGTCGCTGCTTACTTGGAGTAGAGCTCGACGATCAGGTTTTCGTTGATGTCCGGCGGCAGATCGTCGCGGTCCGGAAGTGCCTTCAGCGTTCCTTCGAACTTGTCCAGGTCGGACTCGCACCACGGCGCGACCATGTCCAGCTCGCGCGCGACGGTTGCGGCTTCCTGGACCCGAAGGTGCTTGCGCGCCTTCTCCCGAACCGCGATCCTGTCGCCCGGCTGGACCTGGGCCGAAGGGATGTTCAGCACGGCGCCATTGACTTCGATCAGGCGATGGCTGACCAGCTGGCGCGCCTGGGCACGTGTGACGGCGAAGCCCATCCGGTAGACGACGTTGTCCAGCCGGCCTTCCAGCAGGCGCAGCAGGTTCTCGCCCGTCGCGCCCTTCTGCTGCGCGGCCTTCTTGTAGTAATTGCGGAACTGCTTCTCGAGCACGCCGTACATGCGGCGCACCTTCTGCTTTTCGCGGAGCTGCAGCGCGTAGTCGGACATGCGCTGACGGCGGCCAGCACCATGCTGCCCCGGCGGCTGCTCGAGCTTGCATTTCGAGTCGAGGCTGCGTGCCGGGCTCTTCAGGCTCAGGTCCACGCCTTCGCGTCGAGCCAGCTTGCAGGTCGGTCCAGTGTATCGTGCCATTTCGGTGTCGCTCGTTCGGTAGTGATTCGGCTTAGACGCGGCGCTTCTTCGGCGGTCGGCAGCCGTTATGCGGAATCGGCGTGACGTCGATGATGTTCGTGATCTTGTAGCCAAGCGCGTTCAGCGAACGCACCGACGATTCGCGGCCCGGGCCCGGCCCGTTGACGCGGACCTCGAGATTCTTCAGACCGTATTCCTGCGCGGCGCGGCCGGCGTTCTCTGCAGCCACCTGCGCAGCGAACGGAGTCGACTTCCGCGAACCGCGGAAACCGGAACCGCCCGAGGTCGCCCAGGAAAGCGCGTTGCCCTGACGGTCGGTGATCGTGATGATGGTGTTGTTGAACGAGGCATGCACGTGGGCGATGCCGTCGGTCACGGTCTTCTTGACCTTCTTCTTGCCCTTGGCGGTCTGCTTGGCCATGCTTCTTCAGTCCTCAGCGAATCGGACGACGCGGGCCCTTCCGGGTACGCGCGTTGGTTCGGGTACGCTGCCCGCGAACGGGCAGACCGCGACGATGGCGCAGGCCGCGGAAGCAGCCCAGGTCCATCAGTCGCTTGATGTTCATGCCGACTTCGCGGCGCAGATCACCCTCGACGGTGAACTCACCGACGGTCAGGCGGATCTTCTCTTCCTCGCCCTCGGTCAGATCGCGGACCTTGGTCGACGGATCGACACCGGTCGCCTCGCAGATCTGGAAGGAGCGGGTCCGACCGATGCCGTAGATCTGGGTCAGCGCGACCCAGATGTGCTTGTTTGGCTGCAGATTGACGCCAGCGATACGAGCCATGAATGCGTTCCTTGTAGATTCCTACAATCAGTTCCGACTGCCGGAGCGTCCGGGCAACCCTGCCCGACGCAAACCGACAATGTTAGCAGTTTTTCAGACGATTTCCAAGCCCTGCACTCAGCCCTGACGCTGTTTGTGCTTCGGGTCGGTGCAGATCACGAAGACCACACCCCGGCGCCGCACGATCTTGCAGTTGCGGCAGATTTTCTTGACCGATGCCTGAACTTTCATTGTTCCATTCCTCTACGTCGATTCTGGACGTCCGCGCCGGCTCGGCCGGCAAAACGGAAGCCGCCCTTACCTGCGGACGACTCCGGAGCGTCCGTAACCCTTCAGATTCGCCTTCTTCAGCAGGCTGTCGTACTGATGCGACATCAGATGCGCCTGGAGCTGGGCGATGAAATCCATCGTCACAACGACGATGATCAGCAGCGACGTTCCACCGAAGTAGAACGGCACGTTGTAGCGCATGATCAGGAACTCCGGCAGCAGACACACTCCTACCAGGTAGACGGCACCGACCGCGGTCAACCGCGTCAGTACGTAGTCGATGTACTCGGCCGTCTGACGGCCCGGACGAATGCCCGGGATGAACGCGCCCGATTTCTTCAGGTTGTCCGCCGTCTCGCGCGAATTGAACACGATGGCGGTGTAGAAGAAACAGAAGAACGCGATCAGGCCACCGAACAGCAGCACGTAGACCGGCTGACCCGGCGACAGTTGATCGGCCAGGCGCTGAAGCCAGGTCGACTGGCCGGCCTGCCCGAACCAGGTACTCATCGTGGCCGGGAACAGCACCAGCGACGATGCGAAGATCGCCGGGATCACGCCCGACATGTTGACCTTCAGCGGCAGGTGAGTCGATTGGTTCTGGTAGGCCTTGCGGCCCTGGCGCTGCGCGTAGTTGACGGTAATCCGTCGCTGACCCCGCTCGACGAAGACGACGAAAGCGGTGACGGCGAACGCCAGGACGATCAGGAACAGCACGATCAGCGGCCCCAGCTGACCGGTCCGGACCAATTCCAGCGTGTTGCCGATGGCAGCCGGCAGACCGGCGACGATACCGGCGAAGATGATGATCGAAATGCCGTTGCCGATTCCCCGCTCGGTAACCTGCTCGCCGAGCCACATCAGGAAGACGGTACCGGCAGTCAAGGTGACGATTGCAGCGAACATGAAGCTCGGCCCCGGCGTCATCACCACCGACAGCCCGGCCCCGGCGCTCTGCGACTGCAGCGCAGCGGCCACGCCGAACGACTGGAACAGCGCCAGTACCACGGTAAAGTACCGCGTGTACTGGGTGATCTTGCGTCGCCCGGCTTCACCTTCCTTGCGCAGCTGCTGAAGCTGCGGAATGGCGTGGCTCATCAACTGCATGATGATCGCGGCGGAAATGTACGGCATGATCCCGAGCGCGAAGATCGAGAAGCGGCCCAGCGCGCCCCCCGAGAACATGTTGAACACGTCGACGATCGTGCCGCGTTGCTGGTCCATCAGCTGCAGCAGGGCCTCCGGGTTGATCCCCGGCACCGGGATGAAGGTGCCCAGGCGGTAGACCGCCAGCGCGCCCAGCACGAACAGCAGCCGGTTGCGGAGTTCCGTCAACCGACCCATGCTGCCGAGCATTCCGGCCATGTTCGAGGGACCCGAAGCCATTATTCGACCTTGCCTCCGGCCGCTTCGATGGCCTTGGCGGCACCGGCAGTGACGTCGATTCCCTTGAGGGTCACGGCCCGCGTCAGCTCACCGGTATTGATGACCTTGACGCGCCGCGTCGAGCGCGGCACGACGCCGGCATTCTTGAGCACGTCCAGATCGATCACTTCGGCGTCGAGACCATTGATCTGGTAGAGGCGAAGCTCACGGGTGAAGGTGTTCACGGCCGAGTTGAAGCCGACCTTCGGCAGGCGACGCTGCAGCGGCATCTGACCGCCCTCGAAACCGGACTTGGTGAAGCCGCCGGAACGGGACTTCTGACCCTTGTGGCCACGGCCACCGGTCTTGCCGAGACCGGAACCGATCCCGCGCCCTACGCGCTTGCGGCTGCGCTTCGAACCTTCGGCCGGCTGAATGGAGTTCAGTTTCATGGTGATATCCGTCAATGCGATCTGTTTCGGGTGCGACGGGCGGACGTCAGACGTCCTCGACGCGCACCAGGTAGTTGACCTTGTTGATCATTCCGCGAACCGCCGGGGTGTCTTCGAGCTCGACGGAGTGGTGCATCCGCCGCAGACCGAGACCACGAACGGTTTCGCGGTGTTTGCCGATGGTGCCGTTCGGGCTGCGGACCAGGGTCACGCGCACGCGGCCGGGTGTCTTCTTAGCCATGGTTTTCCAGGATCTCCTCGACGCTCTTGCCGCGCTTGGCAGCCACCGATTCCGGAGACGCCATGGCCTCCAAGCCCTTGATGGTTGCGCGGACCAGGTTGATCGGGTTGTTGGAACCGACGCTCTTGGCCAGAACGTTGTGGACGCCGACGGCCTCGAACACTGCGCGCATCGGCCCACCGGCAATGACGCCGGTCCCTTCCGAAGCAGGCTGCATATAGATCCGCGAACCGCTGTGGCGGGCCTTGACCGGATGCCAGAGCGTGCCCTGGTTCAGAGGAATCCGCTTCATGTCGCGGCGGGCCTTTTCCATGGCCTTCTGGATCGCCAGCGGCACTTCGCGCGCCTTGCCGTAGCCGAATCCGACCTTTCCATTGCCGTCGCCGACCACGGTCAGCGCCGTGAAGCCGAACTGACGGCCGCCCTTGACCACCTTGGCCACGCGGTTGACCGCAACCAGCTTCTCGATGAAGTCGTCGGACCGTTCGTGTTCTCTCGCCATATCAGTTGTCCAAAATCGTATGGATTAAAACTTCAGACCCGCTTCGCGGGCAGCGTCGGCCAGCGACTTCACTCGACCGTGGTACTTGAAACCGGATCGGTCGAACGCGACCTCCTCGATGCCTTCGGCAAGCGCCTTGGCGGCAATCGACTTGCCCACGGCGGCGGCCGCCTCACGGTCGCTGGTGGACTTCAGATCCTTGCGCAGGTCCGCCTGCACGGTCGACGCCGAGGCAATCGTCCGATCACCATTCGCGGTCAGGACCTGGGCATACATGTGCCGGCCCGTCCGGAAAACGGAAAGACGGTGCTTCTCGCCCCGTGCGATTCGAGCACGCGCCTTGCGAGCGCGGCGGAGTCTGGATTCGTTCTTCTGGCTCATCTCAATGCGTCCTTGCATCAGGCCTTCTTGGCTTCCTTCATCACCACGCGCTCGTTTGCGTAGCGAACACCCTTGCCCTTGTAGGGCTCCGGCGGACGATAACCGCGGATCTTGGCCGCGACCTGGCCGACCATCTGCTTGTCGGCGCCCTTGACGACGATCTCGGTCTGGCTCGGCGTCTCGACGGTCACGCCCTGCGGCACATCGAACTCGACCGGGTGACTGAATCCGAGCTGCAGGTTGAGCTTGTTGCCCTGGGCCTGCGCGCGGTAGCCGACCCCGATCAGGTTCAGCTTCTTCTCGAACCCGTCGGTCACGCCGATGACCATGTTGTTGACCAGCGCACGCATGGTGCCGGCCATGGCCATGGTCCCGCCTTCGGCCGGCGCGAAGGTGAGCACACCTTCGTCGTTCGCGACCTCGACGCTCGGATGCAGATCCAACTGCAGCTCTCCGTTCGGACCCTTGACCTTGATGACCTGGCCGTCCTGGTTGAACTGGACCGCCTTCGGCAACTCGATCGGGTTCTTGGCAATTCTGGACATCTCGATCTCTCCCGTCAGGCGATGGTGCAGAGCACTTCGCCGCCGTGGCCTTCACGGCGAGCGCGCGCATCGGTCATCACGCCCTTCGAAGTGCTCACGATGGCCACACCCAGACCGTCCTGCACGCGCGGCAGGTCGTTGGCGCCGAAATAGAGGCGGCGGCCCGGCTTGCTCACGCGACGCAACGAGTCGATCACGCCGCGACCGTTCATGTATTTGAGCTCGATTTCAAGCTCGGCGGTCGTGCCCTCGCCGGTGACCCGGAAGTCCAGCACGTAGCCTTCTTCCTTCAGCACCTCGGCGATAGCCACCTTGACCGTGGAGACCGGCATGGACACGCTCTTCTTGTTCACAGCCTGCGCATTTCGGATGCGCGAGAGCATGTCGGCGATCGGGTCATTCATACTCATCGTCTTCGATCCTCTTACCAGCTGGCCTTGCGCAGGCCGGGGATGTCGCCGTTCATGGCGGCTTCGCGCAGCTTGTTGCGCGCCAGGCCGAACTTGCGGTAGTAGCCGCGCGGACGCCCGGTCTGCTGACAGCGATTCCGACCGCGCGCCGGGCTGGAATCGCGCGGCAGCTTGCTCAGCGCGAAGATTGCAGCCTGCTTCTCTTCGAAATCGACGTCCGGATCGGCAATGAGGCGCTTGAGTTCGGCACGCTTGGCAGCGTACTTGCCTGCCAGCTGGGTCCGCTTCTCGTCGCGCGCGATCATGGATTTCTTGGCCATAGTTCTCTAGTGCTCCTTATCGTTCGCGGAACGGGAAGCCGAACGCTTCGAGAAGCGCCTTGCCTTCCTCGTTGCTCTTCGCGCTGGTCGTGATCGCGATGTCCATTCCGCGGATCGCGTCGACCTCGTCGTAGTTGATTTCCGGGAAGATGATCTGTTCCTTGACGCCGAGGTTGAAGTTGCCCCGCCCGTCGAAGCCCTTCGGGCTGATCCCGCGAAAATCCCGGACGCGCGGCAGCGCGATGCTGATCAGTCGGTCCAGGAATTCGTACATGCGGTCCCGGCGCAGCGTCACCTTCGCCCCGATCGGATAATCGTCACGAATCTTGAAGCTGGCAACGGACTTGCGCGCCTTGGTCACGACCGGCTTCTGGCCGGCCAGCTTGGTCATATCGCCAACGGCCTTCTCGATGACCTTCTTGTCGGCCACGGCCTCGCCCAGACCCATGTTGATCGTGATCTTCTCGATGCGGGGCACCTGCATGACGTTGTCATAGCCGAACTTTTCCTTCAGCTGACCCGCCACGGTGTCCCGATAGAATTCCTGCAACCTGCTCATCTTCTTGGCCTCAAATATCGACGACTTCGCCGGTGGAACGGAACACGCGAACCTTGCGTCCGTCCTCCAGCATCTTGAATCCGACGCGATCACCGCGGTCCGTCGCCGGGTTGTACAGCATCACGTTGGAGGCATGGATCGGAGCTTCACGCTCGACGATCCCGCCCGGCTGCTGACGCTGCGGGTCCGGCTTCATGTGACGCTTGACCATGTTCACGTTCTCGACCAGGTACCGGTCTTCCGACAGGACCTTGAGAACGTGACCGCGCTGGCCCTTGCTGCGGCCGGCAATCACGATCACTTCGTCACCCTTGCGAATGCGTTGCATGTCTGAACTCCTTACAGCACTTCCGGTGCCAGCGAAATGATCTTCATGAACCGCTCACCGCGAAGTTCGCGGGTCACCGGCCCGAAGATACGGGTTCCGATCGGCTCGAGCTTGTTGTTCAGGATCACCGCGGCGTTGCCGTCGAAGCGGATCAGCGACCCGTCGCGACGACGCACGCCCTTGCGGGTCCGAACGACGACGGCGTTGTACACCTCGCCCTTCTTGACCTTGCCGCGCGGGATGGCGTCCTTGACCGTCACCTTGATGACGTCGCCGATGTTGGCGTAGCGGCGCTTCGAACCGCCCAGCACCTTGATACACATCAGTTCGCGGGCACCGCTGTTGTCCGCCGCCGACAGTCTGCTCTGCATCTGGATCATTGTCTGCTCCGCTCCGCCTTACTGTGCGCGCTCGACGATTTCGACCACTTTCCAGCTCTTCGTCTTGGAAAGCGGGCGGCCCGGCGCAATGCGCACGGTATCGCCTTCGTTGCACTCGTTGTTTTCGTCGTGCGCGTGCACCTTGCTGGACCGACGGATGTACTTGCCGTACAGCGGATGCTTCAGCATGCGCTCCAGGCGCACGGTCACGGTCTTGTCCATCTTGTTGCTGATGACCTTCCCGGTCTGGACGTGCTCGACGCGCTTGTTTTCGTTGTTCTCGCTCATGCCTGTTCACCCTGCGGCTGGTTCAATACCGTCTTGACGCGCGCGATATCGCGGCGCACCTGGCGCAGCTTGTGCGGCTCGGTCAGCTGGCCGGTTCCCAGCTGCATGCGCAGCTCGAACTGCTCCTTGCGCAGATCCACCAGCAGGTCCTTGAGTTCCTGCTCGGACTTGCTCTTGATTTCCTTCGCCTTCATCACAGCGACCTCGCAACCATCGTGGTCTTGACGCTCAGCTTCGCAGCCGCGCGACGAAACGCCTCGCGGGCAACGTCTTCACTGACGCCCTGAATCTCGTAAATCACGCGGCCCGGCTGGATCGGGGCCACCCAGTACTCGACGTTGCCCTTGCCCTTGCCCATACGGACTTCGACCGGCTTGTTCGTGATCGGCTTGTCCGGGAAGACGCGGATCCAGAGCTTGCCGCCACGCTTGACGTGACGGGTGATTGCACGACGGGCCGCTTCGATCTGGCGGGCCGTGATGAAACCACGCGTGGTGGCCTGCAGCGCGTATTCACCGAAGCTGACCTTGTTGCCGACCAGGGCCAGTCCACGGTTCCGGCCCTTCTGGACCTTGCGGAATTTGGTTCGTTTCGGCTGAAGCATCTCAGTTCTCCCGACCTGCGCCCTTACCGGACGCCTTCTCTTCCTTCTTTTCGGCGTGCAGGTCGAACACGTCACCGGTGTAGACCCAGACCTTGACGCCGATGACGCCATAGGTGGTCCGCGCGGTGGCCACGCCGTAGTCGACGTTCGCGCGCAGCGTGTGCAGCGGCACGCGGCCTTCGCGGTACCACTCGCTGCGCGCGATATCCGCACCGTTCAGGCGGCCGCCGACCTGGACCTTGATGCCCTGGGCACCCAGCCGGATCGCGTTGCCGACCGCGCGCTTCATCGCGCGGCGGAACATGATGCGGCGTTCCAGCTGCTGCGCGATGCTGTCTGCAACCAGCTTGGCGTCGAGTTCCGGCTTGCGGATCTCGCTGACGCTGACGGCCGTCGGCACACCGAGGATGTCGGTGAGCTTGCGGCGGAGGCGCTCGATATCCTCGCCCTTCTTGCCGATCACGATGCCCGGACGCGCGGTGTGAATCGTCACCTGTGCCTGCTTGGCCGGTCGCTCGATATGAACACGGCTGACCGCGGCCTGCGCAAGCTCCTTTTCGATGAACTTGCGCGCGGCAAGGTCACTGTTCAGGTTCGCGGCGAACTCTTCACGCTCGGCGTACCAGCGAGCACCCCAGTCCTTGGAGATGCCCAGGCGAATACCGGTTGGATGTACCTTGTGACCCATAACAGTTCCTTATTTCTCCGCGACCGTGATCGTGATATGACTCGTGCGCTTCAGGATCCGCGTGTAGCGCCCTTTTGCACGAGCCCGGCCGCGCTTGAGCGTCGGGCCTTCGTCGACCATGATGCAGCTGACGGTCAGTTCGTCGATGTCTGCACCCTGGTTGTGCTCGGCGTTGGCCACCGCACTCAGCAGGACCTTGCGCACGATGTGCGCACCCTTCTTGGTGCTGAAGCTGAGCAGCTCGTCGGCCTTTTCAACCGGCAGGCCACGAACCTGATCCGCCACCAGCCGTGCCTTCTGCGCCGAGATCCGCGCGCCTCGCAGTTTTGCAGTCGCTTCCATGGACAGTTCCATCCTTACTTCGTCTTGCGGTCGGCCTGGTGGCCCTTGAACGTCCGCGTCGGGGCGAATTCGCCCAGCTTGTGGCCGACCATGTTCTCGTTGATCAGCACGGGCACGTGCTGCCGGCCGTTATGGACGGCAATCGTCAGCCCGACCATGTCCGGCATGATCATCGAACGGCGCGACCAGGTCTTGATCGGACGCTTGTTGTTGGTCTCCAACGCAGCCTCCACCTTCGCGTGCAGGTGGTGGTCGATGAACGGCCCTTTCTTCAGTGAACGTGGCATTGCGATTTCCTGTTACTTGCGTTTGCGCGTGCGGACGATGAACTTGCTCGTGCGCTTGTTGGTCCGCGTACGCTTGCCCTTGGTCTGCACACCCCACGGGGTGACCGGATGACGGCCGCCGGAGGTCTTGCCTTCACCACCCCCATGGGGGTGATCGACCGGGTTCATGACCACACCGCGAACCGTCGGGCGAACTCCGCGCCAGCGCTTGGCTCCGGCCTTGCCCAGCTTCTCGAGGTTGTGCTCGCTGTTCGAGACCTGGCCGATGGTGGCGCGGCACTGCACGTGGATCTTGCGCATTTCGCCGGAACGCAGCATCAGCGTGGCGTAGCGACCTTCGCGAGCCACCAGCTGGACCGATGCGCCGGCAGACCGAGCCAACTGGCCGCCCTTGCCCGGCTTCATCTCGACGTTGTGGATCGTCGTCCCGACCGGAATCGAATTCAGCTTCATCGCATTGCCGGACTTGATCGGCGCTTCCGTGCCGCTCATCACCTCATCGCCGGCGAACAGGTCACGCGGAGCGAGAATGTAGCGACGCTCGCCGTCGGCATACTTGATCAGCGCGATGTGCGCACTGCGATTCGGATCGTATTCGACCCGCTCGACGGTGCCACGAATGCCGTCCTTGTCGCGCTTGAAATCGATGACGCGATAGCGCTGCTTGTGCCCACCGCCCTGGTGACGGGTGGTGATCCGGCCGTTGTTGTTTCGTCCGCCGGTCGAATTCTTCGCTTCGGTCAGTGCCTGATGCGGCTTGCCCTTCCACAGATGATCGTGGCGGACGCGCACCTGGCCGCGACGGCCCGGAGACGTTGGTTTTGCCTTGACGATTGCCATGCTTGCTTTCCCGGCTATTCGTTAATCTGCGCTCAGCTGCTCGATCGTCTGACCGGACTGAAGGCGGACATATGCCTTCTTCCAGGTCTTCTGACGACCGGGACGCAGCCGGAAGCTCTTGGTCTTGCCCTTGACGTTGACAACGCGGACGTTGTCGACCTTCACGTCGAACAGACCTTCCACCGCCTCGCGGATCTCGGCCTTTTCGGCGTCGCGGGCCACTTCGAACACGTACTGGTTCGAGTCGGCCTGCAGGCGTGCCGTCTTCTCGGACACATGCGGCATCCGCACGATCTGGTACATGCGTTCCTTGTTCATGCCAGCCACTCCTGGATCTTGGTGATCGCTGCGGTGGTCACGACCACCTTGTCGGCCGCCACCAGGCTGACCGGATCGATCTGATCGACGGTCACGACGAACACGCCCGGAATGTTCCGGCTGGCCAGGAACAGGTTGGTGTCCAGTTCCGCATCGACGATCAGGCTCTTGTCGAGGCCCAGCGACTGCAGCTTCTCTGCCAGCACCCGGGTCTTCGGCTCCGCGATGCCCAGCGAATCGACGACCACCAGACGTTCCTGGCGGACCAGTTCCGACAGGATCGCCTTGATCGCTCCGCGGTACATCTTGCGGTTGACCTTCTGCGAATGGTCACGCGGCTGCGCCGCGAACGTCACGCCACCGCTGCGCCACAACGGGCTGCGGATGGTGCCGGCGCGCGCGTTGCCGGTGCCCTTCTGGCGCCACGGCTTGCGACCGCCGCCGGAAACCGCCGAGCGGTTCTTCTGGGCCTTGGTGCCGGCACGTGCGCCTGCGAGGTACGCGGTCACCACCTGGTGGACCAGCGCCTCGGAGAACGGACGGTCGAACACGGTGTCTTCGACCGTGATCTTGCTGCTGCCGCCAGTGATTGCAAGTTCCATGATTGCGTTCCTTCCTGTTAAGCCTTCACCGCCGGGCAGACCACGACGTGGCCGCCGGGCGCACCCGGAACGGCGCCGCGGATCAGCAGCAGGTTGCGGTCCTTGTCGACACGCACGACTTCGAGATTCTGGGTGGTGACCCGCTCGGCGCCCATGTGCCCGGCCATCTTCTTGCCCTTGAACACACGGCCCGGCGTCTGGCACTGGCCGATCGAACCCGGTGCGCGGTGCGACAGCGAGTTGCCGTGCGTCGCGTCCTGGGTCCGGAAGTTGTGGCGCTTGATCACGCCAGCGAACCCCTTGCCCTTGCTGGTACCGGTCACGTCGACCTTCTGGCCGTCGGTGAACCGTTCCACGGTGATCTCGGAACCGACTTCCGGCAGATCGCCATCCTCGGTTTCGATGCGGAATTCCCAGAGGCCCTCACCCGGCTCGACGCCGGCCTTGCGGTAGTGACCTGCGAGGGGCTGGTTGACCAAAGACGCACGGCGGCTGCCGGTGGTGACCTGGATGGCCGCGTACCCGTCGCGCTCGATGTCGCGAACCTGGGTCACGCGATTCGGAGCCACTTCGACCACGGTCACCGGAACGGACGTACCGTCCTCGATGAAGATCCGGGTCATGCCCCGCTTGCGTCCTACGATTCCAATTGCCATGACTGCCTATCCTCGTCAGTACAGCTTGATCTGGACGTCCACGCCGGCGGCCAGATCGAGTTTCATCAGTGCATCCACGGTCTTGTCGTTCGGATCCACGATGTCCATCAGACGTTTGTGGGTGCGGATCTCGTACTGATCCCGCGCATCCTTGTTGACATGCGGAGAGGTCAGCACGGTGTAGCGCTCCTTCCGCGTCGGAAGCGGGATCGGACCGCGAACCTGGGCTCCGGTCCGCTTGGCCGTGTCGACGATTTCCTGCGTCGAACGATCGATCAAGCGGTGGTCGAAACCCTTCAAACGAATACGAATTCTCTGTTCGGCCATTGCCGTTACGCCTTTAGTCTGTCAAAGAACACTTGTTTTTCACCGACCCTCTCGGCCAGCGAAAAGCACGCTGGAGTCGACCCGCCGAGCGGGTCGCTCCCAGCCCGCGCGGTTACTTGTGGATCTTGGCAACCACGCCGGCACCCACGGTCCGACCACCCTCACGGATGGCGAAACGCAGACCTTCTTCCATGGCGATCGGTGCGATCAGCTCGACCTGGATCTTCACGTTGTCGCCCGGCATCACCATCTCGACACCTTCCGGCAGCTCCACGGCACCCGT
Organism: Wenzhouxiangella sp. XN79A; assembly: GCF_012272825.1. Lineage (GTDB taxonomy): Bacteria > Pseudomonadota > Gammaproteobacteria > Xanthomonadales > Wenzhouxiangellaceae. Next base: position 1,020 of record NZ_JAAWWS010000123.1, on the reverse strand, counting down.
CACGTCGGTCGTGCGGAAGTAGAACTGCGGACGGTAGCCCTTGAAGAACGGCGTGTGACGGCCGCCCTCTTCCTTGCTCAGCACGTACACCTCGGCTTCGAAGTGCGTGTGCGGCGTGATCGTGCCCGGCTTGGCCAGCACCTGGCCGCGCTCGACGTCGTCACGCTTGGTGCCGCGCAGCAGCACGCCGACGTTGTCGCCCGCCTCACCGCGATCCAGCAGCTTGCGGAACATCTCCACGCCCGTGCAGGTCGTCTTCGTGGTGTCCTTGATGCCGACGATTTCCAGCTCGTCGCCCACCGTCACGATGCCGCGCTCGATGCGACCCGTCACCACCGTACCGCGACCCGAAATCGAGAACACGTCCTCGATCGGCATCAGGAACGGCTTGTCGGTGTCACGCTCCGGCGTCGGAATGTAGGTGTCCAGCGCCTCGACCAGCTTCATGATCGACGGCACGCCGATGTCCGAATCGTCGCCTTCCAGCGCCTTCAGCGCCGAACCGGTGATGATCGGGGTGTCGTCGCCCGGGAAGTCGTAGCTCGACAGCAGCTCGCGGACTTCCATCTCCACCAGCTCCAGCAGCTCTTCGTCGTCGACCATGTCCGCCTTGTTCAGGTAGACCAGGATCTGCGGAACGCCGACCTGGCGCGCCAGCAGGATGTGCTCGCGCGTCTGCGGCATCGGGCCGTCGGCCGCCGACACCACCAGGATCGCGCCGTCCATCTGCGCCGCACCGGTGATCATGTTCTTGACGTAGTCGGCGTGCCCCGGGCAGTCCACGTGGGCGTAGTGACGCGCGTCCGACTCGTACTCGACGTGCGCCGTCGCGATCGTGATCCCGCGCGCACGCTCTTCCGGCGCGTTGTCGATCTGATCGTAGGCGCGGAACTCGCCGCCACGCGCTTCCGCGCACACCTTCGTCAGCGCCGCCGTCAGCGTGGTCTTGCCGTGGTCGACGTGACCGATGGTGCCGACGTTCACGTGCGGCTTCGTACGTTCGAATTTAGCCTTGGACAT
>NZ_JAAWWS010000122.1 GCF_012272825.1 Wenzhouxiangella sp. XN79A | reverse complement strand
TTCGACCACTCTGCCACCTCTCCGAAACTCGAATTGTAAGGACCAGGCTGCCCTGATCGGCGGTCCGTTGGACCGCGAGACCGCCGCATGGACTGCGCACCTTCGGTGCTTGCCCTCCGCTGACGCTCCGGGTGGCTTCAACCGCTTCGCGGTCTTCGCATCGAGCTCGCTTCGCTCGGTTCGACCACTCTGCCACCTCTCCGAAACTCGAACTGCAAGGACCAGGCTGCCCTGATCGGCGGTCCGTTGGACCGCGAGACCGCCGCATGGACTGCGCACCTTCGGTGCTTGCCCTCCGCTGACGCTCGACCCGGTGTCCGTCCGAATCAAGCCGCGCATTATAACGAAATCGAGGCACGTCAGGCATCCGCTCGAGCACACCGGGAATCCCCTTGCCGTCACAGCAGCGGGAGCGAACGGTCTCGCGGAAGGGCAGGCTGCTTGCGGGATCGGCGCCTTCGGCAATCGAGCAAGAATCCGCTGCCGGACTATCGGCCTGGGAGACCGGGGTGTGTTGCTGCGAATTCGGGCCGAGCGTCCCAGTGCTCCAGCACGCCGCCCAGCGTCCCGTACCCGGTGGGATCGGCCCGGTCGCGGAACATCGCCCAGCTCAGGAAGCACGCCAGCCGCAAGCCGTCGTCGCCGTCGAGCCCGACCGCCTGGAACCGAAGGTCCAGCGCCTCGAGGATGGTCCGGACCCGATCGCGCTGGCGGGCCAGATACGGAACGTCTTCCGGCCGCAGCCCGTCGCGCTCCAGCAGAAACAGATTCACGGCCGCGTCCATCGCGGTGTTGACCATCAGGTAGCGATCGAACGCGCCCGGGTCGGCGAGGAAAGGCCGGCCCTGGTGCTCCCGCACCCAGCGCAGGATGCTGGTCGAGTCGGTCAACCGCAGCCCGTCGATGTCCAGGAAGGGCACCCGCTGGGTCGGTGACTGCCGTGCGCTCTGCCCGTTATCGGTCTCGATGAACTCGAACGCGAGCCCCGCATCCCGCATCGCGATGCGACAGTGGCGAACGTAGGGCGAGGTGTAGCTTCCGTGGAGTTTCATCTGCGGCTGCTCTTCCGGACGAGTCCGGGCCCGGTGCATCGGCGCGACATCAACGCTTCTTGCGCTTGTCGAAGCGCGCCTTGCGCTCGGCGCGCGTTCGAGGTGGTCCTTTCGACGGAGTCCGCTTCTTCGGTGCCGTCGCCGGCTTCGATTCCTGCCCCGGCGCGTCGGCGCCGGAACCCCGCGCGCGCACGGGTTTCCCGACGCCCGGAGGTTTCCTGACGTTCTTGGCCGGCCCGCCCTTGCCGGGCGGTCTGCCCTTTCCTTTCGTCTTGTCGGAATCGAATCGCGATGGAGTGCGCACCGGTCGACCCGGCTCGGTCGACGGGGGCCCGCCGCGGCCGGGTGCACCACGATCGAGTCGAATGGCCAGCGGCGTCCCGGCGACCCGGACACCGCGCAGGTGCTCCAATACGTCCGGTGCGAGGTCGGCCGGAAGGTCGACCACGCTGAACTCCTGCTGGATATCGATCCTGCCGATCTGGCGGGCGTCGAGTCCGGCTTCGTTGGCGATCGCGCCGACGATGTTGCCCGGCTTCACCCCGTGGCGCGCCCCGACGTCGATTCGATAACCGACCAGCCCGCCGTCGCGACCGTCATGCCTAGGGTTGTCTCGATCGCCAGCAACGGACCCGGAAGGAGCGCGCCGGGGCGCACTGGACCCCGGCCGTGATCCGGTCGGCCGGTCCTCGAGGGTCGCCGGCGCGCGATCGACCCCGAGACGAGGCGAATCGCCCCGGGCCATCACGGCCAGCGCGGCGGCCAGGTCCTCGATCGGGGCCTCCAGCGAATCCAGCGCCTGCTGAACGAGTTCGCGCCCGACGTCGAGCTCGTCGCTGTCGAGTGCCGCGCGGATGCGCGCCTTGAACCGCAAGGCACGCTGTGCCTCGACATCGCCGAGCGTGGGCAGGCTCATCGCCTCGATCGGCTGTCGGGTGGCCCGTTCGATGGCCCGCAGCATGCCGCGTTCGCGCGGCGCGACGAACAGGATCGCCTCGCCGGACCGACCCGCGCGCCCCGTTCGCCCGATCCGGTGCACGTAGGCCTCGGTGTCATGCGGGATGTCGTAGTTGACCACGTGGCTGACCCGCTCGACGTCCAGGCCGCGTGCGGCAACATCGGTGGCCGCCAGGATGTCGATTTCGCCGCGCTTGAGGCGCTCGACGATCTGTTCGCGCTGCTTCTGCGGCACGTCGCCGTTCAGCGCCGCGGCGGAGAAGCCGCGGGCTTCCAGCCGCTGGGCCAGCTGTTCGGTGGCGACGCGCGTGCGCGCGAAGACGATCATGCCGTCGAATTCCTCCACTTCCAGGATCCGGGTCAGGGCATCGAGCTTGTGCAGGCCGCTGACGACCCAGTAGCGCTGCCTGATGTTGGCAGCGGTCGTCGTGCTCGAGCGGATCGTGATGTGCTCGGCTTCGCTCATGTGGCGCTCGGCGATCCGCCGGATCGGGTCGGGCATGGTGGCCGAGAACAGCGCCTTCTGGCAGCTCGCAGGGATTCGCTCCATGACATCGCGCACGTCGTCGATGAAGCCCATGCGCAGCATTTCGTCGGCTTCGTCCAGAACCAGGGTCCGGAGCCGGTCGATCTTCAAGGTGCCCTTGCCGAGGTGATCGATGATCCGCCCCGGCGTGCCGACCACCACGTCGGGGCCGCGGCGCAGGCCGTTGAGCTGGGGCGCGTAGGCCTGGCCACCGTAGATCGGCAGCACGTGGAAGCCCGGCAGGCCGCTGGCGTAACGGTGGAAGGCCTCGGCGACCTGGATCGCCAGCTCCCGGGTCGGCGCAAGCACCAGCGCGGACGGACGCGCGCCGCCTGCCTCCCGCCGGGCCAGGATCGGCAGCGCGAACGCCGCGGTCTTGCCGGTGCCGGTCTGGGCCTGGCCGAGTACGTCGCCACCGGCCAGCAGCGCCGGAATGGTCATGGCCTGGATCGGTGACGGTGCTTCGTAGCCCAGCTCGGTCAAGGTGGTCAGCAGGCTCGAGGGAAGCCCCAGCGCTTCGAAGGTCGGCACAACAGGATCGGGATCGGACATCGGTGGCTCCGCGAACAAGGCCGCCATCATACCGACTCGACGATGGTTCTCGGCTGTGCGGCTCGGCCGATTCCGCCGATCCGCGTCTGTCCGTGCATCCGGCCGGGGATTCGGACGCCGGCTCCGAGCAGGGTCCAGCGGGTACACTAGAGGGCGATTTCCAGCTCGCGCATCGAAGGCCCGGCCGCCATGCCCCGTATCGAATCGCAGATCAATCGGAAGGACCCGGACTTCGCTCGCCGTGCACAGCACCATCGCGAGTTGGCCCGGGATCTTCGGGAGCACCTGGAGCGCGCCGCGCTCGGTGGTTCGGAGCGGGCCAGAGAGAAGCACGTGGCCCGCGGCAAACTGCTGCCGCGCGATCGCGTGCGCACCCTGCTCGATCCCGGCAGCCCGTTTCTCGAGATCGCCCCGCTGGCCGCCCACGGGCTCTACGACGACGCGGCGCCGGCAGCCGGCGTGATTGCCGGCATCGGGCGCATCGCCGGCACCGAATGCATGGTGGTCGCCAACGACGCGACGGTCAAGGGTGGCACCTACTACCCGATGACGGTCAAGAAGCATCTGCGGGCCCAGGAGGTTGCGCTGGAAAATCACCTGCCCTGTATCTACCTGGTCGATTCCGGCGGCGCGTTCCTGCCGCTGCAGGACGAAGTCTTTCCCGACAAGGAGCATTTCGGGCGGATCTTCTACAACCAGGCCCGGCTTTCGTCACGGAACATCCCGCAGATCGCGGTGGTCATGGGCTCGTGCACCGCCGGGGGCGCGTACGTTCCGGCGATGTGCGACGAGGCGATCATCGTCAAGGAGCAGGGCACGATCTTTCTCGGCGGGCCGCCGCTGGTCAAGGCGGCGACCGGTGAGGAAGTCGACGCCGAAACGCTGGGCGGCGCAGACGTCCACACCCGCCTTTCCGGCGTGGCCGACCATTTCGCCGAGAACGATACCCATGCGCTGGCCATGGCACGCGAGATCGTCTCGCACCTGAACCGCCGCCGACCCGACGGACCCGGCCCGACGGAACCGCAGCCGCCGGCCTATCCGGTCGAGGACCTCTACGGCATCCTGCCCACCGACACGCGCTATCCGTTCGACGTCCGCGAGATCATCGCCCGGTTGGTCGACGGCTCGGAGTTCACCGAGTTCAAGGCCCGCTACGGCACCACGCTGGTCTGCGGTTTCGCCCGCCTCCACGGCATGCCGGTCGGCATCGTCGCCAACAACGGCATCCTGTTCTCGGAGTCGGCGCTGAAGGGCGCGCACTTCATCGAGTTGTGCAATCAGCGCGATATCCCATTGATTTTCCTGCAGAACATCACCGGCTTCATGGTCGGAAAGAAGTACGAGCAATCCGGCATTGCGCGCGACGGCGCAAAGATGGTGACCGCCGTGGCCTGCTCGCACGTGCCGAAGCTGACCGTGATCATCGGCGGCTCCTTCGGGGCCGGCAACTACGCCATGTGCGGTCGGGCCTACGGTGCGCGCTTCCTGTGGACCTGGCCCAACGCGCGGATTTCGGTGATGGGCGGCGAACAGGCGGCCAGCGTCCTGGCCACGGTCAAGCGCGATGGCCTGGAGCGGGCCGGAGAGCGCTGGAGCGAGGACGAGGAAGAAGCCTTCAAGGCGCCGATCCGCGACCAGTACGAGCACCAGGGCCACCCGTACTACGCCACCGCCCGACTGTGGGACGACGGCGTCATCGATCCGGCCGATACCCGGCGCGTGCTCGGCCTGGCGCTGGCCGCGTCGCTGAACGCGCCGATCGAAAAGGGGCGCTTCGGCGTCTTCCGGATGTGAGGCTGCAGCGATGCTGAACGAATCGAACGACCGGCGGGGCGTGGTCCGGCTGGCCCTGGATCGCCCCGAGGTCCATAACGCCTTCAACGCAGGACTGATCGACCGGCTGACCGAGCGCTTCGCCGAGCTGGCCGACAAGCCGCCGCGGGCGCTGGTCCTGACCGGCAGCGGCCGCTCGTTCTCGGCCGGTGCCGACCTGGGCTGGATGCGCTCGATGGCCGACGCCGACGAAGCCGCGAACCGCGCCGATGCGCAACGCCTGGCGGCGATGTTCCGGGCCCTGGACACCCTTCCCTGCCCGGTGATCGCACGCGTCCAGGGTCATGCCTTCGGCGGCGGCGTCGGCCTGGTGGCCTGCTGCGACATGGCCGTGGCCGCGACAAGTGCCCGGTTCGGTCTCACCGAAGTCCGGCTGGGCCTGGTCCCCGCAACCATCGCGCCGTTCGTCATCGCGCGCATCGGAACCACCCACGCCCGGCGCTGGTTCCTGACCGGGGAGCGCTTCGATGCGGCCGAAGCCCGGCGCATCGGCCTGGTCGACAGCGTGGTGGCCGATGCGTCGCTGGACGCAGCGATCGATGCGCGTCTCGACGCCCTGCTGGCCTGCGGGCCGAACGCCGTGGCCGAATGCAAGGCGTTGATCCGTCGGGTCGACGAATTCGACGGCGGAACGCACGAGCTCGATGCGATCACGGCGGAGTGGATCGCACGCCTTCGCATTTCCGAAGAGGGCCAGGCCGGCCTCCGCGCATTCCTCGACAAGCGCACTCCCGACTGGACCCGGAATCCCGACGCATGACACGAGCGCCCCTGTTCAAACGCATCCTGATCGCCAACCGCGGCGAGATCGCGTGCCGGATCATCGCGACCTGCCGCAGGCTCGGCATCGATACGGTCGCGGTCCACTCCGAAGCCGATCGCGGCGCCCGCCATGTCCGCCTGGCCGACCAGGCCATCGAGATCGGCCCGGCGGAGGCGGCGAAGTCCTACCTGGTCGCCGAGCGGATCATCGACGCGGCCAGGGCGACCGGCGCCGAGGCCGTGCATCCGGGCTATGGCTTCCTGTCGGAGAACGCCGACTTCGCCCGCGCGCTGGACTCGGCCGGAATCACATTGATCGGACCGCGACCGGAAACGATCGAGGCGATGGGTTCCAAGGCCCGCGCCAAGGCGCTGATGGAGAAGGCCGGCGTTCCGCTGGTCCCCGGCTACCACGGCGAAGACCAGGCCGAGGATGCGCTGATCGGCGAAGCCGAGCGGGTCGGCTTCCCGCTGATGCTCAAGGCCGCCGCCGGCGGCGGCGGCAAGGGCATGCGGGTCGTGCGTTCGGCCGGCGAGTTTCGCGATGCGCTCGCCGCCGCCTGCCGCGAGGCGCGCTCGGCCTTCGGCGACGACCGGATGATCCTGGAGCGCTACGTCGAGCATCCGCGCCATATCGAGGCCCAGGTGTTCGGCGACCGCTGCGGCAACATCGTTCACCTGTTCGAGCGCGACTGCTCCAGCCAGCGACGGCACCAGAAGGTCATCGAGGAGGCGCCGGCGCCCGATCTCGACCCGGCGCTGCGGGTCGAACTGCTCGAGGCCGCCGTTCGCGCGGCCCGGGCCGTCGACTACGTCGGCGCCGGCACGGTCGAATTCCTGGTCGATCGCCACGGCTTCTACTTTCTCGAAATGAACACCCGGCTGCAGGTCGAACACCCGGTCACCGAGTGCGTGACCGGGCAGGACCTGGTCGAGTGGCAACTCCGCGTGGCGGCCGGCCAGCCGTTGCCGCTGGCGCAGGACGAGATCACCTGCCGTGGGCACGCGATGGAAGCGAGAATCTATGCCGAGGACCCGGATGCCGGCTTCCTCCCCGAGTCGGGCCGGGTCGAGGCCCTGGACTGGCCGGCCGGCGACTGGATCCGGGTCGACCGCGGCATCGACGCCGGCGACGCGGTCAGCGTGCATTACGACCCGATGATCGCCAAGCTGATCGTGCACGGCGAGAATCGCACGGTCTGTCGGGCGCGGCTGCTCGAGGCACTGTCCGGGACCCGGGTCGCCGGGCTGACGACGAACCTCGGCTTCCTGCAGCAACTGGCGGCCGCCGAGGTGTTCCGGGATGCCGCGCTGGATACGGGGTACCTGGACCGCGACCTCGACGCCCTGCTCGACCGCGCTGCGATGCCGCCGACGGAAGTCGTCGCCGCGGCCGTCCTTGCCCTGCTGCCCGAATCGGACGCCGCGCCGTCGCCGTGGGGCCTCGGCGACGGCTGGCGGCTTGGCGAACCGGCACCGATCGCGCTGGACCTGGAAGTCGCAGGTACGCGGATTCCGCTGGAAGCCCGGGTCCTCGGTGCCGGTGCATATTCGATCGAGATCGATGGCCGGCAACACGCCTTCCGCGGGCAGATCGACCCCGCCGGCGCGGCCTCGGTCGCGATCGGCGATCGGACATGGCGCCTGCGCGTCCACCGCCATGGCGACGCGGTCGAGATCTGCGAGGCCGAGCGGCGCTGGGCCGTCCATCGCCGCGCCCGGTTCGAGGCCGCGGCCGGCGCCGCTGGCGGCAGCGGGCGATTGCTCGCACCGATGCCCGGCAAGGTGATCGACGTCCGGGTTTCGGCAGGCGATCGCGTCGAATCGGGCCAGACCGTCGCGCTGATGGAAGCCATGAAGATGGAGCTGTCGATCAAGGCCGAGGCCGCCGGTACGGTCGGCGAGGTCGCCGCCGCCGTCGGTGACCTGGTCGAAGCCGACGCGCTGCTGCTGCAGATCGAGCCCGACTGACTCGATCGCGCTCGTCGACAGCCGGTCGCCAACCGCTTCTCGCCGAACGGTAGAATGCCGTCTCTCCCTTCTTCCACTCCAGCAGGGCTGCATCGATGGCGCAAAACGACGTCAGGATCGTCGAGGTCGGCCCGCGCGACGGGCTCCAGGACGAGTCCCGTTATGTGCCGGTCGAAACCAAACTGAAGCTGATCCACCGGCTCGCCGACTGCGGCATCCCGGTGGTCGAGGCGACCAGCTTCGTGCATCCGCGCTGGGTGCCGCAGCTGGCCGACGCCGAGGAGCTGATGGCCGGTCTCGAGCGCCGGGACGGGACCCGCTATCCGGTGCTGGTGCCCAACGAGCGCGGCTACGACCGGGCCCGCGCGGCCGGCGCCACCGAGGTGGCGGTGTTCTCGGCCGCCTCCGAGGCGTTCAACCAGCGCAACATCAACTGCAGCATCGATGAGTCGTTCGAACGCTTCCGCCCGGTGCTCGAACGAGCGCGGCAGGACGGGGTCCGGGTTCGCGGCTACATTTCCTGCGTGCTGGGCTGCCCGTACCAGGGCGAAGTGCCGATCGCCGACGTGGTCCGGGTCGCCGAGGCGCTGCTCGAGGCGGGCTGTGCGGAGATCTCGCTGGGCGACACGATCGGCGTGGGTACGGCGGGCAAGGCACGCACGATGCTGAAGGCGGTGCTGGAGTCGGTCCCGGCCGAGCGGCTCGCGGTGCACTATCACGACACCTACGGCCAGGCGATCGCCAACATCCTGGTCTCGCTGGAGCTGGGCCTGCGCACCGTCGATTCCTCGGTGGCCGGCATCGGCGGCTGCCCCTACGCGCGTGGCGCGACCGGCAACGTGGCCACCGAGGACGTCGTCTACCTGATCGAGGGGCTGGGCCTGGATACCGGGGTCGACCTCGAGGCCCTGGCCGAGGTCGGGCGCTGGATCGCCGGCACCCTCGGCCGCCAGGGCAGCCGGGCCGGATCGGCGATCTACAACAAGAAGCACGCCGACTGATTCTTTTATTTTCAATCCGTTGAGGAGTAGTTCTGATGAAGTTTGAAGGCATCCGCGCGATCATCACCGGCGGAGTTTCCGGGCTCGGGTTCGGCGTGGCCGAGCATTTCGTCGCCCACGGCGCGAAGGTGACCCTGTTCGACCTCAACGAGGCGGCCGCCGAAGCCGCGCTGGACGCCCTGGGCCGGGACCATGCGCGTTTCGCGAAGGTCGATGTGAGCGACGAACAGGCGGTCCAGGCCGCCGTCGACGAAGCCGCCGACGCGATGGGCGGCCTCGAGGTCGCGGTCAACTGCGCCGGGATTCTCGGCGCCGGCCGGGTGCTCGGCCGCGAGGCGCCGATGCCGCTGGACCGGTTCCGCACCACCGTGATGGTCAACCTGGTCGGCAGCTTCAACGTCGCCAAGGCCGCGGCCTACCGGATGCAGCACAATCCGGCCAACGACGACGGCGAGCGCGGCGTGATCATCAACACCGCTTCGGTGGCGGCCTGGGAGGGCCAGATCGGCCAGGCGGCCTACTCGGCGTCAAAGGGCGGCGTGGTCGGCATGACGCTGCCGATGGCCCGCGAACTCACCCGCTTCGGCATCCGCGTGATGACCATCGCACCAGGCGTCTTCCACACCCCGATGGTCGACACCATGCCGGACGAGATCCAGCAGGCGCTGGCCGACTCGGTCCCGTTTCCGAAGCGGCTCGGCAAACCGGAAGAATTCGCCTCGCTGTGCCGCACCATCGTCGAGAACGCCTATTTCAACGGCTCGGCGATCCGGCTCGACGGCGCGATCCGGCTGGAGCCGAAGTAATGGATACCTTTGCCGAACTGGCCGAGCACGTCGAGGCCCGCTTCGATGTCGTTCACCGCGACAAGTTCATGCTCGGCGTCGAGCTGCAGACCGGCGGGCGCCGTCGGCAGAGCGTGTTCCTGGCCGAACTGAAGGACAGTGACGATCGCCGAATCCTGCGCCTGGAAACCACGGTCAGCCCGCTGGGTCACCACGACCCGGTCAAGGTGCTGCGCGTGAACCTGATGCTGCGCGGCGGCTACCTCGCGGTCGGCGACCTCGAGGGCGTACCGTTCCTGAAGCTCTGCGACAACCTCGATTTCCGCTATCTTTCCGTCCGGGCCCTGGAAGATCGGATCGAGCGACTGGGCAGTCTGGGCGACGTCATCGAGGACATGCTGACCCACGGTCACGACTATTTCTGACGCCGGACCGGAACCGGCCGGCCCGGTTTCCGTCTCCGGTCTGAACCGAACAGGGCCCGGGGCGGGCCGAACAAGGGAGAATCCGAATGGATGCGATCACCGAGTATCTGAACAATCTGGACACCGCCACGCTGCTGGCCTGGGCATGGAAGGTGCTGGCCGCGCTGCTGATCTTCGTCATCGGCCGCTGGGTGGCCAAGGCCGTCAGCGCGTTCCTGGCCCGGCTCATGCGCAAGCGCGGCATCGACGACATGCTGTCCAACTTCCTGTCGGCCATTCTCTACGCCATCCTGCTGGTCGCGGTCATCATCGCGGCGGTCAGCCAGCTCGGCATCCAGACCACCCCGCTGGTCGCGGTTCTCGGTGCGGCGGGCCTGGCGGTCGGCCTGGCGCTGCAGAATTCGCTGGGCAACTTTGCCAGCGGCGTGATGCTGGTGCTGTTCCGGCCGTTCACCAGGGGCGACTTCGTCGAGGCCGGTGGCACATCGGGCACGGTCGAGGAAGTCGGGATCTTCAACACCGTCCTGAACACCCCGGACAATCGCCGGATCATCGTACCCAACGGCCAGATCACCAGCGACAGCATCACCAACTACTCGGCCTACGACACGCGTCGGATCGACCTGATCATCGGGGTCGGCTACGGAGACGACCTGAAGATCGCGCGCGACACCATCGACCGCACGCTGCGCGCCCACGACAAGGTGCTCGAGGACCCGGAGCCGGCGATCCTGGTGATGGAGCTGGCCGACTCCAGCGTGAACTTCGCGGTCCGCCCGTGGGTGCTGTCGAGTGATTACTGGGTGGTACGCGGCGAGCTGCTGGAAGCGATCAAGGCCGAACTCGAGGCCGCCGGCTGCGAAATCCCCTTTCCGCAGCGCGACGTGCACCTGCACCAGGCAGAGTCGGACTGACTCGATCCGCTCATGCGGGGTCGCCCGGCGGCCCCCAGAGCATCCGGTCCAGCGCCTGCTCGGGGCTGTAGCGCTCCAGGTCGATCCGGTCCTCGACGAATTCCACGCCTTCGGATTCGAGCTTCTCGCGCTGGACTCGATAGGGCCCGGAACCCGGCTTGAAGCTGATCGCGCCCTGGGCGTTGACCACCCGGTGCCACGGCAGCGCCATCGATTTCGGTGCCCGGCCCAGCGCCCGACCGACCAGCCGGGCCCGACCGGGCATTCCGGCCAGCCGGGCGACTTCACCGTAATTCAGCACGCTGCCCGACGGAATACCGGCGACCACCGTCCAGATCCGGCGATAGCGGTCGTCATTCTCGATCGGCGTCGCGTTCGTTCCGGTCACGGTGGCGGGCGGTGGCGAGGGTGCGCGAGAGCATACCATTGAGCATGTTCAGCTCATCGTCATCGGGCCGCGCCCGCATGAACACCCGACGAAGTCGACGATGCAGCATCTCGTCCTGCCCCGGCGTACTGAACCGGATCGCCCGCAGCGTGGCCTCCAGCCGCTGGAAGAACACCGCCAGGCGTTCGGCCGTCGCCGGCGGCCGGGCCGATCGCTCGGGTTCGACCCGGCCCTCGCGCATCGCCAGGTGGACTTCGTAGGCGAGAATCTGAACCGCCTGGGCCAGGTTCAACGACGTGTAGTCCGGGCCGGTGGGAATCTGGACCAGCGCGTGGCATCGGTCCATGGCGGCGTTGTCGAGCCCCGATCGCTCGCAGCCGAACAGCACCGCCACCGGACCCGGCTGCTCCAGCGCCCGGGACGCGGCTTCGCGTGGTTCCAGCAAGGGCTGCTCGACGTGCTTGGCCCGGTGGCTGGTTCCGATCACCCAGACGCATCCGGCCAGCGCATCGTCCAGTGCAGCGTGAACGGACGCTCGGTGCAGGACGTCGTCGGCGCTGGACGCCCGCGCGGTGGCTTCGGCACTGGGAAACTGCGCGGGCGCGACCAGGTGAAGATCGGACAGCCCCATCACCTTCATCGCCCGTGCCGCGGCACCGATGTTGCCGGGGTGGGAGGGGTGATCGAGGACGAAACGGATCGGGGCTGGACCGTCCATGTGCGGAGTCCGGGAAAGCTCCGGACCAGTGTACTCGGACGGGCCGATGTCGGTGCAGGATCGACCCGCGCCGACCCGGCGCCGGATCGCCGAAACGCTGCCTTCTGGTATGCTTGCAGGCTTGCTTTCGCAGAGAAACGAATCCGTTGACGCATCCGTTCCTGAATACCGCGATCGAAGCCGCCCACAAGGCCGGCGACCTGCTGATGAAGTACCGCGACCGGGTCGACTCGATCCCGGTCGAGCGCAAGGCGCGCGGTGACTATGCCAGCGAAATCGACCGGGCCTGCGAGGCCACGATCCGCAACGAGCTGCAGCGTCGTTACGGCGATCATGCGATCGTCGGGGAAGAGGACGGCAGGAGCGGCGACAGTGACCATGTCTGGCTGATCGATCCGATCGACGGCACAAGCAACTATCTGCGCGGCATTCCTCACTACGCGATCTCGATCGCGCTGGTCGTCAAGGGGCGGGTCGAGCACGGCGTGGTCTACGATCCGACGCGCGACGAGCTGTTTGCCGCCAGTCGGGGTCAGGGCGCGACCCTGAACAACCGGCGGATCCGGGTCTCCGGCCGGGCCCAGCTGTCCGGTGCGATTCTCGGCGCCGCGTTCCCGTTCCGGCAGCGCCGCCTGATGCCGGCCTACTCGGCCATGTTCGACGCCCTGTTCGAGCAGGCCGAGGACGTCCGGCGGGCCGGCGCGGCATCGCTGGACCTGGCCTACGTGGCCTGCGGACGCCTCGACGGGTACTGGGAACTGGCCCTGAAACCGTGGGACGTGGCCGCCGGCGCGCTGCTGGTGCAGGAAGCGGGCGGTGTGGTGATGGACATCGCCGGCGGTGATCGCTGGCTGCAGTCCGGGCACATTCTTGCCGCCCCGTTCAAGCTGATCACGCCGATGCGCCGCGCTATCGAGCCGCACCTGACCGACGGCATCCGGGCCCGCCTGGCCGGCGAGACCGAACGAAGCTGAACCCGGTCGCCGGCTGCCGTTCATCGAGCGGCCGGCCGCTCTCGCCGCCCGGCATCGAATCCCGCATCGAAGCCCGTTGCCGATCACGATTGCGCTCCGTTCGCCGAGCCGGTACCGTGGTGTCCTGACCATGGCCGCCCGCAGGACGGGCCGGAATCGGATCTCCATGCGTTTCCTCGCTCGCGCCGAACTCCGGATCGTCCTGATCTATGCCGCGGTCGGCGGGTTGTGGATCTGGCTGTCCGACGGTGCGATCGAAAGCATGTTCGGCACGACCGAGGCCATCACGCGCGCGCAGAATCTCAAGGGCTGGTTCTTCATCGCGATTACCTCCTTGCTGCTGTACGGCCTGATCCGTGCGCATTTCCGGGCGCTCGACGAACGACATCGGGCGCTCCGGGAGAGCTACCACCAGACCATCCGCGGCTGGATCCGGGTCATGGACCTGCGCCACGAAGAAACGCGCGACCATACCGAGCGCGTCGCCGCGATGACGGTGGCCTTCGCCCGCGCCGCCGGGGTCGACGAGAGCGAACTGGACCGGTTGTGGCGCGGCGCGCTGCTTCATGACATCGGCAAGATCGGCATTCCCGACCAGATCCTCATCAAGCCCGGAAAACTCGATGACGAGGACTGGCGCGTGATGCGCACCCATCCGGAAATCGGCCGGCGGATCCTCTCGGAGATCGAGTTTCTCGAACCCTCGACCGATATCCCGTGGTGCCACCACGAGAAATGGGACGGCACCGGCTACCCGCGCGGGCTTTCCGGCACGGCGATTCCGCGCGATGCCCGGCTGTTCGCCATCATCGACGTCTGGGACGCGCTCAGCCACGACCGCGTCTACAAGCAGGCCTGGCCGGAAGAAAAGGTGCTCGACTACATTCGCGAACAGGCCGGGCGGCACTTCGACCCCGCGCTGGTCGACGTCTTTCTGGACCACTATCCGGAGATCCGCGCCGCCGGACGGTCCGAGCAGGTCGCTCAGAACCCGTAGCGCACGCCGAGATAGGCGTTGGAGTTGGTCTCGAACTGGCCGAAGAAGCTGTCGCGATTCCGTCCTTCGAAGGCGTTGAACCCGGCCGAGAGCGTCCAGCGATCGGTCGGCTTCCAGGACCACGCCCCCCGGAGGTAGGCATCCCGGTCCGACGGCGAGGCGAACACGAAGGCCGACCAGGTCACGTTCTGGCCGTGCGTCAACCAGGTCAGCCGACCGGTCAGCAATTGCCGGTGGCGATCCGGTGGTCGGCCGACGCCGTCCGGCCAGCTGGCCAGCAGCGCGGAATGATCCGCGGTCCGCTCGACGTAGTACTGAAGACCGAGCGACAGGTTCGCGACCAGCTCCTGATCCCAGCCGATCAGCAGGCGCTGCTCGCTGTTCGGCGTGAACGGATCGCGGCCCCGGTCGTCGTCGCGCGAATCGTAGGCCGCGAATTCCGTCGACAGCACGCCCCGGCCAAGCGTGCCGCGCGCGCTGGCGCCCCAGACGTCCAGCCGCGGAAAACGCGGCCGGCCGGTAACCGGATCGAACCCCTCGGGGCTCTTCCAGAAACCGCGGTAGCCGTAGGCGGCCAGTTCCCAGCCGCCCAGCAGTCGGTAGACCCGGACCGCCCATTCGTCGTCGTCGAACCAGCCGTCGGG
This sequence comes from Wenzhouxiangella sp. XN79A, assembly GCF_012272825.1. Classification (GTDB taxonomy): domain Bacteria; phylum Pseudomonadota; class Gammaproteobacteria; order Xanthomonadales; family Wenzhouxiangellaceae. The sequence continues at coordinate 92,512 of NZ_JAAWWS010000122.1, read as the reverse complement.
CACGACCGGGTCGAACGGTACGCTTGCACCCACCACGGCGCCGAATCGCGGATCGAAGTAGGACAGGCGCCGAGGGTCGAGGAAGCGGTCGGCGTCGAAGCGCGGGGTATAGACGACGTCGAGGTTGAATGCCGGAAGGAAGAACGCGGCCCGGAGCGCATCCGAGGGCGCCTTGAGGTACTCGACATCGCGGCCGACGAAGAAGGAGTTCCAGTCCTTCGGAAACAGGTCGTTGAGAAACAGCAGGTCGCCGACGCCCCAGGTCAGCACCTGGCGCCCGGCCCGCAGGTCCATGCGCTCGCCGATCGGCAGCCCGACAAAGGCCTCGCGCAGGTCGAGCACGCCCTGCCCCCTCTCCAGGTCCAGGCCCTGCTGCGCTGCGACCTCGTCGTAGACCAGGTCGGCGGTGATCCGCAGCAGCGCCTGGCCCAGGGAATGATCGCGGGAGAGCTGCAAGCGGGTTTCCAGCAGCGAGGTCCGGCGCTGGTCGGCGTCGTCGCGCAGGCGCGTGCCGTAGCGCAGGTCCCAGAAGCCGGTCCAGCCGCGCGCCCAGCTCGGCCGATCGAGCGCGGCAGCCGCGGCGTCCGGTTCGTTGGCCGGCTCGCCGCCGAGCCCGGTCGGCAGCGACGGTTCGGACGGCGGTGGTTCGGTCGATGGCTGCGGGCCGCCCAAGCCGGCCGGCAGGGCCGGGGCCGTGGAATCGCGTTCGGCGTCGTCCCGGCGCTCCTCCAGCCCGGACGGCAGCGGTGGCTCGTCGGGCTCGACCGGTTCCGGCGACAGGCCGGCCGGCAGCGGCGGCGCATCGCGGGAGGCGGACTCCGCGTCCGGCTCGGCCGGTGGTTCGACGCCCAGCGCAAGACCGGCCGACAGCAGGCCGGCCAGCAACACGCACCTCCGGAGTCTGCCGAGGGTCATCGATCGCGGCTCAGCGCAGGTGCTCACGCGGCGCGCTGCGCAGGTAGCGTTCGCTGAAGATATCGTCCGGCAGCCCGACGTCGTACTCGACGCTGAGATAGTCCATCACCGTGGTCGAGCCGGTTTCCAGCGACTCCATCTGCGAGCGCGTCACGGTCGGGTAACCGTCGATGGTCTCGACCTCCAGCGCCGTGGCCTCGCGGTACTTCTCGCCGCCTTCCTTGTAGAAGCTGATCCGCACCGGGATGAAGCTGTCGATGTGGATGTAGCTCTCGTAGTAGGCGAACTCGACGTCGGACGGATCCTTCGGCGTCGAACGGACCACGTAGTAGCTGTCCGTGGTCTCGAGCAGTTCGTGGCGATCGAGATCGATCGAGCGGCCCGACACGTCTTCGTAGAAGAAGTCCGAGCCGACGAAACTGTTGCGCTTGTCGGTTGCCGCGATCCTTCGCACCAGGTCCAGCGACGGCAGGTACAGCCAGCGATCGTCGTCGGCATCGAGCTGCTTCCAGACCATGAACACGGTCCGGTTCAGGTCCGAGGGGCGCTGGAAGTAGACATAGTATTTCTGCTCGCTCCAGTACGCGTTGTCCTCCAGCGAATCGGTGTCGGCAGCGTCGCGCCGGAGGATGGTCATGCGGCGCTCGCGCGCCCGGCCCTGCCGGTCGGTGATGGTCATCTGGACCTGGGCCCGGCCGTCCTTGCCCTGGTAGTAGGCCACCAGGTTGGCGTTGTGGACGATTTCGTCGACCGACGGCGGTTGCTGGGCCCCGGCGATCGCCAGCGACAGCAGCAGCGTGAGTGCGAACAGGATTCGAAGCGTCATGTCAGGCCTCCTTGGCCAGCCGCCGGAACAGCGGCTTTTCCAGCGTGGTGATCAGGGCCGGCAACAGCACCAGCGTGATGATACCGGCGGCGAAGATGATCGAGGCGATGAAGATCCCGACCGTCTGGTAGGGCACCAGCGGGGCGGCCAGCAGCGGCAGGAACCCGGCGCCCAGGATGATGACGTTGCGACTGATCGCGCGGGCCGGTTCGCCGAACACCTCGCGGGCCGTCTCGGTCCAGCTGCGGTTGTGCCGGTAGACCTGCCGTGCGCGGGTCAGGAAATGGATCGCGAAGTCCACCGCCAGGCCCAGGCTCAACGAGCTCAATACCGCGACCGGCATGTCGTAATCCTTGCCGATCAGGCCGATCACACCATAGATCAGCGCCACCGTGATGGTCAGCGGGACCATCGCCAGCAGACCCCACAGGAACGAGCGGAACAGCAGCGTCATCATGGTCAGCACGACCAGGAACGAACCCATGAACGACCACAGCATGCCGTTGACCATCTTTTCCTGCCAGACGACGTTGATGTAGGTCAGGCCGAACCAGTCGGCCTCGATTCCCACCGGCGGCGGGTTCTCGGCCAGGAAGGCATCGAGCGTCGAGATCACCTGCTCCATGTCCTGGTTGTCGCCGCTGGTCATCTGGATCCACAGGCTGGTCTTTCGGTAGTCGGGCGTGACGAAGCGCCACAGATCCTGCGGCCGGTGGCTGTTCTGATAGGTCATCAAGGTCTGGGCCACGGTCGCGGCGCGATCCGGAATCCTGAACTCGTCCTCGCCACCGCCGAGCAGCTCGCGATGGACCACCCGCACGATGTCCGGCAGGCCGTTGACCTTGCCGACCCGCGGGTCTTCGAGCAGGCCGTTCTGCAGCTCGATCATCCACTCCAGGATCTCGGGCTGCTTGAAGGTTTCCAGTCGGCTGCGCTGTGCATCGACCACCAACCACGCATCGTCCCAGGTGAACGGATCGTCGCTGGCATCGGCACTCGACTGGATCGCGTCCTGCAATTCGCTGAAGTAGGTCGCGGCATCGTCGGCATCGACCGAGCCGGCCCGCTCGGCCGCCTGTTCGAAGATCGCGGCGCGCTCGGCGAGCCCGCGATCGGCCAGCGCCTCGGCCTCGTCACCGAGCGCGCTCGCCACCTCGGCGGACAGGGTTTCGAGCGAGCCGGTCGAGGTGTCGTGCAACTCGAGGTAGGCGGTGTAGGTACCGGCGAAATGCGCGTTGAGCACGCGGTCGGCGACCCGGATCGGGTGATCGGCATCGAACCACTTGATCGGATTGTCGTTGATCCGGATCTGGGTGATGCCGAAGGCCGCGATCGAAACCAGCGCGACGGCGCCGAACAGCACCGCGACGCGGCCGCGCATCGCTCCGCGGCCGGTGGCGTGCAAGGTTCGGCCGAGCAGCGTGCGGCTGCCGGCGTCGTCGCCTTCGTCGTGGCCGAACGCCGCCAGTCGTTTTTCCGGGATCATCATGAAGAAGGCCGGTACGAACAGGATCGACCACAGCCAGGCCAGCAGCACGCCGACGGCCACGAACACGCCGAACACCTGCACCGGCGGAATCGGAGTCAGCGCCAGCGACAGGAAGCCGGCGGTGGTCGTCAACGACGTGAACAGCATCGGCCGGAACAGGCTCTTCATCACGTGCTCGATGGTCTTGCGCCGGTCGTTGAACTTCCGATAGGTATCGAAGGCCTCCGACAGGATATGGACCGAATCCAGCACGGCGATCGGCATCACGAAGATCGGAATCATCGAGCTCATGATGTGGATGGTGTTGCCGGTCGCGATCAACAGCGCCATGGTCGAAAGCGAACTGACCATGGCCACGATCATCGGCGAAATCACCAGCACGAGATTGCGGAAGAACCACCACATCAGGATGAAGATGACCAGCATCGCCAGCGGGGCCGAAACGGCCATCTGGTAGAACATCTCGACGCCGAAGGTATCTTCTGCCACCGGCAGTCCGGTGATGTGGACCTGGTCGTCGGCCGGCCAGTCGGCAGTGAACTCCTGCACCGCTTCACGGACGTTCCAGGAAAAGTCCTTGTGGGTCAACGGAACATAGATTGCCAGCGCGCTTCCATCGCCGGCCACCATGGTGTCGCGCAGCATCGGGATCCGCATCGCGCGCTCGCGGATCTCACGCGCGGCTTCCGCGGTGACCGGCGGCGTCTCCATGAGCCACGAGAACGCGACCTGGCCCGGACCATCCTGGCGGATGTCATCGACCGTGCCCGGCGCGATCACGTCCACGGCCACCACGCCCCGGTACTCGCCCGGCTCGGCCTTCGGGTCGCTCAGGCCCTGGACGAACTCGGTCAAGGCGTCGATCCGCGCCAGGCTATCGGGATTGAACACGCCGTCGGGATGACTCTCGTTGACGATGCCGATGACGACGAGATCGTAGAGGTTGAACTCGTCCTTGGCCTCGTCGTGGAACACCCGGACCGGCTCGTCGTGGGCCAGCATGTTTTCCGGATCCGTATCGATCGTGGCAGGATGCAGCGCAGAGAAGGTCTGCGGCCAGATGCTGGGCAGCGCGGCCACGGCCGCCAGCAGGACCAGCGAGGCGACCATCAGCAGAGTGATCGCGCCCGGTCGGCCGGTCGCCAGAGTGGTGGTTCGATCCGCAAGACGGTCGATCAGCGCGGGTCTGGACATGAATTCTCCTCGAAAGATCGGATCCCGAGAGCGGCCACGATTCAGCCGCCGTTCGCTTGACAATATATTAGTGTTTTCTTATATTGTATTCAAGTCCCGAACGGTACCTTGCCATGAATATCGATCGATTCGTCTTCGCGTTTGCCGGCACGATGATCCTCGTCAGCCTGGTCCTGTCGCAGCTGCACAGCGTGTACTGGCTGGTCCTGACCGCGTTCGTCGGCGTGAACATGCTACAGGCCGCGTTCACCGGTTTCTGTCCGCTGGCGATCCTTCTTCGCCGCCTGGGTCGCCCGACGGGCGCGGCCTTCGAATGAATACCGTCCAGCGAATTGCACTCGGCGCCGTCGTGCTGGGCTGCAGCCACGCCGCGCTCCCGGTCGCGGCCGGCGAGGCGGCACCTGAATGGGTCGACCGGGCCCGCTCATCCGCCGGCACCCTGGCCAGCCGGCTCCAGCAGGAGCTGCAGGCAGCGATTGCCGAAGGCGGGCCGGTACAGGGGATCGAGACCTGCCGCATCCGGGCCCCGGAAATCGCCGAGGAGACCTCGAGCGAGCGGGCCCGGGTCGGCAGGACGGCGCTGCGTGTGCGCAACCCCGACAATGCACCGGACGCCTGGGAAGCCGGGGTTCTACAGGATTTCGAGCAACGAATCGCAGCCGGGGCGAGCCCGGCCGAGCTGGAAACCTGGATCGAAACCGACCTCGACGGTCGTGCGACCGGTCGCTGGATGAAGGCCATTCCGACCCAACCGCTGTGCGTGACCTGTCACGGCGAGACCCTGGCGCCCGAACTGGCCGAAGCGATCGAGGCGGCCTATCCCGCCGACGCGGCGACCGGGTTCGCCCCGGGCGATCTGCGCGGCGCGTTCACCGTCGAAGTCGTTCTCGACGCCGGCGACTGATCGGTTGATCCGCATGGGTCCGGGCGCGTTCGGACCGGCCCGATCGAGTCGATTCCGCGATCAGGTCGTTTCCAGGCGTCCATCGACCAGACGAAGCCGCCGATCGATGGATCCGGGCCCGAACCGGTCGTGCGACAGCACGAGCAGGGTTCGACCGACGATCCAGGGTTCGATGCCGGCCATCACGCGCTTCGCGGTCGGGCCGTCGAGGCCGGCCAGCGGCTCATCGAGGACCAGCACCGGGCTGCGGGTCAGCAACAGGCGCGCCAGCGTCAGCCGACGCGCCTGGCCCCCGGACAGACCGACGCCCCGCTCGCCCAGCCAGGTCGCCATCCCGTGGCTCAAGCCGTCGCACCACGATGCCAGGTCGACGGCAGCCAGAACCGCGTCCAGCCGCGCCCGCGAGGCTTCGGGGTCGCCGATTCTCAGGTTGGCTTCCAGCGTGTCGCGGAACAGCCGCGGGGACTGTTCCAGTCGCCCGACGCGGCGATAGCGTTCGGCTTCGACCTCGCCGAACAGATCCTCGCCGTTGAAGCGCACCCTGCCCCGCTCGGGCACCAGTTCGCCGGCCGCGATCCGACCGAGCGTCGTCTTGCCGCCGCCGCTGACGCCTTCGATCAGGACCCGTTCCCCGGGGGCCAGGGCCAGGTCCACACCTCGCAGAACATCGCCGGAGGCCGGGCCCCAACCGAACCGGACCCGGTCGAGCGCCAGCGCCGCACCGCGCGCCATTGCCGAACCGCCTGAAGCGGTGGTGGCAGCCAGTCCGTCGAATTCACCGGGGTTCGCCGTCTCGCCCAGCGCCTCGATCCGGTCGGCGGCCTGGGCGCAGTTGGCGCGCAATACCCAGCCGGCAGGCGTGGCCTGCCAGGCCTCGACCAGGCCCAGCATGACCAGCGCCAGCGCCACTGCCACCGGCCCCGCCAGCGCCCCTTCGACGGCCAGCCGCAAGCCGCCGATCAGGACCAGCCAGAACGCGAGGTAGCCGAGCGCCGCGATGCCTGCTTGACCGAGCGCTTCGACCCGGCGCTGATGCCTCTGGGCATCGACGAGGCGGCGGGCGCGCGCGACCAGGCGCTCGCTCCGCTCGGCGGCGCGATCGAGGCTGATCAATTCGCCCAGTCCGTCGAGCCAGGTCGTCAGCTCGCTGCGAAGCACGGCATTGTCCTCGACCAGCCGGCGACCCGCCGGAGCGCTGATCCGCCGCAACGCCGCCAGCAGCGCCAGTGCCGAAAGCAGCAACCCCAGCGGTGCGAACCACAGCGCCGGGGCGAGCAGCACCACGGCCGCCGCGGCCAGCAGCGAACCACCGATCGCGGCGATGTTGGGCAGCCACCAGCGCGGCAGCAACAGCTCGAGCGCGTCGATGTCGCGGGTCAGCCGGGTCAGCAGGTCCCCGCTCACGATCCCGTCGAGTCGCCGGACCGGCCAGCGCATCAGGCGCTGGAAGGCATCGAGCCGCAGCGAGGCGAGTTGACGCAGCATGGCATCGTGTCCGGCCAGCCGTTCGCCGTAGCGGGCCACGGTGCGACCCACCGCGCTCCCGCGGATCACCGCCCCGGGGGCGAAGATGTCGATCATCGCCAGTACGCCGAGACCGACCAGGCCGGCCGCCGTGATCAGCCAGCCCGACACCGCCAGCAGCGTGACGGCAAGACCGATCCCGAGCAAGGCCAGCAGCGCGGCGAGCAGCGCGTAGCGTCCGGTTGCGCCGGACCACGGCAGCAGGCGCCTCGGCCCGTTCATGCCACGCTCTCCTCGGTCCACCGGTCGCCATCGATCCGCACTACCCGGTCGACGTGACGCAGCATGCCCGGACGGTGACTGGCAGCCAGCACGGTGGCCGGCCGCGCGGCCAGCAAGCGCTCCAGCGAGCTCAACACGTCGGCCTCGCCCTGCGGGTCGAGGTGCGCGGTCGGCTCGTCGAGCAGGATCAGCGGACGCGGCCGCAGCAGCGCCCGAGCCAGCGCGACGCGCTGCATCTGGCCGCCGGACAGTCGGTGACCGTTCTCGCCGACCGGCGCGTCGAGACCCTCGGGCAGGCGCCGCGCGAAGGTCATGACACCGGCGAGCTCGGCAATCGCCTCGACCGCATCGCGATCGGCTTCGCGCCAGCCCAGCGCGATGTTGTCGTACAAGGAGCCAGCGAACAGGGTCGGCCGCTGACCGAGCCAGGCGATCCGCGCGGCCCGCTCGGCATCGCTCCAACCCTCGGTCGACTCGCCGTCCAGTTCGATCCGCCCGGCCTCGGGATGCAGGAAACCGGCCAGCAGGTCGATCAGGGTGCTCTTGCCGGCCCCGCTCGGCCCGACCAGCGCAACCCGTTCACCGGCGGCCACGTCCAGCATCTGGCCGTCGAACAGCGGGGGCCGGCCGCGGTGGGCGAAGCGCAGCCCACGGATCCGGACCGCGATCGCCGGCGGACTCGGCACCGCGGTCGATACCGGCCGCGCCGCCCGGTCCATCGGCGTGGGCGCCGGCGTCTTCGCCCGACCGAGCAGATCGCGCAACTCACCGACCGCGGCGCCTGCATCGGCGCGATCGTGCCAGCCCTGCGACAGCGCACGCAGCGGCGCGAAGTACTCCGGTGCCAGCAGCAGGACGAACAGCCCGCCGGCCAGGGTCAGCTCACCGGCCGGCCCGAAGGTCAGAAAGCCCAGCAACCCCATCCCGACGTAGATCGCGACCGCGGCGATCGCGACCGAGGCGAAGAACTCCAGCACGGCCGACGACAGGAACGCCAGCTTCAGCACGTTCATCGAGGCCCGTCGCAGTTCCTCGGTGCGCTGCGCCACGGCCGCGGACGTCGCCGACTCGGCCGCGAAGCGACGCAGCGTCGCCGCCCCGCGCAAGCGATCGAGAAACCAGCCGCCCAGCCGGCCCAGTGCATCGACCTGCTGCCGCGCCCGGGCCTCGGCGCCCCAGCCGATCAGGACCATGAAGACCGGGATCAGCGGTGCACTGAACAACAAAAACAGCCCGGCGATCCAGTCGACGGCAAACACCGCGACCAGCAGGACCGGCGGCAGGATCGCCGCCGCGAACTGCTGGGGCAGGAACCGGGCGTAGTAGGGATCGAGCTTTTCGATCTGCTCGTCGAACGCCGCCAGGACCCGCCCCGTCGGCGGCGCGTCCACCGGGCCGGCGCCGCGCAGCGCCGCGAGCACGGCCTGCCTCAATTCGACCCGGATGCGCGCGGAGGCATCCGCCGCGATCCAGCCCCGAACCCCGAGCACCGTCGCGCGCAGCAGCAGCACGCCCAGCAATGCCGCCGGCGCCGCCAGGCCGATCGGCACCTCCGCGACCAGCGCCCGGTGGCACAACCAGGCAATCAGTCCGGCCTGGCCGACGACCAGCAGCGACTCGATCGTGGCCAGCCCCACCAGTGCCGGGCGGAGCCAGCCCGGCGCCCGGCCGGCCAGCCAGGCGCCGGGCGCAGGCTCAGTGGTAGCCGTCGCCATCCCGGACCTTGCCGCGGAACACCCAGTAGTTGAACGCGGTGTAGACCAGGATGACCGGGATCAGGAACAGCACGCCCAGCAGCAGGAACAACTGGCTGCCCGGCGCCGAGGCGGCGTCCCAGAAGGTGTAGTCCGGCGGCACGGCATACGGCCACATCGAAATCAGCAGGCCCAGGTAGAACAGCCCGAACAGCACCATCGAACCGACGAACGGGACGACGTCGCGGCGTTCCCGCAACGCTCGCCAGACCCAGAACGAGGCCGCCAGCGTGAGTACCGGGAACAGCCAGAGCCAGGCGATCCCGTCCAGCCAGCGCGCCTGGACGAACGGTTTGGACAACGGCGTCCACAGGCTGACCACGACGAAGAACGCGAGCACGCCGATCAGCAGGCGCTCGCTGATCCGGAAGGCCCAGTCCTGCGTGGCCCCCTCCGTCTTCATCACCGTCCAGGTCGCACCGAGCAATGCATACCCGGTGACCACGCCCACGCCGGTCATCACGGTGAACGGCGTGAGCCAGTCGAAGGCCCCCCCGGCATACTGGAAATCGACCACCTCGAAGCCCTGGATGTAGGCACCGACCACGGCCCCCTGGGCGAAGGCCGCTACGGTCGAGCCGATATTGAACGAGCGGTCCCACCAGTGGCGCGAAGCGGGCGAGGCCTTGAACCGGAACTCGAAGGCGATGCCGCGGAAGATCAGGCCCGCCACCAGCAGGAAGACGCCGATGTACAGCGCCGGCAGGAATACCGCGTAGACCAGCGGAAACGCCGCCAGCAGGCCGGCACCGCCGAGGATCAGCCAGGTTTCGTTGCCGTCCCAGATCGGCGCCACCGAGTTCATCATCCGATCGCGCGAGGCGTCGTCCGGCGCGAACGGAAACAGGATGCCGACGCCGAGATCGAAGCCGTCCATCAGGACATACATGAAGATCCCGATGCCGATGATCCCGAGCCAGATCAGGGTCAGGTCGATGGTTTCCATATCAGCCCTCCGCTGCCGGTGTCTCGCCGTTGAAGTTCAAGGGATTGGCCGACAGCGGCCGCTTCGGCCGGGCGGAGTCGAAATCGTGCGCCTGCTCGATCGGGTCCGGTCCGGCCAGAATGACCTGGCGCAGGTAGTACAGGCCGGCACCGAACACCACCGCATAGACCGAGATGTAACCGATCAGCGTGGTCAGCGCCATGCCGCCGGACAGCGACGGGGTGACCGCGTCCTCGACCCGCATCAGGCCGTGGACGATCCAGGGTTGACGGCCGATCTCGGTGACGAACCAGCCGGCCAGCACCGCGATGAACGGCAAGGGCGAGACCCAGGAGATCACCCGCAGCAGCCGCCTGGAGTCGAACAGCCGGCCGCGGAACAGCTGGACTGCGGAGACCCATGACAGGAGGATGAAGAACACGCCCAGACCGACCATGACCCGGAAGCTCCAGAACACCGGCCCGACCGGTGGACGGTCCTCCGCCGGCACCGATTTCAGACCCTGGACCTCGCCGTCGAGCGAGTGGGTCAGGATCAGGCTGCCGAGCTTCGGAATCGCGACCTCGAAATGGTTTTCCTCGGCATCGGCATCCGGAATCGCGAACAGGATCAGCGGCGCGCCGCGCTGCGTTTCCCAGTGCCCCTCCATGGCGGCCACCTTCATCGGCTGGTGCTCGAAGGTGTTCAGGCCATGAAGGTCGCCGACGAACATCTGCAGCGGGGTGGCGATCGCGAGCATCACCACGGTCATCTTCAGCGCGATCCGGCTGGAGCGCGGATTGCGGTCGCGCACCAGGTACCAGGCACTGACCGCGGCCACCACCAGCCCGCCGGTGATGAACGAGGCCAGCGCCATGTGCGCGAACCGGTACGGCAGCGACGGGTTGAAGATCGCCTGCAGCCAGGAGGTGACCTGGAAATGCCCGTCGATCAGTTCCACGCCGGCCGGGGTATGGAACCAGCTGTTGGTCGACAGGATCCAGAACGACGAGATGAAGGTGCCGATCGCGACCATGCAGGCGGCCAGCAGGTGCAGGCCCGGCGGCACCCGGCTGCGACCGAACAGCAGCACGCCGAGGAAGGTCGCCTCGAGGAAGAAGGCGGTCACGACTTCGTAGCTCAGCACCGGGCCGAGGAAGTTCGAGGCGGCGAACGAGAACTGCGACCAGTTGGTGCCGAACTGGAACGCCATGACGATGCCCGAGACCACGCCCATGCCGAACACCACGGCGAAGATCTTGATCCAGAACTGCGACAGTTTTTCGAGCACCGGGTCCGGCTTGCGGTAGTTCAGGGCTTCAAGCAGCGCGATCCACGCGGCGAGGCCGATCGTGAAGACCGGAAAGATCGCGTGGAACGACACCACGAAGGCGAACTGGATGCGTGACAGAAGGAGAGGATCGAGCTCCATGGCGAGACTCCGGAAAGCCGACGTATATCGTAACAATCTAATGTGATCGATCGGATCGAAACGCGCCCGCAACCGACCGGTCCTGCGACCCCGCCGTTTCGTCGGCGGTTCCGCTCGACAGCCCGCCAACACTAGCATTCGAGCGTCGGCATTCCGACAACGCCGAGTCCGGCATCGAGAATCCCTCCGATCGGAACCTCGGCGGCCCGAATCCGCTAAAATAACCGGCTGAGTCGGGTCGGACTCCGCATGCAGGAGCCCGCCCCCGCTCGTTCATCCCCGCCGGTCTCGGGGGCCGGCTTCATCGCCCGTCGATTCGCGCCGACAGAAGCGCGAAGTCTGGAGGACTGAATGCATCTTTTCGAAACGATCCACACGACCGAGCATGAGCAGGTCGTGTTCTGCCACAACAAGGACGCGGGCCTCAAGGGCATCATCGCGATCCACAACACCACCCTCGGTCCGGCGCTCGGCGGCCTGCGGATGTGGCCCTACGCCACCGAGCAGGAAGCGCTGGACGACGTCCTGCGGCTGTCGCGCGGCATGACCTACAAGGCCGCCGTGGCCGGTCTGAACCTGGGCGGCGGGAAGTCGGTGCTGATCGGCGATCCGCGGACCGACAAGTCCGAAGCGTTGTTCCGCGCCTTCGGCCGCTTCATCGATTCGATGAACGGCCGTTACATCACCGCAGAAGACGTCGGTATCGACGTCAACGACATGGAGTACGTGTTCCAGGAAACCGACAATTGCGTCGGCGTTCACCAGGTCCACGGCGGCTCCGGCGATCCGTCGCCGTTTACCGCCTTCGGCACCCTGCAGGGCATTCGCGCGAGCCTGCAGCACAAGTTCGGCAACGAGGACGTCGGCAGTTTCAGCTACGCCGTCCAGGGCGTCGGCCACGTCGGCTACGAACTGGTCAAGCTGCTGCGCAACGAAGGCGCCAAGGTCTTCGTCACCGACATCAACGAAGAGGCCGTCCAGGCCTGCGTCGAGCTCGGCTGCGAAGCGGTCGGTCTCGACGAGATCTACGAAGTCGACGCCGACGTGTTCTGCCCGACCGCGCTGGGCGCGGTGGTCAACGAGCAGACGATTCCCCGCTTCAAGTTCAAGGTCGTCTGCGGCGCGGCCAACAACCAGCTGGCGACCGACCAGTGCGGCGACGAGCTGGAGAACCGGGGCATCCTCTACGCGCCGGACTACGCCGTCAATGCCGGCGGCCTGATGAACGTCTCGATCGAGTTCGAAGGCTACAACCGGGAACGCGCCAAGCGCATGATGCGGACCATCTACTACAACGTCTCGAAGATCTTCCAGATCGCCGACCGGGACGGCATTCCGACCTGGAAGGCCGCCGACCGGATGGCCGAGGAGCGGATCACGACCATCGGCAAGCTGAAGCTGCCGTTCATGGGTCGCGCCCACCGCTTCCCGGGCCGCGAACGCGGCAACCACTGACCGGGATCGGGCACGGCGGCCTGCGCCGCGCCCTGCCCCGCCCGTCGACGTTGACCCGGCGCCCGCGGGCGCCCCGTAGGCTCGCCGGGGTCGACCCCGAGGGGGTCACGAATCCCGTCGAGCCCTGAGATCCGGAGATCGAGAGCATGAAGCTGTCCGAAGACATCGAACTGCTGCGCGAGTCCGTGCGGCGATTCGCCGAAGACGCCATCGCGCCGCGCGCGGCCGAAATCGACGAATCCAACGAGTTTCCACAGGACCTCTGGCCGATGCTCGGCGAAATGGGCCTGCTCGGCATCACCGTGCCGGAGTCGCTGGGCGGCGCGGACATGGGCTACCTGGCTCACCTCGTCGCCATGGAAGAGATTTCCCGTGCCTCGGCCTCGGTCGGGCTGTCCTACGGTGCCCATTCCAACCTGTGCCTGGACAATCTCTACCGCAACGGCAGCGACGCCCAGCGGCAGAAGTACGTGCCGAAACTGGTGTCCGGCGAATTCAAGGGCGCGCTGGCGATGTCCGAGCCCGGCGCCGGCTCCGACGTGGTCGGATCGATGGCCTGCCGGGCCGAGAAGCGCGGCGACGTCTGGGTCGCCAACGGCTCGAAGATGTGGATCACCAACGGCCCGGAAGCCGACGTGCTGCTGGTCTACATGCGCACGGCCGGCAAGGAGGCCGGCTCGCGCTGCATGACGGCCTTCCTGATCGAGGACGGCATGCCGGGCTTCAAGAAGGCCCAGAAGCTCGACAAGCTCGGCATGCGCGGCTCCAACACCTGCGAGCTGGTGTTCGAGGACTGCGAGATTCCGGCAGACAACGTGCTCGGCGAGGTCGACGCCGGCGTCAAGATCCTGATGTCGGGGCTCAATTCCGAGCGGCTGGTGCTGTCCGGCGGACCGATCGGGATCATGCAGGCCTGCATGGACAACGTGCTGCCCTACGTGCGCGAGCGCAAGCAGTTCGAGCGTCGGCTCGGCGATTTCGGCCTGATGCAGGCCAAGATCGGCGACATGTACGCCGCGCTGCAGTCTTCGCGCGGTTTCGCCTACCAGCTCGGCGCGGCCTATGACGCGGGCGAGAAATCGCGTATCGACGCCGCGGCCTGCCTGCTGCACGCCTCGCGGAGCGCCGTCGAGGTGGCCCTGGAAGCGATCCAGGCGCTGGGCGGCAACGGCTACATCAACGAGTACCCGACCGGTCGCCTCCTGCGCGACGCCAAGCTCTACGACATCGGCGCCGGCACCAACGAGATCCGCCGCATGCTGATCGGCCGCGAGCTGGTCCACGAGCGTTCCTGAGCATTGCCAGAACCGCCCCCGTCGCCGTCCGCGACGGGGCGCACCCCTCTGGGGTAAGCTTCGCCCCTCGACCGGTCCGGGAGTCCAGATGACCTTCGAAATCGCGCTGGTGTTCGTGATCATTGCGTGCGCCCTGTACCTGTTCGCCACCGAAAAGCTGCCGGTGGACGTCACGGCCCTGGCGATCCTGGTCACCGTCATGGCCATCCCCGTGCTGTTCCACTCCCAGTGGCTGGTCGAGCGCGGCGTCGACCTGCAGGCGGCCTTCCCGACCGTCGGCGAAAGCCTGTCGGGGCTGTCCAGCACCGCCACGGTGACCGTGCTGTGCATGTTCATCCTGTCCGGCGGCATCCAGCGGTCCGGGCTGGTCCACCTGCTCGGCAAGCGGCTGTTTCCGATGGTCGGCAATTCCGAGATCCGCCAGATGATCGTGGTCGGCATCATGGTCGGCGTGGTTTCCGGCTTCATCAACAATACCGCAGCAGTGGCGATCGCGATTCCGCTGGTGCTGGACATGGCCCGCCGGTCCAACCTGCGTGCTTCGCGGGTCCTGATCCCGGTCAGTTTCTTCGGCATGCTCGGCGGCACGCTGACCCTGATCGGGACCTCGACGAACATCCTGGCCTCGGCGATCCTTGCCGAAGAGCCCGGCATCGATCGCGAGCTGGGCATGTTCGAGTTCACCCACGTCGGCCTGATCGTTCTGGCGACCGGCCTGGTCTATTTCCTGACCATCGGCCGCTGGCTGCTGCCGGCCCGTGATGCGCGGCCGGTCAACGAACAGGACGAGGAGACCTTCGTCATCGAGGTCGGCGTGCCGATCGGCAGCGCGCTGATCGAGAAGACCCTCGACGAGGCGAAGTTCGAAGCCTCCTCCGGGGTCGAGGTCATGAAGCTGACCCGAGGCGAGAAGACCTGGATCAAGCGTGCTCGCAGCACCCCGGTCCTGGCCGGCGACATCGTCATGGCGCGGGCGACGGTCCGTCAGATCATGGACCTGATCAAGGAATCCCAGGTCGACGTGCTGTCGGAATTCGGCGACGTGCGCAAGGCCCGTACCGATGGTCAGCTGGTGCCCATCCTGCTGCGCAACCGGGGCCTGTTCAACGGCCGCACCGCGCGCGCGGTGGATTTCTGGAAACGCTACCAGGGTCGGCTGATCGGCCTCGATACGCGCACGGTCCGGTCGCGCCGGCTGGCCCAGGAAAAACTGCACGTCGGCGAGATCGCGCTGCTCGAGATCTCCAAGACCGCGCTGGCCCGCCTGGCGAAGAATTCCGACGTGGTCGTGCTCGACGAATACGAGGACGACTTCGACACCCGGCGGATGCTGGTCGCCGGCAGCATCGTGGCCGCGGTCATCCTGCTCGCTGCCCTGACCCCGATGCCGATCGTGCTGACCGCGATCGCCGGCGTGATCGCGATGGTGGCCACCGGAACCGTCGCCAAGCAGGACATGTACGACGATGTCTCGTGGGACGTGATCTTCCTGCTTGCCGGCATCATCCCGCTGGGCATCGCGATGACCAAGTCCGGCGCCGCCGACTGGGTCAGTTCGCTGCTGGCCGGCTACGCCGCCGACTGGGATCCGATCTTCATCGTCATGGCGCTGTACGCAGTGACCACCATCCTGACCAGTATCCTCAGCAACAATGCCTCGGTCGTGATCCTGGTGCCGGTCGCCATCGCGCTCGGCGACATGCTCGGTCTCAACCCGATCCCGTTGACCATCGTGGTGATGTTCGCGGCATCGAACAGCTTCCTGACGCCCATCGGTTACCAGACCAACACGATGATCTTCGGCACCGGCGTGCTGCGCTTTTCCGATTTCCCCAAGGTCGGCGCACCGCTGAACCTGATCCTGATGGTCGTCACCAGTTACGCGGTGACCTGGTTCTGGCCACTCCAGGCGACCTGAACCCGGCCGGGCATCCCGAGCCGGGCTCCGAACCTGCGATAATGGGGGTTTGCCCGAGCAAGGATCGTTCCAGCATATGACCGACTCCATCGTCATCGCGGCCGCGCGCCGCACCGCAATCGGCTCGTTCCAGGGCCAGTTCGCCCCTGTCGCCGCCCCCGCGCTGGGATCGGCCGCCATCCGCGCCGCCGTGGCCGATGCCGGCGTGGACCCCGCCGAGATCTCCGAAGTGCTGATGGGCTGCGTGCTGCCGGCCGGCCTCGGCCAGGCACCGGCCCGCCAGGCCGCGCTGGGCGCCGACCTGCCGGTCTCGGTGGCCTGCACCACGCTGAACAAGGTCTGCGGTTCCGGCATGAAAGCGGTGATGCAGGGTCACGATGCGCTGGTCGCCGGTTCGGCCGACCTGGTCGTCGCCGGCGGCATGGAATCGATGTCGAATGCGCCCTACCTGGTCAAGCGCGGGCTGCGGATGGGCCACGACCAGCTGCTCGACCACATGTTCTTCGACGGCCTTCAGAATCCCTACGACGGCCAGATGATGGGCCAGTTCGGCGAGCAGTGCGTGGCGAAGTACGGCTTCACCCGTGAGCAGCAGGACGAGTTTTCGCGCGCCTCGGCCGAACGTGCGCAGGCCGCGATCGAGGCCGGCCGTTTCACCGCCGAAATCGCCCCGGTCAGCGTCAGGACCCGCAAGGGCGAGTCCGAGGTCGGCATCGACGAGGAACCCGGTCGGATCCTGCTCGACAGGATCGCAACGCTGCGGCCGGCGTTCGCCAGGGACGGCACCATCACCGCGGCCAGTTCGTCGAAGATTTCCGACGGTGCAGCGGCGCTGGTCCTGATGCGGGCCGGCGACGCCGAAGCGCGCGGCGCCGTGCCGCTGGCCCGGGTCGTTGCTCATGCCACCCATTCGCAGGAACCGGAATGGTTCACGACCGCGCCGGTCGGCGCGATGAAGAAGGTGCTCGACAAGGCCGGTTGGTCGGCCGCCGAGGTCGACCTGTTCGAAATCAACGAGGCCTTCGCAACGGTGACCATGGCGGCAATGCACGAACTCGAGCTGCCGCACGACCGGGTCAACGTCCACGGCGGCGCCTGCGCGCTCGGTCACCCGATCGGCGCCAGCGGTGCGCGCATCCTGGTCACGCTGATCCACGCCCTGACGGCCCGCGGCGGCAAGCGCGGCATCGCCTCGCTGTGCATCGGCGGCGGTGAGGCCACGGCGATCGCCGTCGAAGTCGGCTGAGCCCGGCGGTCGAACCGGCCCCGGCGGCACGGCCGCCGGGCGAGCGCTTCGCTGCGCGACCTCAGCGATAGTTCCGCAGGTAGTTCCACTCGAACAGGCGCTTGGCCCAGTGCCAGCCGCGAAACGGCGGCAGCACGCGATTTCCCTTTTCGGTCCGCGTCACCAGCAGGCCGCGGTCGTGCATATCGACGATGCACATCAGCTCGGCCTTGTACCCGTGGCGGGGTGGTACGCCGTCGAATTCAGCGACCAGGTTGCGCGCCGCGGCCGCGGCCTGCAGGTCGGCCATGTGCGCCTGCTTCGGCATCCAGCCCGGGCCCGGAAAGCTGCCGGCATCGCCGGCCACGTAGACCCGCTCGAGCCCGGCCACGCGACAGTGCGCATCGGCCTGGATCATGCCGCCAGGCGAGCGCGGCAGCGGCGTGTCATCGAACCACGCGTTGCCGGTCATGCCGGGCATGAACAGGATCAGGTCGGCATCGAAGGACCCGGCCGAGGTCTCGACCGACCGCTCGGAGAACCGCTGCGGCTTCTCACCGAGCCGCAGCGTGATGCCGCAGCGTCGCATTTCGCGAACCAGCCGTTCGACGGCCTTTTCGCCGAGTCGCTGGCCCGGTTTCTCGGCCGGCGTGAAGAACACCAGTTCGAAGCGGTCGCGACGGCCCTGCTTGCGCAGCCAGCGCTCGATGCCGAACAGGAATTCGAACACCGGGCCGCCGCGCATGGCCGATGGCTCCTCGGGATTGCCCGAGAACCCGAATGCGATCGTCCCGCCGTCCAGTTCATGCAGGCGCTCGCGAAGCCGCAGCATGGGCCCGGTCCCGCCGCACGGAAGAATCGCGTGCTCCAGCCCGGGCAGTCGGTCCAGAAAACGACCGCCGCAGGCAATGATCAGCCCGTCGTTGGCGAGTTCTCCTGCCGTCGTCGCAAGCCGACGCCCGTCTTCGGAAAGGCCGGTGGCCTCGGCCGGATGGTGGGTCACGCCCATGCGGTCGAAGAAGCGACCGAGCGGGATCACCAGGTCGTCGGGCTCGCGCCCACCCGTCGGAATCCAGATGGTTCCGGGGTAATAGACGAACTCGGCGCGCGGCGCGACCACGTCGATGCCGAGACCCGGTGCATGACGACGCAGCGTCCGGATCGCGGTCAGCGCCGCGAAACCGCTGCCGACCACGGTGACCCGGCGTGAGGAAGGATCGGTTCGGCCAATGCCCATATGCACGAAGTCTAACATTGCGCTCGTCGGGCGATGCTCGTGTACGCTGATGCACATGCCTGTATCGAACGACGTTCGACTCCGATCGAAGACCGGACCCGCGCTTCGGCTCGGCTGGCTGCTCCTGCTCCTGGTCGCCGCAGCGAGCGCCTCCGCCGACGACGCCTACGTGCCGCCGCCGGGCCAGTGGTCGACCGTCGAGCCGGCCAACGCCGGTTTCGACCCGCAGCGACTGGCCCGCGCCGTTGCCGCGGCCCGGGCGCAGGCCGTGACCGAACCGACCGATCTGCACCAGGTCCTGATCGACAGCTGGTCGCCGCGGGAGCCGAACTATCGCGTGCTGGGACCGACCCGCCCCCGCGGCGGCGACAGCGGACTGATCCTGCGCGGCGGACGGATCGTGGCCGAATGGGGCGACGTCCACCGCGTCGACATGACGTTCAGCGTGGTCAAGAGTTATCTCGCCACGATCGCGGCGCTGGCCCTGGACGATCGGCGCATCCCCGGAATCGACGCACGAGTGGCCGAAAGCGTACCGGGGCCCTGGTTCGAAGGAGAGCACAACGGCGCGATCACCTGGCGCCACCTGCTGAACCAGACCTCCGACTGGTCGGGAACGCTGTGGGACGTACCCGATTGGGCCGACCGGCCCGAAGGCGACGACCCGGAGGCCTGGCCGGACCGACCGCTGCATCCGCCGGGCAGCCGGTTCAAGTACAACGACGTGCGCGTGAACCTGGCCGCGCTGGCGCTGCTCCAGGTCCATCGGCAGCCACTGCCGGTCGTGCTGCGCACGCGGATCATGGACCCGATCGGCGCCTCGCCGACCTGGCGCTGGCACGGCTACGGCAACTCCTGGATCGAACTCGACGGCCTGCGCATGCAGTCGGTCTCCGGCGGCGGCCACTTCGGCGGCGGCCTGTTCATCTCGACCCGCGACCACGCGCGCTTCGGCCTGCTGATGCTGCGGCGCGGCGTCTGGGGCGAGCGACGCCTGCTGTCCAACGCCTGGTTCGACCTGCTGCGCGAGCCGGTCGAGGTCCGGCCGGACTACGGGCTGATGTGGTGGCTGAACACCGACCGCGAGCGGATTCCGGCCGCTCCGGCAAGCGCCTACTGGGCCGCCGGCTTCGGCGGCAACTCCATCTACATCGATGAGTGCAACGACCTGGTCGTGGTGCTTCGCTGGATCCCGGCGCTCGAGGGTGTGATCACCGGCCTGCTCGAAGCGCTCCGACCGGACCAACGCTGCGACGCCGGGTAATGCATCGCCAGACCCTGAGCGTCGATACGCCCGGTCGTGCCCTGGTGGACATCACCCGGCAAGTCACCGAGGTCGTGATCGGCAGCGGGATCGACAGCGGCCTCTGCCACCTGTTCATCCTGCACACGTCCGCCTCGCTGCTGATCACCGAGAACGCCGATCCGGACGTGCTGCACGACCTCGAAACGGTCTTCGCACGACTGGGGCCTGACGGCGATCCGGACTATCGACACACCGCCGAGGGCCCGGACGACATGTCGGCGCATATCCGCAGTGCACTGACGCAGACATCGCTGTGTCTTCCGCTGGACGCCGGCCGGCTCCGCCTCGGCACCTGGCAGGGCATCTTCCTCTGGGAGCATCGTCGCCGGCCCCACACCAGGCAGATCGTGGTGAGCGTGGCCGGCTGAAACACGATCTTCTGGCCGATGTCAGTTGACTTGCAGACCCGATTTCGGGCAAGTTGTCGTACTTGCCCGGCCGATCGATGACTCACGGCCGTTCCTATCCATATCCAACGTTTCGGGAACTCCGGATGAATCAAGCCACTCCTGCCGCCGGCACGCCGGGCAAGACCTTCTTCGGCCACCCGGCCGGCCTCGGCACGCTGTTCTTCACCGAACTCTGGGAGCGCTTCAGCTACTACGGCATGCGCGCCCTGCTGGTCCTGTTCATGGTCGCCGCGGCGACCGAGGGCGGACTGGGTTTCGACGACGCCACCGCAACCGCGATCTACGGCCTCTACACCGCGGGGGTCTACCTGGCCGCGCTGCCCGGCGGCTGGCTGGCCGACCGCGTGTTCGGCCAGCGCAACGCGATCTGGTACGGCGGCATCATCATCGCTGCCGGGCACCTGGTGCTGGCCCTGCCCGGCTTCGGCTGGGTCAGCGAGCACTACGGTTTCTTCATCGGACTGATCCTGATCGTGGTCGGCACCGGCCTGCTCAAGCCGAACATTTCCAGCTGCGTCGGCGAACTCTATCCCGAAGGCGGCGCGCGCCGCGACGCGGGCTACGTGCTGTACTACATGGGCATCAACGTCGGTGCCTTCCTGGGTCCGCTGATCTGCGGCTTCCTGCGCATCAACATGGGCTGGCACTGGGGCTTCGCTGCCGCGGCGGTGGGCATGATCGCCGGCCTCGTCGTCTACAAGTGGAGCGAGCGCCACCTCGGCGACTACGGCAAGGAACCGCACCCGACGCCGGCCGGCAAGGAAGGCCAGACCAACGCGATGAAATGGGCGACCTACGGCGGCACCGCGCTGTTGTTCCTGGTCGCGGTCCTGGCGCTGGAAGGCGTGATTTCGATCGACGCGATCTCGCTGTCGCAATACACCGTCTACGCGATCGTCGCGGTCGCGGCGCTGTTCTTCGGCCGGGTGCTGCTCGACGGTTCGCTGACCCGGCTCGAGCGCAATCGGGTGATCGTGCTCGTGGCGCTGTTCATCGGCGCGGCGCTGTTCTGGTCGGGCTTCGAGCAGGCCGGCTCGTCGCTGAATCTCTTCGCCGAGCGCTACACCGCGCGCGAGATGCTCGGCCTGGTCATTCCGGCCGAGGTCTTCCAGTCGCTGAACCCGCTGTACATCCTGGTCTTCGCGCCGTTCTTTTCCGCGCTGTGGATCAATCTCGGCCGGCGCAACCTCGATCCGTCGATCCCGCTGAAGTTCGCGCTGGGCTTCCTGCAGCTCGGTCTGGGCTTCGCCTTCATGTGGGTCGCGGCCTCCCTGATCCAGGACGGCGACCAGGTGCTGCCGACCTGGCTGTTGCTGACCTACCTGTTCCACACCACCGGCGAGCTCTGCCTGAGCCCGATCGGCTTGTCGGCCACCTCGAAGCTTTCGCCGCGCAAGTACTACAGCCAGATGATGGGCATGTGGTTCTTCGGCGCCGCGCTGGGCAACCTGATCGCCGGGCTGGTCGCCGGCGAGTTCAGCGGGGATGCGGTCAGCGAGTTCCCGGCGCTGTACCGCCAGATCGTGATCTTCTGCGGCGTGGTGTTCGTCGGCTTCCTGGTCGCGACCCCGTTCCTGAAGAAGCTGGCCGCGCTGGACCGGATCGACGGCCACGTCCGCGAGGACGAGCCCGGCGCGTTCGAGCAGGACGTGCCGACCGGGCGCCGCTGACCCGAACGCCGCGGCCGCGGCATCGATATCGACGGCGCCGGCCGGCGGCGCCGTTTTCGTTCAGGCCGGCGCCCGGGCCTTCTCGGCCGGCACGCTGCGGTGCCAGACCCAGAGCGCGGCCAGCTGGACCGGCGCCAGCGCCAGCAGCAGGTCGTTGTTCCATTGGCCGCTGCCGAAGGCCTTGATCACCAGCAGCGCAACCAACAGGCCGATGACGACGCTCGCGATCCAGCGTTCGAACCGTCCGCCGCGAGCGCGCCAGAGCAGGACCAGCAGCGGGTTGAGCAGCAGCACGTTCTGGTTGGCGCCGGCCGCCAGGTGGTCGGTGGCCAGCCACAGGAACAGCAGCAGCCCGCCGGCCAGCGCATCGAGTGTCAGCCAGGCTCGCCAACCGGCCAGTTTCAATCCCCGACGACGGAACAGCAGGTACGGCACCAGCAGCAGCGCCAGCCCCCCGACCATCAGGCCCAGCACCGGCACCCACGGAAAACCGGGGACTGCAGCCGGCTCGGGGCGCTGCGAGACGTGCAGCATCCGGTCGTCGACGACCAGTGGTCTGGACCCGCCCTCGCCGTCCGGCAACCGGAACCCGGCCGCGACCTCGGCCACCACGTCGGGCAGGAACATCTCGTCCCAGACCGTCCGCGGTCGATCGACCCCGGGGCCCAACGCGGCCTGGATGCCGAGGTAGAGCAGCGGGTCGGGCCGCATCAGGCGGCGGGTGTGTTCGCGAAAGGTCAGCCGTGCCGGTTCCGTCTGCGTGGCGTTGCCGAGCGCACCGTCCAGGGCGTAATCCAGCGCATCCCGGATTCGCGTCGAGCAGTTGTTCAGGTAGTAGTCGTAGCGGAAATTCCGGTTCTCCGGTGCCACGCGCAGATCCAGCCAGTCGGTGAGACGGCGGATCGTCGGATCGTCCAGGTCCAGTCGCTGGGCCCGGACCGAGCGATCACGCCAGCGGTAGTAGGCCAGTTCCTCGGCCGGATCGCGGGCCACGGCGTAGTAGATCAGGTCGCCGAACAGGTAATCGAAGTAGAAGCCCGGCGTGTCGAAGTCGAAGAACCCGAAGTTGTAGATCCGGTCGACACCGCGCGCCGGGTCGCGAATCCACAGCGCGTTGTGGCCGAACCGTTCCTCGACTCGGTCGGCCTTGCCGTAGGTCATCAGCCAGGCCTCGGCCGCCCGGGTCTCGGGCGCCTGGGCCAGCAGCAGCACCCCGAACAGGAACGGGACCAGACGGTTCCAGCGCAACGAATTCATGCCGACGGGCTTCGAGAGGTACGGCGCGCAAGCATAGCAGCCGCCCGGTGGCCGGGCGGCTGAAGGATCGGCCGATCCGGCTCAGGGCGTCTTGACCGGCGGCGCAGGTCGCGCCGGGGCCGCCGGCGGATCCATCG
The DNA here is from genome assembly GCF_012272825.1 of Wenzhouxiangella sp. XN79A. Lineage (GTDB taxonomy): Bacteria > Pseudomonadota > Gammaproteobacteria > Xanthomonadales > Wenzhouxiangellaceae. Next base: position 69,417 of record NZ_JAAWWS010000122.1, on the reverse strand, counting down.
CGACCCGTTCGAGCAGGTATTCGATGGCCGTTTCGAGCTGGCGGTCCCGCCCGGCGATCACGCTGGCCGGATCGTTGTCGATCTCGATGTCCGGCGCCACGCCCTCACCCTCGACGACATACTCGCCCTCGGTGTTCAGGAAACCGAACTCCGGGACGTTCACCGAGCCGCCGTCGATCAGCGGACCGTGACTGGTGATACCGACCACCCCGCCCCAGGAACGCTTTCCGATCAGCGGACCGAGCCCGGCGTTGCGGAACTGGTAGGGGAAGATGTCGCCGTCGGAGGCCGAGTTCTCGTTGAGCAGCGAGACCAGGTGGCCGCGGAAGGCCTGGTACGGGTAGTTGGTCGCTTCCGGCATGGTCCGCGAATAGCCCAGCGCCAGCGGCTTGCGGGCCAGCCGCTCGATGATCATCTGCGAGACGTTGCCGCCGCCGTTGCCGCGCACGTCGATGACCAGGCCGTCGCGATCGATCTGGCCATAGAACCACTTGATGAACTCGCGGATCCCGTCCGGGCCCATGTCCGGCAGGTGCAGGTAGCCCAGGCGGCCGTCGCTGGCGGCTTCGACCGCGGCCTTGTTCGCGCGGACCCAGGCCAGGTAGTGCAGCGGCTGCTCGTCATCGATCGGCCGGACCAGCACCTCGCGGGCATCGCGTCCGTCGGCCCGACTCGCCAGCGTCAGCGCGATCGGCGCGTCACCGAGCCCGGTCAGGCGCAGGAACGGATTGACACCGGCGTCCAGCGGGCGGCCGTTGATCGCCAGCAGGTAGTCGCCGACCGACGCCTCGACGCCGGTTTCGGTCAGCGGCGCACGGTATCGCGGCTCGTCGTTCTGGCCGTCGAAGATGGTCGAGAGCCGGTACAGGCCGGTCCGGTCATCGAGCTCGAAGCGCGCGCCGAGCAGGGCGACGTCGGGGCGTTCGGGAAGCCCGAGATCACCGCCCGCGACATAGGCATGCGACACGTTCAGTTCCGCAATCATCTCGCCGAGGATGTCGTTGAGGTCCATGCGATGTGCGACGTGGACGAGCAGCGGCCGGTACTGATCGCGCAGCGCCTCCCAGTCGTAGCCGTGCATGTTGTCGACGTAGAAGAAGTCGCGGAAACGACGCCAGACCTCGTCGAAGGCGGTCTCCCACTCGGCCATCGGATCGATCTCGGCCACCAGGCCGTCGGTCGGGACCGCGACCGGGTCCTTGCCGTTGCCCAGGGTGTGCACCCGCCACTGGCTACCCTGCCGGGTCAGCAGTTTCCGGCCATCGGCGCTGAGATCGACCGAACCGATGCCATCGACCAGCGTCGACAGCTCATCGTCGGCGAAGTCGTAGCGCTTCAGGCGAGGCGGCGTGGACCAGCCGCGGCCGTAGTAGAACGCGTCGATCTCGGCCAGCAGAAGACCGCCTTCCACGGCCCACAGGTCCTGATAGTTCGAGGCCTCGACCGGCACCCGGATGATCCGCCGGGCCAGGCCGTCGAATTCGATCGCCACGTCGGCTGCCCCGTTCTTGTCGTTGTCCTCGTCACTGTCGTCGTCGGCATCGGCGTCGAGAATCCCGGCGTCGGAGGGGTCCTCCGGCGCGAACGGGTTGGGCGCCTCGCCGGTCAGCGCATAGGCGAACGCTCCGGTCACCCGGTTGGTCGCGAAATTCCACTCACGGCCCGAGATCTGCGGCGCGAACTCGCGATCGGCAAGGAAGAACAGATGCTGCCCGTCCGGCGAGAACGAAGGTTCGTACTCCGAGAACAGGCCTTCGGAAATCTGCCGCGTCTCGCCGTCACGGACATCATGGATGTACAGCGCCCGGAGCTGGTTCGGCCGGGTCTGGCTGAAGGCCAGGTAGCGTCCGGACGGCGACCAGCTGTAATCGCGGTTGCGCCAGCTCGGGTCTCGACCCACCGATTCCGGCTCGCCGCCGTCGACGGCCTGGACGAAGATGAAGCCGTCCTTGTCGGAGTAGGCGATGTGCTGTCCATCCGGCGCGAACCGCGGTGCATACAGGCGGGTCCGGGGCGGCGACGGCAGCTTGCGCGGCTCGCCGCGACCATCGGCGGCTGCGATGTACAGCGCTTCTTCGCCGTCACGATCGGAGATCCAGGCAAGCCGTGTCCCGTCCGGCGACCACGCCGCTTCCCGCTCGTGGGCGTCCGACGACCGGGTCAGCGGGCGCGTCACGCCGGATCCGACCGGTGCATTGAACAGGTCGCCGCGCGCATAGAACAGTACGCGTTCGCCGGTCGGGCTGAGCCAGGCGCTTCCGATCCGGTCCGAGACATCGACGGTGCGCACGCGGCGGTTGACGCCATCGTCGGGCACCCGGATCGACAGGCGCCGGTCGTCGCCGGTGGCGACATCCAGGATGCGCAGCGCGCCGCCATGTGTGTAGACGATCCGCCCCACCCCGTCATCGGCCGGCCAGCGCACGTCCCAGTCGTCGTGGGTGGTCAACGCATCGACGGCACCGCTTTCCGGGTCGACGCGGTACAGGTTCAGTTTGCCGGACTCACCACGATCGGAGGCGAAGTACCCCATCCCGTCGATCCACATCGGGTCGCGGTCGGTGCGCGGGTGGGTCGTCACTGCCCGAGCGGTGTTGCGTTCCAGATCGAACAACCACAGGTCCTGGGCCCAACCGCCCTCGTAGCGCTTCCAGGTCCGGAAGTCGCGCGCCAGCGGTGTATACAGGATCGCCGAATCACCCGCGTACACGCCCGAGCCGGCCTGCGGCATCGGCAGCACGGTCGGCAGACCGCCGTCGACCGGCGCCACGTAGAGCTGGCCATCCGAGGAATCGTGCGCATCGCGCAGCGACCGGAAGACCACGCCGCTGCCGTCCGGCGTCCAGCCGTGGACCTGGTGGTCATAGCCCCAGCGCGGCGGCAGCGGCCCGGCGGCCGGATAGGCGGTCAACTGGCGCGGCTCGCCGCCGGCTGCAGGCATCACGTACACCTGTTCGTCACCGCCGTACTGGCCGGTGAACGCGATCCACTTGCCGTCGGGCGAGAAATGAGCGAACAGTTCGAGTCCGGGATGGCTGGTCAGCCGGCGGGCCTCGCCACCCTGATCGGAGGCAATCCACAGGTCGCCACCGTAGGTGAACACCACCCGATCATCGTGCAGGTCGGGAAAGCGGAGCAGCAGGGTTTCTTCGTCCTGAGCATGCAGCGGCAGAGTGGCCAGCAGCAGGACAACGGAAAGAATCGTTCGGTACACGCGGGGGTCTCCTTGCACGCCCGGTGCTCCGGGCAGATTGTCGATCCGGGCAGTGTATCGCTCCAGCGTGCCCGTTCCGGGTGCCAGAAGTCCTGTCGACGCAGCAATCCGGCGCACGTGGCACACTGGAGGCAGTTCACGGAGGGCCATGCGCCATGTTCAGACGTTCTGTACTGCCGATCGTCGCGCTGCTTCTGGTGTCGGCCGCCTCGATCGCCGACGAGCCGCTGGAACGACCCGGCGAGCCGATCTATGCCTACGATGAACACACCCCGGGCCAGCGCTTCATGATCCTGGCCGGGCGCGCCTACAAGGCCGGCATGTTCGAAAGCGCGCTGGGTCATTTCAAGGCCGCGGCCCGTTGGGCCGACAAGTTCGCCCAGTACAACGTGGGCATCATGCACCTGCGCGGCGAGGGGACCGAATATGACCCGCTGCAGGGCTGGGCCTGGCTGGAACTGTCCGCCGAACGCGGCTATCCCCAGTTCCAGGACGCCGCCGATGCGCTGTGGGCGATGTTCAACGAGCCGGAGCGCAATCGCGCCAGGGCGGTCCTCGAACAGGACCTTCTGCCGGTCTACGGCGACGCACAGACGCGCGAGCGCACCGCGCGGGAAATGCGATTCCGGATGCGCGACGCGACCGGGACCCGGACCGGTTCGCGCGCGTTCATGAGCATGCTCACCATCATCGACCGGACCGGATTTCCCCGCGACGCCGATGAGTTCTACGATCCCGACAAATGGAATTTCGACACCATCGTCGACTACGAGACGCGGCTGATGAGACGGGTCGCCGAGGGCGAAGTCGACGTCCGCGAGCTCGAGCTGGACGAGAACTGACCTTCATGGATTGAAAATCGCCGGAACTTTTCCGGATAATTTCCGTCGATGGCATCGGGCGTTGGCGCCCATTGGCAACCACGAACGGGGACGAAACCCATGAAATCGACCGCACTCCTGACGGCCGCGCTGCTGGCCGTCGTCTTCACCACCTCCGCTTCGGCCCAGAACGGGTCGCCCTTCAGCTACGCCGAGCACACACCGGGCGCACGCCTGGTCGCCGAAGGCAAGCGATCGTACGACGCCGGCCAGTATGCCTCGGCGCTGACCAAGTACGAAGCCGCCGCGCGCTGGGCCGACAAGTTCGCCCAGTTCAACATCGGCGTGATGCACCTGCAGGGCAAGGGCACCGAGTTCGATCCAGCGCGTGCGCTGGCCTGGTTCCAGCTTGCCGCCGAGCGCGACTATCCGATGATGCTGACCATGGTCGAGGAGCTCGACGCGATGGTCGACGATCCGATCCGGCGCGAAGCCGAGCGGATCCGCGTCGAGGAACTCGAACCGCAGTTCGGCGACGAGGTCGCGATCGAGCGCACCCACCGCCGGATGCAGCGCGACCGCCGCTTGGCGACCGGCTCTCGGCTGGGCTTTGCCGGCTTCCTGCGGATCATCGACCGCAACGGGTTCAGCCGGGACGGCGCGGAGTTCTATGCCGAGGAGAAGTGGGACTTCCGCCAGATCGTGGCGATCGAGACCCAGCGTATGCAGGCGCTCGGCGACGGCCGCGTGGAGCTGCGCGAGCTCGAACTCGACGACGAACCGGAGCGGCCCTGACCGACACGCCGGGGACGGTCGTCCGTCCCCGGCACCGGCCCCTGCACCGCCGTCGGCTCAGGGGCTTTCGAAGCCGTCGAAGAAGATCTCTTCCTGCACGACCCGGCAGCTCTGGATGCGGACGTCGTCGATGTGCCAGTCGTCGGCGGCCACCGAACTGTCGGTGCCGATCCGGTAGCGGAAGCTCACCGTCTGACCTTCCAGCCCGCCCAGGTCGACCACGGTCCGGGTCCAGTCCTGGGTACCGCACCAGGCATCCCGATTCGCCAGCGGATTGCTGAATCCGTCGTCGATCGGTCCGGTGTACGGATTGGTCAGCAAGCGGCTGCTGTCGACCGGCAGCCAGGTCGCGCCGCCATCGTTGCTGTACTCGAGCAGCCCACCGTCGAAGCAGGCCGAGCCGCCGTCTTCCATGTCGCGCTTGCCGTAGTACTGCAGCGTCAGTGGCGAGACCCCGCTCGGCAGTTCGATCGGCGGTGAAACCAGCACCTGGTCGCTGATCGTGGCGATATCCAGTCCACGCCATGAATGCACCGGGCTGGTCGCGTCGGAATCTTCCAGCGCCCAGGTGTCGGTGCCGGCCAGGGCCGCGGTGGTCCAGCCGTTGGTGCCGTTTTCCATGTCGTCGATCCAGTGGATGTCGGCAGCCTGACCGAACGCGCAAACGCCGGGCTCGGCGGCCGTGCGCAGGTCGAACACCACGGAGACGTCCTGGCCGCAGGCATTCAAGGCGGTCACCCGCCAGTAGTATTCGGTGGCCGTCTCGAGCGGCAGCGTCGCTTGCAGTTCGCGAGTCACGATGTCGTGGATCACATCGGTGAACCCGGCGTCGGTGGCGACTTCCAGCCGGTAGTCCAGCCCCTGGGCGCTTGCCGCCCAGCTGAACGCGACGTCGGTCGGCAGGTCAAGCGCGCCGTCGACCGGCGCCTGCAGCGTCGGCGCCGCCGGCGCGGCATCGAACAGCTGCAGGTCCAGCGGCGCGCTCTTCGGCCCGCTGGTCGAGTTGCCCTCGACCTGCGCGGCATAGGTGCCCGGAACGACCGAGGCGCCAAGCGTCAGCGACAGCGTGGAGGACGACCCCGGATCGACCGGGTCGACGCTGAACGTCCCGGAGGCACCGGCCGGCAGCCCGCTGGTGGCCAGCGAAACCGGGTCGCTGTAGCCCAGCAGGCTGCCGACCTGGACGGTGACATCGCGGGAATCCGGCACGCAGGCCAGGATTTCGGCCGGATCGAGCTCGAGCGTGTAATCCGGTTCCTCCAGACAGTTCTGACAGATCAGGGCAAAATGCTGTGCGGTGGTGACGCTGGACTGATCCAGCAGCACGCTGCCGGCGATCTGGAAGGCATCGACGGTGATCGTTGCCGACGGGCCGGGAGCCGGCAGCGTCACCTGTTCGATGTTGTTCAGCCGGTCGGGCGACCCACCGGGCTGCGATACGCCGCTGCTGTAGTTGTTGCCGAGATACGTTGTCCCGCCGTTGGTCACCGTCAGGTCGAGGTCGTTGACCAGAGCGGGGTTGGCGCCGATCGCGCCCGGTGCATCCGACCAGACCAGGGTCACCTTCAGCGGCTGGGTCGGATCGACCACGCCGACGGTCCGGGTGAAGCTCTCGCCGGAGGCAGTGAACAGGGTTTCCTGGTCCCAGAACTCGAAGCTCAGGCCGTCATCGACGATCGTCGAGAGGTCGACCCGACCCCAGCCGGAATCGTTGTTCGGTGGCGGCGAGCCCGACAGCGCGGTCGCCGAATTGATCAACAGGGCCTTGCCCATCGCCGGGCTCGGCGTGGCGCCGGCGAACTGCTGGCGCCACCACTGGGTAAACAGGATCAGCGCGCCCGACGCATGCGGGGCCGCCATCGAGGTGCCGCTGCAGAACGAGTATTCGCCATCGGTACCCGAAATCGGCGACGCGCACGAAGAGGCGCTCGGCCGGCGCGTGGAGCTGACGCTCTCGCCGGGCGTCGAGATGGTCGGCAACCAGCGACCGTCGACGGCCGGACCGCGGCTGGAGAAGCCGCTGATCGCATCGACGTCGCCCGAGACGCGGAAGGTCTCCAGCGAACCGGTCACCACCACGTTCTTGGCCTCCTTCGGTGCGGTCACGCCGCTGCCGCCGGAGTTGCCGGCCGAAAACACCACCATGAACGGGTCGAGCACCGAGGGCGTATCGAAGTTGCCGTCCAGCACCATCAGGTCATAGGTTCGCTCGGTGGCCTGATAGCCGTGCTGCGTGCCTTCGCCGGAGGTCCACGAGTTGTTCGAGCCGATCGCCCCTCCGGTCAGCGCATCGCGGCTGAGCACCGGCCACCCTCCGGCCGGCGGCCAGCTGCTCTGCGACCCGCAGATCGGGTTCTGGGCGAAGATCGACACTTCCGGCGCCACGCCGTGGCCGTAGAGGAAGCCGTCGCTGTCGACGAAGCCGGCCGTGCCGTCGCCGGCGAAGATGCCCGTGACGTGGGTGCCGTGGCCGCCCGAGGTCGGATCGTCACCCGGGTTGGCAAGGTTGCAGCCCGGATAGTTCGCGCCACCGACAATCCGGCTGCTGTAGTCGCCGTGGCCGTACCAGACGCCCGAGTCGGTGGTCGACCAGGTCACGCCCGAGCCGTCCAGGCCGACCGAGCCCAGCCAGGCCGGATAACCCGGGAACGGGATGTTGTTCGCGTCGAGGTTGTCGGCCAGCACCTGGGCCCCGCTTTCATCCTCCAGCTCCGGCTCCGGGCTGAGGTAGCTCAGGGCGATGACCTCGGAAAGATCGGCCAGAGCCGGCAGCATGCGGACATCCGCTTCGATGACGGCGTTGTAGAGCCGTCGGTCGGGCTGGGCGGCCCAGACGTCGATGACCCGTGCGCCGAGAGCCGCGATCGATCGCGCCACGTCGCCGGGATCGCCGCTGTTGTAGAAATGGACGTTGATGTTGCGGATCCATTCACCGCGCGCCTTGAGGCCCGGCTGGGTCTTCAGGCGCGTCGGTAGCGGACCGACGTGCCGAAGGAACGGCGAGCCGGCGGCCCGTCCGGCCGAAACCGCATCGCCCCAGGCCAGGTAGCCGAAGCCCGGCAGCGGCTGGAATACGTCCAGCCCGGCATCACGCAGCGCCAGCAGGTCGTCGGCCAGGGCCGGGCCGCGAAGCTGGACCAGCAGCAGACCGGCGCCGTCCGGCGCGCGCGACGGCTCGTCGCGGTCCAGCTCGGTCGGGTCGAAACGCTCGCCGTGCAGCCCGATCCGGTACGGCGAATCGATCCGCTCGGTCGAGGCCGCCAGCAGCGGCGCGAGCTCGGCGCGATCGCCGACGACCCAGACGAAGCGGCCATAGTCACGCACCCATTCGGCACGTTCGAGCAACTCCGGCGAGGCCGCCCGGGCCGGATCCATGCGCCATGCCGAGTCGGCGGCCAGCGCGGCTCCTGCGATGCTCATGGCAACGATCGTGAAGACCATGGTCGTGACCTTCGTGGTCACCAATCGGCAGAGAGCGGGGGGCGAGGTACGCGCGGAAGGAATGAACGGCATGGGCGGGCTCCTGAATCCGGAATGACAACGAGCCGCCCTCAGGCGGCCCGGTGGACAGTACAGCAAGCGCCCGACGGCGGCAAGCCGTCAGGCGTCGTCGTCCATCTCGACGTCCTCGTCGTCGCCGAGCTCCTCGTCTTCGGACACCGCAACCCGGGCGATACCGATCAGCTGTTCGCCCTTGCCCAGGCGCATCAGCGTCACGCCCTGCGTGTTTCGACCCAGGCGGGAAATCTCGGCCACCGAGGTCCGGACCAGGGTGCCGCTGTTGGAGGTCAGCATCACGTCGTCGTCGTCGCTCACGATCAGCGCGGCAACCAGTTCGCCGTTGCGGCCGCTGGTCTGGATGCCGATCACGCCCTGCCCGCCGCGGTTGTAGATCGGGAACTCCTCCAGCGCGGTCCGCTTGCCGTAGCCGTTGGCCGTGGCCAGCAGCAGATCGGCCGAATCGTCGACGACCAGCATCGAAACGACCTGCTGGTCGGCCTGCAGGCGGATGCCGATCACGCCCCGGGTCTGGCGGCCCATCGGCCGGACCTTGTCCTCGCCGAACCGGATCGCCTTGCCGGCCGACGACAGCAACAGGATGTCGCGACTGCCGTCGGTGAACGCGACGTCGACCAGCTCGTCGTCGCCCTCGAGCTCGATCGCCCAGATGCCGTTGGCACGAATATTGGCGAAATCCGACAGCGGAGTCTTCTTCACCCGCCCGCTGCGGGTGGCGAAGAACACGAACCAGTCGTCCGGGAACTCGCGAGTCGGCAGCACGGCGTTGATCCGCTCGTCGGCATCGAGCGGCAGCAGGTTGACCATCGGCCGTCCGCGCGAGCTGTGACCGGCCTGCGGCAGTTCGTAGACCTTGGTCTTGTAGACCTTGCCGGCGCTCGTGAACACCAGCAGCGTGTCGTGGGTGTTGGTGACCCAGAACCGCTCGACGAAGTCCTCGTCCTTGGTTCGGGCCGCGCTGCGCCCGCGTCCGCCACGCTTCTGGCTGCGGTAGCGGTCCAGCGGCTGGTACTTGGCGTAGCCTGCGTGCGAGAGGGTCACGACCACGTCTTCCGGCGTGATCAGGTCCTCCATGGTCAGATCGAGCTGATCGGCAACGATCTCGGTCCGACGCTCGTCGCCGTAGGTGGCGCGCAGGTCGGTCAGCTCGTCGCGGATGACCTGCATCAGCGCGTCCGGATCGGACAGGATGCGGATCAGCTCGCGGATGGCCTCGAGGATCTCGCGGTATTCGTCGGACAGCTTCTCCTGCTCCAGCCCGGTCAGCTTCTGCAGGCGCAGGTCGAGAATGGCCTGGGCCTGGACCGGTGAGAGCTGGTAGCCGCCGTCGCCGAGGCCGAATTCGGGCAGCAGATCCTCTGGCCGCGACAGGTCGGCGCCGGCCTCGCCCAGCAGCGCAGCCACCGGACCGGGCTCCCAACGGCGGGTCTGCAGCGCCTCGCGGGCCTCGGCCGGCGTCGGCGACGCCTTGATCAGCTCGATGATCGGATCCAGGTTGGCCAGCGCCACCGTCAGGCCTTCAAGGATATGGGCCCGGTCGCGCGACTTGCGCAGCTCGAACAGCGTGCGGCGCGTGACCACGTCGCGCCGGTGCATCAGGAACTGCTGCAGCACCTGGCGGATGTTCAGAAGCTTCGGCTGGTTGTCGACCAGCGCGACCATGTTGATGCCGAACACGCACTGCATCTGGGTGTTCTGGTACAGGTTGTTCAGCACGACCTCGCCGACCTCGCCGCGCTTGAGCTCGACGACCATGCGCATGCCGTCCTTGTCGGACTCGTCGCGAAGCTCGGAGATTCCCTCGAGCTTCTTGGCCTTGACCAGTTCGGCGATCTTCTCGAGCAGACGCGCCTTGTTGACCTGGTACGGCAGCTCGGTGACGACGATCTTGGTCTTGCCGGTGTCGACGTCTTCGAAATGGCTGCGCGCGCGCATGTAGATGCGGCCGCGACCGGTCCGGTAGGCCTCGGCGATGCCGGCCGCGCCATTGATGATGCCGGCGGTCGGGAAATCCGGACCCGGGAGATGCTCCATGATGCCGTCGATATCGAGCATCGGGTCGTCGATCAGCGCCAGCAGCGCGCCGATCACTTCGTTCAGGTTGTGCGGCGGGATGTTGGTGGCCATGCCGACCGCGATCCCGGACGAGCCGTTGACCAGCAGATTCGGTACCCGGGTCGGCAGCACGGCCGGCTCGTACTCCGACTCGTCGTAGTTCGGCAGCCAGTTGACGGTGTCCTTGTCGATGTCGGCCAGCATTTCGTGCGCAAGCCGGGCCATCCGGACCTCGGTATAGCGCATCGCGGCCGGCGAATCACCGTCGACCGAACCGAAGTTGCCCTGGCCGTCGACCAGCATGTAGCGCAGCGAGAATGGCTGCGCCATGCGCACGATGGTGTCGTAGACGGCCGTGTCGCCGTGCGGGTGGTACTTGCCGATCACATCGCCGACCACGCGGGCCGATTTCTTGTACGGCTTGTTGAAGTCGTTGCCGAGCACGTGCATGGCATAGAGCACGCGCCGATGCACCGGTTTGAGGCCGTCGCGGACGTCGGGAAGAGCGCGTCCGACGATGACGCTCATCGCGTAGTCCAGGTAGGACTGACGCATTTCGTCTTCGAGATTGACCGGGAGGACTTCCTGGGCGAGTTCAGCCATGCGATTCAGGTCTGGAATGGGCCGGAAGAAAAGCTCGCATCTTATTGTTTTTGATGCTTTTGTTCAGACCTTCCGACGCATCGGATCGGGTCCGTCACAATCCTGAAATTCTACCACAGCGCGCCCCGTACGCACAGCCCGTCACGGCTCGTCGACCGCGGCCCGGATCCGGCCGCCGAACGGCGGCTCGAGCACCCCGCGCTCGGTCACGATGCAATCGATCAGTTCGGCCGGGGTCAGGTCGAAGACCGGGTTCAGCGTCGCGACTCCGGCCGGCGCGCCGGCCAGGCCGGCGGCGCGCCACAGCTCACCGCCATCGCGTTGCTCGATCTCGATCCGATCGCCGCTGGGCGTCGAGGGATCCAGCGTGGTCGACGGCGCAACGACCATGAACCGGGCGCCGAAGCGGCGAGCCAGTACCGCCAGCATCAGCGTGCCGACCTTGTTGGCCACGTCGCCGTTGGCACAGATCCGATCGGCGCCGACGATCACCCAGTCGACCCCGTCCCGCTGCATCACAGCGGCCGCCGCCCCTTCGACCAGCACCTCCACCGGCACGCCTTCATGGGCCAGTTCCCAGGCGGTGAGCCGCAGCCCCTGCAACCACGGCCGGGTTTCGCAGGCCAGCACCCGGGCCAGCCGGCCGTCGTTCCAGGCCCGGACGATCACACCCAGGGCAGTGCCGATGCCGCCGGTGGCCAGCGCGCCGGTATTGCAGTGGGTCAGCACCGTCGAACCGGGTTCGATCAGGCTCGCGCCGGATCCGGCCATCGTGTCGTTGGCGGCCAGGTCGGCCTCGTGCATCGCCAGCGCGGCACGCTCGAGCGTTTCGACCGCCTCCCCGGGCGCACCCTCGGCCAGGCCACGCATCTGCTCGACCGCACCGCGAAGGTTGATGGCGGTCGGGCGTGCCGCAGCCAGCACATCCAGGTCGCGCAGCCAGCCCTCACGGTCGTTGCCACGGGCTCGCGCAGCCAGAACGCAGGCGTAGGCCGCCGTGAGTCCGATGGCCGGCGCGCCGCGCACGACCAGGTCGCGGATCGCCCGCGCGGCATGCTCGAGATCGTCGATCCGCAACCAGAGTTCGCGCGCCGGCAGCTCGCGCTGATCGAGCAGTTCGAGGACACCGGAGGCGTAGCGGATGGAGCGCACGGTGGAGGTGGACCTGACCATGGCCAGAGTCTACTCGGTCTCCTGGCCGGTGCGGGCGAGCGGCCTGCTGCGAATCGTCACCGATCGGGTATCATTCGCGGCACTGGAGAGGCCCTGCGCGATTCCACATCCATTTTCGTGCCTGACCTCACAAGCGATTCCACAATCAATTCCGACCGACCCCGGAGGATCCCCGGATGAAGTTCGTTTCCCTGCTGCCTACCCTGCTTTTGCTGTCGTCGTTTGCCGCCCGGGCCCAGGACGATGCGGCACCGGCCGGCGACAACCCGTTCGCACAGGCGCTGCCCACCGTCGTTCTTCATACGTCCATGGGACCGATCACGCTCGAACTGTTCGAAGACGATGCGCCGATCTCGACCGAGAATTTTCTGGCCTACGCGCGCGACGGTCACTACGACGGCACGATCTTCCACCGCGTGATCGGCAACTTCATGATCCAGGGGGGCGGATTCGACGCCGATCTCGACCAGAAGCCGACTCGCGACCCGATCACCAACGAAGCGGACAACGGCCTGAAGAACGCACGGGGCACCGTCGCCATGGCGCGCACCGGCATGCCGCACTCGGCCACCGCGCAGTTCTTCATCAATGTGGTCGACAACCCGGCGCTGGATCATCGAGGCACTCAGTCCGGCCGGACCTGGGGCTATGCCGTGTTCGCCCGCGTGACCGAAGGCATGGACGTGGTCGACGCGATCCGCGCGGTCGAAACCGCCCCGCGTCCGCCCCACCAGAACGTACCGGTCGAGCCGGTGATCATCGAGCGAGTCGAGATCTCCGCCGGCTCGGACTGACCCGCCGCCCGGAGTCCCGGCCATCGCGGCCCACGCCCATACGCTGCTCATTTCCGACCTGCACCTGCAGGCCGGACGGCCCGACATCACCCGGCAGTTCTTCGAGTTCCTCGCCGGCCCCGCGCGCCGGGCGCGACGGCTGCTGATTCTCGGCGACCTGTTCGAAACCTGGGTCGGCGACGACGCCGTCGGCCCGTTCGAGCGCGAGGTCGCCGACCGGCTGGCCGCCACCGCGGCACTCGGCGTGGAGATCATCTTCATCGCCGGCAATCGCGACTTCCTGCTCGGTGACGAATACTGTCGACTGGCCGGGATGCGGCGCGCCGAAGAACCGCTGCATCTGGACCTCGGTGGCGAGCCGGTGCTGCTGCTGCACGGCGACGTGCTGTGCACCGACGATACGGCCTACCAGCGCTTTCGTGCACGTGTCCGCGACCCGGGCTGGCAGCGTCGGATGCTGGCGCGTCCGCGCTGGCAGCGCCTGGGGCTGGCCCGGCTGCTTCGCCTGGCCAGCCGCCTGCGCACGCGCAGCGCGCCGGAACGGATCATGGACGTCAATCCGGACGAAGTCAGGGCCACGCTTCAGCGCGAGCAGGTCGGCTGCATGATCCACGGCCACACCCACCGACCGGCGGTTCATGCCGACCGAATCGACGATCGACCGGTCAGGCGGTTCGTGCTGGGCGACTGGTTCGATCAGGGCAGCGTGATCGAAGCCGACGACAGCCATATCCGGTTGATCACGCTGCCGCGCGGAAGCGCGGAAGACGCGCGAAGCTAGCCCGGATCGTTCCAGGCCCTACGCCGGGGCGCGCCAGGGTCCGGAAATGTCGCAACCGTCGATTCGATGAACGTCCCGGCCCGGGCGGGAACGGCAAGAGAGGCGGCCTCGCCGCCGACCGGAACGGCTCAATGCCAACCGTCGGGATGGCCGTCGATCGGCTTGTAGCCGTCCTCGACGCCCTTGGTCACGATCGCGACCGCGTTGTGCGGATGCAGGCTCTCGAAATGACGACAGCGGGCCCAGAAATCGGCGATCCGTGGATGGTCGTTCAATGCGCGCTGCACCCGCCGGCCGGCGTCTTCGCAGAACATCAGGTTGCGGCCGTTGAGGCGGGCGAATTCCTGCTCGTCCTCGCGCTTGACGGCGGTCTGGACCGGCGTCTTCAGCGCATCCTCGATCGTGTCGATCAAGTCGATGAACGGAAATGCCTCGAAATCCGGCGCCATCCGGACCCGGACATCGGCGCTGGAGCGCTGACTGTGCGGGGTGGCCATGATGCCCTGCTCGGTTCCCAGCCACGCCAGCACGGCGTCCCGGTCGACCGTTTCGCCGGCCGAGAAATCGCGCTCGAACTGCTGCTGGATCAGCTGGCGGGCCAGCGCGGCAGAACACGGGCAGGTGCTGGAGTAGGTGACCTGGAAGGCGACCTCCATGTCCAGCTGGCGCCCTTCCAGCGACGCGATGATGCTGAACGGATAGACCCGCCACCCCGAATTGTCGCTGGACAAGGCCGGCCGGCGTACCGGGTATTCGAAATCGATCCGGACCATCGCACGCGTGCTCAGGTCCTCGTGCGAGGCCAGGAAATCACCCAGCAGGTGGTGCAGCGCCATCGGCGTCAGGCGGTGCTCGGCCAGCGCTCGGTCGAGGTGCAGGTACAGGCGCGACATGTGGATGCCACGGACTTCGGGACGGTCCAGGTTGACGAACGCACTGACCCGGCCCGGGCATTGAATCTCCCGGTCATCGCCCTCGACCGCGAGGCGGATCGGGATCTCGATCTCGTTCATGCCGACCCAGTCCAGCGCACCGACAAGCTGGGTGTGCGGCTGGGAGGCGATGTCCGGCATGCCGGCGGCGTTCGATCTGTTCTTCATGATGGGTGCGGTCCTGGAAAGCTGCGTTGCGGCCGAGTGCCAGAATCCGGGAAGTCCGGCCGACCGGTATCCAGACCGGGTGAGCCCGTGATGCAGCGGTTTCAGGGATCGAGCTCGGCAAGCCCGAAGATCCGATGAAAAAAAAAATGGTCGGAGCGGGGAGATTCGAACTCCCGACCCCCACAACCCCATTGTGGTGCGCTACCAGGCTGCGCTACGCTCCGACCGTCGAACAGGGAATTATAGCGGCTGACGGCGGGGTCCGTCAGCGGCGGAGAACCTGAAGTACATCCTCGAGCTCGCTGCGAATCTGGCGCACCAGCTGCTGGCTGCGCGAGACATCCGACTGGGCCACCTCGCCTTCCAGCCGCTGGCGTGCACCGAGGATCGTGAAGCCCTGCTCGTGAAGCAGGCTGCGGATCTGGCGGATCATGATGACATCGTGGCGCTGGTAGTAGCGACGGTTGCCACGCCGCTTGACCGGCTTGAGCTGCGGGAATTCCTGTTCCCAGTAGCGCAGGACGTGCGGTTTGACCGCGCACAGTTCGCTGACCTCACCGATCGTGAAGTATCGCTTCGCCGGGATCGGCGGAAGTTCCTGATTACTCCCTGGGTCCAGCATAGGCCTCCACTCTTCCGCGCAGTTTCTGTCCCGGCTTGAAGGTCACGACTCGACGCGCCGAAATCGGGATCTCCTCCCCGGTCTTCGGGTTGCGACCCGGCCGCTGGCGCTTGTCGCGCAGCTGGAAGTTCCCGAAGCCGGAAAGCTTCACGTGTTCACCGGCTTCGAGCGCGTCGCGGATCGACTCGAACCAGGCGTCGACGAATTCCTTGGCCTCGCGTTTGTTGAGCCCCACTTCCTCGAACAGACTATTGGCCAGATCGGCTTTCGTCAGCGCCATTTCGGTCACCCTCTCAAAGATACTCCGTACGTCTGGTTCAGCGCCGCCATCACGTCCGTGACGACCCGGTCGGCGTCCTGGTCCGTAAGAGTGCGCGAAACATCGCGAAGAATCAAGCCTATAGCGATTCCTTTGAAGCCTGATTCTATGCCCTTTCCTTCGTACGTGTCGAAAATAATACACTCACGCACCCGGTCACCGCCGACCTTTTTCGCGACCGTGACCAGCTCGGCCGCGGCGACGTCCTCGGGCACCGCAAGGGCCAGATCGCGCCGGACCGACGGGAACCGCGACAGACCGCCGTACTCCGGCAGCGCGCGGGACCGGATCGGCGCGAGTTCAAGTTCGGCGACGAACACCGGATGCGCCAGGCCCAGCGGATCGACCAGCGCCGGATGGAGCTGGCCGAGGGTCCCCGCCGTCTCGTCGTCGATCAGGACCTCGGCGGACTGCCCCGGATGCAGCCAGTCCCGTCGTGTCGGTCGGAACACCACCTGCCCATGGCCCAGGCCGGCCAGCGCAAGCATCTGTTCGACTTCACCCTTGAGGTCGAAGAAATCGAAGTCGCGCCGGGCCGCGGTCCATGACTCGCCAACGGCACGCCCGGCCAGCGCCAGGCCCACTCGGTGCGATTCCTCGAACCCTTCGGCGCCGACCCGGAACACGTGGCCGGTCTCGTAGAGCTTGATCCGGGCCTGCTGCTTGCGCAGGTTGGCGGCCACGGTCTGGACCAGGCCGGGAACCAGGCTGGTGCGGAGCACGCCCATGTCCTGGCTGAGCGGATTGGCGAGCGGCTGGGCACCGGCTGCAAGGCCGAACCGCTCGAGCAGCTGCTCGCCGACGAAGCTCCAGCTGATGATTTCCTGGAACCCCCTGGCCTGCAGTCCTGCGCCGATCGCATCGATCGGAGTTTCGGACTCGCTCGCGACTCGCGCGCGCAGACGGCCACCCGGGGCCCGCACCGGCAGTCGATCGTAGCCGACGACCCGGGCGATTTCTTCGATCAGGTCCTCTTCGATGGCCAGATCGCGTCGTCTCGATGGCGGCACGACGGCCCACGGCACCGTGCCGTGATCGACCGCCATGCCCAAGCGCTCGAGCACCTCGCGCATCCGGTCCGGGTCCAGCACAGTACCCAGCACCCGATTGACGCGGTCCGGCCGAAGCTCGATCCGCGGACGCGCCGGCAAGGCCTCCGTGTGCGTGCGGTCCAGCACCGGCCCGGGCGTGCCGCCGGCGATCTCGACGATCAGCCGGGTTGCGCGTTCGATCGCGAGCTGCTGCAGTTCGGGATCGACGCCGCGCTCGAAGCGATGCGAGGAGTCGGTGGCCAGGCCGAAGCGCCGGGCCTTGCCGATGATCACCGCCGGATCGAACCAGGCCGATTCGAGCAGGATGTCGCGGGTGTCGTCCTGAACCGAGCTCGGGCGTCCGCCCATGATGCCGGCCAGCGCAACCGGCCCGCCATGGTCGGCGATGACCAGCAGCTCCTCGTCGAGCTCGATGGTCTGGTCGTTGAGCAGCTCCAGCGTTTCGCCTCGGACAGCGCGACGGACCCGGATGCCGCCGTCGAGGCGGTCGAGGTCGAAGGCGTGCATCGGCTGACCGAACTCGAGCAGTACGTAGTTCGTGACGTCGACGATCGGTCCGAGACTGCGCACACCGCAGCGTTCCAGGCGCTGAACCATCCACGGCGGCGTCGGCGCGCTCGGATCGACGCCCTCGATGACCCGGCCGACGTAGCGCGGGCAACCGGCACCCTCGGCGAGCTCGATCGAAACGATCCGTGACCCGGCGGTCGCAACCGCGTCGATCCGGGGCGGGCGCAGCGTGCCGGCGCCCAGCGCCGCGAATTCCCCGGCAATCCCGCGGATCGAGAGGCAATCGGCCCGGTTCGGCGTCAGGTCGAGCTCGATCGCGTGGTCCGGCAGCCCCAGCGCGCGATGCAGCGGCATCCCGATTTCCAGGTCGTCGGCCAGCTCGAGCAGCCCCGATGCGTCTTCGCCGATCTCCAGTTCCGGCGCCGAACACAGCATGCCGGCCGATTCGACCCCGCGCAGCCTGGCGGCACGGATCTTCAGGCCGCCCGGCAGGCGGCTTCCGACTGTGGCGACCGGTGCGCGCAGGCCGGCGCGGGCGTTCGGCGCGCCGCAGACGATCTGGAGCGGCTGGTCGGCGCCGATATCGACCGAGCAGACCTTGAGCCGGTCGGCATCGGGGTGCGGCTCGCAGCGGTCGATTCGACCGACCACCACGCCGTCCAGATCGCCGCCGAGGCGGACGAGCTCATCGACTTCGAGACCGGCCGCGGTCAGGCGCTCGGCCGCTTGCTCGGCCGTCAGTTCGGTATCGACCCACTCCGTGAGCCATTGATAGCTGAAACGCATTGCTTTTCCCGTGATTCCGCTGTGCCGGCCCTGGCCCGCTCAGCGGAACTGGGCCAGAAACCGCAGATCGTTGTCGAAGAACAGGCGGAGGTCGTCGACCCGGTAGCGCAACATCGCGAAGCGCTCGACCCCGAGACCGAAGGCGTACCCGGTGTAGCGCTCGGGATCGATCCCGCAATTGCCGAGCACGTTCGGATGGACCATGCCGCAACCCAGCACCTCCAGCCAGCGACCGGCGCTGCCGTCGGCGTTGCGCCAGCGGATATCGACCTCGGCCGATGGCTCGGTGAACGGGAAGTACGACGGCCGCAGCCGCATTTCGAGGTCGTCCTCGAAATAGGTGTTGACGAAGGTCGCCAGCATGCCCTTGAGGTCGGCGAAGGTCACGTCCTCGTCGACCAGCAGTCCCTCGACCTGGTGGAACTGCGGGGTATGGGTCTGGTCCGAATCGCTGCGAAACACCCGCCCCGGAGCGACGATCCGGACCGGCGGCGCCTGCTCCTTCATGACCCGGATCTGGACCGGCGAGGTGTGCGTGCGCAACAGCCGGCCGTCCGGCAGGTAGAAGGTATCGTGCATCGCCCGGGCCGGGTGATGCTCGGGGAAGTTCAGCGCCTCGAAGTTGTGGTAATCGTCCTCGACCTCGGGTCCGTCGGCCACGGCAAACCCCAGTCCGCGGAAGATCGCGAGGATGCGCGACATCGCGCGCGACACCGGATGCGGACCGCCGGGATCGACGGCACGCCCCGGCAGGGTCACATCGACGGTCTCGGAGGCCAGCCGTTCGTCCAGCGCGGCGCGTTCGAGGTCGTGGCGGCGCGCCTCGACGGCGTCGGCCAGTTCCTGCTTCAGGGCATTGACGCCCTGCCCGGTCTCGCGTCGCTGCTCCGGTGGAAGCTGACCCAGCGCCTTCAGCTCGGCGGTCAGCCGACCCTTCTTGCCGAGCCAGGCAACGCGAACGTCGTCGAGGTCGCGCAACGACGACGCCCCGGCCACGGCGGCCAGGGCGGTCGAGCGCATTTCATCGAGGTCGGGGGCGGCCATGACTGCCGGACCGCCCGATCAGGACAGGTGGGCCTGGGCTTTCTCGGCCAGCGCCTTGAAGGCGACCTTGTCGTTGACGGCCAGCTCGGCCAGCATCTTGCGATCGATGCCGATCTCGGCCTTCTTCAGCCCGTTGATGAAGCGGCTGTACGACAGACCGTGCTCGCGGGCCGCGGCGTTGATCCGCTGGATCCACAACGCACGGAACTCGCGCTTGCGGGTCCGGCGGTCGCGATACGCGTACTGACCGGCCTTGATGACGGCCTGCTTGGCGACGCGATAGACCTTGCGGCGGGCGCCGTAATAGCCCTTGGCCCGGCTCAGGACCTTGCGGTGACGGCGGCGGGCAACCACTCCACGTTTTACTCGTGCCATGTCTCGTTCTCCTTAGAGCTTGGGAAGCATCTTGCGAATGGCCTTTTCGTCGGCCTTCGCGACCATCGACGTCGAGCGCAGGCGACGCTTGCGCTTGGTGTCCTTCTTGGTCAGGATGTGGCTGTGGAAGGCGTGCTTGCGCTTGATGCGCCCGCTGCCGGTCTTGCGGAAGCGCTTGGCCGCGCCCCGGTTGGATTTCATCTTGGGCATGTGCAACTCCTACGAATTGAGATCGGTCGCAGTTTTCATCGATGCCTTCGCTGCAGCGGCGTCGCGCATGCCGGTCGGATGAGATCCGCCCGGTCGGCCCGGCGCACTTGTCGTGCCCACGAGCTGCAGTCCGGCTTGTTGGTTGAGCAAGCCCCTGAGTATATCCCGAGGCATGGCTGCGTGTCCATGCAAGGGCGTGTTTTTCGAAACTCCGGCCGCTTCGGGCTCGCCCGGTACAATCAGTTCGTTTCTCATCGGCAACCCGAGGGAGCAACCATGTGCGGTCGTGTCGGCCTGGCGTTCGACTGGAAAACGGTCTGGGGCTTCCTGTCGCTGCCGGGCGAGCCGCCGGCCGGGGGCGAGGCGCGCTACAACGTGGCGCCGAGTACGCGGACCCGGGACGGCGTCGACTGGCGAACCCTGCCGGCGCTGCGCCCCGGTGCCGACGGCGGTCGCCGGGTCGATGCGCTGGTCTGGCCACTGATCCCGCACTGGCTCGACGACGAACTGCCGAAGTACGCCACCGCCAATTGCCGGACCGAACCCGGCCGCTCGTTCACCGAGACCGTCGGTGGAAAACCGGCCTTCCGCAGCGCCTGGCGCCGCAACCAGCGCTGCGCGGTGCCGATCGGCTGGTTCTATGAATGGGATCCGCGCTCGCAGCCGCGTCAGCCGTGGCGCGTCGCTCCGGCCGGCGCACCGATCCTGGTGCTTGCCGGCCTCTGGGACCGCAGCACCGACGCCGCCGGCACCACCCGCGAAAGCCTGACGCTGCTGACCACCGAGCCGAACGAGACGCTCCGCTCGATCGGCCACCATCGCGCTCCGGTGCTGCTCGGTCCCGGCCAGCTGGACACCTGGCTGGACGCGCCGCCCGCCGAAGCCGAAGCCGTGCTCCGCCCCCCGCCGGACGATGCCCTGACGGCGCAGCCCGTCACCCGGCGGGTCAACAACCCGGGGTACACCGGCGACGACCTGCTCGAGAGCGACGATGCCGGCTGAAGCACACACCGAACGCGGTCCCGGCCTGCGTCGGGCGCAAGGCGACGACGGCGACCGGATCGAAGCCTTCGGCGACTGGACGCTGCTCCATGCGATCACGCTGGCCGACCAGGTCGAACGGACGGGCAGCCGCGCCGCCCGGCTGGACTTCCGCGGCATCACCCGGCTCGACGCCAGCGGCGCGCTGCTGCTGGAGCGGTTGACCGAACGCCGGGGCCAGACCGCCCGCGATGCCGGGCTTCCCGAACGATGGCAGCGCGTGTTCGAGGCCGTCGACCAGGCCTGCGACGACCGGCCGGCCGACGATCCGCCCGACGAACCCGCCTGGCGGCAGGTGCTGGAGCGAATCGGCCGGGCCACCGTCGAGATCGCGACCTCGACTCGCGAGCTGTTCGGCTTCCTCGGCCTGACCCTGCATCGACTGGTCCGCACCCTGCTCCAGCCGAAGCGGCTGCGCCTGACCTCGGTCGTCCACCACATCGAACAGACCGGGCTCGACGCCGTGCCGCTGCTGATCCTGCTGGCGGCCCTGGTCGGCGCGGTGATCGCCTTTCTCGGCGCAACGGTGCTGGCCGACTTCGGGGCCGAGTTGTTCGTCGTCGACCTGGTGGCCTTTGCCTTCGCCCGCGAGTTCGGCGTGCTGCTGACCGCGATCCTGCTGGCCGGGCGGACCGCCAGCGCGTTCTGCGCCCAGATCGGGATGATGAAATCGCGCGAGGAGATCGACGCGATCCGCATCCTCGGCCTGGACACCGTCGAGGTGCTGGTGCTGCCGCGCCTGATCGCCCTGCTGATCGCGCTGCCGCTGCTGACGTTCCTGGCCACCCTGGCCGGCCTGTTCGGCGGGCTGGTCGTTTCCGTGGTATCGCTGGACATCAATCTGTCGCTGTACATCGAGCGCGTCGAGCAGACCCTGACCCTGCGCCAGTACCTGATCGGCATGATCAAGGCGCCGATCTTCGCGCTGGTCATCGCACTGATCGGCTGCCTCGAGGGACTGCGCGTCAGCGGCACCGCGCAGTCGGTCGGCGAGCACACCACGACCGCCGTGGTCCGCAGCATCACCATGGTCATCGTGATCGACGCGCTGGCCGCGATCTATTTCATGGAGATCGGCTGGTGAGCGGCGGCGAGCCGGTCATCCGCGTGCGCGGGCTGGTCAACCGCTTCGGCGCAGACCTGGTCCACGACGGACTGGATCTCGACGTGCCGCGCGGCGAGATTCTCGGCGTGGTCGGCGGCTCGGGCACCGGGAAATCGGTGCTGATGCGCTCCATCCTAGGCCTGCGCCGGCCGACCGGCGGTCGGATCGAGGTGTTCGGCGAACGCCTCGACGACCCCGAGATCGCCCAGCAACGAATGGCCCGGCGCGCCGGCGTGCTGTTCCAGGACGGCGCGCTGTTCTCGTCGCTGAGCGTCATCGAGAACGTCGAACTGCCGATGCGCACGCAGTATCCCGACCTGCCGCGACAGCTCCGGCGCGATCTGGCCCGTTCGAAGATCCAGCTGACCGGCCTGCCCGATTCGGCCTGCGCGAAGATGCCGTCCGAACTCTCCGGCGGCATGCGCAAGCGCGTGGCGCTGGCCCGCTCGCTGGCGCTCGAACCCGAACTTCTGTTTCTCGACGAACCGACCGCCGGCCTCGACCCGATCGGCGCGGCCGAGTTCGACCGCCTGCTGCGAACGCTGCAGCAGGCGCTCGAACTGACCGTCTTCCTGATCACCCATGACCTCGACACGCTCTACGCGATCTGCGATCGTATCGCCGTGCTCGCCGATCACCGGGTGCTGGCCAATGCCTCGCTGGACGAGGTCGAGCGACTCGATCACCCGTGGGTGCGCGACTATTTCCAGGGCCCCCGGGCCCGCGCCGCCCACCCCAAGCGCTGAGGAACCACGATGGAAACTCGAGCGAACTACGTCATCATCGGCGCCTTCACCTTCGGCGTGGCCGTGGTCGCCGTGCTGTTCGGGCTGTTCACGGCCCGCTACACGACCGATCGCGCCTGGGATCGCTACGAAATCGTGTTCGACGAGTCGGTGATGGGCCTGTCCAACGGCAGCGCAGTGCTCTACAACGGCGTCAATGTCGGCCGCGTGACCGACATCGGCCTGTATCCGGGCGACGCACGCCAGGTGCAGGTCATCGTCGACATCGAGTCGGACGTGCCGATTCATACCGACACCGTCGCGACGCTGCGACTGACCGGGTTGACCGGGACCGCGGCCATCCAGCTGACCGGCGGCACGCCCGGCTCGCCGATGCTCGAAGCGCCCGGCCGACAGCTGCCGCGGATCCCGTCCAACGCCTCACCGTTGGCAAGGCTGCTGGAGTCGTCCGAGGGCATCGTCGTGACCGCCAATTCCGTGCTCAACCAGCTCGGCCAGCTGCTGGAGGCCGACAACATCGAGCGCGTCGAGCAGACCCTGGCCGCGCTGGAGACCTTCAGCACCGGCCTCAATCGGCCCGACCACCCGTTGAACCGGGCACTGGCCGGCGCCGCGGCGACCGGCGAGGACCTGCCGGCGCTGATCGAGCGGCTGAACGAGGCCGCCGCGCGCTTCACCGAGACCGTCGATGCGATCGATCGCGGCCTGGTCCGCGACCTGCCCGAAGTCAGCGAGCGCCTGACCGGCACGCTGGCGCGGATCGAGTCGCTGGCCGGCCGACTCGACCGGATCGTCGCGGCCAACCAGGACGATCTCAGCCGCCTGGGCGGGGTCGGCATGCGCCAGGTCGGCGGCGGCCTCGATGACCTGCGCCAGTTGATTCGCCAATTGTCCGGCCTGATCCGCGAACTCGAGCAGGACCCGTCGGGCTTCCTGCTCGGCGGCGAACGACCAGAGGAGTATTCGACGCCATGATCCGTTCCGTCCCGAAGGCCGTTCGACTGAACAGCCTGCCTTTGCTCATCGCCGCGCTGGCCGTTTCGCTGGGTCTTGCCGGCTGCTCGGTGCTGCCGGAAAAGGTCGCGGTGCAACAACTCGACCCGCGCATCGACGGCGTACCCGGCGCACACGGGCCGACCCGCCCCGGACGGTTGGGCCTGCCGCGTCCGGAAGCCGATCCGGCCCGCGACGCCAACCGGGTGCTGGTGCGAACCGCCGGCGGCCGCCTGCAGGTGCTGCCGCAGCTGCGCTGGGTCGCACCGGCGCCCGACCTGCTCCAGACCACGCTGATCCGCTACCTTCGCGACGCCGAGCTGTTCTCCGATGTCACGCCGAGCGCTTCGCTGGTCGATCGAGCCCTGTTCATCGACCTGCGTCGCTTCGAGCTGGCCGAAACCGACGATGGACTGGCCGCGGTCATCGAGCTGGATGCGCGTCTGCTCGACGCCGACAGCGGCGCGCCCGTGGCCCGGTTGCGTATGCTGCACCAGGCCCCGCTGGCCTCGGCCGGGGCGACCGAGGTGGTCGCCGGCTTCGAGGCCGCGTTGGCCGACCTTGCCGGCCGGATTGCCGATCGACTGGCCGACCGAACGGCCGACCGGAGCACCGCGAATCCGCCGTCGGACTGATCCGGGGACGCGTTCAGGACAACCCGGCACACACCGCCCCCGCCATCGGCCCCGGCTCGGTGGTCGTTCGACCCGAGGGCCGCTGGCTCGTCCCTGTGCACGCCCGGACCGCGGCGTTCGATGCGATAATGGCGGGATCATCCGGTCGTCTTCGCGACCCCGCGCCCCCGAGGCCGGGTCTTCCGATGGCCGGCGCACCCGTTTCAAGCATCCTGGAGGAACCCGCATGGGCCATCGCCATATTCTCGACAGCCTCGGCCTGAAGGCCGACAACCCCGGTGCCTGCTTCGGTCCCGGCCGGTGGTCGACGACCACCGACGCCGGCACGATCGAATCGATCAATCCGTCCACCGGCGAGGTCATCGCCCGCGTCCATGCCGCCTCCGAGGACGACTACGAGCGGGTCATGCAGCAGGCCGTCGAGACCGCACGGGCCTGGCGCCAGGTTCCGGCGCCGATCCGCGGCGAAGCGGTGCGTCTCGTCACCGAAGCCCTGCGCGAGTACAAGGACCCGCTCGGCAGCCTGGTCTCGCTGGAAATGGGCAAGATCAAGCCCGAAGGCGACGGTGAGGTCCAGGAAATGATCGACATCGGCGACTTCGCGGTCGGCCAGTCGCGGATGCTGTACGGCAAGACGATGCACTCCGAGCGTCCGGGCCACCGCATGTACGAACAGTGGCACCCGCTGGGCGTGGTCGGCGTGGCCACCGCGTTCAACTTCCCGGTCGCGGTCTGGGCCTGGAACGCGCTGCTGTCGGCGGTCTGCGGCAACGCTACGGTCTGGAAGCCCTCACCGAAGGGCGTGCTGTGCTGTGCCGCGGTCCAGAACATCGCAAACAAGGCACTCGAGGGCACCGATTTCCCGCCCATCTTCACCAGCTTCATGGAAAACGGCCACGCGCTCTCGCAGAA
The DNA here is from genome assembly GCF_012272825.1 of Wenzhouxiangella sp. XN79A. Classification (GTDB taxonomy): domain Bacteria; phylum Pseudomonadota; class Gammaproteobacteria; order Xanthomonadales; family Wenzhouxiangellaceae. The sequence continues at coordinate 44,212 of NZ_JAAWWS010000122.1, read as the reverse complement.
GTTCATCGACGACGAACGCGTCGATCTGATGTCGTTCACCGGTTCGTCGAAGGTCGGCCGGATGGTCGGCGAGCGGGTCGCCGCGCGAATGGGCAAGAGCCTGCTCGAACTGGGCGGCAACAACGCGATCATCGTCGACGAAACGGCCGACCTGAAGCTGGCCATCCCGGCGATCGTGTTCGGAGCGGTGGGCACGGCCGGCCAGCGCTGCACCAGCACGCGACGCCTGTTCCTGCACGAGTCGATCGCCGACGACGTCATCGCCACGCTGGTCGACGCCTACCAGCAGGTCCGGATCGGCGATCCGCTGGACGAAGGCACCCTGATGGGTCCGCTGACCGACCAGGCGGCCGTCGACCGGTACACGAGCGCGCTCGATCGGGCTCGCGAGGCCGGCGGCGAAGTGCTGACCGGCGGCAAGCAGCTGGACCGGGACGGCTTCTTCGTCGAGCCGGCCATCGTGCGTGCCGAAAACCACTGGGACATCGTCCAGGAAGAAACCTTCGCGCCGATCCTCTACGTCATGACCTACTCGAAGCTCGAGGACGCGATGGCCATGCACAACGACGTCCGCCAGGGGCTGTCGTCGGCGATCTTCACCACCGACCTGCGCAACGCCGAGTTCTTCCTCGGCCACCTGGGCTCGGACTGCGGCATCGCCAACGTCAACATCGGCACCTCCGGCGCCGAGATCGGCGGTGCGTTCGGCGGCGAAAAAGAGACCGGGGGCGGTCGCGAGTCGGGTTCGGATGCCTGGCAGGCCTACATGCGTCGCCAGACCAACACCATCAACCACTCCACCGAACTGCCGCTGGCCCAGGGCATCAAGTTCGACCTGTAACGACTCCGGTCCCGGTCGCCGCGCGCGGCCGGGACCGATCCGAACGACCGCCGGGAGCCGTCGCATGGCCGCATCTTCAGAGACCCACCCGTTGGCGCTGCTCAGCCTGATCTGCGGCATCCTGGCCTGGGTCGCGTTCCCGATCCTCGGCTCGCTGGTCGCGATCGTCGCCGGGCACGCCGCCCTGAACCAATCGAAGCGAGAAGGCTTCGAGGTCGGCGGCGCGGGCCTGGCCCGCGCCGGCCTGATCCTCGGTTGGCTGCAGATCGGCCTGATCGTGCTGGTTGCCGCCTTCTGGATTGCACTGGCCCTGCTGGCCGGCGCGTTGACCGGTCTCGGAGTCATCGTGCTGGTCGTGCTCGGTGTCGCACTGGCCGCCGCCCTGCTCGGCCTGATGGCGATGTTCTTCGTCGGCGGGGTCTGAGCCGTGTACGGCTGGCTGCGTCGCGGGCTGTTCACCCTGCCCCCGGAAACTGCCCACGACGTGGCGCTGAACGCGCTGCGATTGGGCGGCCGCTTCGGCGCTGCGCGACTGATCGCGGGCTGCCCGGTCGCCGCACCGGTCGACCACCTCGGGCTGACCTTCCCGAACGCGGTCGGCCTGGCCGCCGGGCTGGACAAGAACGGCGACTTCATCGACGCGCTCGGCCAGCTCGGCTTCGGCTTCATCGAGGTCGGCACCGTGACGCCGAAGCCGCAGCCCGGCAACCCGAAACCGCGGATGTTCCGCCTGACCGGGCACGAAGCGCTGATCAATCGCCTGGGCTTCAACAACAAGGGCGTCGATCACCTGGTCGAGCGGCTGAAGGCGCGGCGCTTCGCCGGCCCGGTCGGCGCCAACATCGGCAAGCAGAAGGAGACCCCGGTCGAGCGCGCGGCGGAGGATTACCGCTACTGCCTCGAACGGGTCCACCCGCACTGCGACTACATCACCGTCAACATCTCCTCGCCGAACACCGCGAACCTGCGGGCGCTGCAGGACACCGGGCCGTTGCGCGAGCTGCTCGCGGAGCTCACGGCCGCGCGCGACGCCCTGGACGCCGAGCACGGCGTGCGACGTCCGATGCTGGTCAAGATCGCGCCCGACTGGAGCGACGAAGCGCTCCATCCCTCGCTCGAGGTCATCGCCGATTCCTCGATCGACGGCCTGATCGCGACCAACACCACGCTGGCCCGCGACGCCGTGGCCGGCAGTCCGCACGCCGCCGAAGCCGGCGGACTCAGCGGTGCACCGTTGCTCGATGCCGCGAATCATGTGCTGGCCAGGGCCCGCGACGTGCTCGGCCCGGACCGCACGATCATCGGTCTCGGCGGCATCACCCGCGCCGAGGACGCCGTCGCCAAGCGAGCCGCCGGCGCCGACCTGGTGCAGCTCTACACCGGTTTCATCTATCACGGTCCGGCGCTGGTCCGCGCCTGTGCGCAGGCCCTGGCCGAGACCGGCGATGACGGCTGAGCTCCAGCGCAACGCGGATCTCGGGCCGTTGAGCACGTTTCGTCTGCCGGCCCGGGCGGCCGAGCTGGCCGTGCTCGACGACGTGGCCGACCTCCCCCGCCTGCTCGATACCGAACGCGAACTGCTGCTGCTCGGCGGCGGCAGCAACACCCTGTTCGTCGGCGATCCGGCCGGGCGTGTGGTCCTGAACCGGCTCCTCGGGCGACGTTTCCACGACCTCGACGCCGACCGCGTGCTGGTCGAAGCCGCCGCCGGCGAGGACTGGCACAAGCTGGTCGAGGACGCCGTGGCGCGCGGCCTGTGGGGACTGGAGAACCTGACCCTGATTCCGGGCAGCGTCGGCGCCGCGCCGATGCAGAACATCGGCGCCTACGGCGTGGAGCTGGCCGACCTGCTCGACGCGGTCGAAGTGTTCGATCGGGCGACCGGGCAAACCGGCTGGATCGGCGTCGCCGACTGCGCGCTGGGCTACCGGACCAGCCGCTTCAAGAACGAGGACCGTTACGTGCTGCTCGCCGTCCGGCTCGTCCTGACGCGCAGCGCCGGCCCGCGGCTCGACTATCCGGCGCTGGCCGAGGCGCTGACCGGCCGATCGCCGGCGGAACTTCGACCCGCCGACGTGGCGAACGCAGTCATGGGCATCCGCCGGAGCAAGCTCCCGGACCCGGCCCTCCGGCCGAACGCCGGCAGCTTCTTCAAGAACCCGGTGGTCGACGCCGCCAGGGCCGATGAGCTGCTGGCCCGCAACCCCGAACTGCCGTGCTGGGAGATCGACGGCCGGAGGAAGCTGTCGGCCGCCTGGATGATCGATCGATTGGGCTGGCGCGGCCGCTCGATCGGCGGTGCGCGGGTCTACGACCGTCACGCGCTGGTCCTGACCAACGACGGCAGCGCGACCGGCGCCGACGTGCTCGCGCTGGCCCGCGCGATCCGGGACTCGGTCGGTGAGCGCTTCGGCGTCACCCTCGAGCCGGAACCCCGCCTGGTCGGCGGGGCCCTCTGATCGGTCCTTACTCGGCTTCCATCGAGTCGGCGAAGAACGCCTCGGTCAGCTGCTTGGCCGCACCCTGGAACACGATGATGCCGTCGTCCGGCGTCGCATCGCCGATCGCGCCATCGGCCACCGTGAAGCTCCAGGTGCTGCCGCTCACACTGGCCGGTTCGATGTCGAACCAGGCCGTGGTTTCCTGATCGGGAAACGCCAGTCCGTAACCGCGGATCCGCCAGCTCGGATCGTCGTCGAAGCTCCGGGTGTGGTAGACCAGCTGCACTTCGGCTTCTTCGCAGTCCGGAATCCGCAGGTGAAGCCCGCTGAACGGGGAATCGTAGGTCGCTTCGGACGGGACGCCGCTGAGCAGGCCGAGCCCGAAGCTGTTCTCGAGCCGATCGCAGGTCCCGGAAATCGGCGTGATGCTGGCCGTGATCGTGACCGGCGTGCCACGCGTCGCCGTCACCACCTGGGGCGAGGCCACGTCCTGCTGCAGTCGATCGAGCGTTCCGTCGCCGTTGCCGTCGCCGGGAAGTCCGCCGCGTGCGACGGCCGGTGCGGCGTCCTCGGTATCGTCGGTCGCGCCGTCGGTATCGCCGTCGGGCAGCGCGGTAAAGCTCTGCACGCCACGGGAGGTTCCGGCATGGATCAGCAACTCGGGCCCGGAATTGTCGAGCTCGAGCTTCAGGGCGACGGCCGTGCCCGGAAAACCGGTGCTCAGCGATGCCCAGCTGGCGCCGCCGTCATCGCTGACGAACACCCCGCCGTCGCCGTTGCCGAGCGGATCGACGACCGCGGCATAGACATCCCCGGTCACTGGGTCGACGGCCAGGTCGCGCACGTCCCGGTTGTCCAGGCCGGTGCCGGCGAACGACCAGTTCAGCGCGCCGTCGGTCGACGTGTAGACCGTCCCCAGCGCGCTGTTGGTGAGATCGTTGATGGATGCATACAGGTGCCCACTGGTCGGATCGATCGCCAGCGAGAGAACATCGGCCGAGACGGCCCCCGGCGCCGTGCTGCCGTTCGCCCGCGGCAGTCCGTTGGTCACGTTGCTCCAGGTCGCACCGCCGTCGATGCTCTTGAACACCCCGTTATCGATCGTCGGCTCGGTCGCGGTGGGGCGCGAAATGAACGCGGCGAAGTACAGCGTGTTACCGCTGGGGTCGGTCGGATCGACGATGATCTGGACGCCCGAGGCGAAGATCACCTGGCCGGTGGCGGTGATCTCCCCACCGCCGATGCCCGTTTCGGAAGCCACCCAGGTCGTTCCGGCATCGGTGCTCTTGTAGATCCGGGCGGCGTCCTGGACGACGGTTCCCGGCATTGCCGAGTCCTGACGGAACCGGCCGCTGCCGACCGCGTAGAGCACCTGCGACTCGCCGCTCACCGGATCGGCCGAACCGGGATCGATCGCGATGTCGCGCACGGTCCCGAACAGCGAGAAGGCGAACGGCGCGGGCGTCAACGGAATGCCGTTGTCGATGGTCACCCAGTTCAGCCCGCCGTTGGTGCTCTTGAACACCCCCCCGTTGCCGGGGACGGTGACGCCCAGGTTATCGGACTTCGGGTCGAATCGACCGCCGGCGTAGATCACGTCGCTGTCGTTCGGATCGACCACCAGCGCTCGGAACTGGTCGGCGTCCAGCCCCGCGTTGGCCGTCGACCAGGTCGCGCCGTTGTTGACGCTGCGGAAGCCGACATAGGTCGCGCCGAACGAATCGCTGACGCCGGCATGCACCCGATCCAGGGTATTCGACGCAACCGCACGGATCTGCTGCGCGGTAAAGCCCGAAATCTGCGGAACGAAGGTATCGAGCGGCGGCAGCGCGTTGCGGCGGTAGACGCCGTTGGTGAAGGAGCCCGCCAGCTGGATCGAAGGGTTGAAGGGGTTGTAGATCACGTCGCTCGAGCGCGCCGGCTGCAGCAGGTCGTTGCCGACGAAACCGGACAGGACCTGGGTCCAGGTTGCGCCGTCGTCGGTGGTGTAGTGCAGGCCCTCGTCACCGGCCACGTAGGCCTCGGTGTTGTCGACCGGGTTCACCGAAATCCGGTTGCCACTGACGACGCTGGTCGCCGTCCAGGTCAGGCCGCCGTCGTCGCTGCGCGTCACGGGACCGCCGAAGGACGGGATCGCCCAGACCCGCCCCATGCTGCCGAATTCGAATTCCGCGATGGGCGCCTGGTCCCAGGGACAATCGACCGCGCACGGCACGGTCGTCCAGACCGTGGGCGGCGGCGGGTCGCTGAGGTCACCGACCCAGATCCGATGATCCGAAACCCCGAAGTCCGTTGCGGTCGCAACCAGCACGCGATGCGGAACGGCCGGGTCGGCTGCGATCGCCTGGATGAACAGATCGTCCGGTTGAACGATCGGTGCCGAGGCCCGCCAGGTCAGGCCGGAATCCTCCGTGATCAGGACACGACCATCGGACGCCGCGGCGTAGTAGGTCCCCGGCAAGGCCGAGGAGGCGGCAATGCGGCCGATCGATTCGGTGCCGAGCAGGGCCGCTGGCGGCGAACGATCCTGCCAGGTCATGGCGCCGTCGTTGCTGTACCAGATCTTCGAGGAATTGGACGCCAGCAGCCGGTTGGCCGCGGTCCCGCCGTGGACCAGCTGGAACACGCGACGATTGATGCCGGCGCTGGCCTCCGACCAGGTGGTGCCCCCGTCGATGCTCTTGAAGACGGTGCCGTTGCCGAGCGCGTAGAACTCGTCGGCGGTGAACGGCGAGGCCACCAGCACGTCAGCGCGGCCGCCCGCGGGCCCGCTGGACGTCCACACGCCGGGCCCCGCCGAGGACGGGTCGGACCAGGCCAGAAGGATCAGTGCAAGCGGCAGGCAGAACAGAAGTCTGGATTTCATCGAACTCTCCTCGAGACGGCGGACGCGCGCACGATCGGCTCGAACACAGCGACCGCCGCGCCCCAAAAGGTACGTTGCTTTCATTAAAGACGCAAACGGCGGGCAGAACCAGCCAGTGCGCCCGGCTCACGGGCGAAGATCCGTTCGACCGACGGGATCATTCCGGCTCCATCCCGTCGCGAAAGAACCGTTCGGCCAGCACCTTCACCGCGGCGCGGACGGTGATCGCGCCCGGTTCCTCGTCGGCGTCCCCGGCCCCGCCATCCCGCACCGTCAGCGTCCAACGGTCGCCGCTGACCACCGCGTGCACGGCCTGCCAGCCGAGCCGCTGCGAACCAGAGGGGTCGAATTGCCATGCCCGCACCGCCGTGGCGGGGTCCGGAAAGGCACGGCCGTGATGAATCCAGGTCAGCTGGGCCTCGGTACAGTCCGGCAACCGCCAGCCCAGGCCGCCGAACGGGTCGTCGTGACTGCGCTCGGCGGGCACGTCCGGCCAGGCCGCCAACGTATCGACCTGTTCGATCCTCGAACAATCGCCAGCCAGCGGAACCACGGCGAGGGTCCGGTAGTCATCGCCGCCGCGCAGGCCTGCCACGTCGACGAGCAGGCTGGCCACCGAGGACTGGGCGGCGTCCGGCACGGAATCGCCGTTGCCGTCGCCGGAGTTCGGCGCCGCCTGCTCGACCGCGTCCGGCGCGCCGTCGATGTCCTCGTCGGGCGCCAACGACAGCGCCCAGACACTGCGATCGGTACCGGCGTAGAGTCGGTCGGCCGACGCGTCCAGCCACAGTCGGTGTGCGCCGAGCAGGCGCGGGAGGCCCGACCCGAGCGCGCTCCAGCCAGTGGCGCCGGCAGGACGTACGAAGACGCCGCCAGGTCCCGGGGCGTCGACAGCGGCATAGACATCGCCGCTCATCGGGTGCACGAGGAGGTCGCGGACCTCGCGGCCGACCAGCCCGACATCGGCCCGGGCCCAGCTGACCGCGCCGTCGACGCTGCGATACACCGAGGCCGCGACATCGTCGTCGTAGACCGCCGCGTACAGCGTCAGACCGGTCGGATCGGTCGGGTCCTGGGCCAGCGCCGAGACGTCGGCCGTGGCGGCTGCGGGATCATCATTGAACCCGGGCAGACCGGTCGAGGCCGCGCTCCAGCTCAGCCCGCCGTCGCTGCTGCGGAAGACGCCGTTCGGCGTGCTCAGCGGGGTCGGATCGTCGAGGTCGTCGAACAGGCCGTCCACACGAGCGGCCGCATACAGGGTCCGGCCCAGCGGATCGGCGACATCGACGACCAGGTCCACCACCGAGGCCCGCGCCGAGAAAAGGCCGAATCCATCGGGATCCGGCACGATCTCGACCCCGCCGAGGCCAGCGTCGGCGCCGCTCCAGTTCGTGCCGAGGTCGATCGTGGAATAGATTCGCGCCGCTTGTTGGGTAAAGCCGCCGGAACCATCCGGGACGAAACTGCCGACCCCGCCGGCCCACAGTTCGTTGGAGCCGATCCGCGGTGAGGCGGCCAGCGCGTTGACCGGCGCGAAGCGCGGATTCCCGAGCCCGCCATCGGCCGAATCGTCCGGCAGACCGCCGTCGGTCACCGTCCAGGTTGCCCCCGCGTCGTTGCTGCGGTACACGCCACCGTCGGCCCCACCGGCGCTACCGAAGCCGTCCGGCGACGTCCGGTTGGTGCCCGCGGCATGGACGCGGAGCGAATCATCCGGATCGAGCGCGAAATCCAGAATCTCGTCCGGCCCGATGCCGTTGCCGGCCGGACGCCAGCTCGATCCGCCGTCGCTGCTTCGATACAGAACCTCGGCAGCACCGAGATCGCCACGCCGCACACCGGCCAGCAGCGCCGACCCGACGGCAACGACAGCACCGGTATCGAGCGCGTTCAGACCGACCCCGACCCGCACGAACGTCGAGCTGCCGGCAGCACTGCGCTGCATGACGCCATTGCCCTCGGTGCCGATCAGAACCCGATCCGGCGCACCACGATCCCAGGCCGGCTGCGTGGTCTCGGCCGGTTCGCCGAGGCTGTTGCCGGGAATGCCGGCAACCACGTCGGCCCAGACCGCCCCGCCGTCGGAGGTCTCCGACAGGCCCACCCGGCCGCCGACCGCAGCGCGGTCGGGATCGCTGGGGTGCGGTTCGATCCATTGCCCTGCACCCCCGGCAACCGGCGTCCAGCTGGTGCCGTCGTCATCGCTGCGTGCGGCGCCCTGCTCGGTCACGAGCCAGAGCCGGCCGCCGGGTGAGAAGCCCAGATCCTCGATCGGATCGCTCTCCCATGGACAGCCGGATGCACAGCCGATCAGGCTCCAGCGCGTGCCACCGCCGGTGACCCGGTACAGGCGATGATCGGCGCGGGAGCCCAGGAAATCCCGGTAGGCGACGAACAACTCGTCCGGCCGGATCGGGTGGCTGTCGATCGCATTGATGACCCAGGGAAACGCAAGGCCCGAGCCGGGCGTCCTCGTCCAGGTCCGGCCGGCGTCGCTGCTGGTCAACAGGTCGCCGTTGAACAACGCCACGTGAACGCGGCCCGGCACGGTCCTCGAGGCAACGGCACGGTACAGCACGGTGTCCGACGGAAGCAGGGCCGCCGGCGGGGTCCGATCCTGCCAGCTCAGGCCGCCGTCCATCGATGCATGCAGACGCCACCAGCCGACCAGGTAGAGTGCGTCGGGGCCGGTCGGGCTGGCCAGTAACGGGCGTCGCACCGAGGGGCCGAACCAGGGCTCGGCCAGGCCGCTGCTTCGCTCCGACCACGTCGCACCGCCGTCGGCGCTGGCGAAGATCCCGCCGGAGGCCAGCGCCCACTGCCGTCCGGCAGCGAACGGCGAGGCGGTCAAGGCATCGATCCTGCCGCCCGCCGGACCGAGCGGCATCCAGCTCAGCCCCGAGCCGAACGACGGCGGACTCAGCAGGGTCAGGATCATCAGCCCGGCGATCCGCCGGGACCGGCTGCTGTTTCGATCCATGGTCATCGCCTCGCGTGTCGCGCACACTGGTCGTGGTGGCGTCCTCCAGCAAAGCAAACGGAATCCACCGCAAAAACGCGCCGCGGGCCAGCTGGGGCATACTCCGGCCAGGCTTTTTTCACCGGATCCCGCATGCTGCGCACTCTCCTGCTCCCGCTGGCCCTGCTGGGCATCATGGCTCTCGCAACACCGTCGCCGACCCGGGCCGCCGAGCCCGGCGACGGCAGTGCGTCGTTCGACGATCGCATCGACGGGCTCGAACGGACCGCCGGGTTCCTCGAAACCTACGTCGACGAAGACCGCGGCCTTGTGCTGCTTGCCCTGCCGCCGGTCACCGATGACGGTCCGCGGATCCGGTTCATCCACGCCCTTCGCCTGACCCGCGGCCTCGGCTCCAACCCGCTCGGTCTCGATCGGGGCTGGGGCAACAGCGGGCGGATCCTGAATGCCCGCCGGATCGGCGACCGAGTGGTGTTCGAGGCGGAGAACCACCGCTACCGCGCAGAGACCGCCAACGGCCTGGAGCGCGAGGCCGTGGCCGAGTCGTTCGCCCGTTCCTTCGTGTGGGCCACCGAGGTGCTGGCCGAAGCCGACGATGGCCGGGTGCTGATCGATCTGGGCGGCTTCCTGACCCTGGACGAACTGGGCCTGGCCCGGCGGCTGTCGGCGGACGGCGGCGCGTTCAAGCGGGCCGACGACCGCTCGCTGCCGGACACGAGCTCGCTGCTGGTGTTTCCGGACAATGTCGAGATCGACGTCTGGATGACGTTCAGCGGTGACGAACCCGGCGCCCAGGTCCGGGCCACGGCGGCCGACCCGAACAGCGTCACGCTGATCCAGCACCACAGCTTCGTCCGACTGCCCGATGCCGGCTATCGAGTGCGCGAGGCCGATCCGCGCTCGGGCAGTTTCGAACGGGCCTTCCGCGACTTCGCCGCGCCGCTGGACGAAGCGATCGTTCGCAGCTACGCGGCCCGCCAGCGGCTGCAGTACGTCGAACCCGGCAACCCGGCCTCGGGCATCGATGAGCCGATCGTGTTCTACATCGACCCCGGCGCGCCCGAGCGGATTCGCGAGGCGCTGCTCGACGGCGCAGGCTGGTGGGCCGAGGCCTTCGAGGCCGCCGGATTCGCGGACGGCTTCCGGGTCGAACTGCTGCCCGAGGATGCCCATCCGCTCGACATCCGCTACAACGTGGTCCAGTGGGTCCACCGCCAGACCCGAGGTTGGTCCTACGGTGGCGGCGTCATCGATCCGCGCACCGGCGAGATCATCAAGGGTCACGTGATTCTCGGCTCGCAGCGCGTCCGCCAGGACCGGATGATCTTCGAGGGCCTGGCCGGCGTCGAGGCCACCGGCACCGGCCGTGACGACGACCCGGTCGAGCTGTCGCTGGATCGCATCCGTCAGCTGTCGGCCCATGAAATCGGCCATGCGCTGGGCTTCGGCCACAACTTCGCCGCCTCCAGCAACGACCGCGCCTCGGTCATGGACTATCCCGCACCGTGGGTGGACCTGCGCGGCGGCCGGCTGGACTTCAGCCGGGCCTACGACCAGGGAATCGGCGAGTGGGACATCGTGACCACGCGCTGGCTGTACTCCGAGTTCGCGCCGGACGTCGACGAGTCCGCCGCGCTGGACGCGATCCTGGCCGAGGCCTTCGAGCGTGGCCTGTGGTACATCGCCGACGAACACGGCCGCGCGGTCGGCAGCGCGCATCCGGAGGCGTCGGTCTGGGACAACGGCGCCGACGCCGTCGACGAACTGCGTCGGGTGCTCGAGGTCCGCGCCCATGCCCTGGCGCGCTTCGGCCCGGACCGGATCGCCGACGGCCGTCCGCTGAACGAGCTCGGCGAAGTGCTCGTTCCGATCTACCTCTATCACCGCTACCAGGTCGATGCGGCTGCCAAGTCCCTCGGCGGCGTCCGCTTCCGCTACGCCCGGCGCGGACGGTTCACGCCGCCGCCGGCGCCGGTTGCCGCCGCCGACCAGCTGCGCGCGCTCGACGCGCTGCTCGACACGCTGTCGCCGAAGGTCCTCGACCTGCCGGACCGGCTGTTCGAGCTGCTGCCGCCCGGCACGCGCGGGTTCGGCTTCGACGAGGCATCGCCGGAAACACTGGCCTCGCGGACCGAACCGGCCTTCGATCCCTTCACGGCCGCCGAGACCGCCGCCGACATCACGCTGGCCGCGCTGCTCGATCCCCGGCGAGCCGAACGACTGGTCCGCCAGCACGCCCTGCAGGCCGATCTTCCGTCGCTGGAGCAGGTGATCGATGCCATCGAGGAGCGTGTGACCGACGCGCTGCGGCGTCCGGACGATGACCGGGCCCGGGTGCTGGCGCAGCGCGTGGCGGCGCGCTATGCCTCGGCCCTGACCGGGCTGGACGCCGGCTCGGCGTCGATGGAGGTGCGGGCCGCTGCGCGGGCCGGACTGGTTTCGCTCGGCAAGCGCCTGCCTCGGCCGACCGATCCGGCCTTCGCCGCGCTGCTGCGTGCGCAGATCGTCGGCCACCTCGAGCGCCCCGCCCCGCCGGCCGAACCCGTCCCGGACGGACCGGCGATCCCGCCGGGCAGCCCGATCGGCAGCGCCGAGGGCTGCTGGCACTGCCGCTGAACGGACCGACCGGCGCCGTCAACCCAGCGACTGGGCGATCCGCAGCAGGTCGGAGAACACGCCGGCGGCGGTCACGGCCGGGCCGGCGCCCGGCCCCTGGACGATCAGCGGATTGTCGCAATACCGGGCGGTCCGGAACGCGACCACGTTGTCGGTCAGCGCGAGATGCGCGAAGGGATGGTCGCCCGGCAGCTCCTCCAGCCCCACGCGGGCCGTGCCGTCGGCGGTCAGTCGCGCCGTATAGCGAAGGCAGGCGCCCTGCTCGGCGGCTCGCTCCCGCCGTGCGGCCATTCCGGCGTCGAGCGACGGCAGTGCTTCGAACACCGCGTCGGCGCCACGCAGATCGGCGTCCGGCAACAGCGGCTCGATCTCGACATCGTCGATCGCAAGGTCCAGCCCGAGCTCGCGGCCGAGGATCACCAGCTTGCGCGCCACGTCCAGCCCGGAAAGGTCATCGGCCGGATCGGGCTCGGTGTAACCGGCCGCGTGGGCTTCGCGGACCAGCGCGGAGAATGCCGTGCCCGGTTCGAAGCGATTGAACAACCAGGCCAGCGTGCCGGAGAAGATGCCTTCGATCATGTCGACCCGGTCGCCGCTGTCGATCAGATCGCGCAGCGTCTGGATGACCGGCAGGCCGGCCCCGACCGTGGCCTCGTAGCGCCAGCGCGCCGGACCCCGTGCATCGAGCGCGCGCAGCGCTCGATAGCGCGCCAGGTCGCCGGCGCCGGCCTGCTTGTTCGGCGTGATCACGTGGATGCCGGCGTCCAGCCATTCGGCATAGTGCCCGGGCGGGACCGCGCTGGCGGTGCAGTCGATCAACACCGCGTGCGGCAGCCGTTCGGCGTGCACGTGGCCGGCCAGGCGGTCGAAATCCAGCGCCAGGCCGCCGGCCAGGTCGCCGTCCAGCGAAGCGTGGTCGATCCGTTCCTCGGCCAGCACCATGCGACTGGAATTCGCGACCGCGCGAATCCGCAGGTCGATGCCCGAGGCGGCAGCCAGCCGCGGCGCGGCGTCGCGCAGCTGGGCCAGCAGCGCGCGGCCGACCTGGCCGGGACCGATGACGCCGATCGACAAGGTCTGTTCCGACAGGTAGAACGCCGAGTGCACCGCCCGCATCGCCCGCTCGGCCTGGGCCGCGTCGACCGCGACCGAGATGTTGCGTTCGGAACTGCCCTGGGCGATGGCGCGGATGTTGACGCCGGCCCGGCCGAGCGCGGTGAACATCCGGCCGGCCACACCCGGCGCCCCGGCCATGCCGTCGCCGACCGCGGCGAGCACCTCGATGCCGTCCTGGCGCCGGATCGACTGCAGCTGACCGGCATCGATCTCGCGCGCGAAGGCGTCGCCCAGCACCCGCTCGGCGCGTTCGGCCTCCTTCGCCGGAACGACGCAGCAGATCGAGTGCTCCGAGCTGCCCTGGGAAATCATCGTCACCGAGATGCCTGCCCGGTGCAGCGTGGCGAACACCCGTTCGGCGGTTCCGGGCACGCCGAGCATGCCGGCGCCCTCGACGTTGACCAGGGCCAGCTCACGGATGCAGGTCAGGCCCTTGACCGGCGGCTGCGCGACGCCTGCGCGGTCGATCCCGGTTCCGGGACGGTCCGGGTGCCGGGTCGAACGGATCCGGACCGGCACGTCGCGCTCGAGCAGCGGCGAGAGGGTCTGCGGATGCAGCACCCGCGCGCCGAAGTAGGCCAGTTCGAAGGCCTCGCGGTAGGACAGTCGCTCGACCACCTCGGCCCGCGGCACGCGCCCGGGATCGGCGTTCAGCACGCCGTCGACGTCGGTCCAGATCTCGACCTCGTCGGCCTCGAGCAGCGCAGCGACGATCGTTGCGGTGAAGTCGCTGCCGTCGCGACCCAGCGTGGCCACCCGGCCCTGCTCGTCGCGGCAGCAGAACCCGGTGATCACGAACCGCGCCGGCGATCGCCCGTCGAACAGCGTCTCCAGCCGCAGGCGACTGTCCTCGATGCAGGCGATCGGACCGAGTTCGCCGCGCCGGATCCGGATCACCTCGCGGGCATCGACGAACCGGCCGGGCTGCGCGACGGCCTCGAACCAGCCCGACAACAGCCGCGCCGACCATTGCTCGCCGAGCGCCGAGACCAGGTCCATCGCCTCGTCCGGGACGCTCCCGAGCAGGCCGAAACTCTCCAACAGGTGCTCGAGACGGCGGAACGACAACTCGATCGCCGCCCAGGTCTGTTCCGGCAACGCCAGCGCAACGGCGCAGTCGCGATGGCGCTGGCGCAGCACGCCGAGCCCGTCGCGCCAGTGGCCGGCATCGCGCCCGGCCGCCCGGGCCATGTCGATCAGGGCGTCGGTGGTGCCCTGCATTGCCGAGACCACGACCGCCTGCGAGCGCCCGTCGGCAGCGCGCTCGAGTAGCAGGCGACCGACGTGCTCGAAGGCGTCGGCATCGGCCAGGCTGCTGCCGCCGAACTTGTGGACGATCCAGCTCATTCCTGCCCCGTTCCTTGGTTTCCCGGTCCGAGGATAGCCGAGCGGCCTGCGCTGCGGGCGCGAACGACGACAAGGCCGGGAAAGGCCCCGGCGTGGTCACGGATCGCCGCGCGCACTGGAGTGCCGCGGATCACGCCACCGATCAATGATCGTCGTGCGTCCAGCCCAGGTTGCGGGCCATGGCCTCGAAGCGGCGATGGGTCTCGGCCTGCCAGGCGTCTCCGCCGGGTCGCTCGAAGAAGAACGGCTCGCGTTCCACGGCATCCGGGGCGACCTGGTTCATCGTGTCGGCGTCGTACAGCCGGCCGTTCAACATCGTATAGGCCACGTTCTGACTGACCCGGATATCGTCGAGCGGGTTGCCGTCGATAATCACCAGGTCGGCCAGCTTGCCGGCCTCGATCGAGCCGATTTCGCGCTCCATTCCGAAATACCGCGCGCCGTCGATGGTCGCGCCGCGCAGGGCCTGGAACGGCGTGAACCCGCCCTGGGCCATCATCCAGAATTCCCAGTGCGCGCCAAGCCCGGCCAACTGACCGTGCGCGCCGATGACCACCGGTACCCCCAACGCGTTCAGCTCCCGGGCCTCCTCGGCAACCGAGAAATGGTTGTAGTGCGCGTCGGGTGCGGTCGGCCGGCGGATCGAGCGCGGGTACACGACCGACTTCGGCACGAAGTTCATCAGGCGCTGGTTCTTCCAGACCTCGGTGCGGTCGTACCAGTACTCTTCGCCCATCAGGCCGCCGTAGGCAACGACGAAGGTCGGCGAGTAGACCACCTCGGTCTGGCTCCACAGCTGCTCGATGTCGGAGCGGATCCGGTGGACCGACAGATTGTGCTCGATGCCGGTGTGGCCGTCGACGATCTGGGTCAGGTTCTGCTCCAGCCGCATTCCGCCTTCGGGCACGACCAGCATGCCGAGCTCGCGACCGGCATGCAGCACCTGCTGGCGCTGATCGCGGCGCAGGTAGTTGTAGCTCTTGACCGAGATCGCGCCCTGCTGCTGCTGACGACGGACATGGAACAGCGCGTCCTCGTAGTCGTCGATCTTCGCCGTCACCCCGGGGAACAGCCCGGCATAGAGAATCCGACCGGTCGAGAAGATGCGCGGCGCCAGGGTCTGGCCGGTGCGCTGGAGCTCGGCGACCGAAAAGATGCCCCAGTTGTCGTTGGACGGATCGTGGATCGTGGTCACGCCGAACGCGAGGTTGGCATACTGCATCCAGTTCTGCACCGGCTGCAGCTGCTCGTTGCTCATCGCGCCGTGCGCGTGGGCGTCGATCAGGCCGGGCAGCACCGTATGACCGGACACGTCGACCACCCGGTAGCCGTCCGGCACCGCGACCTCGTCGGCCGACCCGACCGCCTCGATCCGGTGGCCTCGGACCAGCACCACGGCGTTTTCGATGACTTCTTCACGCGAATAGGCATCGCGCATCGTCACGACCCGGCCGCCGACCAGCGCGATGCGACCCTCGGGAACGTCGGCGGCCACCTCGAAGGCCAGGTTGCGACCCTCGGTCGCCGGCGCCGGCAGCTCCTCCGGCGCACCCTCGAGAAAGGCGAAGGCATCGCTCAGCGGGCGCTGGTACAGGTAGGACCCGTAGGACCAGCCCAGCACCGAGCTGTCCTCCAGCCAGTGCAGCACTTCGCCGGCCCGGGCCGAGACCTGGCGAACCGGATAGGCCGAGCTCGACGCGCTGATCGAAACCGGCTTCCCGGCCGCGAAGAAGGGCGCGACATGAACGTTGTACTCCTGGGTGAACGCGACCCAGCGACCGTCCGGCGAGACCCGGTAGTCGGTGACCCAGCTGCCGGTCAGGTGGGTGCGCTCGTCCTCGCCGTCGAGGTTCACGCTCTTCAGGGCCAGCGTGGTGGTGTCGGTGCGTTCGCTGAACAGGATGCGGGTCGCGTCGGCCGAGAACTGCGGGTTGCTGCCGCGGTCGAGAACCCGGACCGGCTCCCCGCCATCGACCGACACCCGATAGATGCCGGGCCGTTCCGACCAGGTCGGTGAGGTCAGGTAGCCGCCGGTGGTCTTGCGAAAGACCACCTGCTCACCGTCCGGCGAGAACGACGGCTCGACGTAATGGCCCGGCTCGTCGGTCAGCACCCGGGCCCGGCCGCGCCCGACTCGCTTGATCTGCACGCTGCCCAGCGCTTCGTCGTCGAAGGTCGTATAGACCACCGAACGGCCATCCGGCGAGAAACGCGGGTAGAACTCCCAGTGCTCGTCCTGGTCGGTCAGCCGGCGGCGCCGATCGGTTTCGAGGTCGTGAAGCCAGACGTGGCCGAGCGCCTGGTACAGCGCACTCGACCCGTCGGGGCTGTACTGATTCCAGCGCAGCATGCGGACCGCGACCCGGTCCGGCGCGACCGGCACGGTCAGCTTCAGCGCCGGGTGAACCGCGCGACGGTCGCGGACACGGAATTCGATATCCGCCCGGTCGCCGTCCAGGCCGACCCGGTGCAGGCCACCGTCCGACCACAGCACCAGGCCTTGTCCGTCGGGCAGCCAGGCGAAGCCGGGGTAGTTTCCGCGGTCGCCGCTGGTTTCCTGCATGTCGCGCGAGATCCGCTCGACCAGCGTGGTCTCGACGCCCGAGTCGAGGTCCTTGATCATCAGCCGGCTGCTCAACTCGGTCGGGTTGCGCCGGACGAACGCCAGGTATCGGCCGTCGGGCGACGGCACCGGGCGGATGGCACCGCCGGGGCCCGCCACCACCGTCTCGATGCCACCGGCTTCGCGGTCCAGCCTGCGGATCGCGAAGAGGCCGGTGTTGGCGTCCTTGTTGTACTGCCAGACCGTGCCGGACGTGGTGTCCTGACTGAAATAGACGTAGCGGCCGTCCGGCGAGAAGGCCGGCTCGGCAATGTTCTTCTGCGACTGCGCTCCGTGCAGGCGCTCGACCAGCTCGACGCCGGCGCCGCCGGAGCGGTGGTACATCCAGATCGAACCGGCCGGAATCGAGCGCGCCGATACATAGGCCTTGCGCGCGGCAATGAATTCGCCGTCCGGCGACCAGGCCGGGTTGTGCAGCAGCTGGTCGGATTCGTCCGTCACCGGGCGCGGATCGCTGCCGTCGGCAGCCATGGTCCAGAGGTTCTCCGCACCGCCGCGATCGCTGATGAAGGCAATCCGCGATCCGTCCGGGCTGAAGGTCGGCTGGAAATCCCATGCGATGCCCGAAGTCAGCGACACGGCATCGCCACCGTCGATCGGCACCCGGTACAGGTCGCCGAGCAGGTCGAACACGACGGTTCGGCCGTCCGGGCTGACCGTCACCGTCGACCAGGTGACCCGGTCGGTGTCGATCTCGATCTCGGTCCACTCACCGGGTGGGTCCTGCACCGACCATTCGCGGTCCTCGCACTCGGTGGCGGCGTCTTCTCCGGGTTCGCATCCGCCGGGCGCATCGACGCCGGGCGAGGCCTCCCGGGCAGGTAGCGGGCCGGAAATGTACAGCACGGAAATCAGCAGGATCAGCGAACGAAGGCGCATGGAAACCTCATCGGGAAAGGAATGAACGGAGCAACAGGATGGGAAGGAAAGAAACGAAATGAAACCGCGACCGCGATCAGTCGTCGGTCGACTCGTTGGCCACACCGTGCGGGACGTGCCCGGTGGCGATGATCCGGCTGGCGGCCTCGCAATGGAGCTGCTGGTCGTCGAAGAAGATGTCGGCGCCGAAGGCGCGCAGGAATGCCGCCTTGTCGCGGCCGCCGAGGAACATCGACTCGTCGATCCGGATCCCCCAGGCACGAAGCGTCATGATGACCCGTTTGTGCGCCGGTGCCGAGCGGGCCGTGACCAGCGCCGTGCGAATCGGGGTTTCGTCGGCCGGATAGGCCGACTGGATGCGATGGATGGCCTCGAGAACGGCCTTGAACGGGCCTGCGCGCAGCGGCTTCATCGCCGCCTCGCGCTCGCTCGACGAGAACGCGGCCAGACCCTGGGTCTTGTAGACGCGTTCGGCTTCGTCGCTGAAGATCACCGCGTCGCCGTCGAAGGCGATGCGCAGCTGCCCGGAGCGATTCTCGCGGGTGGCCTGCGGCAGGATGGTCGCGGCGGCATAGCCGGCCATCAGCACCTTTCGGACGTCTTCGGCATTCGCCGATAGAAACAGGTCGGCGCCGACCGGCTCGATGTAGTTGGCCGGGCTGGCGCCGTTGGTGAACACCGCGCGCTCGATGTTCAGATCGTAATGTTCGATCGAATTGAAGATCCTCAGGCCCGTATCGGCGCTGTTGCGCGACAGCAACAGGACCTCGACGCCCGGGTGGTCCATGTCGTCGGCGTTGAGACCCAGCAGCTTGGTGACCAGCGGGAAGGCCACGCCGGGCTGGAGAATCTCGTCCTCCCGCTCGCGCTGGTAATCCATGTAGGCCTGCAGGCCCTGTTCTTCGTAGATCTGGTGGGTCGAATCCAGATCGAACAGTGCGCGCGAGGAGATCGCGACGACCAGCGACTTCGGCGAAGAGGTCGTCATGACGGACCGCGGCATCGGAATGAGAGGATCGGCATCGTTGCGATGATAGCGCAAGCTCTCCCGCTGCCGTGCGGCCCAGCAGCGAACATCTGATCGCCGCGCCACGACCCGTGCATGCCGGCCGCCGTGTCCGGACACCGGCTGTCGCACCGGGCCGCTTTCCAATCCGCGTCGCACTCGCTATGCTCGAAGGTGTCCTGCTTCCCACCCGGTCCCGCTTCGCATGCCGCAGTTCAACGTCCGGTTCCTGCCACTCCTGTTCGCTGTCGCCACCGTTCCTGTCACCGGCCAGGACGGAAACGACTCGCTGGACACGCTGCTCGACCGGGCCGATGCGCTCAGCGTGGCCTCCAGCGGCGAGGACGTGGAGCGGCTGATCGGGGAAATCGAACTCCGGGTCGCCTCGGCCACCCCCGATCAGCGCGACCGCTTCGAGCTGATCCGGATCCGCCACACCGCGCGTGCCGGCGACCTGGACGGCGCCAGCGACGCCATCGTCGCCCTGATCGGCGAACTCGAACGGATGGATCCGGACCTGGCCCAGCGTGCGCTGAACCTGGCCACCAACGTGCTCGTCGTCAACGATCGGTTCGACGCCGGCTTCCGCTATTTCCGCCGCGCACTGAACCGTGCGCCGAGCGTGGCCGACCCGCGCATGCGCGCCGGCACCTACAGCGTGGCGGCGGAGTTCTACGACCGGATCGGTGAGACGGCAACCGCACTGACCTATGCCGACCAGGCGCTGGCCCTGGCCCGCGAATTCGATCTCGGGCGAACCGCGTGCATCGCGCTGGAGCGCGGTGGCCGGGCGCTGCTCAATTCCGGCCGCACCGACGAGGCCGAGGAACGCTTCGCTGCCGCGACCCGGGCCTGTATCGAGGCCGGGGAGCGTGTGTTCGAAGGCCAGGCCCGGCTCGGTCTCGGCCGCGCCCTGGGCGCGCAGCAGGACCCGGGCGCCGACGCGGAACTGCGGAACGCGTTGGCGGTGTTCGAACGGGCCGGATTTCCCGAGGGCGTGCTGGAAACCCGCACGGTGCTGGCCGAGCGGGCACTGATCGCAGGCCGGCCCGAGGCCGCCAAGGCCGTCCTCGATCCGATCATCGACCGCCTGGACGCGCCGGGCGACCGGGCCGCGAGGGCCGCGGCCTGGCAGGTCCTGGCCGAGCTGGCCGAACGGGACGGCAACCGCAGGCTGGCGCTGGACCGGCTGCAGCGCGCGGTCGCCCTGCGCCGCGATCGCTCCCGGCGGGAACGGGCGATGCGAATCGCCCTGCTGATCAACGAGCAGGACACCGAGGCCCGCGCGCAGGAACTGGAACTGCTGCGCGACCGGAATCGGGCGCTGGAGCTTGAATCGGAACGACGCCAGCAAGCCGATCTCGGGCTGCTCTACGGCGGTGTCGGCGCTGTGATCGCCGCGGCGCTGGTCATCGCGCTGCTGGTCCAGACGGCCCGTGACCGCAGGCGCTTCCAGCGGATGTCGGAGCGCGACGGGCTGACCGGACTGCTGAACCACACGCGTTTCTTCCAGCTGGCCCACCAGGCGTTCCAGCGCAGCCAGCAGCTCGACCGTACGTTCACCATCGTGATCACCGACATCGACCTGTTCAAACAGATCAACGACCAGCACGGCCACCTGACCGGCGATGCGATCCTGCGGCGCACCGGCGCCTGTCTGCGCGAGGCCTTCGGTGAGGGCGCCCTGCTCGGTCGCCTGGGCGGTGAGGAATTCGGCGTCGCGCTGCCGAACGAAGGGACCGACGCCGCGGTCGCCCGAATCGAACACCTGCGGGCCTTGATCCGACGCGACAGGCCGCGCGACGAGCCGGAGTTCACGCTGAGCTTCGGGGTGGCCGAGCGGGTCCGAGAGCCTGACCTCGATGCGCTGTACGCGCGCGCCGACCAGGCCCTCTACGACGCCAAGGACAGCGGCCGGGACCGGGTCGTGACGGTAGCCCGGCTGGCGCTCGGGCCGGCCCGCTTCACGACCTGATCGCGATGTCGATCGACCGGCGCGATCAGCCGGTCGGTTCGATCCGCTCGATACCGCCGAGGTAGGGCCGCAGCGCCTCGGGCACCACGACCGAGCCGTCCTTCTGCTGGTGATTTTCGAGCATCGCGACCAGCGTACGGCCGACCGCCAGACCGGAGCCGTTGAGCGTATGCAGCAGCTCCGGCTTGCCGGTCTCGGGGTTGCGCCAGCGGGCCTGCATCCGGCGGGCCTGGAAATCGCCGAAATGGCTGCACGAGGAGATTTCCCGCCAGGCCTTCTGACCCGGCATCCAGACCTCGAGGTCGTAGGTCTTCCGCGCCGAGAACCCCATGTCGCCAGCGCACAGCAGCATGGTCCGGTAGGGAAGTTCGAGCGCCTGCAGAACGGCTTCGGCGTGTCCGGTGAGCTGTTCGAGGGCGTCTTCGGCCTCGTCGGGCAGCGCGATCTGGACCAGTTCCACCTTGTCGAACTGGTGCTGACGGATCATGCCGCGGGTGTCCTTGCCGTAGGAACCCGCCTCGCGCCGGAAACACGGCGTGTGGGCGACGAAGCGCAGCGGCAGGTCGCCGGCCTCGATGATTTCGCCGGCGACCAGGTTGGTCACCGGGACTTCGGCCGTCGGAATCAGGTAGCGCGGCGGATCGTCGTCGATCCGGAACGCGTCGTCCTCGAATTTCGGCAGCTGGCCGGTGCCCTGCATCGCCTCGGCGCCGACCAGGTACGGCACGTAGACCTCGCGATAGCCGTGCTGGCGCACGTGCAGGTCGATCATGAACTGCGCCAGCCCACGGTGAAGCCGGGCCAGCGGGCCGCTGAGCACGGTGAAGCGGCTGCCCGACAGGCGCGCGGCCCGTTCGAAATCCAGCCCGCCGATCCGCTCGCCGAGCTCGACGTGGTCGCGCGGTTCGAAATCGAAGCGGCCCGGCTCGCCGTGGCGCCGGATCTCGGCATTGGCCGACTCGTCGCGCCCGTCCGGAACATCGTCGGCCGGCAGGTTCGGCAGGTCGAGCAGCAGGTGATCGAGCGCGGCACGCACTTGATCCAGGGCCTCGGCGACCTCCTTCAGTTCATCGCCGATCTTCGCGACCTCGTCCTTCAGCGGCTCGATGTCCTCGCCGCGGGCCTTGGCCTGCCCGATCGACTTCGAGCGCGTGTTGCGCTGGTTCTGCAGCTCCTGCTGGCGCGTCTGCAGCTGCTTGCGCTGGGTCTCCAGCGACGCGTACTGCTCGCGGTCGAGCGGATAGCCGCGCCGGGCCAGCCCGGTGGCGACGTCTTCGAGGTGATTGCGCAGCAGCTGCGGATCGAGCATGACGGAGTCCGTGGTCGTGGGCGTTCGGTCTGATTCTAGCGGTGCGGGTCAGCCGTACGGGTGCTGGAAGATGACGTTGGCTTCGCGCTCCGGACCGGTCGAGAGCATGTGGATCGGCGCTTCGACCAGCGTCTCGATCCGATCCAGGTAGGCGCGTGCGCCCGACGGCAGATCGGCCGCATCGGTGATCCCGCGGGTATCGCCTTCCCAGCCCGGAATGGTCTCGTAGACCGGCCGGGCGCGGGCCCACTCCTCGGCCCCGAGCGGGAAGGCGTCGACGCCTTCGTAGTCGACGCAGACCTTGACGCTGGCGAATCCGTCGAGCACATCCAGCTTGGTCAGGCACAGGCCGGTGACCCCGTTGATCCGGACCATGCGCCGCAGCGCGACCGCGTCCAGCCAGCCGCAGCGGCGCGGACGGCCGGTGGTCGCGCCGAACTCCACGCCGCGTTCGGCCATCCTGCGGCCGTTCTCGTCGTCCAGCTCGGTCGGAAACGGCCCCGACCCCACGCGCGTGGTGTAGGCCTTGGTGATGCCGAGCACGTAGTCGATGTCGCCCGGCCCGACCCCGGCACCGGTCATCACCCCGCCGACGGTGGTGTTCGATGACGTCACGAACGGATAGGTGCCGTGGTCGATGTCCAGCAGCGCGCCCTGTGCGCCTTCGAACAACAGGGCCCGGCCCTGGCGTCGGAGCGTGTGCAGTTCGTCGGTGACGTCGCACAGCATCGGCTTCAGTGCCTCGCCCTGCCGGGCGGCGTCATCGGCGACCCGGGCGACGTCCAGCGGCTCGGCTTCGTAATAGTGCCGGAGCAGGAAGTTGTGATAATCCAGTACGCCGCCGAGCTTGTCGGCCAGCCGCGCCGGATCGGCCAGGTCGGCCAGCCGGATGCCGTGGCGGGACGCCTTGTCCTCGTAGACCGGGCCGATGCCCCGCCCGGTGGTACCGATGGCCTTCTTGCCGCGCGCCTTCTCGCGCGCCCGGTCGAGCGCTTCGTGGCAGGCCAGGATCACCGGGCAGGCGCTCGACAGGCCGAGCCGGCCCTTCACTTCGATGCCGGCCGACTCCAGGCCTGCGATCTCCCCGAGCAGTGCGTCCGGCGCGACCACCACACCGTTGCCGACCAGGCAACGGGCCCGGTCGGTGAGGATGCCGGACGGAATCAGGTGCAGGACGGTCTTGCGTCCATCGACCACCAGCGTGTGGCCCGCGTTGTGTCCGCCCTGGAAACGCACCACGGCATCGGCGTCGTGGGCCAGCAGGTCCACGATCTTGCCCTTGCCCTCGTCACCCCACTGGGTTCCGAGGATCACCACGGATCGTGCCATCGATCGACTCCCTAAACGTTCGGTTCGAAAACAGTTCGGTTCGAAGCAACCCGGCGCGGTGCTTCGCTCACCGCGCGAGGTGGAAGACCAGCGCACCGAGCAGGATCAACGCCACGCCGACGCGTCGCACCGATCGATCCGGCAGGCGGCCGAGCTGGTCGACCGCCTCCCGCCAGCCGTGCGGACTGATTGCCGGCATCAGGCCCTCGAGAATCATCACGAGGCCGAACGCCAGCAGCAGATCGTTCCACATCGCGGCCGGCTCAGTCCTTCTGGTCGAAGTAGCGGAAGAAGTCCGAGCCGGTGTCGAGCAGCAGGACGTCCTGGTTACCGCCGAAGCTCGCCTGATAGGCCTCCAGGCTGCGCAGGAAGGCGTAGAACTCCGGATCACGCTGGTAGGCGTTGGCGTAGATTTCGGTCGCGCGCGCATCCCCTTCACCGCGGATGCGCGCGGCATCACGCTCGGCCTCGGCCAGCAGCACCCGGACCTGGCGATCGGCCTCGGCCTGGATTTCCTCGGACCGTTCGCGACCCAGCGAGCGCAGCTCGTTGGCGAACTCCGTCCGCTGGGTTTCCATCCGGTCGAACACCGAGTCCAGCACCTCTTCGGTCAGCTCGATCTTCTTGATCCGGACATCGTTGACCACGATGCCGAAATCACCGACCCGCTCGTTGGCCCGGGTCTGGATGGTGTTCATCATGTTGCGGCGCTGCTCGGAGACGACCTCCGAGAGCGTGCGCTGGGCGAACTCGTCGCGCAGGTCGTTGCGAAGCAGCTGGGCCAGGCGCGACCGGGCGATCGCGAAGTCACCGCCCGAGGTCGAGGTATAGAACCGCGACGGGTCGGCAATCCGCCATTTCACGTAGTAGTCGACCTCGACGAACTTCTGTTCGGCCGTGTTCATCTGCTCCGGCGGCATGTCCAGCGTGATCAGCCGCCTGTCGAACTTGACCACGTTGTTGATGAACGGCGTCTTGAAATGAAGGCCGGGTTGGTAGTCATCGCGGATGATTTCACCGAGACGGAACTTCAGCGCCGTCTCGGTCTCGTCGACGATGAACACGCTCTGCAGGCCGACCACGACGGCGACCACGACCAGGATCGGAATCAGGATTCTCATGGATCAGCGCCCCTCGCGGCCGGGCCGGCCGCGCGTCTGGGTGGAAGTCGAACGTGCCTGCTCTTCGCTGTTCATCAGCGGAGGCGGCGGAATCGAGCGGCCGGAGGACGCCGGAGCGGCACCCCCGTTGAGCAGCCCGTCAAGCGGCAGGTACATGATGTTGTTGCCGTTCTCGACGTCGAGCAACACCTTCGGCACGGTCGAATACAGGTCCTGCAGGGTCTGCAGGTACAGGCGCTGACGGGTGACCTCCGGGGCCCGGATGTACTCGTCGTAGACGGCGATGAAGCGGTCGGCCTCACCTTCGGCCTGGGCGATCAGCGAGTCTCGGTACCCCTGCGCTTCTTCGAGAACACGGGCGGCGCGACCGCGCGCCTCCGGGACGACCTGGTTGGCGTAGGCCTGGGCCTCGTTGGCGAAGCGGATCTGGTCCTCGCGGGCCCGCACCACGTCGTCGAAGGCCGACTGCACCTGGTTCGGCGGCCGGACCTGCTGCAGGTTGAACTGGGTGACTTCGATTCCGGAATCGTAGCGATCGACGATCTGCTGCAGCAGCTCGCCGGCCGACGTCGCGATCAGGCCACGGCCGACTTCCAGGATGAAATCCATGTTGTTGGTGCCGACGACTTCGCGTATGGCACTGTCGGTCGCCTCCTGCAGCGAGATCTCCGGCTCCTGGACCTGGAACAGGAACTTCTCCGGATCGACCACGCGGTACTGGACGGCATAGCCGAGATCGATCAGGTTCTCGTCGCCGGTCAGCATCCGGGAGCTGCTCTCGATCGAGCGGACCTGCTCGACGTTGACGGTGCGGACCGCTTCGATCGGCGCCGGCAGGGTCAGGTTCAGGCCCGGCATCAGCGTGCGGTCGTAGGAACCGAAGCGCAGCACGACGCCACGCTCGGACTCGTCGATGATGTGGATCGAGTTCCAGACCGCCCAGATGCCGGCCAGCACCAGCAACAAGGCCAGGATGCCGCCGAAGCCCGGCCCCATGTCCTTGTTGCCGCCCGACGGTTCGTTGCCGCCGTCGCCGCCACCGCCGATGATCTTCTTCAATCGTTTCTGGACATTGGCAAAGACTTCGTCCAGATCGGGTGGCCGTTGGCCGTCACCGCCCTTCCACGGGTCCTGTCCGTTACCGCCACCGCGGCCCGGTTCATTCCAGGGCATTCCGCTCTCCGTTGCGTTTCTGTTGGGTGAATCCGGCGGCCACCGAAGGCTGCCGAACGACTCGAAAGACACAATTGATCATTTTAACAGGTGTTCGTGGACCCACGATCCATCCCGACCGCTCAATCGGCCCAGTTCGCGCGCATCGCGACGCGCCAGATCGACCACCAGCCGGCTCGAACCGTCGTCGGCAACGCGCTCGTCGGCGATCGCGCCGAGCTCGAACAGCTTCGAGCGCAAGCGCTGCAGCGACGCGGGCAGGACAACCCGGGCCCGGATCCGACCGCCGCCGACGCGCTCGGCCAGCGCGGTTCGAAGCTCGGCGAGACCGGCACCGGTCTGCGCCGAACAGCGCACCTGGATCACGTCGCCGGCTTCGTCGCGCTCGACGCCGGGCCCGGCATCGGTCAGATCGATCTTGTTGTAGACCCGCAGGCGCGGCAGCTCCCCGGCGCCGATCCGGTCGAGCACATCCTCGACGGTAGCGATCTGGACGTCGCGATCCGGGTCGGAGGCATCGATGACGTGGACCACCAGCGAGGCGCTGAGCGTTTCTTCCAGGGTGGCGTGAAACGCGGCGACGAGCTCGTGCGGAAGGTCCTGGATGAAGCCCACGGTATCACTGGCCAGGACCGCGCCGCCGTCGAGGTCGTCGATCCGGCGCACCGTGGGATCCAGCGTCGCGAACAGCTGGTCGCGGGCCACCACCTCACCGGCCGTCAAGCGATTGAACAGGCTGGACTTGCCGGCGTTGGTGTAGCCGACCAGGGCAGCGAGCGGCAGCGCATTGCGCTCACGCGCCTGCCGGCCGCGTGCGCGGTGGCGCTCGACCCGATCGAGCCTTCGCTTGAGCTGGCGAATGCGTCCTGCCAACAGCCGACGGTCGGTTTCGAGCTGGGTTTCGCCTGGCCCGCGCATGCCGATCCCGCCACGCTGACGTTCGAGGTGGGTCCAGCCGCGGACCAGTCGGGTGGCCAGGTGCTCGAGCTGAGCCAGTTCGACCTGCAGCTTGCCTTCGTGCGAGCGCGCGCGCTGGGCGAAGATGTCGAGGATCAAGGTGGTGCGATCGAGCACCGCGACGCCGACGTCTCGCGACAGGTTGCGCTCCTGGATCGGGCTGAGCCGGTGATTGACCAGCACCAGCCCGGCGTCGTGCTGCTCCACGGCGTCCCGAATCTCGTCGACCTTGCCGCGGCCGACCAGGGTGCGCGCGTCGGGCTGATCACGACGCGCCGTCAGCGATGCGACGATGTCGCAGCCGGCCGATTCGGCCAGCAGGCAGAACTCCTCCTGTTCACGCGCGGTCAGGGGGGCGCCGAACGTGGGTTGGAGCAGAACGGCCCGCTGTCGGTTCGCCGCGGGCCGATGTGCCGGTTCCGAGCCGATCAATCGCCGTCCGACTCCCCGCTCG
The DNA here is from genome assembly GCF_012272825.1 of Wenzhouxiangella sp. XN79A. Classification (GTDB taxonomy): domain Bacteria; phylum Pseudomonadota; class Gammaproteobacteria; order Xanthomonadales; family Wenzhouxiangellaceae. The sequence goes on along the minus strand of NZ_JAAWWS010000122.1, from coordinate 17,179 downwards.
GCGCGAGCCGGACGTTGCGCGCAGGCACCACGGTCGAAATGGCGTGCTTGTAGATCATCTGGCTGACGGAATTCTTCAGCAACACGACGAAATTGTCGAATGACTCGATCTGGCCCTGCAGCTTGATTCCGTTGACCAGGAAGATGGACACGGGAATCCGCTCCTTGCGCAGAGCATTGAGAAACGGATCCTGCAGCGATTGACCCTTGCCGGACATTGGAGTTCTCCTTTTGGCGTATCGTTATTCTGGGTCGCAGGCAGTATGCCGGCGGATTCGTGAACGCCACGCGCGCTACGAACTTCCGCGGCCGCCGGCTGCGGGCCGTGCGCTCGGATCAGCCCCCGACGCGCTCCGCAAACCGCCCTGTACGCCTGATTATGCGGTCGATCGACGATGCATTCAACGGGTCGTACCATCGGCCACCCGCCCATTGGCGCAGTGCAGTCAGCTGCCGCTTGGCCAGCCGCCGAGTGGCCGCAGCCCCCCGCGCCACCAGCGTCGACCGATCGTACTCGCCGCGCAGGCACTCCAGCGACTGGCGATAACCGACCGCGCGCATCACCGGACCGTCGGGATCGAGGCCGGGGCGTTCGAGCAGCGCGGCGACCTCGTCGAGCAGTCCCTGAGCGAGCATCGTCGACCAGCGCCGATCGATCCGTGCATGAAGTTCCGAACGGTCGGCCGGGCTCACGATCAGCATCAGGCTGTCCTGCATCCGATCGGGCCCCCGTCCGGTCCACAGCTGTGTCGGCGGCCGACCCGTCAGGCCGTGGATTTCCAATGCCCGCAGGATCCGCTGCGGATCGCTGGCACGGATCCGGCGGGCGGCCTCGGCATCGAGCTCGGCCAGCCGGGCGTGCATCGCCGCCCAACCGATCCGCTCGGCCTCCGCGGTCAGCGCAGCGCGCAGCGCGGGATCGGCCGGTGGCAGCGGATCGAGCCCGTAGCGAAGTGCGTTCAGATACATGGTCGTCCCTCCGACCAGCACCGGCAGGCGCCCCGCCGCGTGCGCCCCGGCGATGCAGCGTTGGGCGTCGGCGACGAACTCGGCGGCCGAGTACACATCTTCCGGTTCGCGGATATCGATCAGGTCGTGGGGATGCGCACGCAGCTCTTCGGCAGTCGGCTTGGCCGTACCGACGTCGAGGCCGCGATAGACCTGGGCGGAGTCGACGCTGATCAGGCGGCACGGAAACCGCTCGGCCAGCGCGAAGGCCAGCGTCGTCTTGCCGGCTGCGGTCGGCCCGGTCACGACGATGCACGGCGGCACCGCCGATCGTACCCGGACCGGCCGCGGCATCGGTTCGCTCAAGAAGCCCGGCCGGCCAGCGTCCGCCACAGACAGCCGGACTCGCCGGCGGCCTGCTCGATGGCCTGCAGACGCTGCTCGTGGGCGGCGCATTCGTCGGCGTTCGCGGCCCGGACCCGCAGACGCGAAGGGTCGTAATCGACCGCTCCGAGCGACTGCGTCGTCGAACCCGCCGGTGAGAGATCGAGCCCGAGATCGACCTGACCGCCGGTCATCAGCAGGTAGACATCGGCCAGCAGCTCCGAGTCGAGCAGCGCGCCGTGCAGCGTGCGGTTGGAGTTGTCGACCTCGTAGCGCCGACACAGCGCGTCGAGGCTGTTGCGCTGGCCGGGGTGAAGCTCGCGCGCCAGTTCCAGGGTGTCCAGCACCCGGGCCAGCTCGATCACGCGCGTCGGCTCCGGCAAGCGGGCCAGCTCGGCGTCCAGGAAGCCGACATCGAAGGCCGCGTTGTGGATGATCAGTTCGGCGCCGCGGATGAACTCGATGAATTCTTCGGCGATCTCGGCGAAGCGCGGCTTGTCGTCGAGAAACTCGTCGCTCAACCCATGGACTTCGACCGCGCCGGCGTCGACCTCGCGCTCGGGATTGATGTACTTGTGGAACTGCCGTCCGGTCAGTGACCGATCGATCAGTTCCAGTGCGCCGATCTCGATGATCCGATGACCTTCCTCGGGTTCCAGGCCGGTGGTTTCGGTGTCCAGGACGATCTGTCGCATCGGGTTCGCAGTGCTCCTCGGGTCGGGGTTCAGGCCGCGCGCTGGGCGGCGCTCGTGGCGAGGCGGTCGGCCCGCTCGTTCTCCGGGTGCCCCGAGTGTCCGCGCACCCAGGACCAGCGGACCCGGTGCTCGTTCGCCGCGGCTTCGAGGCGCTGCCAGAGATCGGCGTTCTTGACCGGCTTGCGGGCCGCCGTCTTCCAGCCGTTGGCCTTCCAGCGCGGCAGCCACTCGGTAATGCCCTGACGCACGTAGTTCGAGTCGGTCGTCAGGTGGACACGACAGGGGCGGTTCAACGACTCCAGCGCGCGAATCGCGGCCATCAGCTCCATCCGGTTGTTGGTCGTGTCCCGCTCGCCGCCGGACAGTTCCTTCTCGACGCCCCGGAACCGGAGCACCGCGCCCCAGCCGCCCGGACCGGGGTTGCCGCTGCAGGCCCCATCGGTCCAGATCTCGACCGTCTCGTCAGTCATTCCGGCCTCTCCCTCTCATGCGGCTCGGCAGGTGGTGGTCGGCGCAGCCCGTGCCGCCGACGCGAAACCGCGGCGCAGGTCCAGGCGGCGGACCGTTGCCGCCCGCGGCGGCTTGCGGCCGACCACCAGCAGCAGCGGCGAAAGACCCGGCAGCACGCTGGTCCAGTAGCGACGGGTCGGAATCTGCAACAGCAGGTCGTGGCGAGCATGCAGATAGAGAAAGCGCGGCCAGGCCGGCAGCCGGAACGTATCGCGGCCCAGCTCACGCCAGCTGCCGCGATGCCAGGGATTGGCCGTGACCGAAACGATCAGTCCGCCCGGCGCGAGCACCCGCAGCGCTTCGGCGAAGCGCTCCAGGGCAAGATCATCCCAGAACAGGTGGCGAACCAGCACCGCAGGCAGCGACTCGTCGGCGAATGGCAATGTGTGTCCGTCCGCCCGGAACGGCCAGATCCAGCCGCTGGAGTCGTGCAGGACCCGGTGACGGGGCACATCGATGGCCGGCGACGGGCTCGAGGCCGGCGCGAATTCCACCAGCCAGTCCACCCCGGCTCCGCGCAGCAGCTCGGGAATCACGGCGTTCTCGGCGTGCTGCAGCGATGCGAAGCCAACGGACATGACGGCGATCGACGACTCTTCGGGTACGGTGTCGGCGGTAGTGTACCCCGCCACTCATTGTGTGACTTATCGAGTGCGCCTGAATCGACAGTGCACGGCGCGGCCCGCAGTGAAGGGCCCGCCCTGTACAAGGGACGCAAGGCCGCGATGTCGGTTCAGGCGCGCTCCTCGAAGGGCGAGCCGGAGCGCCTTCATCTGCGGCGTTCTGTCGCCTGGAAAGGACGCTGCCATTCCCCGCGGGACCGGCCTTGCAGCCAAACGCTCTCCGACTCGCCAGTGGGCCATGCGGCAAATCAGGTGACACGCCGCCGTCGCACCCGCTTCGTATGCAAGGCGCGCGAGTGCAGGCGTCCTTGCCGGGCCGTCGAGCGAGCGGAACGCAGCCTACGGTGCGGGTGCGACGGCGGCGTGTTACCTGCATTTGTCGGATGGCCCACGAGGCGTTACACAATGAATGGCGGGGGTACAGTAGGGTGTCGCGGACATCTTCGGACCCGCTTTCGGAACAAAAGCAGACGACGCCATGACCAAGCTCGGGATCGAGGCCGTCGAGGCCTTCGACGACAACTACATCTGGATCATCGACGACGGTCGGCACGCCGCGGTCGTCGATCCCGGCCAGTCCGGGCCGGTGATCGAATACCTGGCCAGGAAGCGCCTCGAGCTGGGCGCGATCCTGCTGACGCATCACCATGCCGACCACATCGGCGGCGTCGAGGCCCTTCTCGCCGAGGCGCCCTGCCCGGTCTTCGGCCCGGCCGACCCGAGGATTCCGGCCGTCGACCGTCCCTGCCGCGAGGGCGAGCACGTTCGGGTCGATGCCCCGTCGCTGGCCTTCAGGGTGCTCGAAACCCCGGGCCATACCACCAGCCACATCGCCTTCCACGGCCATGGGCGAGTGTTCTGCGGCGACACCCTGTTCTCGATCGGCTGCGGCCGGATGTTCGAGGGTCGGCCGGCCCAGATGCTGGCCTCGCTGGACGCGCTTGCGGCCCTGCCCGACGACACCCTCGTTCACTGCGCCCACGAGTACACCCGCGCCAACTGCGCGTTCGCGCGTACGGTCGAGCCCGAAAACCGCGACCTGCTCGCCCGCTGCCGTGAGGTCGAGCAACTGCGCGAACAGGGCCATCGGACCGTACCCAGCCGGCTGGAGCAGGAAAAGCGCTGCAACCCGTTCCTGCGCACCCGCGCGCCCGCCGTGATCGCGGCGGCCCGGGCCCACGACGCTGGCTGCGACGGCACGCCGGAGGCCGTGTTCGCCACGCTGAGACGCTGGAAGGACCGGTTCTGACGGGACTCCCCGCGCGCTCGACCGCCTCTTCCGGACCGCGCGCCGAATCGCTCCGGCGGTTGCGAAGCGGCCCTCCAGGCTTTATCCTTGCGAATATATCTTTCGATCGAGATAAAAGGATAAGGTCATCGAACTGGAACGCGTAGGCCGCCACTGCTCGCTGCTCGGGGACCCCACCCGACTGCGCCTGCTGGCACTGCTGGACACCGAGGAACTGACCGTCGCGGAGCTTGCCGAAACCATGCGGCTGGCTCAGCCGCGCGTGTCGACGCACCTGGCAAAGCTGCGCGATGCCGGCCTGGTGGCCGATCGCCGCGAGGGCGTGTCGGTCTACTACCGCTCGATGACCGATGGTCGGGACACGGCGCTTTGCCAGCTGTGGGCAATGGTCCGTGGCCGACTCGACGACCCGGTCATCGCGGCCGACGCCGAACGTCTGCCCGACGTGCTCGCGCAGCGTGCCCGCGGCCGCAACTGGCCCGATGCGGTGGCCGGCGACATGGAACGCCACTATTCGCCGGGTCGCAGCTGGGAGTCCACCGCGCGGGCGCTGGTCCAGCTGATCACGCCGGGTCGGGTGCTCGACATCGCCTCCGGCGACGGCGTGATGGGCGAACTGCTGGGAGGACGGGCCGAGTCGGTCGACTGCATCGATCTGTCGACGCGCGTGGTCGATGCCGGCCAGGCACGGGTCGAATCCCTCGCCAACGTCCGCTTCCACCAGGGCGACATGCATGCCCTGCCGTTCGACGACGCGACGTTCGACACCGTGCTGCTGCTTCACGCCCTGACCTACAGCGACCGGCCGGACGTGGCCGCGCGCGAGGCGGCCCGGGTCCTCCGCGACGGCGGCACGCTGATCGCCGCTGCGCTGAAGTCGCACCGCCACACCCGGCAGGTGGAGGCCTACGGCCACGTCAACAACGGTTTCTCGCCCCGCGCGCTGGAACGATTGTTCGGCGACGCCGGGCTCGAGGTGGGTTTCTGCGAAGTCACCTCGGTCGAGAAGAAACCCCCGAATTTCGAAATCATCACGCTACTGGCGAGACGAACATGACCCGAGACACCTGGCACGACCCGAAGCGCGTGGATGCCCTGCGCGACGCGCTGGCCGAACGCATCCTGCTGCTGGACGGTGCCATGGGCACCATGATCCAGGCCGAAGTGCTCGACGAGGACGACTTCCGCGGCGAGCGCTTCGCCGACCACGAAGACGATCTCAAGGGCAACAACGACCTGCTGGTGCTGACCCGTCCGGAACTGATCAAGCGGATCCACAAGGAGTTCCTCGAGGTCGGTTGCGATTTCATCGAGACCAACACCTTCAACGCCAACCGCATCAGCCAGGCCGACTATTCGCTCGAAGAACTGGCCGAAGAACTGAACTTCGAAGCCGCGAAACTGGCCCGGGCGGCCTGTGACGAGGCCGAAGCCGCAACGCCGACGCGACCGCGTTTCGTCGTCGGCACCCTCGGCCCGACCAACCGCACCGCGTCGATTTCGCCGGACGTGTCCAACCCCGGCTATCGGGCCGTGACCTTCGACGACCTGGTATCGACCTACAGCGAAGCGATCCGCGGACTCCTCGACGGTGGCGCCGACCTGTTGATGGTCGAAACGATCTTCGACACGCTCAACGCAAAGGCAGCGATCTTCGCGATCGAGCAGGAGTTCGATCGTCGCGGCGCGCGCTGGCCGGTGCTGATCTCCGGCACGATCACCGACGCCAGCGGCCGCACGCTGTCCGGCCAGACGCCCGAGGCCTTCTATCACTCGGTGCGCCACGCCGAACCGTTCGGCGTCGGCTTCAACTGCGCGCTCGGCGCCGATCAGCTCAAGAAGCACATCGAGGACCTGGCGCGCGTCGCCGAATGCCTGGTCAGCGCGCACCCGAACGCAGGCCTGCCGAACGAATTCGGCGAGTACGACCAGACCCCGGCGCAAATGGCCGAAATCGTCAGGACCTACGCCGAAGACGGCCTGATCAACATCATCGGCGGCTGCTGCGGCACCACGCCCGCCCACCTCGACGCCATCCGCGAGGCCGTCGAGCCGTTCCCGCCGCGCAAACTCGAAACCAAGAAGGCAGCATGAGCCAATCGCAACCCGAACGACGCTACACCCGGCTGAGCGGCCTGGAGCCGCTGACCATCACCCCCGAGCTCGGCTTCGTCAACGTCGGCGAGCGGACCAACGTGACCGGCTCGGCGCGCTTCAAGCGCCTGATCGCCGAGGAGAAGTACGACGAGGCGGTCGAGGTCGCGCTCGAGCAGGTCGAGAACGGCGCCCAGATCATCGACGTCAACATGGACGAGGGCCTGCTGGATTCGGAACAGGCCATGACCGATTTCCTGAATCTGATCATGGCCGAGCCGGACATCGCTCGGGTACCGATCATGGTCGACTCCTCGAAGTGGTCGGTGATCGAGGCCGGGCTGAAGTGCCTGCAGGGCAAGGGCATCGTCAATTCGATCAGCCTGAAGGAAGGGGAAGAACAGTTCCTGGACCAGGCACGCAAGATCCGCCGCTACGGCGCGGCGGTGATCGTCATGGCCTTCGACGAAACCGGTCAGGCCGACAATGCCGAGCGCATGGTGGAATGCCTGTCGCGCGCCCACCGGCTGCTGGTCGACGAGATCGGCTTTCCGCCCGAAGACATCATCTTCGACCCCAACATCTTTCCCGTCGCCACCGGCATGGAGGAGCACAACAACTACTCCATGGAGTTCATCGAGGCCACCCGGGAACTCAAGAAACGCTTCCCGCACTGCCACATCTCCGGCGGCGTATCGAACATGTCGTTCTCGTTTCGCGGCAACAACCCGGTGCGCGAGGCCATGCACTCGGTGTTCCTGTACCACGCCATGCAGGCCGGGATGGACATGGGCATCGTCAACGCCGGCCAGCTGGCCGTCTACGACGACATCGACCCCGAGCTGCGCGAGCTGGTCGAGGACGTCGTGCTCAACCGCCGCGACGATGCCACCGAGCGGCTGCTGGAGGCCGCCGACAAGTACAAGGGCGACGGGCAGAAACAGGAAAAGGATGAAGCCTGGCGCGAGAAACCGGTGGCCGAGCGGCTGAAGTACGCCCTGGTCAAGGGCATCGACAAGTACGTCATCGACGACACCGAGGAAGCGCGTCAGCAGCACGACACCGCGCTGGAGGTCATCGAAGGCCCGTTGATGGACGGCATGAACTACGTCGGCGACCTGTTCGGCGCCGGCAAGATGTTCCTGCCCCAGGTCGTCAAGTCGGCCCGCGTGATGAAGAAGGCCGTCGCCCACCTCGTGCCCTACCTCGAGAAGGAAAAGAAGGTCGGCGAGAAGAAGGGCAGCGTGCTGCTGGCCACCGTCAAGGGCGATGTGCACGACATCGGCAAGAACATCGTCGGCGTCGTGCTGGCCTGCAACGGCTTCGATGTGCACGATCTCGGCGTCATGGTACCGGCCGACCGGATCCTCGACGAAGCCGAAAAGCACGACGTCGACATGGTCGGCCTCTCGGGGCTGATCACCCCGTCGCTGGACGAGATGGTGACCGTGGCCGAAGCCATGAGGAAGCGCGGCATGGACCTGCCGCTGCTGATCGGCGGTGCGACGACCTCGCGCGCCCATACCGCGCTGAAGATCGACCCGGCCTACGAGGCGCCGGTGGTCTGGGTCAAGGACGCGTCCAGAGCCGTGGACGTGGTCCGCAAGCTGGCCAGTCGGACCCATCGGCCCAACTACGCCGCGGACATCGCGGCCGACTACGAAGAATTCCGCGAGCGGCACGCCAACCGGAAGAAGCGCAAGCCGCTGATCCCGATCGAAGCGGCGCGCGACAAGGCGTTCGAGATCGACTGGAGCGCCTACACGCCGAACAGGCCCCTGAAGCCGGGTCTCAACGTCATCGACGACTGGCCGCTGGAGGACCTGGTGGAGGTCATCGACTGGACGCCGTTCTTCCAGACCTGGGAACTGGCCGGCCGCTATCCCGACATCCTCGACGACGAGGTCGTCGGCGAAGCCGCGACCAGCCTGTTCGACGATGCCCAGGACATGCTGAAACGGATCGTCGACGAGAAATGGCTGCAGCCGAAGGCGGTCTGCGCCCTGCTGCCGGCCGCGCGAGACGGTGACGATATCCTGCTCTACACCGACGAATCCCGCGAAACGGTGCTGGAACGCATGGTCTGTCTGCGCCAGCAGGCCGACAAGCCTTCGGCCAACCTGTGCCTGGCCGATTATGTCGCGCCGGCCGACTCGGGCGTCGAGGACTGGGCCGGGCTGTTCGCCGTGACCACCGGCCACGGCATCGAGGAGGCCAGGCAGAAGCTGCCCGACAACGACGACTACGCCGGCATCCTGCTCCAGGCCCTGGCCGACCGCCTGGCCGAGGCACTGGCCGAAGCACTGCATGCGAAGGTCCGACGCGAGCTCTGGGGCTACGCCCCCGACGAGAACCTGTCCAACCAGGAACTGATCAAGGAAACCTACCGCGGCATCCGACCGGCGCCCGGCTACCCGGCCTGCCCCGACCACAGCGAGAAGACCAAGCTGTTCGACCTGCTCGATGCGCCCGGCAACATCGGCCTGGAGCTGACCGAATCCTTCGCCATGCATCCGGCTGCCGCGGTCAGCGGCTACTACTTCGGACATCCGGAATCGAAGTACTTCGTGGTCGGAAAGATCGGCCGCGACCAGCTGGAAGACTACGCCCGGCGCAAGGAAATCCCGCTGGAGCGGGCGCAGAAGTACCTGCGCCCCATCCTCGAGGACTGAACGACCCGGGGCGGGTCCCGTCCGGCGTGCGTCCGCCGGTGCCGCTGGTATAGTCGACGGCGGCCCATCCCTCGCCCTCGCTCCCATGCCTGATCGTCACCGCTTCTTCCAGGGCATCGCGATCCTCGTCGCAGGCCTGGTCCTCGCGGGCTGTGCCGGGCCTCGCGTCCAGCCCCTGATGCCCACGCCGGTGCTGTTTTCCGAACTCGAGGTCGGGCCGCTCGATCACGTTCCGGCCGACCAGCGCTGGAAACCGCGGCGGGTGTACTACGCGACCACCCGCGAACGCGAACCGGACCTGCAGCGGATCGACTACAACAACAACGAGAGCGATCGGGTTTCGGTCGGGATGTCGCTGATCGGCTTCGGCGGTCCCGACATCAGCTGGTCCGAGCTCAACGAATTCTCGCGCAGCGCCGAGCGCGAACGGAACGTCGACCTGTCGATCGCCGGCCTGGTCGAGGCCGGACACTTCACGCTCGACGAACACGGCCGGGCGGTCGATCCGAGCGGCTCGGCGTCCTGGCTGATGGCCGACCTGAATGCCTCGATCGAGGCGGCCCGGGATCGCGACCTGTTGATCTACGTCCACGGGGCGAAGGTGAACTTCTACAACGCCAACGCCTTCGCCGCCCAGCTCGACCACTTCATGGGCCGCGACATGACCTCGATGGCCTTTTCCTGGCCGACCCGGCAGAACATCATCGCCTATGGCACGGGCGGCGACGTGCGTCGTGCCTACCGCAGCAGTTCGGCGCTGCTCGCGCTGCTCGAGCAGCTGGCGCAGGACTCCATCGCACGGCGGATCCACATCGTGACCTGGAGCGCCGGGGGTCGCCTGGTCACCCGGGCGCTTTCGGATCTCTACGCACGTCACGCCGCCGACGGCGTGGACCTGCGCGAGCGATTCCGCCTCGGAACCATCTACTTTGCCGCCGCGGACGTCCCCGGCAACGAGTTCATCGATGCCCTGCCGAAGATCGATCGACTCGCTCGACGGATCGTTGTCACGTCGTCGTCGAACGACGGTGCGCTGCGGATGGCGCGTCGATTCATGGGCGGCGACGATCGGATCGGACAGCTGCGCCAACGACCGCTGAACGACGAGCAGCTCGATACGGTGCGGGGCGCCGAGCGGCTGGAGGTGATCGACATGTCCTACGGTGCCGACCAGCGCGGCTTCGACATCACCGGCCACCGCTACTGGTTCGATCACCCCTGGGCCAGCAGTGACCTGGTGCTGGCGATCCGCAGCGACCTCGATGCCGACGAGCGCGCACTGCAGCGGCAAGCCACCTCGATCCTCTGGGCGGTTCCTCCCGACTATCCCGACCGTCTCGCCGAGCGCATGAGCCGGCCGGACCTCCGGATTCGTCGTCCCGATTGACCGGGCCGATGTCCGGGAGCCGACCCGGAACCCGAGGGCATCGCGACCGGTCTGGTCGACCCCCCGTTTCGCGTTCATCGGCCTGGAGCGGGCCGACAGCTTGTTCGTCCACGACCCGACGCCGTCTGCAGGCGCTGGTGCAGAGCCGCCGGGCGTGAACGCACCCGAAGGGGTGCTGTTCATCGACGCGACCGACACGCCGACCGGCCTGCCCTGGCTGGCGAGCACGCACGAGGATTCCGGTGGCGGCGCACCGGGACCTGATCTCCCCCTGACAGCACCTCGACTCCGGCACGCTCCGGACCCCGCCGTACGCGCCCGAATGGTCATGAAGTGACAAAAAATGTCACTTTTTTGCGTGATATTCGTCACATTTCCGTAAATTCGGTCGGAAAATCGCTGGATTTTCACGCGCTGGCTCCCGTATAACCAATGGGTGCTTGTTGGGGACGAGGGCCGCAACGCCTCCGGCCAAAAACCGAACCTGAATTGTCGCAGCGTGGGAACTGCGGCCAGGAAAGAGCGGGTTGCAACCTCGAAACCCACTTCCGACGCAAATCGGAGGTCGCACAAAGGGGAAAGTAGCAAGGGGACTCGAAAAAAGCAGTTCACATGGGAGAAAACTCGATGTTCTGGAAGAAACTATCTGTCACCGTTGCCAGCGCCGGCCTGCTCGCCGCCGCTCTGGCCGCACCGGTCGCCGCCTCCGAGCTGCTCGCCGGTTCGGACCAGTCAGCGGCCCTGCGGATCGCGAAGGATCCGATCGAAGGTCAGTACATCGTCGTTCTGAAAGACGACGTAGCGCGCCTGGCCAACGAGCGCTCCGCGGCACCGGAAGTCGCTCGCGTGGCCACCGATATGGCCCGGACGCACAACCTGCGGGTCGCTCGGTCGTACTCGCACGTGCTGCGCGGCTTCGTGGCATCCGATGTCAGCGACAAGCAGCTGCTGGATCTGATCAAGGATCCGCGCGTGGCCTACGTCGAAGAAGACGGCATCGTTTCCGTCCGCGCGACGCAGAACAACGCCACCTGGGGCCTGGATCGCGTCGACCAGACCGATCTGCCGCTCGACGGCACCTACACCTACAACACGACCGCATCGAACGTGCGCAGCTACATCGTCGACACCGGCGTGCTGGCCTCGCACAACGACTTCGGCGGTCGCGTTCTCAGCGGCTTCACCTCGATCAACGACGGTCGCGGCTCGAACGACTGCAACGGGCACGGTACCCACGTCGCCGGCACGGTGGCCGGTTCGACCTGGGGTGTCGCCAAGCAGTCGCTGATCGTGCCGGTCCGCGTGCTGGGCTGTAACGGCTCGGGCACCAACTCCGGCGTCATCGCCGGGATGGACTGGATCGCGGCCAACCGCGTCCTGCCGGCCGTGGCCAACATGAGCCTGGGCGGCGGCGCCTCGACCACCACCGACAACGCCGTGGCCAACATGCGCAACGCCGGCGTGACCGTCGTCGTTGCCGCCGGCAACGAGAACCAGAACGCCTGCAACGTCTCGCCCGCGCGCTCCGCGGCCGCGATCACGGTCGGCTCCACGACCAGCAGCGACTCGCGTTCCAGCTTCTCCAACTTCGGCTCCTGCGTCGATATCTTTGCGCCGGGCTCGTCGATCACTTCGGCCTGGTGGACCAGCAACTCGTCGACCAATACCATCAGCGGGACCTCGATGGCCGCGCCCCACGTGGCCGGCATCGCCGCGCTGTATCTCGCCGACAACCCGTCGGCCACGCCGACCCAGGTCGAGAACGCGATCTTCGCGGCCGGCATTTCCAACACCCTGACCAACGTCGGAAGCGGTTCGCCCAACCTGATGGCCTACTCGCTGTTCGGCGGTGGCGGCGGTGGCGGCGGCGGTGGCGGCGGCGGTGGCGGCGGTGGTGGAACCGGCCCGACCGCGCTGACCAACGGCGTGCCGGTCGGCAACCTGTCCGGCGCACAGGGCTCGGAAATCTTCTTCACCCTCGACGTCCCGGCCGGCGCGACCAACCTGGCCTTCGACATGGCCGGTGGTTCGGGCGATGCCGACCTGTACGTCCGCTTCGGCGCAGCCCCGACCACGTCCAGCTACGACTGCCGTCCGTACATCGGCGGCAACACCGAGAGCTGCGACTTCGCCAGCCCGGCAGCCGGTACCTGGCACGTCATGATCCGCGGCTATTCGTCCTACTCGGGCGTATCGCTGGTCGGCGGCTTCACCGAGCCGAGCGGTGGTGGCGGCGGCGGGGCTCCGTGCTCCAACTGCGACCTGTACACGGGTTCGCTGAGCGGCACCGGCGACTCCGACGTGCAGCCGAACGGCACCTACTACTTCTCGAGCGCCGGCACCCACAACGGCTACCTGCGCGGGCCGGGCAGTGCCGACTTCGACCTGGAGCTGTACCGCTGGAACGGCCGTGGCTGGAGCCGCGTGGCCAACAGCGCAAGCGCCAGCTCGGACGAGGACATCAGCTACAACGGTTCCTCCGGGTACTACTACTGGCGCATCCGGTCGTACTCCGGCAGCGGAAGCTACGACTTCTACCTCGATCGCCCGTAAGCCGCGATCCGCGAACCGAACGTTCGCACGAGCCCCGGCCATCGGCCGGGGCTTTTTCTTGCGGGTGCAAGAACGAACCTGCAGTTTCGTCCGACCCGAACCGTCGCGGATCAGTATGCTGTGCCTCTGCCCGACCGGATCGCCACGATGCCTCCCCGCCCGTTCCTCGCCACCCTGCTTCTCCTGGTCGTGCTGGCCCCCGACGCCCACGTCGCCGCCGAAACCGTCGAGTCGGCCGCCTCGGAGGCGACCGACTGCGAGATCGGGCTGGCCCTGGGCTCCGGCGGCGCGGCCGGGCTTGCCCACATCGCGATGCTGAACGTGTTCGATGAACTGGGGCTGCGACCCTCGAGGATCGCTGGCACCAGCATCGGTGCCGTGATCGGCGCACTGTACGCCGCCGGTCTCGATGCCGATTCGATCGAAACGCTGTTCGCCGAATTCGGCGGCTCCGGGCTCGATGCGCTGTCCCGAATGATCGATGGCGACAATGGACTGGGCCTGCGGGATGTCCTGAACCTCGACCTCGAGCACGGTGGACTGATCGATCCCGAGGGGTTCATCGAGTTCCTGGCCACGCACACGGAAGCACGCGACTTCGGCGACCTGAGAATTCCGCTCGAGGTCATCGCCACCGATTACTGGACCGGCGAGACGGTCGTCCTCGACGAAGGCCCGCTGTTCGAAGCCGTTGAAGCCAGCATGGCGGTGCCCGGGCTGTTCTCTCCGGTTCGTCGCGGTGCGCACATGCTGATCGACGGCGGCACCACCCGGCCCTTGCCGCTGGACCGCCTCCGAGCGGGGTGCGCCCGCGTCATCGCCGTCGATGTCTCCGGCGCCCGGCCCCGCCCCGGCGACCAGGCCGCCGCCGAATTCTCCGACCTGCTGTTCGGGAGTTTCGAGCTGATGCAGCAGGCACTGATCGCCGATGCGCGATTCCGCGATCCACCCGACCTCTACATCAAGCCCGAGATTCACGACGTCCGTTTGCTCCACTTCAACCGGATCGAAAGCGTGCTCGCGCAGTCCGCGCCAGCGGCCGCGGAGTTGCGCGCCTACCTGGAAGCGCATCGAAACGAGCAGGGACCCGACGGAGCGAACCGATGAGTCGTCTCGACGCCCTGCGGATCCGGGCGGCCGAAGCCGGGCGCGAGGCGGGCAGCCGTGGCCTGCGGACCTCGGCCTCGAACGCTTTGCGTGGAACCCAGCGGGCGCTCGAGGCCGAGCTTGCCGCCCTGCCCCGCGCCGATCGCGGCCCGGTGGCCTGCCGAAGCGGCTGCGCCTTCTGCTGTCACCTGCGGGTCATGGCCACGCCGGTCGAGGTCTTCGCATTGCTCGATTTTCTCGAGCAGCGCCTGGACGCCGAGGCCTTCGAAAGCTTCGTCGAGCGCGTCCACCGGACCGAGTCGCGGCTGCGCGCACTGCCGGTCGACAAGGTGCTGACCGTCAACCTGCCCTGCCCCGCACTGGTCGACGGCCGTTGCAGCGGCTATGCCGGCCGACCGCTGAACTGCCGCGCCTACCATTCGCTGTCGGTCGATGCCTGTCGAGACTCCTACGATCACCCCGAAGACCTGCACCTCGGCCACCCGCAACTGGCCCCGCTGGCCCGGGTCCATGCCGGCGTCCAGGCCGGGCTGGTCGCGGCCCTGTCCGAGGCCGGACGGGACGCCCGGCAATACGAACTGGTGAGCGCGCTGGCCGAGGCGCTCGACGATCCGACCACCCGCGAGCGGCTGGCGGCAGGCGAGCGCGTGTTCCGCCAGGCGCTGACCCTCGACGACCCCACTGACGAATCGATCAAGACAGGAACACCACGATGAAACTCCAGCTTTCGACCTGGCCCGACATCCAGAACTACCTGGAACGAAGCGACGCCATCCTCGTGCCGATCGGCTCGACCGAGCAGCACGGGCCGACCGGGCTGATCGGCACCGACGCACTGTGTCCGCAGCGAATCGCCGAAGGCATGGCCGACGAAGGCGTCCTGGTCGCACCCACCTTGAGCATCGGAATGGCGCAGCATCATCTCGGCTTCCCGGGCTCGATCGCGCTGCGGCCGAGCACCCTGATCGCCGTCATCGACGACGTCGTTTCATCGCTGGCCGCCACCGGCTTCCGGCGCATCCTGTTCCTGAACGGCCACGGCGGAAACATCGCGACCGTCCAGGCCGCGTTCTCGGAGATCTGGGCCCGATCCAGCCATGCCGGAGCGGTCTCGCCGCTGTCGCTGAAACTGGTCAACTGGTTCACCCTGCCAGGCGTTCGCGCCCTGTCCCGCGAACTCTATGGCAGTGCCGAGGGCAGCCACGCCACGCCGTCGGAGATTTCGCTGACCTGGTTCGCCCATCCGGAAGCGCAGCGCCAGGCACGGCTCGAGCCGCGGATCGCGCCCGATGGACCGATCCGCGACGCGGCCGACTTCCGACGGCGCTACTCCGACGGCCGCTGCGGGTCCGACCCGACCCTGGCCTGTGTCGAACACGGCCAGCGCTTCTTCGAAACCGCGCTGAACGACCTCCGCGACGTCTGGAGCGACTTCACGGCCTGAACGACATTCCGGAAGCACGCACGCCATCCTTGTTAGGGTGGACGTTCGCTCCGCTCCGGGATGATTCATGAAGGACGCACTGAAAGCGCTTCTTGCCGACTGGGGAGTGGCCGACGATTCGCTGATCTACTCGCTGACGGTCATCGGCCTGATCGCGCTCGTGACCGCACTGGTTCACCTGGCCGTGCATCGCGTGCTGCTGCGCGCGCTGACTCGAATGACCGAAGCCAGCCGCCACTCGCAAGTCCGCATGTTCGATGCCAGGCTGGCTTCACGACTGGCTCTGGCCGCCCAGGGCGTGGTCGTCTGGGTCATGGGCAGCGCCTTTCTCGACCCCGATCACTGGGCGCTCGCCCTGCTCGAAACCGTCACCCATCTCTGGATCGTGTTGTTCACCGTGCTGGCGCTGTTCGCCCTGCTCGACGGCGTCGAGCGCTTGAGCCGAGACGCACGATCCAGCCGGCGACTGCCGCTGCGCGGCCTGTTCCAGGGGATGAAGCTGGCCGGAAGCATCATCGGACTGATCTTTGCGGTGGGGTTCCTGATCGGAAAATCGCCGCTGATCCTGTTCAGCGGCCTGGGCGCGATGACCGCCGTGGTCCTGCTCGTCTTCCGCGACCCGATTCTCGGCCTGGTCGCCGGCATCCAGCTGTCGGCCAACGACATGCTGTCGGTCGGCGACTGGCTGGAAATGCCGGACTACGGCGCCGACGGCGATGTCGTCGACATCAGTCTGACCACCGTCAAGGTCCGGAACTGGGACAAGACCATCACCTCGGTTCCGAACTACGCGCTGGTCTCGAACTCGTTCAAGAACTGGCGCAACATCGAAACCGTGGGCGGCCGCCGGATCAAGCGTTCGATCCGGATCGAGGCCAGCAGCGTCGGGTTCGCCTCCGAGCAACTGATCGAACGGCTGCGCGAGGCCGAACTGCTGACCGAACACATCGAAGAGAAGCTCGCCAGCATTCGCGAGGAGAACGAGCGGCGCGGAATCGACCCCGACTCCCCGACCGATGCCCGCCGCCTGACCAACATCGGCCTGCTGCGTGCCTACCTGACGCGCTATCTCGGTTCGCGCAAGGCAATCAACACCGACCTGACCCACATGGTCCGCCAGCTCCAGGCCGGCGACGACGGCATCCCGCTCGAACTCTACGCCTTCAGCCACGAAACGAGCTGGATTCCCTACGAGAACGTCCAGTCCGAGATCTTCGACCACGTCTACGCCGTCCTGCCGGGGTTCGGACTTCGACTGCACCAGGCGCCGAACGGGAGCGATGTTCGATCGCTGGCGCGGTCCCTGACGGGAGCGGATACCGAGAACCATGCACCTTCGGAAGGCCGCAGTCGCTGACCTCGACGGACCGACGGGTCCGGAAATGGTGCCGACGGAGGGATGGCGTTCGCTGCACTCACGCGAGCTCGCGGCTGCGCCGCTCGGTTCGAACCCATTGTTGATGGTCGGCGGTTCGAATCGTGCGCCTGGCGACGCGGGCGCATCGGCAGCGTTG
>NZ_JAAWWS010000121.1 GCF_012272825.1 Wenzhouxiangella sp. XN79A | reverse complement strand
GGCTATATCCGGATCTCGCAAAGCTCTGATCGCCCGCAGCGCCTGATCTGACTGTCTTTGCCGGCGTTTTCATAGTGTGCGGAACCGCACTGGAATTTGCCCAGGCAGATCGAGGTCTCCAACGGTCAGGTAGATCATGTCGGAGAACGCATCGAGATGGCGGAAGCCACTGGCGCGATTCTTGACGATCTTGACGATGCGATTGAGTCCTTCAGCAATAGCGTTGGTCACGCGGGTGCCGATGAAGGCCAGCACGGCATCCTGGTGGCGTCGGAGGGTATGGACGAACTTTCGCAGCGGCTCCAGGCGGCTGAGCAATGCACTTTTGGTCCACTGCTTCAGGAACCGCTCTGCCGCCCAGGGTGCCTGGTAGGTCCAGAAGTGCTCGAACTCTTCTTTCAGGCGCCAGGCGCGATAGATTCGCCGGTTGTGTTTGTCGAGCGCATTGAGGTTTTGGGTATCGCGCCGGCTTCGGGTCGACGAATGGCGTGAGAGCAGCCAGCGCAGCCCTTTGAGCGCCTTGCGTTCATCCCGGGTAGCCTCCCGCCACTGCTCTTTGCGAACCTCGTCGACGGCCTCGTTGAGCGCCTTAACGATGTGGAAGCGGTCCAGCACCAGGGTGGCGTTCGGGCAGTGTGTCTGGATGGCCCCGATGTAGGCCTGGCTCATGTCGCAGCAGGCGGTCTGGATCCTGGCCTTCTGGTAGTCGCTGAGCGCTTCGTTGAAGAACCGGTCGATCGCCGCTCGGGCCTTGCCCTGGCCGATCCAGACCACGCAGGAGCGCTCCAGGTCATAGACCAGCGTGGCGTACTTGTGACCCTTGTGATAGGAGATTTCGTCAACGCCGATGGTCTTGAGGCCTCGGATGCGATGGCCCTCGCGCAACCGGCCAATGGTGCGATGGAGCAGATCCGAAAGGGTCGAGGCGGGCAACCGCAGCAGCTGGGCGGCGGCCTTTTGCGGCATGATCTGGCAGTAGCGCAGCATCAGGTATTCAAAGCGGTGACTCACCCGGCTGCCCGCCTCAGACCAAGGTAGCTGCTCGGTCACCCGGCCGTGGGTGTCACAACAGATCTCACGCGGCCAGTACATCAGCCAGATCGACCAGGGTCCGACCGGAATATCACGCCAGTAGCGCACCTCGGAGCGCTGGCGAACGATACGTCCCCGCCGGCCGCACTCCGGACAGCGGCAGCCGTTCTTGTAGGGCTTGACCAATACCTCGAGCCGGTTGCCGCGCCGAAAGGCCAGTCCATTGCACCGGAAATCCTTGAACTTGAGCAGCTTTGCGATAAGCTTGTAGACGGTCATGGGGGTTCCTTTCTGTACTGTTTGTTCTGGAAAACAAAACTTTACAGGAGGCCCCATGACCTCTCAAATCAGACCGGATCAAGTCTGAAATCCGTTGCGAGATTCGGATAGACCCAGATAAATTCTGGAGCCTTCACGGCGAAGCACGTCCGATCATCAATGGCCGAAACATAGCCTGGCTGGTCGATCGCGCTCACGCGCAGGGTGCCGCCAAGGCGGCTCTTGAACGTTGGTCCACAAGGCGTTTTCACTCACTGCCGAAACCTTCAAAGCATGGCAAGAGTTTCCCGGGTAAGTGACAAAAACCGTGTTCACATATCGTTCACGGTTGCTCTTGTCGTATTTTTACTGCGCTTGAATGGCAAGCCGACAAAACGGCAAAGCGCAGCAGTAGGGAAAACTCGAGTCGAGAGCTGCCTTCGCATTCGGGCGCGATCTGTCATTTGGAAATCCGGAATGGAGGTCGTCATGAAACATCCGATGTTGGCTAGTGTCGCCATCGCAATGCTGCTTGCAAGCACTGCCGGCGCAATCGAGCCGACCGCTGTCACAGTGCTCGCCGAACATCGGGATTTCGTTGATGAAGCCGAGTCCGCTGACTTTACCCACGCCCCGATGCGCTACGAAGGACTGCCTTCGGAGGTTCGCTTGGCAATGGATCGAGCGGTCGCGCCAATCAGTAACGAGGCTGAACTGGTCGAGTACATCGCCAACACCGACCCAAGGAACAACCCTTTGAATCTTCTTTCGGAGGGCGCTCTGAAGGTGTTCCTCGGAACCCTTTCTTTCGGGCCCGAGGGGCTTGCTTCGTACAACAGCGCTGTACTCGAAGAGGAGCTTACGCCGACGGAATCCTATGCGGTGCCCGAACTTTTCGGGTTTCAGGAGTCAGTATCGGCACTCGAGAACCATACCGCGAGAACGGATATCGACAGAATGATCAAATGGTTCGGTTCGTGCCAGGAGAAGAATGGCGCAAAATGCGAAGGGAATGGCTACGTCAACGGCTTCTGCTTGGGCCAAGGGACCTGCGCACACGACGATAACTTCACTTGCCATCCGCCGTCCTGCGGCTGATCGTTCCGTTCCTCCATCAGGGCCCGGGCAGTCCCGGGCCCTTCTTGCTCGGAGCCGAACGGCTTAGAAAAAGGAGCTTGGACGATGCCTATGCCCGCCACCGCAGGATTCCTGCTTGTGATCGGTCTGGGGTATGCCGTACACGGTGAGTCCTCAGACCTCCAGGAAAGGAAGGCTGAATTCGACCGAGAAAGGATCGCCGCGATTCGTGAGTTCTTCGAGGTTGGCAGAACGGAAACGCGCAAGCGCATCCGGCAGGCATTCGATGATGCTTCGCTGGGTCCGTCGACACACCAGGACACACTCGAAGCCCTACCGAAAGCGAACCTCGAGCTCGGGCTGGCCGCCTTTCGCGCCTATGTCGACCATATCAATGATGTGAGTGCCGCTTATGTCCTGGTCGGTCTGTTGAGCGAGCTCTACAAGAGCACGTCTCCTGCAGAACGGGTTGTGGACAACCGGCCTGGTCACGCGCAGCGAGTCTACGACGTTCTACTCGGTGCGCGCTTTTTTTCTCTTGCAGAAGAACTCGCCGAGCGATTCGGCGATGAGATCGTCGAGTTTCCGTATTCCCCGCATTCCGTTGAACCACTTCCTGCGCGTTTTCCGGTCTACTTCGTCGATCAGAACCGAAACCTGCTCACGGCGTCATTGGCTGTCGGCCGCGATGAATGGCTGATTGGTTCTGTGAGTCCTGGCTGTGCGTTTTCGGTACGAGCGCTGCACTTCATCGAAGAAAACTTCGACGAGCTGGAGTCGCTTCTTCCCGAAAATACGGCCTGGATCGCCACACAGCGTCTGACCTACCTATTGCCGCGGCTGGAAGCGTTCAATCGACGGTTCGAACGTCTTCCTATGCGCGTCTCGGCCGACGATCAGCGGTGGCCGGACCCGATGGCCCTGGACATCACACCGATCTTCTATCGGGTCAAGGACGGCAAGGTGATCGAGAGACTTTCCGGCTGGTCCGGAGACGATGCGTCCGAGCGCTTCGTGGAGTTCCTGCGCGGATTCTCTGGCGTTCCCAGCAACCCGGAAGGGGGTCTCGAATAACGCCCGGGTGCCCACTCGGCCGGTGAAATCGCGACCCTCGCGGCCACGTGCCCTGGCCGCTCGCTTCCTGCTTCCAAAGAACAGGCGCTGCGGTCGGTACCGACGTGGTCCCCCGGGGGAGAATCCGCTACACTTCGATCGGTTACCTGAACGGAGGTCTGGGGTCATGGAATGGATCGTTCTCGGCGCGCTCGCGCTGCTGGTCGTCTACGCGGTCTCGATCTACAACCGGCTGGTCACGGCCAGGAATCGCTACAAGAACGCGTTCGCGCAGATCGACGTCCAGCTGACGCGGCGCTATGACCTGATTCCCAACCTCGTGGAAGTGGCCAAGAAGTACATGGCCCACGAAAAGGACACGCTCGAGGCCGTCATCCAGGCCCGCAATGCCGCGGTCACCGGGCTCAAGCAGGCCTCGTCCGACCCGGGCGATCCGGACAAGATGAACCAGCTCAACCAGGCCGAGCAGGGCCTGTCGGGCGCGCTCGGCCGGCTGTTCGCGCTGTCCGAGGCCTATCCTGATCTCAAGGCCAACGAGAACATGATGCAGCTGTCCGAAGAGATCACGGCCACGGAGAACAAGGTCGCCTTCGCACGCCAGGCCTATAACGACGCGGTGATGAACTACAACATCCTGCGCGAATCGGTGCCGAACAACTTCATTGCCGGTCCGTTCGGCTTCGGCCCGGCCCAGCTGCTGGAGATCGAGGACCCGGCCAAGCGCGAAGCCGTGAAGGTCGACTTCGGCTGATCCGCCGGGCGGCCCGGCCGCCCCGGCGTTCGAACCCTCGTCACAAGACCAGGCGCGCATGGACTTCTTCCGTCAACAGGATCGGGCCCGCCGCCAGACCCGGCTGCTGATCGTCGCGTTCAGCGCCGCGGTCCTGGCCATCCTGGTCGCGATGAACCTGCTGACCCTGACGATCTTCGGGCGATTCCAGTCGGCCGAGCAGGGCTGGTTCAGCCCGTCGTTCTGGTTGGCCAACGGCCAGGTCGTGGCGCTGACCAGCGCGGTCACGTTGGGCACGATCCTGCTGGCCAGCCTGTACCGCACGCTGCAGCTGCGCGGCGGCGGCTCCCAGGTCGCGCGGGAGCTGGGCGGCGTCGAGGTCGATGGCAGCACGACCGATCCCCTGCGCCGCCGGCTGCTCAACATCGTCGAGGAAATGGCGATCGCCTCCGGCGTGCCGGTCCCCGAGGTCTTCGTGCTCGATCACGAAGACGGCATCAATGCCTTTGCCGCAGGCTGGTCGCCGTCCGATGCGGCCGTCGCGGTGACGCGGGGAGCGCTGGAGAACTTGAACCGGGAAGAACTCCAGGGCGTCATCGCGCACGAATTCAGTCACGTCTTCAACGGCGACATGCGGCTGAATATCCGCCTGATGGGTGTGCTGTTCGGCATCCTCGTGCTGGCCGTGGCCGGACGCAGGATGCTGTCGTCGATGCGCTTCACGAGCGGCCGCAACCGCAACGCCAGCGCCATCCTGCTGATTGCACTGGCCGTCATGATCATCGGCTATATCGGCCTGTTCTTCGGCCGCTGGATCCAGGCCGCCGTCTCGCGCCAGCGCGAGTACCTCGCCGATGCCTCCGCCGTGCAGTTCACCCGCAGTCCCGACGGCATCGCCGGGGCGCTGAAGAAGATCGGCGCCTCGACCGCCGGATCGCAGCTGGTCGTCAACACCCAGGAAGTCGGCCACATGCTGTTCGCCAGCAGTCTGTCGAGCCGGCTGATGGCCACGCACCCGCCGCTGGTCGACCGGATCACCCGGGTCCAGCCGTCGTTCGATCCGTCGGAGTTCGCCGAGATCGCGGCCAGCATGGCGCGTCATCGCGAAGCCCGTGCGGCGCGCGCGGAACAGGAAGCGGTCGAGGCCGCGCGGCCGGCCCATGCGCTGCCCGGTGGGATCTCGCTCGAGGCCGACCGGCTCGCCGAGCAGGTCGGCCAGCCCGGCCTGGCCCAGATGCTGACGGTCGCGGCGCTATTGGCCGAGATTCCGGCGCCGCTGGAGCGGGCCGCGCATTCCGATGAATGGGCCCCGGAGTTGCTGCTGTTCCTGTTGATCGCGGCCGACCGCGAGTTGCGCGAACGCCAGCTGCTGATGGTCGCCGAGACCCTGGGCAGCGACAGCGAGGCCCAGGTCAGCAAGCTGCTGACGATCGAACCCGACCTGCCGGTTCGACTCCGCCTGCCGCTGCTGGAGATGGCCTTCCCCGCGCTGCGCCGGCGACCGCACGCGCAGTTGCTCGATTTCATGCGCCTGGTCGACCGGCTGATCGAGGCCGACGGCAGGACCACCGTGTTCGAATATGTGATGGCGCGGCTGCTGAACCGCGAGATCGAGGACGTGCTGCGCCCGCCGCGCCGGATGGTCGGCGGCAGGGCGCGTCTTCAGGACCACGCCGCTGCGGTGGCCGACCTGATCGCGATCTTCGCCCACCACGGCCAGCCGGACGACGCGCTGGCCGCTGGCGACGCGCGGGCCGCGGCGGTCGAGCGCATCGATGGCATCGAGACCGTGGACAGTGACGCCGGTCGCGACTGGCAGGGCCGGCTCGACGCAATCTTCCGCGAGCTCGACGACCTTTCGCTTGACGCACGTCGTGAACTGATCGAGGCGCTGGTCCGCAGCGCGCGCACCGACGGACGGATCGTGGCCGCCGAGTACGAGTTGCTGCGGCTGGTTGCCGGCCTGCTGCGGGTCCCCCTGCCGGTCCCGGCAGCGCCCGGCGCCTGAGGCCCGGCGCCGGCGAGCCGGTCACCGCGGTGCTCGCGGCAGATCGCCCCGGCGGCCGGGGCGAGTTCGGAATCCGGTACCGGCGTGTCTGCCCCGTCAGTGGCGGCAGTGCGGGCCGTGCCGATGGTCGGCCCAGGCCGGCCCGTCGTAGCCCCAGCTCCGCAGTTCACGCAGCTTGCGGGCGCGGCGCCGTGTTTCCTCGTCGATCCGGTCCGGTCGGGCCTGCAGCGCCCAGCGGTAGTGGCTGTGGTACCCGGTGCCCCAGCGCGGGTGATCGGAGTAGTAGCCCAGCGCGCGGGCCTCGCGAGCCTGGTGGACGGCGGTCGTTGCGTAGCGGTGGGCCTGCTCGCGGAGGTAGTGGCCGTGATCGTATCCGTAGCCATCGTGTCGGCGCCCGGAGCGGTGGTCGCGATGATGGCGCGGGCCCCGGTGGCCGTGGCGATAGCCGACCTTTACGGCCTGCGACGAGCCGGCGGCTTCGAGCAGCTCCAGCCGGACCGAAGTGCCGGCGTGGGCGGAGGCTGCGCCGGCGAGCAGGCCGGCGGCGAGCAGCGGAAGCGCCCAGTGGCGGACCGTGCGACGATGCAGTGACGTTCGATGGTTCATGAGCAGGGACCTCGCTTGGGGTGACAGTGCGAGGCCAGTCTGCGCGAGCGGCCTTGAACCGGCTCTGAACTCCTGATTCAAGCGCGGTTCAGGTGGCTCGATCGCCGGCCGGTGCAGGACCGTCGAGACGTTGCCGCGCCCGGCTGCGCAGGGTCACCCACAGCACGCCGAGAATCACCAGCGCGCCGCCGATCAGCAGTCGCGGCCCCGGCCGGTCGCCCCAGGCCAGCATGCCGAGCAGCACCGCCAGCACAGGGACCAGCAGCAGAAACGGCGTGACCTTCTGGATCTCGTGGCGCTGGACCAGCCAGTAGAACGTGCCGTGGCCGATGATCGAGGCCCCGATCGCCGAATAGCCCAGCGCCAGCCAGACCGGATCGCTGATCGGAATCCGAGCAATCGTCGTCAGCGGCGACTCCGTGGCCAGCGCCAGCAGCGCCAGCGGAACGAATGAGAGCAGCGCGTTCCAGGCCTGGAAGCCGAACACGTTCACCCCGCTGAGCCGACGCATGAAGATCGTGCCCAGCGCCAGGAAGAAGGCCGAGGCCAGGACCAGCCCGAGCACGTCGAGCTGGGCCAGCACCAGCGGATCCAGTCCGACCACCAGCACACCGCCGAAGGCCAGCGCGATCGCGCTGGTCGAGCGCCAGCCGATCCGCTCGCCGAGCAGCAGCACGGCCAGCAGCGTCGACATCGGCACGTAGACCTGCATCAGGATCGCGATCGACGAAATATCGGCCGAGCGCTCCAGCGCGATGAAGACCAGCCCGAAGTGCAGCGCACCCATGCACCAGCAGGCAGTCAGCAGGTTCAGCCACTGGCCGCGTGCCGGAGGCTTCAGGAACGGCAGCAGCAGCACCAGGACCACCGCCGCGCGCAGCGCGGTGAAGGTCATCGCCTCCAGCGCCTGGACGGCGACGGCGGCGGCGAGGAAGTTGCCGGCCCAGATCAGGCAGATCGCGAGCAGGGCGGCGCGATGGCTCAGCGGCATCGGGGAATCCAGGCGAAGCGGGGGGCGATTCTGACATCCCGGGCCCGGTCTGCGAACGAAAAGTGACGCAATCGGGGCTCCGACTGACGCGCAGCGTCACTTCGATCGGCCACGTTTCCGGGCCGGATCGCCTGAACCGCCCGTTTCACCGGGTCTTGTGGCCGTTGCCCGGAGTTTTGGCACGTTGTTTGCATTACACAGGGCAAGACCGCGAACCGTCAGGAACGCCAAATGTTCGACGACACCACGAATCACGAGGACCTGGACATGGACCTGAACAGCATCGATGCAGCAAACCTCGACGCCCTGATGGCTGAAGAAGCCATTCTCGACTGGCTGGTCGACCTCGAAGCCGAGGACGCCGACCTGGAAGCCAGCGCCAGCGACGAGTCCTCCGCGCTGTACAACTGATTCCCGGGGAAGGGGAACCTGAAGTAGCGAACCGGAAAAGGGGTTTTACCGGAACGCTCGCCTGCTCCTCCCATGGCAGGCTTGGGAAACCGACGCGCCCGCTCCAGAACCGGGCGCGTTTTTATTCGAAGGGCCGCGACGTGCAGCGTCGCGGCCCTTTCTTTTGCGTCCCATCGTGGTTCGGGACCGTGGGTGATGGCAACCGAATCGCGGGCGAGGCCCGCTCGCACGGAACCCGGCCGGCGCCGCGCCCGCGGCCGCTACTCCACCGTGACCGATTTGGCGAGGTTTCTCGGCTGGTCGACGTCGGTGCCGCGCAGCACGCCGACGTGGTAGGCCAGCAGCTGCAGCGGCAGCACCTGCAGGATCGGTGAGGCAGGACTGTGCTCGATCGGCAGGTGGACCACTTCGATGCCGTCGCCGCTGGCCAGGGTCACGTTGCGGTCGGCGAACACGATCATCTGGCCGCCGCGCGCCCGCACTTCGTGCAGATTGCCCTTGAGCTTCTCCAGCAGCCGGTTGCTCGACGCCGAGACGATCACCGGCAGATCGTCATCGACCAGCGCCAGCGGCCCGTGCTTCAGTTCGCCGGCCGCGTAGCCCTCGGCGTGGATGTAGGACACTTCCTTCAGTTTCAGCGCGCCTTCCAGCGCGATCGGAAACTCCGGTCCGCGACCGAGAAACAGCGCGTGGTGCTTGTCGGCGATGCCGGCCGCCAGTTCCTCGATCCGGTCCTCCAGCGTCAGCACTTCGCGGGCCTGCTGCACGACCTGGCCCAGCGACTCGGTGACTTCCCGCAGCGCCCGCTCGCCGAGCCCGTGCTCGCGGCCGAGCGCGGCGGCCAGCAGCAGCAGCAGGCTGAGCTGGGTGGTGAAGGCCTTGGTCGAGGCCACGCCGATCTCCAGCCCGGCGCGGGTCATCAGGACGTGGTCGCAGGCCCGGGTCAGCGCGCTTTCCGGCACGTTGCAGATGCCCAGCCGGGCCAGGTAGCGGCGCTCGCCGCTGCGCTCGAGCGCAGCCAGCGTGTCGGCGGTCTCGCCGGATTGCGAGATCGCCAGCATCAGGGTGTCGTTCGGCACTGCCGGTTGGCGGTAGCGGTACTCGCTGGCGATCTCCACGGTCACCGGCAGCCCGGCCAGCTGCTCGATCCAGTAGCGGGCGACCATGCCGGCGTGGTAGCTGGTGCCGCAGGCCAGGATGTGGATCGCGCGGACCCGCTTGAGCAGGTCCGGATCCAGCGACGGCAGCACCCGCGCGCCGTCCAGCGCGCCGTCCAGGGTCTCGGCGATCGCGCCGGGCTGCTCGTGGATCTCCTTGAGCATGAAGTGCCGGTAGTGGCCGCGATCGGCGCTGTCGGCCGGCAGCGAGGAAATCCGCACGTCGCGCGTGGCCGGTTCGCCGTCGAGGTCGAAGACCTCCACCTGCTCGAGCCTCAGGCAGGCGATATCGCCGTCGTCGAGGAACATCATCTGCTGGGTCAGCGGCACCAGCGCGGCGGCGTCGGAGGCGAGGAAATGCTCCCCGACCCCGACCCCGATGACCAGCGGGCTGCCGTGACGGACGCCCCACAGTCGGTCGGGGTGATCGCGGTCGAGCACACCGAGCGCGAAGCTGCCGGCCAGCCGATCGACCGCTGCGCGGATCGCCTTGTCCGGGGCCGCACCGCGGTCGAGTTCGCGGTGGATCAGGTGGGCGATGACTTCGGAGTCGGTTTCCGAGGCGAAGCGGTAGCCGGCGTCTTCGAGCTCCTTCTTCAGCGCTTCGTGGTTCTCGATGATGCCGTTGTGGACCACCGCGATGCGTTCGTCGGACAGGTGCGGATGCGCGTTGGCCTCGCTCGGTCGGCCGTGGGTGGCCCAGCGGGTGTGGGCCAGGCCGACATGGCCGGCGTGCCCGTCGCCGAGCAGGCCGGCCAGCGCGGCCACCTTGCCGACCGAGCGTTCGCGGATCAGCGCGTCGGCATGGTCGACGAAGGCCAGCCCGGCCGAGTCGTAGCCCCGGTATTCCAGGCGCTTCAGGCCGTCGATCAGCAGCGGGACGACATTGCGTTCGGCGATGGCCGCGACGATTCCGCACATGGTTGAACGGTCCCCGAGGGTGGTGGTCGAAACAGGCTGGCATCATAGCAGCGCAGCTCGTTTTCACGCGCGCGTGCGAAAACCGGCGTGCCGGCCCGAAGCCGGGCCGACGCACCGACGGTTCCAATGACGGCAAGGGAGTTCGACACCATGAACGGCAACCGACTGATCGACGCGCTTCTCGGCCTGGGGCTGCTCGTGCTGGCCCTGCCAGCGGCCGCCGAGACCCCGGAGTTCCTGCGCATCGACGTCACGCCCGACGGCCAGCCGCGCGCGCTGCAGGTCGCGGTGGCCGGCTACCGCGCCCCGGACGGCGCCGAGCTGGACCTGGTCGGTGCGGTGCACGTGGCCGACGCGGCCTACTTCCACGCGCTGAACCGGGTCTTCGACGACTACGACGTGGTGCTCTATGAACTGGTCGGCGATCCGGACGCGGCGCGCAGCGCGCCCGAGGCACGCGGCAGCTCGGCGATCGGCTGGCTGCAGGGCGGCATGAAAGACGTGCTCGGTCTGGCCTTCCAGCTCGACGAGATCGACTACCGGCGCGATCACTTCGTCCATGCCGACATGACCGCCGAGGAGTTCAGCGCCTCGATGCGCGAGCGCAACGAGTCGGTGCTGCAGCTGCTGTTCCGGGCCTGGATCGCCGGCCTGGCCCAGCAGACCCCGGAGCAGGCCGCCTCGGCCCAGGCGGACCTGCTGAAGGTGCTGTTCGCCGACGATCGCCAGCATGCCCTCAAGACGATGTTCGCCGAGCAACTGGCCGGCCAGAAGGACCTGCTCGACGCAATGGCCGGTCCGGATTCGACGCTGATCGTCCAGCGCAACCTCAAGGCGCTCGACGTGCTCGAGCAGGTCGGCCGGGAAGGCCACGAGCGGATCGCCTTGTTCTACGGGGCCGGCCACTTCCCCGATTTCCACCAGCGCCTGGTCGGTGAACTCGGCTACGAGCCCACCGGCATCACCTGGCTCGACGCCTGGCGGCTCGACCGCCCGGCCTCTCCGCGCGGGCCCATCGACGAGGGTTGAGCCCGGCAACGCCGCGCGGCGTTGCCGGATCCGGCACAGTCAGCCGGCCGGCGAATACTCCTCGCGCAGCGCTTCGAGGTCGGCCACCACGTCCTGGGTGTGGGTCTCCGGGTCGACCTGTTCGTAGTGCTTGACGATCACGCCGTTCGGGTCGACCAGGAAGGTCTCGCGCGCGGCGAAGTCCATCGAGCCCATCTCGCGCAGCACCCCGTAGGCCTCGCTGGCCCGGCCGCCGACGTCGGACAGGACGGGAAACGGCAGCTTGTACTTGTCCGAGAACGCACGCTGGTCCTCGACGGAATCGACGCTGATGCCGACCACGTCGGCGCCGGCGCCGCGGATCGCGTAGATGTTGTCGCGGAAGTTGCAGGCCTCGGTCGTACAGCCCGGCGTGTCGGCCTTGGGATAGAAGTAGACGACCAGCCAGCGGCCGCTGAAATCGTCGAGGGCGTGGCGGTCGCCGTACTGGTCGGGCAGGTCGAAGGCCGGCGCCGGCTCGCCGACGGTCTGGGCGCCGGCCACGCCGAACGCGGCGGCCAGCACCAGGGCGGACAATCCGGCGCTGAGGCGGCTGAGTCTGGACATTCGAAAACTCCTTGGCAGATGGTTCGCAGGCCCTGAAGTGTACGCCTGCCCCGTGAGCCGGAAGGCAGGCTTGAGCGCCCTGCGGACCGCCGCTATAGTCGTCGGCTTCGATCGATGCGGTGGGCCCGCTGCCGCGTCCTTGCCCCACGTTCCAGGAGAACTTCGATGTCGACCCCGTTCCGCTGCCTGCTCCTCGCCCTGACCGTGCCGGTCCTTGCTGCATGCCAGCCGGCCGATCCGCCGGACGACGCATCGCCCGCGGCGCCGCCGCAGGCCGGTCCGGTCGAGGCCGCGTCCTCCGACGCCGCCGAGTCGATCGCATATCCGGCCACCGGGACGGTCGCTGTGGTCGATACCTATCACGGGGTCGAAGTGGCCGACCCGTATCGCTGGCTCGAGCAGGACGTGCGCGAGTCCGACGACGTGGCGGCCTGGGTCGCCGCCCAGAACGAGGTCACCGATGCCTACCTCGACACGCTGGCGGCGCGCGAGTACTTCACCGATCGGCTGCAGGCGCTGTGGGACTACGAGCGCTTCGGCAGCCCGGTCGAGCGCGGCGGCACCTATTTCTTCACCCGCAACGACGGCCTGCAGGACCAGTCGGTGCTCTACGCCGCCGATGGCCTCGACGCCGAGCCACGGGTGCTGATCGACCCGAACCGCTGGTCCGACGACGGCACCGTCAGCCTGGCCCATTGGGTCCCCAGCCCGGACGGCCGCTTCGTCGCCTACGGCATCCAGGACGGCGGCTCGGACTGGCGGACCTGGCGGGTGCTCGACGTGGCCTCCGGCGAGGTGCTGGACGACGAACTGAACTGGCTGAAGTTCACCTCGGTGGCCTGGCGGCCCGACGGCTCGGGCTTCTACTACAGCCGCTACCCGGCCCCCGAGTCGGGGGCGGAGTTCCAGTCGCTGAACCTCGACCAGAAGGTGTACTTCCACGCCCTCGGCGACGTCCAGGCCGACGATGCGCTGATCCACGAGCGCCCCGACCAGCCCGAGTGGGGCTTCCAGACCGCGGTCAGCCACGACGGTCGGTATCTGGTCATCACGGTATTCCACGGCACCGACAACCGCTACCGGGTGGCCTACAAGGACCTCGAGGATCCCGCCGCGGAGGTCGTCACGCTGATCGACGAATTCGCCCACGACTACAGTTTCATCAGTCACCGCGACGGTGAGTTCCTGTTCTTCACCAACGACGATGCGCCGCGCTACCGCGTGGTCGCGATTGCGCTGAACGAGCCGGCCACCCGCCGCGAGATCATTCCCGAGAGCGAGCACGTGATGCAGGGCGCGGCCGACGTCGGCGGCCGGCTGGCCGCCTCGTACCTGGTCGACGCGAAGAGCGCGCTCCGGGTGTTCGAGCTCGACGGCACGCCGGTCGGCGAGGTCGAGCTGCCGGGCATCGGCTCGCTGGGCGGCTTCAGCGGCAAGCCGACCTCGAACGAGGCCTTCTTCAGTTTCTCCAGCTTCAACCGCCCGCCGACCCTGTATCGCTATGACGTGGCCACCGGCGAGCGCTCGGCCTGGCGCTCGGCCGAAGTCGACTTCGACCCCGAGGCCTACACGGTTCGGCAGGTGTTCTACCGCTCCGCCGACGGCACCCGGGTGCCGATGTTCATCGCCCATCGCAGGGACGTGACGCCGGACGGCACCACGCCGACGCTGCTGTACGGGTACGGCGGATTCAACATTTCGCTGACCCCGTCCTTCGCGGTCCAGAACCTGGCCTGGATGGAGGCCGGCGGTGTCTACGCCATGGCCAACCTCCGCGGTGGCGGCGAATACGGCCGCGAGTGGCACCAGGCCGGCACCAGGACGACCAAGCAGAACGTGTTCGACGACTTCATCGCCGCGGCCGAATACCTGGTCGACGAGGGCATCACCTCGCCCGAGCATCTCGGCATCTACGGTCGCTCCAACGGTGGACTGCTGGTCGGAGCGACGATCAACCAGCGCCCCGAGCTGTTCGCCGCCGCGCTGCCGGCGGTGGGCGTGCTGGACATGCTGCGCTTCAACCAGTTCACCGCCGGCCGGTTCTGGGTCGACGACTACGGCACCCCGGACAACGCCGAGGAGTTCCGCGCGCTCCATGCCTACTCACCGGTCCACAACGTCGCCGCCGGCCGGGACTACCCGGCGGTGCTGATCACCACGGCCGACACCGACGACCGCGTCGTGCCGAGCCACTCGTTCAAATATGCCGCCGCACTGCAGGCGGTCGACACCGGTACCGCGCCGACGCTGATCCGGATCGAGACCCGGGCCGGTCACGGCGCCGGCACGCCGGTCTCGATGCTGGTCGACCTCTACGCCGACCAGTGGGCGTTCCTGGCCGAGCACACCGGGCTGACGCCGCGGCGCGCGATGCGGTGATTGATGAACCACTCGATGCACCACTCGGTGCGCCCATCGACGCACGGACCGCTGTACTGATCGGCCCGGCCTGAACCACCGGGGCCCGGCCGCAGGGCCGGGCCAGGGCGTCGCGGACGGCACGGCAGGCGGCCAGCAGGTCGGCCACTCGATCGGCCGCCGCCCCGGCCTCGAGCCGGGCGGCCAGCGCGGATTCGGCGGCCAGCGGGTCGTCGCGGACACCGGCGTCGAGGGCTGCCATCAGCCAGCGTTCGTCGGCGGTGACCGGTCGCGGCGAGGTTTCGGCCCGGGCCAGGTCGAGTCGATCGTCCAGGGCGTCGGCAACGGCGTCGCGGAATCGGGCGACCGGGCCGTCGACCGCGCGCCGGAGCGCGATCAGCCAGGCCATTCGGGGAAGCGTCGGGGCGTGCATGCGTGCGCTCGAGGGTTCGTGGGGGAGAGCCTGCAAGTTATCGCAAACGATTCGCATTTGCAACAGTGGTCGCCATCGGCCCCGGCATCGGCCCCGGCATCGGCCCCGGCATCGGTCCTGTCGAGCGGTCGAGCACGGCCGATCAGCGCCCATCGACAGCCGTGATCGGCGGCCGGCGTCCGCCCCGCTTCGGCCACCGTTTCCGGCTCGGGTCGGGCCCGGAACCGCCCTGCAACATTTCTGCAACGTTCGCGTCACCGACGTGACATTTTGCGTGCCTAGTGTGCGAGTTCTTGTCGAAGCCGCTGTCGTGCGGATCGTGGAGGACCCATGCTGGATACATTCTGCCGGGCCGGCGGTATCGCCCGGATCGCGGCGCTGGCGCTGCTTGCATCGCTGCTGGTCGCCGCCGAGGTTCGCGCGCAGGACGACCTGGACGCGCTGGCCGAGGAGCTGGTGCGTCTTCGCGGCGACGTGGAGTCGCTCAACACCGAGCTCAACAGCGCCCAGGAGCAGCATCGCGCGCGGATGAATTCGCTGGCGGCCCAGAAGGGCGACCTCGAGGCCACCCGCCGCCGCGAGGACCTGCGCATCCGGCAGCTCGAAGAAGACCTGGCCGACAACCGGGCCCGCGCCGAACAGGCCGGCATCGCCGGTGAGGCGCTGGTGCCGGTCGCCGAGCGCGCGATCGCCGACCTGCGCCGGCATATCGAGGGCGGCTTCCCGTTCAAGGTCGACGACCGGCTGGCCGCGCTCGACGAGATCGCCAACCAGCTCGCGTCCGGTGCGCTGGCCCCGCCGCGGGTCATCAACCGGCTGTGGTCGTTCTACGAAGACGAGCTCCGGCTGACCCGTGAGAACGCGCTGTACGCCCAGATCATTCCGCTCGACGGTGACCGGGTGCTGGCCGACGTGGCCAAGATCGGCACCGTGGCGATGTACTTCGAGACCCGCGACGGCCGCTTCGGCCAGGCGGTGCGCAGCGGCGAGGCCTGGCGCTTCGTCGAGCTCGAGAACCGCAGCGATGTGCAGCAGGTCCAGGCCCTGTTCGATTCGCTGAACAAGCAGATCCGGGCCGGATATTTCGTACTGCCGAACGGATCGATCCGTCCGGCGGCCAACCGGGGGGAGCGCGCGGAATGAACACGTCGAACATGGATCGGTGCCTGCGTGCAGCGCTGCTCGGCATCGGGCTGGCATTGATCGGCGCGCCGGCGATCGCTCAGGACGCACCGGTCGAAGACGCCGCCGCGCCGGTCACCGAGTCCGCAGCGGCCGTCGAGCCGCCGCCGCCGGAGGTCCAGGCGCCGTCGCTGGAGCAGGCCTACCAGCGCGAATTCGCGTTCCTGCAGGGACAGAAGGCCGACCTCGAGCGGCGCCTGGCCGAACTGCAGGACCGGATGGGGGCCGAGCAGTCAGAGCTCGAGGCCGAGATCCGGGCGCTGGAAGCCGAAGTCGTCGAGATGGGCGGCGAGGCCGATCGGCTCGAGGACCGGGTCTTCGAATCCGAGCTGGCCGTCGATACCGCGCGCGAGAACACCGACGTGCTGGCCTCGACCTTCCTGCAGGCCGATTTCAGCCTTGCCGAGGCCTATTCGCCGGACCTGGGCGACCGTGCGCCGGCCGCCGAGGACGTGTCGGGCCTGTTCGATGCCGCGCTCGGCGTGCTGCGCGATGCCGGTTCGATCCGCGTCGAGGACGGTGAGTTCTTCCTGATCGACGGTGCCCGCGTCGACGGTCGCATCGTCGAGATCGGCGGCATCGCGGCCTACGGCGTCAGCCCGCGCGGCAGCGGCGTGCTGGCCCCGGCCGGCGACGGCGGGCTGAAGCTCTGGAACGAAGACACCGCCGAGGTCGCCGAAGCGCTGGCGGCCGGTCGCGCCCCGGACAGCCTGCCGATCTTCATCTTCGAGTCGACCGCGACCGAAGTCGAGAAGAAGGGCACCAAGGGCCTGTTCGACGTGATCCGATCCGGCGGCGTGATCGGCTGGATCATCTTCTACCTCGGCCTGCTCGGCCTGGCGCTGGTGGTGCTGCGCGTCGTGTTCCTGCAGCGCGCCAGCGCCTCGACGTCGAAGATCCTCGACGCGGTCAGCGGCCATGTTCGCCGCGGCGACGCTTCGGCGGCGCTGGACGTGCTGAAGCGCAAGAAGGGCTCGACCTCGCGCGTGGTCAGCGCGGCCATCCGCAACCTCGATCGCGACCGTGAACACCTCGAGGACATCGTGTCGGAGGCCATCCTGCACGAGTCCTCGCACCTGAACCGCTTCGGCGCGTTCATCATGGTCATCGCCGCGGTTTCGCCGCTGCTGGGCCTGCTCGGCACGGTCACCGGCATGATCTCGACCTTCGATGTGATCACCGAGTTCGGCACCGGCGATCCGAAGCTGCTGTCGGGCGGCATCTCGATCGCGCTGGTCACCACCGAACTGGGCCTGATCGTGGCCATCCCGATGCTGGTGTTCGGCAACCTGCTGTCGGGTTGGGCCGAAGGCATCAAGGACGACATGGAAAAGGCCGCCCTGCGGGTGATCAACCAGTACTACGAAGGTCGCGCACGCGGAGTGGAGTCGGCCTGAGATGTTCGCGCTGCTGTCCGATGACCTGCGGTTCTACTTCGAAATCGGCGGTTACGTCATGCCGCCGCTGGTCGTCGCGACGTTCATCCTGTGGTTCGCCATCGGGTATCGCTTCGCTGCGCTGCGCCGAGGCTCGGCGCGTTCGGCCCGCGTGCTGCTGCAGCGCAACGCCAAGCGCGTTCGCCATGCGCCCCGCGGCCTGATCGAACGCGCCGTACTGCGCGGCCTGGAGATCGCCGAGCAGAACCCGCCGAACCTGCGTCGCTGGCTCGACGACGCCTTCGCCGAGTACGAGACCACGACCAAGCGCTTCCACAAGCTGATCCTGACCATCGTGACCGTCGCCCCGCTGCTCGGGTTGCTCGGCACCGTGTCGGGAATGATCGAGACCTTCGATTCGCTGGCCGACATGTCGCTGTTCTCCCAGTCCGGCGGCATCGCCGGCGGGATTTCCCAGGCGCTGTTCACCACCCAGATGGGCCTGGCCGTGGCCATCCCCGGGCTGGTCGTCGGCGGTCTGCTCGACCGCAAGGCGCTGCACCTGCGCACCGAACTGGCCCAGGTCAAGGACCTGATCTGCGCCGAACACGAAGAGGCGAAGACCGCATGAGATTCCGTGAACGCACCGACACCGAACAGCGCGTGGACATCTCGCCGCTGATCGACATGGTCTTCATCCTGCTGATCTTCTTCATGGTCTCGACGACCTTCGTCAAGGACATGAAGCTGGACCTGAACCGCCCCAGCGCGTCGAGTGCGACCACCGCCTCGACCAAGGCGATTCGCCTGTACATCGACAACAGCGGCGACACCTACCTGGACGGCCAGCCGATCCGGGTCTGGGTCATCCAGAGCCGCCTGCGCGACCTGCTGGCCTCGTCCGGTGAGTCGTCGGTGCTGGTCGTGACCGACGACCAGGTGCCGGCCGGACGGCTGGTCGAGGTCGTCGACCAGGCCCGTCGGGCCGGTGCGCAGGACGTCGGTGTGGCCACCGTGGACGAAGCCGGCGCGGGCTGACCGCGCAAGGAGACCCCCATGAACACCACCGTCACCCAACTCACACAGCGCAGCCGGTTCACTCCGATGCTGTCCGGGCTCGTCTTCATGCTGCTCGGCTCGGCCCTGGTCATCGGCACGCTGCTGATGATCAACCGCCTGGCCGAAGGCCCGGAATCGCCTGATGTCGTCCAGACCTCGGAATTTTCCGTCGAGCGCAAGCCGGAACCGCCGCCGCCGCGCGTCGAGCGGCGCGAGCCGCCGAAGCCGCAGCGGCGCAGCCAGCAGGCCCCGCCGATGGTCAGCCTGGACTCGTCGCTGTCGGGCATCGACTTCGGCATTCCCGGCTTCGAGGCCGGCAACCTGAACGACCTGCAGGACCAGCTGCTCGGCGACACCAACGATGTGGTCATGACCGACGATTCGGTCGATGCACCGCCGCGCCCGACCTACCAGGCGCCGGTCGAATACCCGCGCGGCGCGCGCTCGCAGGGTGTCCAGGGCTACGTGGTGCTGTCGCTGCTGATCTCGGCCGCCGGCGAGATCGAGAAGGTCCAGGTGCTCGAAGCCCAGCCGGCCGGGGTGTTCGACCAGGCCGCCATCGAAGGCGTGCGCAACTGGCGCTTCGAGCCGGCCCAGTACCAGGGCCGCAACGTCAAGGTCTGGGCGCGGCAGCGCGTCCGCTTCGACCTGAGTTGATCGCCGTGTCGCCCGCGTTCCGGCTGTTGATCCCCGTTGCCCTGGCCGGCCTGCTGCTGGCCGGGACCGCCGGCGCGCAGGATCCGGCCGCGGAGGCCATGGGCGAGGACGTCGAGCGGCTGCCGCTGGCCGCGCTGCTGATCGGCGACGGCAATTACCAGCGCGCCCGCAGCGTGCTGGCCGGCGTGGACCTGGACGACGAAGAACTCGATCGGGTCCGGTACCACACGCTGGCCGGGCTGGTCGCGCTGAACCTGAACGAGCATTCGCTGGCCGTGCGCGAATTCGGCGACGCGATCGCCGCCGGCCAGACCGAGCCGGTGGTCTGGCTGTACCTGGCCCAGGCGCATTTTTCGCAGGACCAATTCGTCGAAGCACTCGATGCGCTGGACCGGGCCGGGCCCGAGACCACGCGCATTCCTTCGGTCTACCTGATGCGCGCCCAGGCCTACTGGCAGCTGGAGCGGTACGAGGCGGCCTGGGCGGTGCTGTCCGAAGGCCGGGCGATCTTTCCCGACCGGGCCAGCGAGTTCGCCCGCCGCCAGGTGTTCCTGCTGGTCGACCAGGGGCTGTACCAGGAAGCCGCCGAACAGGGCCGGGCGTTCCTCGACACCGAGCGCGCCGGCATCGACGACGCGATCGCGATCGGCAACGCACTGCGCCAGAGCGGGCAGTACGGCGAGGCCGCACGCATCCTCGAAACCGCCCGGGTCCAGGCGCCCGACAACGCGACCGTGGCCAAGGTCCTGGCCCATACCTATCTCGACCAGGACATGACCCTGGCCGCCGCCGAAGTGATGCGCCAGGCCGCCGCGTTCGACCCGACGCTGGTCTCGGAAGCCGCCGAGCTGTACCGCCGGGCCGGCTGGCTGATGGAGGCGCTGACCCTCAACGCCCAGGTCATCGACCAGGCGAAGAAGTTCAAGCAGCGGCTGGCCATCTTCATCGAGCTGGGCCGCTTCGACCAGGCTGCCGGCATGCGCGACGACCTGGTCCGCACCGGCCTGCTCGACGATCCCCGCGAAGGCGAGGACATCCGCTACGCCCTGGCCTACGCCAACTTCAAGGTCGGCGACTTCGCGGCCGCCGAAGACCAGCTGGTCACGCTCGAGCGCGCCGACCTGTTCCGCAAGGCCACCGAGCTGCGCCGCGTGATGGCCCAGTGTGCCGACGAACCCTGGCTCTGCCGCTGACCGACATGACCTCGACACCTTGCTTCCGTTCGCCGTCGCTGTTGCGATGGGCTGCTGTCCTGCTGCTGGCGATGGCTGCATCCATGGTCTCGGCACAGGACGATGCGACATCGGCCATCGCCGAATCGGCCGGGCCGCCGGCCCGGGTCTCGGTGCTGGTGTTCGAAAACGGCCGGCCGGTGCCGGACCTGAACCTCAGGATCGGTGAGACCGCCGGTCGCAGCGACGAGAACGGCAGCTGGTCCGTATCGGTTTCCGCCGGCCAGACACGCCTGACCGTGTTCGACAACGCGCTGGCGCTGACCGCCCTGCCGCTGACCCTCCGGGCCGGTGAACTGCTACAGGTCATCGTCACGCTCCGAGGCGAATCGCGCCGGGCCTTCGTCAGCCTCGAGTCGTCGATGCCACTCGACGAGAGCGCGCTGCCGCAGCCGGCCGCGACGATCGAGGTCGAAGGCGAGGGCGTGCTGGTCGGCCAGGTCCGCTCGTCGGAAGACGGCAGCCCGGTCGTCGACGCCCGCCTGTTCGTCTCCGGCACGCCGGTCGAGGCGCGCACGGACGACGAGGGTCGATTCCGCATCGACCTGCCCGTCGGCACCTACTCCGTGTCCGTGCTGCACAGCGAGTTCGCCACCCGCACGATCGAGGGTGTGGAGATCGCCGCCGATGCGCAGACCGAACGCAACTTCGAGCTGCCACCGGCCGGCCTGGAGCTGGCCGAGTTCGTGGTCGTCGAGCCGTTCATCGAAGGCTCGCTGAGCTCGGTCATCGAAGAGCAGCGCCAGACCGCCAGCGTCGCCAACGTCCTCGGCGCCGAGCAGATCTCCCGGTCCGGTGACTCGAGCGTCGGCAGCGCCCTGTCTCGCGTCACCGGCCTGACCCTGGTCGACGGCCAGTTCATCTACATCCGGGGCCTGGGCGAGCGCTATTCGTCGACCCTGGTCAACGGCGCCAACGTCCCCAGCCCGGACCCGACCCGCAAGGTCGTCCCGCTGGACCTGTTCCCGACCGGCGTCATCCGCTCGATCCTGGTCCAGAAGGGCTACTCGCCGGACATGCCCGGCGACTTCGGCGGTGGGGTGGTCGAAATCCGCACGCGCGGCATTCCGGAAGAGGATTTCTTCTCCATCGAGCTGTCGGGCGGCTACCGCGAGGGCACGACCTTCAAGGACGGTCTGACCTACGCCGGCGGCGGGCGCGACTGGACCGGGTTCGACGACGGCACGCGTGACATCCCCGCGGCGATCGCCGAGATCATTGCCGACGGCACCAAGCTGCCGCCGCTTCGATCCACGTTCACTCCTGACGGTCTGACCGCCGAAGAGCTCGAAGCGCTCGGGGAGTCGTTGCCCAACGTCTATGACGTCGATCGAGAGGAAATCGGGCCCGATGTCGGCGTATCGATCGAGGGAGGAAAACGGTTCGAGATCGGCAGCGACTGGGAGCTGGGCGCGAACGGCTCGATTCTCTGGGACGACTCGTGGCGAACGCGCAATGAGCTTCGCCAGACCTTCATTCCACTCGGTGACGGCTCGCTGCGTTCCAATGACAGCTTCGACCTGATCCGCACCACGCGGACGATCGGCCTCAGCGGCTTCCTTACCGCCGGGGTCAACTACCGCGACCTTCACGAGATCGACGTGACGTCCATGCTGCTGCGCCAGACCGAGGACGAGACCGTCGAGCAGACCGGGTTCAACCTCGACGAGGATGGCATCATTCGCTTCCGCGAGCTGGAGTGGGAAGAGCGCGAGCTGTTCACGATGCAGATCGAGGGCGCGCACGTGCTCCCGTTCCTGAACAGCGCTCGCCTGGAGTGGGATTACTCCGACTCTGCCGCGTCGCTGAGCACGCCGGACAGTCGCCGGTATCGCTATGACCCGGATGACGAGGCGGGCTTCATCTTCTCCCGCCGCGCCGACTCGAACATTCGTCGTTATACCGAGTTGGACGATGAAGCGATCGATTACGGCGCCGACTTCGAGCTACCGTTCGAAGCGGGAGGGTGGCTGAATGCCAAGCTGAAGTTCGGCTACCGCAACGTCGACAAGCAACGCCAGTCCACCATTCGGCGATTCACGTTCGATGACATCTTCAACATCAGCGAGGAGGACCGGCGTTCGCAGTCCCTGGAAGATATCCTGGCGCCCGAGAACATCGGTCCGGACGGTGCCCGGTTGCTCGAGATTACACGAAACAGCGACAACTACGCGGCCTCGCTGGACATCGAGGCCTACTATGCGAACCTCGATTTCACCCTCTGGGAGCGATTGCGCATCGCCGGCGGGCTGCGCGTCGAGGACTGGGCGCAGAACGTCCGGACCTTCAGCCTGTTCGAACAGGATGCGGTGGAATCGGAGTCGAACCTCGGTGAGCAGGACCTGTTCCCGGCCGCATCGCTGACCTGGTTCATCACCGAGAACCAGCAGCTTCGGGTCAGTTATGCCGAAACGATCATCCGGCCGGACTTCAAGGAGCTCTCGGACTCGCCATTCACCGACCCGATCCTCGAGCGGGAGGTGGTCGGCAACCCGAACCTCGTTCCCTCCAGCGTCCAGCACCTCGACGCGCGCTGGGAATGGTATCCGGCACAGGACGAGCTGGTTTCGTTCGGGGTGTTCTACAAGCTCATCGATCAGCCGATCGAGCTGACCGTCCAGCCGGGCGTCGAGCAGCGTCTGAGCTTCACGAATAACGATGAAGCGGAAAACTTCGGTATCGAACTCGAGGCTCGAAAGACGCTGGGTTTCGTCGGCGACTGGTTCGGCGGGCGTTCCTGGCTCCAGCGCTTCTACGTCGCCGGAAACCTGTCGGTGATCGAGTCGGAAATTTCGATCCTGCCCGAGAACCAGGGCATCCTGACCGAGATCTCGCGGCCGCTGCAGGGCCAGTCACCGATCATCGCGAACCTGCAACTCGGCTACGACGATGAGGATGTCGGCATCGAAGCTACCCTGCTGTTCAACTACGTCGGCGAGCGGATCACCGAGGTAGGCGTGCTGGGTGCGCCGGACAAGAAGGAGCAGCCGACCGGCACGATGGATTTCGTGTTCCGTTGGCAATGGAGTGATCATTGGTCGTTCAAGACCAAGCTCGGCAACCTGCTCGACGCGGAGTTCGAGATCAAGCAGGGACCTGAAACCACCCAACGCTATCGCAACGGCCGTACCGCGAGCATCGGGATCACCTACGATTTCCTTTGAGCGCGGCGCCTGTCATGTTTCTGCAATGGCAGGGTCATTTGGTTGAAATCGGCCGCCCCTACTCTCTGCAGTCCTAGCATGACCGGGTACGCCCGCTGTTTCGAGTCACACTCACCACTGCAGAGGAAGACATCATGTTCAACAATTTCAAGCGCAACGCACTTGTGCTGGCCGCCGGCGCCGCGATCTGCGCCCCGTCCGCGCACGCGTTCGTCGTCAACGATACGTTTGCCGGCAACTGGGGCGATGTCGATGGCGGTAGCCGCGGTCTGATCATCGACATTCTCGAGAACCGCGCGCCGGCTGGCGATTTTGCTCCGGCGGTTCTGGTCGAATGGTTCACCTACGACGAGGATGGGAACCCGTTGTGGTTGATCTCCAACACCGCCCAGATCGACCGCGACACCAACACGGCTTCGCTGCAGTTCCTGGAATTCGCCGGCGGAGCTTTCGCAACACCGGATCTCGGCTCGCCGAGCAGCAGCGCCTGGGGTTCGGGGACCTTGACGTTCAATAGCTGTAACGAAGCCGTGCTCGAATTCGACGGTGCCAATGGCACCGGCACCACGACCTTCACCAGCCTGACCGAAAGCACCCAATGCGTGGTCGACGAAGTGTTCTCCGGCTGCCCGGACTTCGCCAGCGCAGGCCCGGTTGAAGGTTCGTGCATCATCGGTGGCGGCGATCCGATCACCGACGACATCACCCTGACCAACGAGACCACCTGGCTGATCCAGGGTCAGTTCGTCATCGGCAACGGTGGTTCCGTGACGATCGAGCCCAACACCGAGCTGGTCGGCGGTACGCTGGGTGATCTCGACACCTTCATCGTCGCCCAGGGCGGCAAGGTCTTCGCCGAAGGCACCCAGGAAAACCCGATCGTGATGCGCGGTTTCCTGGCCCAGGGCCGTGGTGAGTGGGGCGGCGTCGTGGTCAACGGTTTCGCGCCGATCAACGGCTGCGCCGAGGGTGTCGAGGTCTGCACCGCACAGGGCGAAGGCAACTCCGGCACCTACGGCGGCAACGATCCGGACGATAGCAGCGGCGTGTTCCGCTACCTGATCGTTTCCAACGCCGGCATCCTGTTCAACGAAGAGAACGAGCTGAACGGCATCGCCTTCCAGGGCGTCGGTCGTGGCACGACCATCGAGTACGTTCAGGTTCACCTGAACACGGATGACGGCATCGAATTCTTCGGCGGCACGGCCAACGCCAAGCGCTTGGTCCTGACCGGCATCGGTGACGACAGCCTCGACTGGACCCAGGGCTGGCAGGGCAAAGTCCAGTACCTGGTAGCCAAGCAGTACACCGACGACGGCGACCAGGGCATCGAAGCCGACAACAACGGCGACGCCAACGACTCGCTGCCGCGCGCCCTGCCGTTCATTGCCAACGCGACGTTCATCGGCGCGCAGGACACCGGCTGGCTGATCCGCGAAGGCACCGGCGTGGCCATTGCCAACTCGATCGTGACCGGCTTCGGCGATGCCTGTGTCGACATCGATCAGGAGTCGACCTTCAACAACTCCGAAAACCTGACCTTCAACAACAACATCATCGGCAACTGCGGCGGCGGTGCCTTCGACGATGAAGCCGGCGACCCGTTCCTGGTTTCCGACTTCGTTCTGGGCCAGCTGGGCAACGTCCAGGCCGACCCGATGCTGAACAACTACATCCCGATGCCGGGCTCGCCGGCGCTGAACGTCGCTCCGGTGCCGTTCACGGACTCGTTCTTCGACAACGTCAACTACGCCGGTGCCGTTCCGAGCCAGGGCGACGACTGGACCAAGGGCTGGACGGTCGGCCTGGATCGCGACGCCCCGTAACACAGTACGACCGACGAATTCCCGCACGCCGGGATGGAGTCAAGGGCGCGGCCTTCGGGTCGCGCCCTTTTTTGTTCCTGCTTACGCATGAATCTCAGCCACGGTTGTGTAGCGTCCTGGCATCGGAGCATCGCGGCAGGCGATGGAGGTGATACAGGCGAGCCGTTGGATCATCCGATCGGATTCGAAGGACGGGTTTCCATCCCAAGCGAGATTCCAGCCCGACGCCGGACCGGCAGAAAGACCGCCTGTTGGGCGCTTGCGCGCGAAGGGCTTCAGAGGCGTCCACCCTTCGCGCGCAAGCGCCCTCCAATAGGTGCTGGTGGCTTTGATGAGCACCCGGAACAACGCCCCGACTGTTGGAGGCCGCTTGCGGGCGAAGGCCTGAGCCGCCCATTCCGTCGATCCGGCCTTGCTCTTTGCGCGCAAGCGCCCAACAGTCGAATCGGGGCGAAAAAGCGCTTTCGAAGGGGCCTTGCTTTCTGTTCTCCAGTTTCCTGCAAGCGCCGGCGGAGAAACGTGCGTAATCAGGTTTTGTTTGCCGCACGGCTTCATCCTCGTTTCAGGGTCGCGTGGTGTACTTCGCGCCATGAAGAAGTCCGATCTGCCGACCAAGATCTGCCCGGTCTGCCAGCGCCCGTTCGCGTGGCGGAAGAAGTGGCGCGACTGCTGGGACGAGGTGCGCTACTGCTCCGAGCGGTGTCGGCGGAACCGCAACAAGACCGCCGACGAGGTGCTGCGGTGAGCGGGCGCGTCCGGCTGGTCTGGTTCAAGCGCGACCTGCGCGTCGAGGACCACCGACCGCTGGCCGAGGCGGCGGCGCGCGGGCCGGTGCTGCCGGTCTATATCGTCGAGCCGGCGCTGTGGCGCCAGCCCGACGCGGCCGGTCGCCACCAGCAGTTCATCGCCGACTCCCTGGTCGACCTCGACGCCGCGCTGCGCGCGCGCGGACAGGGCCTGTTGCTCCGCGTCGGCGAGGCGCTGGAGGTGTTCCGTTCGCTGGCCGAGCGCTTCGACGTGGCCGCCATCCACGCCCACGAGGAAACCGGCAACGGCTGGACCTTCGCCCGCGACCGGGCCGTGCGGGCCTGGGCGCGCGAACAGGGCATCGAGGTCTGCGAGGTACCGCAGTTCGGCGTAACCAGGGGCCTGCGCGACCGCAGCGGCTGGGCTCGCCGCTGGGAAACGTTCATGGCCGAATCGCCGCCGGTGGTACCCGGGCGACTCGAACGGTTGCTCGAAACGCCGGTGGTCACTGCCGAGAGCGTTCGAGCGGCCTTCCACGCGGCGCCGCCCTTCGACGTGACCCCGTGCCCCGGCCGCCAGCCCGGCGGCCTCGCGGAAGGACGGGCCGTGCTGGACGACTTTCTTCATCGTCGCGCCGTTGCCTACCGCGGCGGCATCTCCAGCCCGAACAGCGCCGAGACCGCCTGCTCGCGGCTCAGCCCGCACATCGCCTACGGCACGCTGTCGCTGCGTTCGATCGTCCGGGCCGCCCGCGCTCGGCGCGCCGAGGCCCGGGAGGCGGGCGAAAAGCGCTGGGCGGCGTCGCTGAACCCGTTCGACCAGCGCCTGCACTGGCACTGCCACTTCATCCAGAAGCTCGAGCAGCGCCCGGCGATCGAGTTCGAGAACGTGCACCGCGGCTTCGACGGCATGCGCGAAAGGGACTTC
The DNA here is from genome assembly GCF_012272825.1 of Wenzhouxiangella sp. XN79A. Lineage (GTDB taxonomy): Bacteria > Pseudomonadota > Gammaproteobacteria > Xanthomonadales > Wenzhouxiangellaceae. The sequence continues at coordinate 35,451 of NZ_JAAWWS010000121.1, read as the reverse complement.
GACGAAGCCCGCTTCGAGGCCTGGAAAGCCGGCTGCACCGGCTATCCGCTGATCGACGCGTGCATGCGCTGGGTCACCGCCACCGGCTGGTTGAACTTCCGCATGCGCGCGCTGCTGATGAGCTTCGCCGGCTATCACCTGTGGCTGCACTGGCGCGAGCCGGCGCTGCACCTGGCCCGCATGTTCACCGACTACGAGCCCGGCATCCACTTCAACCAGTGCCAGATGCAGAACGGCACCACCGGCATCAACACGCTGCGCATCTACAACCCGGTCAAGCAGGCGCAGGACCAGGACCCGGACGGTACATTCGTGCGCCGCTGGGTCCCGGAGCTGGCGCGGCTGCCGGTGCCGGCGATCTTCGAGCCGTGGCGGCTTTCCGATCACGAACGGCAAGCGCTGGGCGCCGGCGACTATCCTGCGCCGATCGTCGCCCACGAGACCGCCGCCCGCGAGGCGCGGGCCCGGATCGGTGCGTTTCGCAAGCGCGCCGGCTTCCGGCAGGAGGCCGACCGCGTGCAGCATGAACTCGGCAGCCGCCGCGCCGGCCTGCGCCCGCAGCAGCGGCCGAAGAGGAAGTCGGTGGATCGGCGCCAGCCGTCCTTGTTCTGATCGACGCGCCGAACTGGTCGAATCGTTCGCGCCCGGCTAGACTGCCTGCCTTGCCGTCGACAGGAACGCTCGATGATCGGAGATCGCATCCTGGCCGCTGCGCTGGCCTCGTTGCTGCTCGCCTGCGCCGTGACCGCGGCCCGAGCGCAGCAAGCGCCGGTCGACGATTCGCAACCGCCGAGCCAGCCGGCCATCAGCGCGCAGTCGACGCAGGCCCAGCGGGACACGTTCCTGGAGGCCCTGGCCGAACGCATCGAGCGCGACGGTTTCGCGGCCACGCGTGGCGAGGTCGAGGCGCTGATCGATCGACCCGACCTGCCGGCAGCGTTCCGCTCCCGCGTACTGCGTGCGGCCGTCGAGGTCACCCGTCGCGCGCGCAATCCCGATTTCCAGGAGACCGCCGAACGGGCCTATGCCGCCCTGGTCGACCAGGTGGCGGATCTGAATGAACGTTCGGTCCTGATCCAGACCATGGGCAACATCGAGGTCGATCGCGGTCGTTTTGCCGAAGCCGAAGCGCTGTACCTGGCGTCCGATGACCTGGCCTCCGGCCGGGCGCTCGACGAGCGCGCCAACCTGATGACCGCACTCGGCGTTGCCCGGGCGCAGCAGGGCAAGCTCGACGTGGCGCTGGAGGCCATGCTCGAAGCCTATGCCCGCTACCAGCAGACCGAGGACGGGCCGTCGCCGAACCTGCTGCGCAACATTGGCGCGCTGTCGATCTATCTCGAAGACTACGAGCAGGCCGTCGATTTTTCCCGGCAGGCGATCGACGCGTTCGGCCCGGAGCACCGGGACACGCCGGGCGCCTACTCCAACCTGGCCGCCGCGCTGGTCGAGCTGGATCGGCCGGGCGAAGCGATGACCGCGCTGGAGACCGGGATCGCGATTGCCGAGCAGCAGGGGCGGCCGAGTGCGTCCTTGACCAACAACCTGGGCTACATGCAGCACGAGCAGGGCGAGCTCGACGCCGCCCTGGCGACCTTCGAGAAGACCGCCGAACTCAACCGCGCCAACGGCGACACCGCCTCGCTGGCGATCGCCCGGAAGAACGTCGGCGACGTGCTGGTGGACCTCGAGCGTCGGGCCGAGGCGGCCGAGGCCTTCGAGCGCTCACTGGCGCTGTTCCGCGAGGCCGACATCAAGCCGAAGCGACTGGAGCTGTACCGGTCGCTGGTCGACAACCTCGAAGCGCTGGGCCGGTATCCGGACGCGCTGGCCCGGATGCGCGAGTGGCGCGAACTGGCCGAGGAGCTGGCCTCGGCCGATGCCCAGGCCCGGGTCGCCGAGCTGCAGACGGCCTTCGACCTGGAGCGGCGGGAGCGCGAGTTGGCCGAGTCGGAACGGGTGCGGCTGGAAGGCGAAGCCGCACTGGCCGCGCTGCAGGCCGAGACGGCGCGCGAAGGCCTGATCCGCTGGGGCCTGATCGTGGGCGTGGCGTTGCTGGTGCTGTTCCTGGTGCTGATGGCGCGTACGCTGCGGCTGCGGACCCGGGCCAACCGGATGCTGGCCGAAAAGAATGCCGAGATCGACGTCCAGCGCAAGGCCCTGGCCGAGGCCAATACGCTGCTGCACCGTCACAGCAGCGAAGACGAACTGACCGGGCTCGCCAACCGCCGCTTCGTGCGCGGCCTGCTCGGCGCCGGCCTGCCGGAAGTGTTCCGGGCATCACCGGCGCTGCTGGTGCTGGTCGACCTGGACGACTTCAAGGGCATCAACGACCGCTTCGGCCACCCGGTCGGCGATCGCGTGCTGGCCCGCTTCGCCGACGTGCTGCGCGACGCCGCCGGACCCGACGACGTGCTGGCCCGCTGGGGCGGCGAAGAGTTCCTGTGGCTGGCCGCCGGGCAGGCCATGGCCGATGCCGATCGCGTCTGCCGTGCGCTGGGCGAGGCGGTGCGCGCCACCGCCTTCGACGTCGATGGCGAGACGATCCGGCTGACCGTGTCGATGGGCGTGGCGCCGCTGGCCTTCGGCGAGGACCCGGCCACCGACTTCGCTGTCGCGATCAAGATCGCCGACGCCGCGCTCTACGAGGCCAAGCAGGCCGGCCGCGATGCCTGGGTCGGGTACGACCGGCAGGCGCGCGACGCCGAGCTCTTTTCCGGCAGCCTGGACATCGATGCGCTGATCGAGCGCGGCGCGCTGGTCCGCGTTCGCTGAGCGCTCAGCCGGTCGCTCCGGCCACCGCGAACACGGTCTGGCGACCGTCCGACACGGCCCGGATCGGGCAGCCGAACAGCTCGCTCAGGTGGGCCTCGGTCAGCAGCTCGGCGGTCGGCCCGGCCCGCCAGCGGCCGTCGCCGAACACCAGCAGTACGTGGTTGCAGTAGCAGGTTGCCAGGTTGACGTCGTGCAGCGCCATGACCTGCACCCGGCCGGGGCCGTGCACGCGCCGCCACAGCCGATCCAGGACCGCGACCTGCACGGCCGGGTCGAGGTGGTTGGTCGGCTCGTCGAGCAGCAGCACGTCCGGGTCCTGGGCCAGCACCACGGCCAGCGCCAGCCGGCGCTGTTCGCCGCCCGACAGCTGCATGCAGGACCGGTCGGCCATGTCGGACAGGCCTACCGCATCCAGCGCGGCGCGGGCGCGCTCGACGTCGTCGCGGCGTTCGCGGCCCCAGGCCGGACGGTGCGGATGGCGACCGATCAAGGCGATTTCCAGGCCGGTCGCGTCGAACGCGAACTGGGTGTTCTGGGTCAGCATGCCCAGGGTGCGGGCCACGCTCCGCCGGCTCAGGGTCTCGAGCGCGCGACCGTCGAGTTCGACCGAGCCCGCGGCCGGCGGGTGCAGGCCGGCCAGCGTGCGGAGCAGGGTGGTCTTGCCGGCGCCGTTGGGGCCGAGCACGCCCCAGGACTGGCCGGCCTCGATCGTCAGCGTCAGCCCCTCGATCCTGCGCACGCCGCCGATCGTGACGTCCAGGCCGGCGACCGCCAACCGGGCCGTCATCGCACGCCCCCGGCGCGGCGCAGCAGCAGCAGGAACAGCGGCACGCCGAGCAAGGCGGTCAGCACGCCGACCGGCAGCTGCCGCGGTGCGATCACGGTCCGGGCCAGGGTGTCGGCCAGCAGCAGGAACACACCCCCGGCCAGCGCGCTGATCGGCAGCAGGCGGCGGTGGTCGGCGCCGACGGTGAGGCGGACGAGATGCGGCACGATCAGGCCGACGAAGCCGACCGTGCCGGCGATCGCCACGGCCAGCGCGGTCAACAGCGAGGCGGCAACGTAGATCTCGGCGTGGCGGCGTTTCGGCGATTCGCCGAGCAGCGCGGCCTGGGTCTCGCCGGCGGCCAGCACGTTCAGGCTGCGCGCGCGCAGCATCAGCGCAGCGGTCAGGCCGGCCAGCACCAGCAGCCACCATGGCGACAGCGTGCTGTAGCCGAGGTCGCCCATCAGCCAGTACAGCATGCCCTTCAGGCTGGCGTCGTCGCCCAGCGCCAGCAGCAGCGAGATCACCGCGCCCCAGCCGGCCGCCACGACCACGCCGGTCAGCAGCAGCCGGGTGGTCGACCACGGGCCTTCGCCGCGGCCGAGCACGAACACGATCAGCATCGAGAACAGCGCCCCGGCGAAGGCCAGCAGTTCGGTCGGCAGCAGGACCAGCCCCAGGCTCATGCCGCCGAGCACGAAGGCCGCGGCGCCGCCGGACAGGCCGAGGATGTACGGATCGGCCAGCGGATTGCGCAGCAGCACCTGCATCAGCACCCCGGCCAGCGCCAGCAGGCCGCCGGTGACCAGCGCGGCGATCGCGCGCGGCAACCGCAACTCCAGCGCGATTCGCCAGGCGGTGTCGGTCTCGGGCCAGCCGATGCCGCTCGAGCCGGTCAGCACCGCGACCAGCAGCGCGGCGGCTGCAAGCAGCATGCCGAGCGCGACCAGGATCGGGGTTCGGGTCATTCGATGCCGGACGCCGACTGGCGCGTTGATGGAGGATTGATTACCATGGCGGCAGTGCAGATTTTCGGGCGGACCGGGTCGAAGATCGCAAGGTAGCACAGCGGCTTGTTTCGACAGGGGCTGTGCCCGGCGTGGCGCCGATCCGGCAACCGGACCCGACCTGAAATCGATGATCGACGCCGATGGCTTCCGCCCCAACGTGGGCATCGTTCTGGCGCGTCATGACGGCAGGGTCTTCTGGGCCCGTCGCGCCGGTCAGGACGGCTGGCAGTTCCCGCAGGGCGGGATGAACTCCGATGAAACGCCCGAAGAGGCGATGTACCGTGAACTGGCCGAGGAAACCGGGCTGGCGCCTCATCACGTCGAGGTGCTGGGGGCCACGCCGGGCTGGCTGCGCTATCGCCTGCCGCGCAACATGCGCCGCCGTCATCAGCGGCCGGTCTGCATCGGCCAGAAGCAGGTCTGGTTCCTGCTGCAGTTCCTGGCCGACGATTCGGCCGTCCGGTTGGACGCCACCGGGCACCCCGAGTTCGACCACTACCGCTGGGTCGATTTCTGGTATCCGGCGTTCAACGTGATTTCGTTCAAGCGCGGTGTCTACAAGCGCGCGCTGGAACATCTCGAGCCGCTGGTGCCGGCCTTCCGCGCATCGGACGGCGCGGCGGGCGAGCCGGCTCATCCATCGCCGGCCCCGCGCCGCGACTGACCGGCCGCATCCCCGGCCCCGACCCGCGGATTCCTGATCCGCGACCCAGGAGAGGACCCCATCGATGGACCTGATCGGCGCTTTCGTCCTGCTGTTCGTGGTCATGGACCCGCTCGGCAACATTCCGATCTTTTTGTCCGTGCTCGAGCCGGTCGAGCAGAAGCGTCGGATGCGGGTGCTGCTGCGCGAACTGCTGATCGCCCTGGCGATCCTGTTCGCGTTCCTGCTCGGCGGCCAGTACCTGCTGGCCGCACTCCACCTGAGCCAGTACTCGATCAGCGTGGCCGGCGGCATCATCCTGTTCCTGATCGCGCTGAAGATGATCTTCCCCGTCCCGCGCCACCTGCGCGACGACCTCGAAGACGAGCACGAAGAGCCGTTCATCGTGCCGCTGGCCGTGCCGATGGTGGCCGGACCCAGCGCCATGGCCATCCTGCTGCTGCTGGCCACCCGGCATCCGGACCAGCTCGGCGTCTGGTCGCTGGCGCTGTTCCTGGCCTGGCTGGCGACCGCGATCATCCTGGCGGCCGCACCGCTGCTGAAGCATGTCCTGGGCCGGCGCGGCATCATCGCCATGGAGCGGCTGATGGGCATGCTGCTGGTGGCCATTTCCGTCCAGATGTTCCTCGAGGGCGTCACCGAATTTCTTGGAGAACACGTATGAACCGCATCCTTGCCCTGACCGGCGCGCTGCTGCTGACTGCCACGGCCACGGCCCAGGTGTTCGACGAAACCACGCTCGAGGTGGCCGGCGAGCTGCGCGAGCAGGCGCTGGGCAGTGAACTCGGCTACGAGATCACCGCCGACCTGACCACCCGCATCGGCAACCGGCTGGCCGGCAGCGAGAACGACGCGCGCGCCGTGGCCTGGGCGGTCGAGATGCTCGAAGGGCTCGGCTTCGACCGGGTCTGGACCGAGCCGGTCACGTTCCCGTACTGGGTGCGCGAGACCGAACGGGTGGCCATCGTCGCGCCGGTCGAGCAGGACCTGGTCGCCACCGCGCTGGGCTTCTCGCCGGCCACGCCGGCCGAGGGTCTCGAGGCCGAGGTCGTGATGTTCGACGACCTGGCTGCGCTGGACGCCGCGCCGGATGCTTCGGTTACCGGGAAGATCGTGTTCATCCGCAATCGGATGGAGCGCGCCCGCGACGGCTCGGGCTACGGCCCGGCGGTCCAGGCCCGGACCGGCGGTTCGCTGGTCGCTGCCCGCAAGGGTGCTGCGGCCATCGTCATCCGTTCCATCGGTACATCGACCAACCGCTTCGCCCACACCGGGGTCATGCGCTTCACCGCCGGCTCGCGCTACGTGCCGGCCGCGGCGATCTCGAACCCCGACGCCGACCAGCTCGAACGCCTGATCGCGCTCGGCGAGCCGGTCCGGATGCGGGTGACGATCGACGCCTCGATCAACCAGACCTACACCAGCCAGAACGTCATCGCCCAGCTCGATGGTGCGACCAACCCCGATTCGATCGTCGCGCTCGGCGCGCACCTGGATTCCTGGGACGTCGGCACCGGTGCGCTGGACGACGCCGCCGGCGTGGGCATCGTGACCGCGGCCGCGCAGCTGATCGCCGGGCGCGAGCAGCGGCCCGATCGCTCGATCCAGGTGATCCTGTTCGCCGCCGAGGAGATCGGCCTGTGGGGCGGCCGGGCCTGGGCCGAGGCGCACGGCGACGAAGTGGCGCGCTACCTCGTGGCCTCGGAATCCGATTTCGGCGCCGGCCCGATCTACGAGATGACCGCCAAGGTGGCCGACGACGCCATGCCGGTGATCGAAGCGATCCAGGCCGAGCTGGCCCCGCTGGGCATCGCGATGGGCGAGCGCGGCGGCGGCGCCGGACCCGACTTCAGCCCGATGATGGCGAAAGGCCTGGCCGCCGTCCGCCTGCGCCAGGACGGCACGAACTACTTCGACTACCACCACACCGAAAACGACACCCTCGACAAGGTCGACCCCGAGGCCATGAAGCAGAACATCGCCGCCTTCGCCGTGTTCGCCTGGCTGGCCGCGAACTCGCCGGTCGAATTCGGCTCGGGGCCGGGGTTGGTGGACTGACTCACGGGTTCCGGGCGCGTCTTTTTTTGCCGCAGATGGACGCGGATGAACGCAGATAAAGGCGTAACAGCGGAAAAGAAGGAAAAGCTGTAAACGCTGAATCTGCGGTTCGATGGCTTGGCGCTGTTTTCGATCAACCGACGGGGTTCGGAGGGTTGGTTTCAGTGACAAGCGAGATTCCAGCCCAATGCTGTAGTCGTTAAGAGATTGCCTGTTGGAGGGCGCTTGCGCGCGAAGTGTGGCCGAGTCCGAAGTCGTTCGCGCGCAAGCGCCCTCCAACAGACAAGCCGGGGAAAATCGCTTTCCATGGGCCTTGCTCTCTGTTTCCAAGTCTTCTGCAAGCTTGCGAAGAGCCTGGATTACTCGCTGAGAAACGTGCGTAATCAGCAACCGCTCTTATCTGCGTCCATCTGCGGTCAATTCGTTGTTACCGCAGATGGCCGCGGATGAACGCAGATGAAGGCAGATAAGGGCCAGAACATCTGAGACTGCGATTCGAAGGGTTCCAGGCACTGTCGGTGAAGCGATGCATGGGCAGGTATTCCCTGATCAAGCATTACCTGGAGTCGTTCCTGCGATCCGCGATCGCGGCCCAGGATTTCCACCGAATCCGCACTTGCCGTGCCTGTCTTCGAACCGCTCTTATCTGCGTCCATCCGCGTTCATCTGCGGTAAAAAAGCAGTTCCGCGGTCAATCCGGCTTCAGGGCTCGCCGACGCCGCCGATCGTCAGGTCGGCGAAGCGGTCGATCTGCTGGCCCAGGACGCTGTCGACCGGCGGGGCCCAGTTCTGCAGCGCGCTGCCCGGCGGGCCGGCGACGACGTAGCGCAGGGTCACGGTGGTGCTGCCGGATTCACCTGCGGCCAGTTCGAAACTCATCACGCCGGTCAGCGGCAACGGCTGCAGCGGGCCGAGTCGGCCGTCCAGACGCAGCAGGCGGCCGGGGGCGGCGTGGACCACGCGCAGGTGCTCGTTCGAACCGCCATCGGGCAGGGCTTCGCAGAAGCAGCCGCCGGCGCGCGGATCCAGGCTCAGGTTGGCCGCATCGGCCGACCAGGTGTGGTCCGGGTGCCACCAGGCGGCGGGCCGGACCAGCCGGGTCCATGCCGCTTCGGGTGTTGCGTCCAGCGTCCGGACGTGCTCGATCGCGAAGCCCGTGTCGTCGGCGCGGAGCACCTCGGCGCGGACCGGATGGACGACGGACAGGACCGCCGCCGCTGCGATCACGAATGGTTTGACAATCATTCGCATTTGCATTACGCTTTTTCCATGTTCGTGTGCATCTGCAATGCCATCACCGACCGCGCCATCCGCGAGCACGCGGAGCAGGGCGTCGCCACGCTCGACGAGCTGCGCCTGCGCACCGGCTGCAGCGACTGCTGCGGTCAGTGCGCCGACGAGGCCGAAGCCATTCTACGCGCGGCCCACGCCGGTAGCGCCGCTCCGACGCAGCCGGCCTCGACGATTCCCGTGCTGCGTCCCCAGCTGGCCTGAACCCTCGCTGGGCCCGGCGCTGAGCGCCTCCTTGCCAGTCCTCCCACCGTTCGAGCCCGGCCATTCGTGCAGCTGAGAGCGTGCCGGCCTTGCTTGCGTCCTACCCGTTGGAACTCCAACGAGGACGTAGGCCATGCACCGTTTCCGTGTTTTCCCGCCCACGGCGATCGTGATGATCTCGGCCCTTGCTGCGTGTGCGTTCTCGGCCGTGCCGCTGCATGTCCGCGCACAGCCGGCATCGGTCTCGTTCGTCGATTCCGGCCAGTTGCTGGGTGATCAGGTCTCGAACGACGTCGCACTCGGCGATATCGACGGCGACGGCGACCTCGATGCCGTGGTCGCCAACACCGGTTTTCCCACCGTCGGCGAGAGCCGGCTCTGGATCAATCAGGGCGGAAGCCAGGGCGGCACGGCCGGCCAGTTCGTCGAATCGGCCCAGGACTTCGGCGCCCGGAACGCCCGTGCCGTCGCGCTCGGTGACTTCGACGGCGACGGCGACCTCGACGTCTTCTTCGCCCACGAAAACGAAGGCGACCGGATCTGGTTCAACCAGAGCGGCGTGTTCACCGACAGCGGCCAGTTGCTCGGCAACGAGCTGAGCCAGGACGTGGCGCTGGGCGATCTCGACGGGGACGGTGACCTGGATGCCGTGGTCGGTACGAACAATTTCAACGAAGCCGATCGGACCTGGTTCAACCAGGGCGGTGCGCAGGGCGGCGCGGCCGGGACCTTTCTCGCCGGCCCGTTGCTGGCTTCCGACCGCACCAACGCCGTGGTGCTGCTCGATGCCGACGGCGACGGCGATCTCGACCTGATGACCGCTCCCGGCAACCCCGACAACCGGCTCTACATCAACCAGGGCGGTGCCCAGGCGGGCACCCAGGGCGTGCTGCTCGACAGCGGCCAGACCCTCGGCGACCGCGGCACGTTGTCACTGGCCGTCGGCGACCTCGATGGCGACGGCGATCTCGACGTGTTCGCCGGCAATGGCGTCCTCGGCGCGCCGAGCCGGCCCTGGATCAATCAGGGCGGAACGCAAGGCGGCATCGCGGGCATTTTCCTGGCCGGAGGCGACGTGTTCGGCGACGAGAACTTCGATGTCGAGCTGGGCGATGTCGACGGCGACAGCGATCTCGACCTCTTCCTGCCGAAGTGGCGGGACGCGGGCCTGAGCCGGGGCAACGAGGTCTGGCTCAACGACGGCAGCGGCGGCTTCACCGACACCGGGCTCCGTCTCGGCACGTCGCGTAGCTTTGCCGCCGCACTCGGCGATCTGGACGGCGACGGTGATCTGGACGCCTTCGTCGTCAACGGGGCAAGTTTCACGCCGCAGGCCAACCGGGTCTGGCTCAATCAGCAAGTTTCACCGCCCATGCCGGAAGCCGATCTCGTCCTCGTTGCCGACGCGCAGGGCGGAGCTGCGGCGCAGCTCGAGAATTCGTTCGACCCCTTGACCGTCAGCATGCAGCTCGACCTGACCAACCTCGGTCCGGACCCGGCGACCGGCATCCGAATGATCGTGAACGGTTCGGCAGCAGGGATGGGGGCCGGCAGCTTCTCCTGTTCGACCACCACCGGCGGCCTGGATTGCGATCACGCGCCGCTGCCGGTCGGCGTCACTGCGACTGCAAGCCTCTCCGCACAGGATTTCCGCCAGCATTTCGTCGGGATCTACGCGGGAAGCGTCGACATCGACGCCAGCATCACCTCCAACGAACCGGATCCGGATCCTTCTCCGCTGCGCGCCTCGCGCACCATCGATTACTACGACTGCGCAACCGGTTGCGTGATCGAACAGCTGTTCTGCCGGCACGATCTCAGCACTCGTTCCGACCCTGAAGGCAGCGCGAACGGGCGGGTCGACCTTGCCGTCTACCACCTGCTCCGCCGCATCATGAATTTCGGCGCCGAAGGCCAGCGCCTGGTCCAGCGATACAACGCCCACCAGACCGAACTCTGGGCCCTGCACGAGGCCGATCCGGTTCTGGCGGCCGATATGCTGAACGTGCTGGCCGCCTGGCAGCCCGGTCTCGGCGAGCTGGTGGCCGGCCGGGGCGCCTCGGCCTTCATCGACGTCGCGATGGTCAGCGCGCTCGACGCGCTGCTGGCCGACCTGTCGGCCGCCGGCAGCCCAGCGCTGGCCACCGCCATCGCCGAGGAGCGCGCGCTGATCGGACCACTGACGAACCTGGTCGGCCTGAGCTTCCGCGAGGCTGCCGACCGGGTCATCCCGTCCGAGCTGCTGCGCGTCGACGGGTTCGAGCGCCCCGAAACCCTGATTCCCTGATTTCCAGATCCTCGACCCCCGACCCTGCTCATGAGACGTGCCGTGTCTTCCCTTCACCGTCCCGGCCCGTGCCTGCTCGTGGTTCTTGTCCTTGCCCTCGGTCTGGTCCCTGGCTGGGCGCGGGCCGGGACCGGTGTGTTCGTCAACGGCTTCGAACTGGACGCCGTGACCGTCGAACGTCTGGAGACGGTGTATTCCAGCGAGGTGCTGCCGGCCCGCTACTGGTACGACCGGCGCTCCGGCCTGTGGGGCCTGGTCGGCGGGCCGGGCATCGGCCAGCTGGCTGCGGGGCTGGCGCTGGGCGGGCCGCTGGCCTACGACGCCTCCGGCGGGATGACCCGGGTCGTCGTCAACAACCGGGCCCTGCACCCGCGCGAGCTGGACTGGCTGCGCGGCCGGTATGGCGAAGTCCGGCCGGGCCGCTACTGGCTGGATGCCTCGGGTGTGGCCGGCTTCGAAGGCGGTCCGGCGCAGTTCGACCTTCGCGCCGGCGCCGGCGGCTATAACCGCAATACGCCGGGTGGCGCGCTGATGAACGACGGCCGCTGCGCCGGCTACCTGCATCCCGATGGCCCGAGCGTGATGGTCGGCGACTGCTGAGACAGGTCGTTCCTTCGCCTCGATATCCGGACACGAGCAAGATTTCGCGAAGATTCCCAAGATTCCGCATCAAGATTCCGGACACCCACATCGGATCCCACCCCGGATCCCCCATCATCGTCGTTCCGGGGCGCCGAGTAGGCGAACCCGGAACCTCATGAGGCAGCCCGCATGCTCGGATTCCGAGCACCCGCCCGTAGATTCCGCGTAGATTCCGGAGACGCAGACCGGATACATCGGGATTCCAGTTTCAGAACGAGATTCCGGGTTCCGGCTTCGCCGGCCCCGGAATGACGCGATGGGTAAGGGGCTGCTGACGGCTGGCCATGACCGAATACCGCGCCGCGAATACACCCGAATACCGGACACCCACCCCGGATTCCCATCCCCGGCGTTCCGGGGCGCCGAGCAGACGAACCCGGAACCTCATGAAGCCGCCTGCAGGCAAGATTCCGGGCACCCACCGCCTCACGGGCACCCACCGCTTCAGCCGATGAAGGCAGACAGAGATTCCGGGTTCCGGCTTGGCCGGCCCCGGAACGACGGGATGGGGAAGGCGGCCGCACGTCGCATCCTCCGACGATTCGTCGACCCTGGCATCGCCCGGCCGAATCAGCGGGTGGCGCAGCCCGCATAGGGCTCGATCGCGAAGACCAGCATCTGCGCGGCCTGGCTGGCCCCCTTCCACCAGCCGCCGGTGGCGTCGGCGAAATCGGCCAGCGGGCCGAACGGGTCGGTGATCGGGTCGAGGCCCGCGAACAGCTCGTCCAGCAGCCGGCGCGAGGTGTCGCACATGCCGGGCGTGGCCTGGATCGCATCGCCGATCAGGCCCAGCGCCACGGTGTGGGGCTTGGTCGGCCGGAACATCGCGAGGCCGTCGCCGGTGTCGAACCACTGGCAGGCGCCCACCGTGTCGCCGCCGGCGACCAGATCGCAGCCCAGCGCGTAGGCCCAGTCGCCGCTCGCGTCCGGCCCACCGCCCGGCTGCTGCGCCATGCCCTGTTCGTAGAACACCGGCATCAGCCCGGTGAGCGTGCGCGAAAGCGCCGGCTGGCCGTTACGGTCGACGAACTCGCCCCAGTTCAGCCAGGCGCGCAGCAGGAAGCCGTACATCATCGCGCTGGTCATGAAGCTCTGCGGCAGGTCGCAGACGTTGTCGACCGGCACGTCGTCCTGGCACAGCAGACCGGCGCGCAGGTTGTCGCCGGCCAGTTCGGTCAGGATCTCGATCAGCCGGGCGTTGCAGGCCTGGCCGTCGGGGCCGGGCACGAACTCGGCGCAGTTGGCCAGCAGTTCGAAGTGCTGGACGTTGCCGCGCAACGGGGCGACGGCATTGAAAAAGCGGTCGCGGTCGGTCTGGGTCGCGATCCGGTTCGGGTCGCTGGTGTTGCCCGGGTCGTTCGGGTTCCAGGGCACCGAGTAGCGAGTCGCGATCATCCGGCCGCCGTGGCGGAAGCGCTCGCGCATGGCCGGCGTCGGACGCAGCGCATAGTGCAGCTGCATGCCTGCGTTGTAGGTGTAGTCGTCGGAGCCGAAGCCCGCACGGTGCCACTGGCCTTCGCCCGTGCCGCCGGAGGTCACCGCGACACCGTTGCGGGCGCCGTGGTCGCGGGCGCCGATGTTCATCCGCGCAGTGAACAGCTGGAGCCAGGCCTGTGGCTGGGCGAAGCCCCACAGCCAGCGCGGCTCGCCGCTGCGCAGGAACTCCAGCGCCTCGGCGCCGGACGGGTTCCAGTAGTTCATCGCGCCGGAATTGGTGAACGGTGACGAGCTGGCCGGGTCGGGAAAGGCAAACAGGTCGTTGGCCTGGGTGTCGGGCCAGAGCTGCGCGCCGTAGGTGCGGAAGCGCCACCACTGGCCGCTCGGGTCGTCGCGCACGGTGTTCTCGTGCCGGCTGAGCACGTAGCGGCGGTAAGCTTCTTCGACTGCGCTGCCGGTGTCGATGGCCAGCGGCGGCAGTACGGCGGCAGCGTTCAGCCGGTCCAGCGTCCAGCGCGGCGTCAGCGGCCGCTCGAGCCGGGCCGTGCCGGTCTCGCGCAGCGCGGCCAGATCGGCCAGCGGATCGCCGCCGGCGGGCCGCAGCTGAAGCAGGGCGCGTGTCCACAGTCCCTTGCCCTCGCCGATCACGCGCGGTCGCGAGATCGACTGCGCCTCCAGCCCGCCGCCGGCGTCCAGGCGAAGCGCCTGTGGCTCGCGGAAGCGCATCCACGGCATCTGCAGCGCAGTCAGGAAGGCGGGGCTGGCCCGGGCAACCAGCGGCGCCTCGGCCGCAACCCCCGACTCGATCACGGCGCCGCCGTCGCGCAGTTCGAATCGCCGCAGCCAGTCGGTGACGGTGAATGCGCCGGTGCGCTGCTCGACTGTGACGTCGGCGCCGACCGTGCGCACGGCGCCGAGCCCGGCCGCGGCCGACAGTGTCGCGCCGGCCGGCGCCGGAAACCGCCAGCCGGCCTCGCGCCAGGTCCGAGTGTCGTCGGTCCACGGTGGAAAGAACGCGTCGGAACACTCGTTGCGGAGAATCCATTCCAGCGCTACGTCGCGCGAGGCGCGGGTCCAGGTCAGCGTGGCGGTGTAGCCGAACGGCGCATAAGGCGGCACGCCGGCGGTAGTGCACAGGCTGGTCCCCGACGGATCGCTGAAGCGCCCGGTCACCACGGCCCGAGCGCGGACCGGGCCGGCATCTTCGATGCTGAAGGACTCGACGGTCACAGTGCCGGGGCGGGCAGTCGACAGCGGTTCCATCCCGGCACTGTCGAGGCCCAGCCGCGGCCCGTCGCCGGGCCTGCCGGTCAGTACGCGCTGGCGGGGCGCACCGGCCGCATCGGCGATCGCGGTATCGACCGTTCGAAGCACGGCCGGATCGGACGGGCCGAGCACGAACGCGGCCACGCCGGTATCGACGACCGGATCGCTGCCGTCGTCGACGAGCTGCACTGCCCACGGGTCCAGCGCGGCAACCGGCGTCGGTGCTGTGGCGTAGCGGCGGAGTTCGTAGCGGACCGCGGAGTCGGCCGGCGGCGCAGCCGGGGTGATCACCTCCAACCAGCGGACCGGGCGCTGCGCGTCCGCCAACGGTCCGCCCCAGCGGCTCAACACCCGGAACTGGGCTGCGAGCCGCGCGCCGTCGGTGGCGACCACCACCAGTCGGTCCAGCGAATCGGAGGCCAGGTTCACCGCGCGCGGAATCGCCAGCCCGCCGCTGGCGATCTCGAACGGGCGGTCGAAGGCGCGGTCGTTGGCGATCTCGAAACAGCCCAGCGATTCGAACGGCCCGTCGGGCGCCGGGCCCAGCCGGCCGGCCCGCGCGTTGGCCGGTGCGGGACCCAGCGCACAGTCGACGGCGCGGGCTTCGAAGGAGTCCCGAAACAGCCGCTCCTGCTGGGCGAGGGCCGGAACGGCGGACGCAAGCAGCAGTGCCGCGCCGAACCGGAGCGTTACGGAACGGACGAACAATGCGTTCATGGCGGGACCGGGAGTCAACGTGTACGGAGCAGGACGCAGGCGGCACCGAAATCCTCTCAGGAGCAAGAGCCGTTGAGGCCGGCCGGAACCGGAAGTACCATGGCTTGCCCTTTCCGCCACCCGCGAGAACCGCTGCGTTGGACGCCCGAGCGCGTTTCGAAGCCCTGTTCGACCAGCACGACGCCCAGCTGCGGGCGTTTCTGCGCGCGCGCTTTCGGGGGGTGCCGGGCGTCGGCGTCGACGACCTGATGCAGGAGCTGCGGCTTCGCTTGTGGCAGGCGCTGGAGCGTGAGACGACGATCGACCAGCCTGCGTCCTACCTGATGCAGGCGGCCGTGCGGGTGATGATCGACGCCAAGCGGCGCGCCGCAGTTCGTCGGCCCGAGGGGGGCTTCGTCGAGCTGGTTCCCGACGATGCGCCGCCCCCGGAGACGACCGAGCCGCAGCCGGCCGCCCCCGAACACGACGTCGAGCGGCGCGAAGCGCTGGCCCGGTTGGGCGCGGCGCTTGACAGCCTGGCCCCCGACCGCGCCCGCATGGTCCGCCTGTACCTGCAGGGCTTTGGCGCGGCGGAGATCGCGCGGCTGATCGGCTGGACCGAGCCGCGCTGCCGTAACCTGCTGTACCGAGGCCTGGCCGACCTGAAAGCCGAACTGGGAATCGAGGAATGAGCGATCCGAAAATTCCGAAGGCGTGGACCGACGCCTACCGCGAGGCCACCCGGCCGGATCCGGACCGCCGCGCTTGTCCGGGCGCCGATGCACTGGCCGGTCTCGCCGTGGATCCCGGCGCGGCCGACCCGGCACTCCTCGACCACGTTGCAGACTGCCGCGCCTGCAGCGACGAACTCCAGCGGGTGACCGACGACGGCACCTTGGCGGCGTTGACCGAAGCGCTGGCCGACGACCCGCCGCCGAGCGCCGCGTCGCCGACGCGCGGCGGCCGCACTCGGACCCTGCTCGGCGGATGGGCCCTGGCGGCCAGCCTGGTCGTCGCGGTGGGCGTCACGCTGCTGGTACCGACCCGCGACGATGCGCCGACGCTGCGTAGCGGCCCGGCGGTCGAAGGGCTGGTGCCGCCGTCCGGTGCGCGCCTCGAGGCGGTGCCGGAACGCTTCGAGTGGCCGGCCGGCGGCCGCGATGAGCAGCTGGTCCTGATGACTCCGCGCGCCGACATCCTGTGGATCGCGCCGGTGGTCCGCGACGGCCGGGTGGCCGTGCCGGACGCAGTTCGTGACGAACTGGTCGATGGCCGCTACTACTGGCAGGTGCGCGACCTCGATCGGGACGCGCTGCTCGGACCGTTCGAGTTCCGGCTGGATCGCTCGTGAGATCTGCCCTGCTGACGCTCGCGCTGCTCGCCGCTGCTGCGCAGGCCGACGTGGTCGTCCTCGAAATCCACTCCGACCCCGGTGCCGGTTCCGCCGAGCTGGCCATCGGTGACCGCATTCTGGCCGCAGTGGCCGGCGGCCAGCCGTCCACGCCGGTCGAGCACCCGATGGATCTCGAAGCGCTGGCCTTCGGCGCCGGGCGCATCACCGCGGTCGATCTGACGCTGGCCGACGGCGACGCGACCCGCAGCGTCGTGCTGCCGGTCGGCGCCCCGATGCCGTGGACCAGCGCGCTCGATCCGTCGCTCGTCGCCGAGGCCGACGCGGCGTTGACCGACTCGCTCGAGGGGAATCCCGACGCGGCCGGACCGGCCTGGACGGCCGCGATCGGATCGACAACGCGGTCGAGGTGGTCCGGGCGCACGGCCTGCTGGGCCGGGCTGCACCGGGTCCGTCGACTGGTTGCAGCCGGCGCGGCCGACGTCGCGACCGTCGAGGCCGGGCGGCTGGAGTCCATCTGCGCCGTGGCGCCGGTCCGCGATTCGGTCGTTGCCCGCGCCGCCGCGGCCGAGGCCTTGCGCGATCGCGCCCGCGACACCGATGCCGTGGCCGGTCTGCTCGAGTCCGCACGTGCCGATGCCGAGACGCTGGATCCACTGCTGCGCGCGGCGCTGGATCACGAACTCGGCTCCTACCTCGGTCGACGCGGTCGGCTGGACGAGGCCGAGGCCGCGCTGGATCGCGCCGTTGCCGGCTTCGCGGCTGCCTCGCCCGAGGCCTGGGGCCATGCCGAGAGCCTGGCGAATCGGGCGATCGTCGATGTGATCCGGGGTCGCCTCGAGCCGGCGCGGGCCCGGCTCGAGGACGCGCTGGCCCGGATGGAGCGCGCCGCGCCGGACTCGCTGGCGCTGTCGGCCCAGCAGGTCAACCTCGCTATCGTGCTGCGCCGGATGGGCGAGCCGGACGTCGCCCGCACGCTGGCCGAGTCGGCGCTGGCGATCCGCACGCGACTGGCTCCGCAGTCCGAGCTGGTCGCCCAGACGCTGAACAACCTCGGCGTGCTGGCCAAGAACGGCGGCGACCTGGTCGCCGCCGAGGACCACTACCGGCGCGCTCTGGCGATTCGCGAGGCCCTCGATGCACCGCCGCTGGCCCGGGCCAGCGTGCTCGGCAACCTGGCCAACCTGGCGCTGGAGCGCCTGGATCCCGAGGCATCGCTGGCCCTGCATCGCGAGGTGCTGGCCCTGCTCGAACCGGTCGCGCCCGGGCATCGCTACGTGGTCACCACCCGGCTGTCGCTCGGCCAGGCCGAGCTGCTGCGCGGCCGGCTCGACGCGGCCGGGACGCATCTCGAGGCGGCGCGCACCCTGCAGGAAGCCATCGGCACCGAGGCGCCGATCTACGCGGGCATTCTCGAAGCGCTGGGTCGCCTGGCCCGCGAACGCGACCAGGCGAATCTTGCGCGAGAGCTGCTGGAGCGGGCCCTGGCGCTTCGCCTGCGGCTCGACGGCGGCGGTCTGGACGCAGCCTCGGTCCGGCTGGCGCTGGCCGAGCTGGACCTCGACCAAGGCAGGATCGACGCCGCCCGCGATCGGCTCCGAGCGGCGATCGAGACCGCCGCCGAGCGGGCGCCCGGCAGCCTGGTCGAAGCCCTCGCCCACCACCGGCTGGCAGGTCTGGCCTGGGCCGACGGGCAGCAGGCCGCTGGGCTGGCTGCGGATGCCGAGGCACTGGATGCCTTCGAGCGCCAGCGCGAGCGTCTGGGCGGCGACTGGCTGCAGCGGATGCGCTTCGGCGCCAGCCATCGCGCGCTGTACGTCGACGCGATCGAGCGGCGACTGGCGGCCGATCGCCCGGCCGAGGCGTTTGCCATCCAGGAGCGCTACCGCGCCTACGAACGTCGCCGGCTGCTGGCCGGCCGGGTGCCGCTGCCGCCGCTGGACGCTGCCGCGCCGCAGGTCGACGAGCTGGCCGCCGCGCTGGGCCCGGACGAGGCGGTGCTGTCGTGGGTGATCGGCGCCGATCGGACCCACGCCTTCCTGCTGACCGGCGACGGTCCGGCGGTCCGGACGCTGCCGCTCGGCGAGGCGGACCTGCAGCGCGAGGTCGACGCGCTGGCCGTGCTGCTCGGCGTGGCCCGTCCGGACCCGGAGCAGCGCGACGCCTTCGCCGAGCGCTCGCAGGACCTGCACCGCCTGCTGATCGCGCCGTGGGCCGATGGCTTGGCGGACATCAAGCGGCTGGTGCTGGTGCCCGATCAGGCCTTGCATCGGCTGCCGTTCGCGGCGCTGCAGGATGCGGCAGACGCGAGCTTTCTCGTCGAGCACCACGCGCTGGTCCATGCGGCTTCGGCCTCGGTCTACGTTGCCGAGGCGACGCAGCGGCCCCGGCCCGACGGTGTCGTCGCGGTCGGCGATCCGGCCGTGGACGTCACTGCAGCGGCGGCCGATGCGCGCGCCGGCGCGTTCGGCCCGCTGCCGTCGGCCCGGGTCGAAGTCGATGCGATCGCCGGTATGTTTCCCGATCGCACGCTGCGGCTGGTCGGCGCGGCGGCGACCGAGTCCCGGGTCCGGGCCGCGCTGCCCGAAGCCGGCCTGGTGCACTTCGCCGCACACGCGGTCGTCGACGGCGCCCGACCGCTCGATGCCTATGTGCAGTTGGCGCACGCCGACGGCGATCGAGACGACGGTCGGCTGGCGGCCTGGGAAGTGCTGTCGCAACTCGAGCTCGATGCCGAACTGGTCACGCTGTCGGCATGTCGCACGGCGCGCGGCCGCACGCTCGGCGGCGATGGTGTGCTGGGCCTGAGCCAGGCTTTCCAGCTGGCCGGCGCGAACGCGGTGCTGGCCACGCTGTGGGACGTGCCGGATGAACCGACCGCGGCGCTGATGGCGGCGTTCTACCGGGCGCTGGCCGGCGGCGCCGACGCCGCCGACGCGCTGCAGGCAGCCCAACGGGCGATGCTGACCCGCCAGCGGGCGCGCGAGCGCGGTTGGCGCCGGCTGCTTCGGGCGCTCGGCGGCGAGCGGGCCGACGGCGGCGGGCCGTTCGACTGGGCCGCGTTCAAGCTCGACGGGTGGCCCGGCTGATCGCCGATTTCAGGGCAGCTGCGTGGCCAGCGCGCCGCGGTGGACGTCGGGGTTGTAGTAGCGCGTCTTGATGCCGCTGTCGGTGAAGCGCGCGGCGCTCGGCGGGGCCAGCACGCCGCCCTTGCGCGCCTGGGTGGCCGACCACCAGCCCGACGGGTAGCACGGCTGCGGGAAGCCCAGCGTCCTGATCGTGTCGAAGCCGGCCCGCTCCATGTTCTGACGGATGCCGGCGATCAGGTGCTGGTGGATCAGCGGCGATTCGCTCTGCTGGACCAGGATGCCGCCGTCGGCCAGGGCCCGGTGGCAGTCGGCGACGAAGTCGGGGCCGAACAGCCCTTCGGCCGGGCCGATCGGGTCGGTGGAGTCGACGATGATCACGTCCAGCGAGCCGGTCCCGGCGTTGCGGATCCAGGCCAGGCCGTCGTCGAAGACCAGCTCGGCGCGCGGGTCGTCGTTGCGTTCGCACAGTTCGGGGAAGTGCTTCTCGCTCAAACGGGTGACCTGCTCGTCGATCTCGCACTGCACGGCCGATTCCACCGAGGCGTGGCCCAGCACTTCGCGCAGCGTGCCGCAGTCGCCGCCGCCGATGATCGCGACCCGCTTCGGCGCCGGGTGACCGAACAGCGCCGGATGGACCAGCATCTCGTGGTACAGGAAGTTGTCCCGCGTGGTCAGCATCACGAAGCCGTCGATGACCATCAGGTTGCCCCAGTGCCGCGTCCGGTAGACGTCGATGGTCTGGAACTCGGTCTCGACGTGCTCGAGGTGGGCGTCGATCTGCCAGCCGACCACGCTGCCGGCATCCGCGCAGACTTCGGTGAACCAGGTCTTCGGGTCGAAGGGGGTGTCGTCGTTTGCGGCGGTGGACATGGCGTTCCGGGTGGCGAGGGGCGCAGACCCGTATTCTAGCGGCGCCGCCGCACGTACAATGCGGGGTCCTTCGAAGCGGAAGTTCAGCATGGCCCAGGATTCCATCGACGCGGCGCGCCGACGCTATTCGATCCCGCAGTGGTCCGAAGGCTTCTTCGACGTCGATGCCGAGGGCCACCTGGTCGCGCGTCCGGACGGCGGCGACGACACCATCGCGTTGACCGGGATCGCCTCGCAGGCGCGCGCCCAGGGCCTGCGGCTGCCGCTGCTGGTGCGCTTTCCCGATATTCTCCGGCGCCGAGCGCACGACCTTCGCGATGCGTTCCGCGGCGCGATCGAGGCGACCGGCTATTCGGGCCGGTACACCTCGGTCTACCCGGTCAAGGTCAACCAGCAGGCCTCGGTGGTCGGCACGCTGGCCTCGGTCGACGGCATGGGCCTGGAGGCCGGCAGCAAGCCCGAGCTGATCACCGCGCTGGCCGTCGCCGCGCCCGGCCGGACCATCATCTGCAACGGCTACAAGGACGCACCGTACATCCGCCTGGCGCTCAGCGGCCGCAAGCTGGGCCTGAACGTGATCATCGTCATCGAAAAGCCCGGCGAGTGGCCGCTGATCCGTCGCGAGGCCCGCGCCCTGGGCATCGATCCGGTGGTCGGCGTGCGGCTGCGGCTGTCGGCGCTGGGCACCGGCAACTGGCAGAACACCGGCGGCGAGCGGGCCAAGTTCGGTCTCAACGCCATGCAGCTGGTCGAGCTGGTCGAGACGCTCAGAGAGGACGAGGCGCTGGATGCGCTGGAGCTGCTGCACTTCCACATGGGCTCGCAGATCTCGAACCTGCGCGATATCCAGCACGGCGTGCGCGAGGCCGCGCGCTACTACGCCGAACTGCACGCCGCCGGCGTGCCGATCCGCTGTGTCGATATCGGCGGCGGGCTCGGCGTCGACTACGAGGGCGGGCGCTCGCGCACCTTCTGCTCGATGAACTATTCGGTCGAGCAGTACGCCCAGGCCATCGTCGGCGGCCTCGGCGACCTGTGCCGCGAGCGCGAACTTCCGATGCCCGACCTGGTTTCGGAGTCCGGCCGCGCGCTGACCGCCCACCACGCGGTGCTGATCACGAACGTCACGGCCACCGAGCGGTTCCCGCGCGGGCTGGAGTTCGCGCTGGAGTCCGACACCCACCCGGTCGTCGTCCACCTGGCCACGCTGCTGGCCGAGGTCGACCGCCGCGAGGCCGAGGAGTGCTTCCTCGAGGCCGAGCACTGGCTGGAGGAGGGGCGCAACCTGTTCCTGTACGGCGACCTGGCGCTGAGCGACCGGGCCCGGCTCGAGCCGCTGTACTTCGCGGTCCTCGAGCGCGTCGCCGAGCGGCTCGATCCCGATCACCGCCGCCACCGCGAGCTGCGCGAGCGGATCCGCTTCCTGCTGTCGGACAAGTACTTCATCAACCTGTCGATCTTCCAGTCGCTGCCCGACGTCTGGGCGATCGACCAGGTGTTCCCGATCGTGCCGCTGCAGCGGCTCGACGAGAGCCCGACCCGGCGCGCGGTGCTCGAGGACCTGACCTGCGACTCCGACGGGCGGATCGACCAGTACGTCGAGCGCGGCCTGCTCGAACCGACCCTGCCGGTCCACGAGATCCGGCCCGGCGAGAACTACCTGCTCGGCGTGTTCATGGCCGGCGCCTACCAGGAAACCCTGGGCGACATCCACAACCTGTTCGGCGACACCGACAGCGTCGACGTGGTGCGGCACGAGGACGGCTTCGTGCTGCGCAACGCGCGCCCCGGCGACACCGCCGACAGCCTGCTGGAACTGGTCGGCTACCAGCCGCGCCAGCTGCTGGCCGCCTGCCGGGCCAAGGTCGCCTCGGCCGGGCTGGAGCGGGCCGAGGCCGACGCGATCGAGCGCCTGCTGACCGAGGGGCTTTCGGCCTACACCTACCTGGAAACCAGCGGATGAGGCGCCGGGCGTGAAGACCGGCTGGATCGGGCTGGGCGCGATGGGCGCGCCGATGGCCGGCCACCTCCAGGCCGCCGGCTTGCTGGTCGGGGCCTGGAACCGGGGCGAGGCGCGCCGCGCGGCGTTCGCCGAGCAGCAGCCCGCCGCCCGGCTCGCGGAGTCTCCCGAGGCGCTGGCCGGTGACGTCGAGGTGCTGGCGCTGTGCGTGTCGGCCGATCCCGACCTGGCCGCCGTGCTCGACCGGGTCGAAGCCCGGCTCCGGCCGGGTACGATCGTCGTCGATCATTCCACCGTCTCGCCGGCCGCGGCCCGGGCGGCGGCCGAGCGGCTGGCCGCGCGCGACGTGGCCTTCGTCGACGCGCCGGTGACCGGCGGCGTCGAGGGCGCCAGGAACGGCCAGCTGGCGATCATGGCCGGCGGCGACGAGCTCGCGTTCGAACGGCTGGCGCCGGTGTTCGCCGCCTACGGCAAGGTCTGGCGTCACCTCGGCCCAGCCGGCAGCGGCCAGTCGGCCAAGGCGGTCAACCAGCTGATCGTCGCCGGCATCGCCGAGGCGGTCTGCGAGGCGCTGGCGCTGGTCGAGAAGCTGGACCTGCCACGCGAGGCCATGCTGGAGCTGCTCGGCGGCGGCGCGGCCGGCAACTGGTTCCTCGACAAGCGCGGCCGGAGCATGCTCGACGATTCGTTCGACGTCGGCTTCGAACCGGCCCTGCTGTTGAAGGACCTGAAGATCTGCAAAGCGCTGGCCGACGAGGCCGGTTTCGGGTCCACGGTGCTGCCGGGCGCGCTGGCCGACTACCAGCGGCTGGTCGACGGCGGCGAAACCGGCAAGGACATCTCGGCCTTGATCCGCATCAAGCGCTGACCGCCCGATCCGCGCGAGGATCGGACTCCGACCTTTCGAGCTGGAGCCTGCCATGGAATACCTGCGCACCCCCGACGACCGTTTTGCCTCGCTGCCCGACTGGCCGTTCGCGCCGCACTACCTGTTCGTCGATGACACCGAGGGCGGCCAGCTGCGCATGCACTATGTCGATGAAGGCCCGCACGACGCCCCGCCGGTGCTGCTGCTGCACGGCGAGCCGAGCTGGAGCTACCTGTACCGCCATATGATCCCGCCGCTGGTCGCGGCCGGCCACCGGGTGATCGCACCCGACCTGATCGGCTTCGGCCGCTCCGACAAGCCGGTCCGCCAGGCCGACTACAGCTACGCCCGCCACGCCCAGTGGCTGGCCTCGGCCATCGCCCAGCTCGAACTGACCGACATCACCCTGTTCTGCCAGGACTGGGGCGGCCTGCTGGGGCTGCGCCTGGTCGGCGAGCGTCCCGACGGCCGCTTCGCCCGCGTGATCGCGGCCAACACCTTCCTGCCGACCGGCGAGGCACCGATCGGCGAGGCCTTCGAGCAATGGCGCACCTTCTCGCAGACGGTGTCGGACTTTTCCGCCGGCAGCATCGTCGACCAGGGCAGCGTGCGCGGGCTGGACCCGGCCGTGCGGGCCGCCTACGACGCGCCGTTTCCGCGCGAATCGTTCAAGGCCGGCGCGCGATCCTTCCCGCTGCTGGTGCCGACCGAACGCGACGACCCGCAAGCCGTCGCCAACCGCGATGCGTGGAAAGGCCTGGCGATGTTCGAACGCCCGTTCCTGACCGCCTTCGGCGACAGCGACCCGATCATGCAGGGCGCCGACCGGGTCCTGCAGCAGCGCATTCCCGGCGCGGCCGGTCAGCCGCACGTGACGCTCGAGCGGGCCGGGCACTTCCTGCAGGAAGACCAGGGCCCGCGGCTGGCTGAAATCGTCCACGAATTCATCGAGAATACGCGCGAGCCCTGATCGCGCCCGATCGAATGTCGACGACCACCCGAACCGTACTCCGTGACCCGTTTCCGCCGGGCCGCACCGAGCCGTGCTTCTGCGGCAGCGGCCGCCGCTTCAAGCACTGCTGCGGCAATACCGCACCCGATCGCGACCTGCCGGCCGGCATCGGCATCGTGCCGGATTTCCTCGACGCCGAGGCCTGCCGCTCGATGGTCGAGTACGCGCAGCGGTGCGACACCCGGCGGCTGAAGGTCGTCGACCTCGAGCGCTCGACGCCCGACAGGATCATCGAGATCGACGACGATCGCCGCGTCACCGAGTGGGTCGACCTGGGCGACGCGCGCGCGACGCTGGACGGCTGGGTCGAACGCGCGCTCAACGACATCATCGCGCCCGAAGTCGGTCGCAGCTTCGCCTGGTACGAACGATCGCAGCTGCTGAAATACACCCCCGGCGGGTTCTACGACGGCCACGCCGACAGCGACCACATCCACACGCCCACCGGGCGCTGGCAGAAGGTGCTGGACCGCGACATCAGCCTGCTGATCTACCTCAACGACGAGTACGAGGGCGGCACGCTGCACTTCGAGCATTTCGACTACACGCTGCGGCCGAAGTCCGGAATGCTGGTCTATTTCCCGTCCGACGTGCGCTACATGCACACCGCGCAGTCGGTGACCGCCGGCCTGCGCTACGCCGTGGTCAGCTGGGCGGCCTTCGACGAGGAGCCGCGGGTCAAGCAGCAGCCGCCGGACAACGCGATCGGAATCGACCGCCCGGACCGGTGAACCCGCAGGGCTTCGACACCATCGATCCGCCGGTCCGGGCGCCGTTTCCGCCCGGCCGCCGCACGGCATCTTCGTGGTGCCCGATTTCCTTTCCGCCGAGGCCTGCGCCGCGCTGCGCGAGCGCATCGACGCGCTGCCGTCGGAGCGGCTGAAGGTGGTCGATCTCGAACGGTCCACGGCCGAGGAGGTGGTCCGGACCTACGACGACCGGCGGGTCACCGAACGCGTGGCCGTCGGTGGCCTGCAGGACGAGCTCGACAAGATGGTCCGGCGTGCGCTGACCGAGACCATCGCGCCGGCCGTCGATCGCGGCGTTTCGTGGTTCGAAGCGCCGCAGCTGCTGCGCTATCGGCCCGGCGGCTTCTACCGGGGCCACGCCGACAGCGACAACTTCTTTTCTGACGAAGGCGTCTGGAAGAAGACCCTGGATCGCGACATCAGTCTGCTGCTCTACCTCAACGACGACGACCAGGGCGGCCGACTCGATTTCCAACACTTCGAGTACTCGCTGCGGCCGCGCGCCGGCATGCTGGTGTAGTTCCCCTCCGACGTCCGTTACCTGCATGCAGCGCGGCCGGTGACCGACGGGCTGCGCTACGCGATCGTCCGCTGGGCGGCGTTTCGCGACGAACCCCGGGTGATGACCCGGCCGCCGGACGCGGCGCGCCTGCTCTGAGTGCTGGGGTCGATCAGCGAGGGTCGCGGTCGTCGTCCGAAGCGGGCTCGCCGTTGCGCTTGAACCGGACCTTCAGCATGATCGCCGCGGCGACCGCCAGCAGCAGGATCGCGGCGGCCTCGTACAACACCGCCTGCGGCTCCATGTCCTTGCCCTGCAGCACGATCAGCCGCGACAGCGCGGTGATCGCGATGAAGATCGGGTAGAGGAACGGCGACCCCTTGCCGGAATAGAACACCGCGATCATCGCGATGACCTCGGTATAGAGGAACATCAACAGGATGTCGGCCAGCGTGACGGCGCGCAGGTCGATGACCCGGAAGACCTCCAGGCCGGCGGCGGCCAGCACCATCATCGCGGTCAGGATCAGCAGGCCCTTTTCGATGTTCTGGAAGGCCGCCAGCGCAACGCGGTCGGTCCGGTCGGTGCGCGTCACGTCGTCTTCGGCGATCGGGTCGTCGTCGCTGCCGGGCATGGCTCGGCCTCCGAACGGTAGGTCCTGTCAGCGTAGCACCCATGAAGGGTCGATGACCGATCCGGTCCGTTGTCCGTCACATTTCCGGTGCGTCTGCGTCCCTTGTGTTCGAACCCATGAACACGAGGACCCGATCATGCGCACCTTCCTTCGAACCACTCTGGCCCCCTTGCTTCTGCTTCTGACCGCGACCGCCAGCGCCGACCCCTACCGCGTCGAGTCGTCCGGCGAGGGCCGGGCCGTCTATCTGGTGCCGGGCCTGGCCAGCCCCGGCTGGGTCTGGGACGACCTGGCCGCGCGGCTGCGCGCGGCCGGCTACCGCACCCACGTGCTGATCCTGGCCGGGTTTGCCGGCGAGCCGCCGCTGGACGGCGACGGGCCGTTCCTGCCGAGGGTCCGCGACGCGCTGGCCGCCGAGCTCGAAGCCGGTCCCGGCGGCCGGCCGGTGGTGATCGGACATTCGCTCGGCGGCTTCCTGGCGTTCTGGCTGGCGGCGACCGAACCCGACCGGCTGGCCGGTGCGATCGCGGTCGACGGCGTGCCGTTCTACAGCGGCCTGGCCGGAGAAGACGTGACCGCCGAATCGCAGCGCCCGGCCGCGGCGCAGATGGCGTCCTTCATGGCCAGCCTGACCGACGAACAGTTCGCGCAGCAGAACCGGATGAGCCTGCAGGTGATGGTCGCCGATCCCGGTCAGCGAGCGCGGGTGGCCGAGGACAGCGCCCGCTCCGATCCGGCCACCGTCGGACGCGCGGTGGCCGAAATCATGACCACCGATCTGCGGCCGCTGATGAGCGGGGTGGATGTGCCGGTGCTGCTGGTGCAGGCCGCCGACAGCGGCGGCAACGAGGCGATGCGCCGCGCCTACGCCCGCCAGGTCGAAGCGATCCCGGATCACCGTCACGTGGTCGCCGAACGGGGGCGTCACTTCGTCCAGCTCGACGATCCGGACTTCCTGGCCGCGCAGGTGCTGGACTTCCTCGCGCGAATCGAAGAGGCTGACGGTCATGAGTGAAGTCGCGACGCTGGTTCAGCGCCACCTGCCTGCCGCGCGGGCCGGCGACCGCCGCGCGTTCAGCGCCCTGGTCGCCGCGACCCAGGGCACCGTGGCCAGCATCGCGCTGGCCATCGTCCGCGACGTCCAGTACAGCGAGGACGTCGCCCAGGAGGTCTACCTGACGGTCTGGTCGAAGCTCGACGAGCTGCGCAACGACGACAGCTTCCTGCCGTGGCTGCGGGAAATGACCCGCAACCGGGCGCGTGATTTCCTGCGCTGTCGCCGGGCCCGTCCCGGGGACGAGCCGAACGCCGATCCCGACGCCGCGCTGGCGCAGCTGGCGGCGGCCGACCGGACCGCCGATTCCGTCGAGGTCGATGAACGGCGGCGGGCGCTCGACGAAGCCTTCGAAGAGCTTCCGCCCGACGCTCGCGAGGTGCTGACCCTCTACTACCGCGAGGGCGAATCGACGGCGCAGGTCGCCGCGCTGCTCGGCCTGCGGCCTGCGACGGTCCGCCAGCGGCTGTCGCGCGCTCGAAAGGCGCTGACCGCCGGCGTCGAACGTGCGCTGGCCAACGACCTGGTCCGGACCGCGCCGGGCGCGGCGTTCACCGCCGCCTTCGCGGGCCTGCTGACCACCGCATCGCCGCCGGCCGCGGCCGCGGCGGTCGCAATGGGGCTGGGCAGCAAATCGATCCTGAAACTGGCCGCCACCGCCGGGCTCGGCCTGGCGTTCGCGCTGCTCGGTGGAATCGCCGGCGTGGTCTTCGGCATCCGACCGCACCTGAAGACCGCCTTCGACGAACGCGAGCGCCTCGAACTCCTGGCACATCGGCGGAAGGGGATCATTGCCGTGGTCGCGGCCGTCCTGGGTTTTGCGGTATCGCCGTTCGTGCCGGGCCCGTGGTGGCCGATCGCGGTGTTCGTGCTGTTCTTCAGCGCGATCGCCTGGCAGACGATGGTCGCCATCCCGAAGACACTGGCCCGGCGGCTGGCCCACGAGCGCGCCGTCGATCCGGCCGCCGAAGCGCGACACCGCCGCCAGCGGATCTGGTGCTGGGTCGGTCTGGTCGGTGGTGGACTGTCGGGCTTCGGCGGGCTGATCGTCGGGCTGGTGTCGTCCGGTCGGCTACCGCTGGGCTGAGCGCGGGGCGCTGCGCCCACTTTTCCCGAACGAGAGTGACGACCAGTGACTACAGGCGATAGGGCACCAGGACCGCCACTTCGTCGCCGTCCTGGAAATCGCGCGTGTTGCGGGTGACCAGCGTCAGGTCATGATGCTTCGCGAACGCGGCCTGGATCGCATCGGGCAGTTTCCAGCGCTGGATTCGCCGCAGACGCGCGGCAGAGTCGGCGATCTCCGTGGTCAGCGGCAGGGTCGGGAACGCGTTCAGCACCGCCAGGGCCAGCGGCTCCGACTCCTTGGAAAACCCGGTGAGCACTTCGGCACGGGTGATGACCGAGAGCGCGCAGGCCGCCGCGTGGTCCGAAACGAACGTCGTTGCCGATGCGATGCCGTTGAAGTGGTCGATGAGAATGACCGAGTCGAGCAGGTACTTCAATCGCCCGTGCCCCATTCGTCACGGATCCGGTCCTGAACGACCAGGCCGTCCTCCTGGCGCCAGATGCCGGCCGTCCGAGCCAGCAGGTCCTGAAGGTCCTCGCGGCCGTGACTTTCCTCGCGAAGCCGGTAGGCCTTCACCGCGCGCCGCACCACTTCCGTCATCGCAACTTGCTCGCTCCGGGCCCGGCGATCGAGCCAGTCCTTGTCCTCGGGGTCCAGGTTGATGATGGTGCGTGTCATGGGCAGAGTGATATCGGAAGAACATTCCAACGATATCACTTAGCGGTCAGCGCGGCAAGGCCGCGTCGTCCGAAGCCCCACGCGCGATTGGCGAGGGCGATTGGCGAGGGCGATTGGGCCGGACGGGGGCCTGCGGATTGGCCCGCGCGGGCGTCAGACGTCGGCGAACTGTTCCGAATCGCCGATCCAGCGCTGGATCAGGACGTCGACATCGGCGCGCTTCAGGGACCTGGCCAGCTCGGGCACCTGCTCGACGCGGTCGGCGTCGCGGGCCAGGTCGGCGATGCGGAAGCGCAGCATGCCGGTCTGGCGCGTTCCGAGCACCTCACCCGGCCCGCGCAGTTCCAGGTCGCGCTCGGCAATGCGGAAGCCGTCCGTCGTCTCGCGCATCACCTCCAGCCGCGCCTTGGCCAGCTCGCCCAGCGGCGGCTTGAACATCAGCACGCAGGCCGCCTGCTCGCTGCCGCGGCCGACCCGGCCCCGGAGCTGGTGCAGCTGCGACAGGCCGAGCCGCTCGGCGTTCTCGATGATCATCAGCCCGGCGTTGGGCACGTCGACGCCCACTTCGATCACCGTGGTCGCGACCAGCAGGTGAATCTCGCCGGCCTTGAAGCGCGCCATTACCGCCTGCTTGTCGCGCGCCTTCATCCGGCCGTGGACCAGGCCGACGTCGAAGTCCGGGAGCTGCGCCTTCAATGCCTCCCACGTGGTCTCGGCCGCCTCGGCCTCGAGCAGGTCGGACTCCTCGATCAGCGGGCAGACCCAGTAGGCCTGGTGCCCGGCCGCGAGCTGGGCGCGAATGCGCTCGACCAGCTCGCCTCGACGGTCGTCACGGATCAGCGCCGTCGTCACAGGCTTGCGGCCCGGAGGCAGTTCGTCGATCACCGAGACTTCGAGGCCTGCATAGGCCGTCATGGCCAGCGTGCGCGGGATCGGAGTCGCAGTCATCACCAGCTGATGGGGGATGCGTGATTGTCCACGACCCGTATCTTCTGCACCCTTGGCCGCCAATGCCAGCCGTTGACCGACGCCGAAGCGGTGCTGTTCATCGACCACGACCAGCCGCAGCCGATCGAACTCGACGCCTTCCTGGAACAGCGCGTGGGTGCCGATCGCCAGCGGCGCGCCGGCGGCGAGCTTCTCCAGCGCTTCCTGGCGCGCCTTGCCCTTGACCTTGCCGGCCAGCCAGACGGCTTCGATGCCCAGCGGATCGAACCATCGGCTGAAGTTCTCCCGGTGCTGCTCGGCCAGGATCTCCGTCGGCGCGATGATCGCCGCCTGCGCGCCGGCGCCGATCGCCTGGGCCACGGCGGCCGCGGCGACGAGCGTCTTGCCCGACCCGACGTCGCCCTGCAGCAGTCGCCGCATCGGGCGCGTACCGGAAAGGTCGGCGGCAATCTCGCCGATCACCCGGGTCTGCGCCCCGGTCGGCGTGAACGGGAACTCCGCCAGCAGCCGGTCGACCAGCCCGGTGTTGTCGATCAAGGAGTCCGCGTGCTGCTTCGCCCGCGCCCGGTTCAGCCGGGCCAGCGCCAGGTGATGAGCCAGCAGCTCCTCCAGCGCCAGCCGCTGCACGGCCGGGTCGTAGCCGTCGATCAGTGCGTCGAGGTTGGCGGTGGCGGCCGGGCGGTGGATGGCGGCCAGCGCGTCGGCCAGCGTGCCCAGCCCCTGGACGTTACCCAACGGGTCGGGCAGGGCCAGCGATCCGTTCAGTGCACGATCCACCGTCTCCAGGATCCGCTCGGCCAGCTTCGCCTGGCCCAGCCCGGCGGTGGTCGGGTAGACCGGCGTCAGGTGATCGGGCAACGGCGGATCAAAGCCTTCCCGGATCACCTGGCACTGCGGGTGGGCCATCTCGTAGCCCTCGGGCCCGAAGCGGACCTCACCGAAGCAGCGCATCGCGTTGCCGACGGCGAACTGCCGCTGCTGGCTGGGGTAGAAGTTGAAGAAGCGCAGCACCACCTGGCCGCTGTCGTCGGCGAGCACGACCAGCAGGCTCTTGCGCCGCCCGAAGCGGACCTCCTGGTGGGTGACCCGGCCCTGGACCAGGGTCGTGGTCGACGGCCGCAGCCGGCCGATCGGCGTGATCCGCGTCCGGTCCTCGTAGCGCAGCGGCCGATGGAACAGCAGGTCGATCTCGTCGACCAGGCCCAGTGCCTTGAACTTCGCCGCAATCGCTGGCCCCACGCCGTGCAGCTCGGCGATGGGGCGCGGCGCTTCGTTCGACGGCTTCGAAGCCACGTTCCGGCCAGCGGCTCGTTCAGCCCGGGATGTGCGCGATCGCGTCCATCTCCACGTCAACGCCCTTCGGCAGCGCCGCGACCTGCACCGCGGCGCGGGCCGGGTAGGGCTCGACGAAGTACTCGGCCATGATCGCGTTGACCTCGGCGAAGCGTCCCAGGTCGGTCAGGAACACGTTCAGCTTGCAGATGTCGTCGAGCCCGCCGCCGGCTCCGCGGCAGACCGCGGCCAGGTTGTCGAAGACGCGCCGCACGCGGGACTCGAAGTCACCGTCGATGACCTCGCCGCTGGCCGGGTCGAGCGGAATCTGGCCGGACAGGTAGACCGTGTCGCCGGCGCGCGTGGCCTGGGAGTAGGGGCCGATGGCGGCCGGGGCGGAATCGGTGTGGATGGGCTGCTTGGGCATGGCGTCGGGTCCCGGAATCGGAAAGGGTTGAGGATATACCGAGCGGCGTCGGCGGGCCGGGTTGGAATCGGCGGGTGGAGGCTCGGATCGTTCGGAATCTAGAGGCTTTGGCCGACCGCGGCGATAGGAAATCCGCCCGAGGTTGTAAAGGGAACTTGCGTGATAGCCGGCGATTGTGCAGGATAGCTACAGACGAGCTGTGGGGCAGGGCGTTGAAAATCAGAGGCTTGGTAAATCCAACCCGCGAAAACACGCGTGCTAACGCGCATTTTTGCGCGCCTACTCGCTACACAGCACTTTCGCCACATATTTCATAGTTATACGCCACTCAACTTTCGTGCTACGCAATAGGTTTCAGTACAAATGAGAACAGAGGAAGCAGCCAAACCGGGAGAGCAAGAGCCCGATCTATGTTCCCATCTTAATCAGCTCCAGGATTTGGTTGATCAATTAGGCACTGCTTCGATCGACGATGTCGGAATGTATGGATGCATGCTCCGAGCGGCATTGGTCAAAAGCTTTGAGTTTGCGTTGGTTGCCAGTGCTGAAGAACCGTTGCCACACACGTTTTTCTTGACCTCAACGCTGCGAGGAATTTGTGAAGATCTGATCGCACTTACATTTATATCGCGACTTGAGCCGGACGATCGAGACGAAGCACTAGCCCACCTGATGGCCGCCAATATACGTGAAGGCATAGAGTCTCAGAGCGAATTTTTTGAAGAAGTTAGGCCGTGGCAGCCTGTCCTGAAACCAAATGATAAACCGAACGTATCAACGGACAAGGAACTGCGAGCTTTAGCCAAGAAACTAGGTTGGAGTGGTCGAAAACCTTGGCCTAGTGTTTGGTACATGGCTAAATCTGAGGGTTTAGAAACTTTGTATCGCTATCTCTATTCAGCAACCTCAAAGTGGGTGCACTTTAGCCCTCAAGTTCTCTTGCGTATGGGATGGGGCGGAAGCAAAGATGATATTGGAAACCATACAAAGTGGAAGTTCACAACTTCACACTTCGTCAAGTATTACGCTGAATTTAACCGGGTTTACTCGACGATGCTGCTTGCCAAATTGTTCAAGGGGCCGGCGGATGAAATTATTCCAAAAGAAGCTGTGGCAAATGTCGACGGGATAGAGCATTGTATCGATCAGATACTTCGATGGCCGGAGGCAGTCACTTTTGAAGAGCTGAATGTATCGGGGCCAAACCCCTTTGTTCGAATTGCTCTCAAGGTAGCTCACGAAAGTAAAGAAAAAGACGATGAGGTCAGTGAGGGTGGCGTATAACAATTCGTTGCACCGGACATTTGACCCGCTGCCCATTTTTGCTTTCGCAAAAACAGGCATCGCCTCAAATGCCGGTGAACTCAGGTGTTAGCCTTGGGAAGATGACATGGGACTAGGAGAATGGTTCAGCGTGTTCTGCACGAATATCCAAGTGCAGGATGGCGGGACGATCTCGTCGCGCTACAAGGCGATGACGCGTCGCCTTAACACGGACTTCTGGGGAACGTCTTCGGACACGTCGCAGAGTCTCTATGTCGGCTCATATGGACGTAATACGGCAATTCGTGGTTTCAGTGATCTGGACATGATTATGCAGTTGCCCTATTCGGTTTACGAGAAGTACAACAATTACTCAGGCAACGGCCAATCGGCGCTCCTTCAGGCTGTTAAGACATCGATCGAGAGAACTTACTCCACGACAAGCATCCGTGGAGACGGACAGGTCATCTTGGTGCCGTTCACGGATGGAATTACCTTCGAGGTCGTTCCCGCCTTTATCAACAAGGACGACAGCTACACTTATCCCGACGCGAACAACGGCGGCCGTTGGCGAACAACAAACCCAAAGCCCGAGATATCCGCCATCAGAACGAGAAATACCAACTGCAACGGCAACCTTGTGCCGCTGTGCCGAATGATGCGCGCATGGAAGAGAAAGTGGGATGTGCCGATTGGCGGCCTCCTTGTTGATACGCTGGCCTACCAGTTCATAGATGGTTGGCCATACAAGGACAAGTCCTACCTTTACTACGACTACATGTGCCGAGACTTCTTCCGGTTCATGGCTGACCAAGACAAGGAGAAGGAGTACTGGAAAGCCCCTGGTAGCGGGCAGTATGTCTATGGAAAAGGTCTTTTTCAGTGGAAAGCGACACGATGTTACAACATTGCACTTGAGGCAATTAGCCACGAAACCGCTACTCCAAAGCGAGAATGGTCAGCTAAGCAAAAATGGAGAGAGATTTTTGGAAACTCATTCCCAGACTGAAGATACGCCTGACTCACGTGCTATCCTTGAAGGCCAGTTACGCGAGTGTTTCGGTCGCGTTGTGTATACACACAAGACGCATGAGAAATGCGCCGATATTCTACTCCTGCGATTATCAAGGATAAAACTATGGCAAATCATTCTGTCTGCCATAACAACAGCAGGATTCATTGGTGCCGTCTTCGGCGCAGGGCAGATTGGTGCCTTGATCGGCGTGCTGGTGTCAACCGCTCTATTGGCATTCAACGCCTATACCAAGAATTACGACCTGGGTGAACTTGCGCAAAAGCACAGACAAGCCGGTGCCGACTTATGGATTATCAGGGAAAAGTACCTTTCCCTGATCACAGACCTGAAGATGAGAGAGAAGCCGATTGAATCTCTTCAAGGAGAGCGAGATTCGCTCCTTAATGAACTGCACGCAGTATATGCGGGTGCGCCAAGCACCAAGTATGAGGCTTACCGGAAAGCGCAAGAGGCGCTTCAGAGGCTGGAAGACATGACTTTCTCGGATGAAGAGATTGACGCCTTTTTGCCAAAAGAACTAAAAAAGGCTAACAAGGCCAATGCAGTCGACGCTCGTACCTCGCGCGGCTGATTGGCGACGTTATATGTCTCACATGACTAACGAGGTGATAGCTGCATACGCAGTTTCAATTTTGATCGCTTTTATTGCCACCTATCTGGCGAACAGGAAGCTTAATGAGTTGAGATTGAATCGCCCCGGATTTCCTGGACACCTCTGAGCCATCTTATGATGGCCGAAATGGAGGTGCCAGATGAGCAGAAAGCGGTACACGGAAGAGTTCAAGATCGAAGCGGTTCGGCAGGTCACGGACCGGGGTCATTCGGTCGGCGAGGTTGCGGGACGACTGGGGATCACCACGCACAGTCTCTACGCCTGGATCAAGAAGTTCGGATCGAAGGACCGGGCCAGCCTGGAGCACGATGAGGCGCAGCGCGAGCTGCAGCGTCTCAAGGCCGAGTTGAAGCGCGTCGAGGAGGAGCGCGACATTCTAAAAAAGGCCGCAACGTACTTCGCCAAGGAGTCCGGGTGAAGTACGGGTTCATTCAGGCCCACCGCAAGGAGTTCCGGGTGCGCACGATGTGCCGGGTGCTCGAGGTGCATCCCAGCGGCTTCTACGCCTGGCTGAAGGCGCCGTGCTCGCAGCGTTTTAAGGAAGATCAGCGCCAGACCGGCCTGATCAAGCAGTCCTGGCTGGAGAGTGGCGCGGTGTACGGGTATCGAAAGATCCATGACGACCTGAGGGACCTGGGTGAAGAGATCGGCAAGCATCGGGTCTACCGGCTGATGCGCGCGGCAGGCCTCCGGGCCGAAGTGGGCTACCGGAAGCGTCGCAGCTACAACGGCGGAAAGCCGGCGGTGGTAGCGGAGAACCTGCTTGACCGTCAGTTCGATCCAGACCAACCCAATCGCGCCTGGGTCACGGACATCACGATGATCCGGACCTACGAGGGCTGGCTGTACCTGGCCGTGGTGCTCGATCTGTTCTCCCGCCAGGTCGTCGGCTGGTCGATGCAGTCGAGGATGCAGGCGGACCTGGTGCTCAAGGCGCTGGTCATGGCGGTCTGGAAGCGCAAGC
>NZ_JAAWWS010000120.1 GCF_012272825.1 Wenzhouxiangella sp. XN79A | reverse complement strand
CCGGCGATCGCGATCGGCCACTTCCCGTTCACCGACGGGACCTACTGGACCGACACGCCGATGGCCGCGCAGCCCGATTCGGCCTGGGTGGTGGACTTCGTCGACGGCGCGGCGGTGGTGGAACTGAAATCGACCGGGCAGAAGGTCCGGCTGGTGCGGGAGATTCCATGATGACCATCCACAAGACCCTGCAGTTCGGACTGCTGCTCGCTGCAGCGGCGCTGACTCCGACGGCCCTCGCCCAGTGCGCCGGCGGCAACGAGAACGGCTTCGTGCCGGCCAGCACGCCGAGCGAGGACTTCCGCGAACAGGCCGACGGCACGGTCCTCCACACCCCGAGCCGGCGCGTCTGGCAGCGCTGCGCCCTGGGCCAGAGTTGGGA
This sequence comes from Wenzhouxiangella sp. XN79A, assembly GCF_012272825.1. GTDB lineage: Bacteria > Pseudomonadota > Gammaproteobacteria > Xanthomonadales > Wenzhouxiangellaceae. The sequence goes on along the minus strand of NZ_JAAWWS010000120.1, from coordinate 5,900 downwards.
CGGGACGACCTGCACCGGGACCGCGACCCGGCTGAGCTGGTCGGCGGCGCTGGCCGCGGCCGAGGCGCACGAACAGGCCGGCTTCGACGACTGGCGCGTGCCGAACCGCAACGAGCTGGCGTCGATCATCGAGGACCGCTGCTTCGGTCCCGCGCTGAATGCCGTGGCCTTTCCGGTCGCGCCGGTCGACGGCTACTGGACCTCCTCGCCGGTGACCGACGGGCTCGAACAGGCCTGGCGCATCGACTTCGCCGACGGCCTCATCGAGCCGGCCTCGACCGGCACCCTGCAGGTCGTGCGGCTGGTCCGCGGCGGGCCGTGGTGATGCCCATCGACTGGATCAACGCCCGTCCCCGGCCGCCGGGAAATCGCTTGTACGATTGAGTGAATGAGCGATTTGAGCCTGCCCGAGCAACCCGACGCGCGTACCCGCCTTGCCGTCACCGGCTCTGGCATGGACAATAGCCGGTCCAGCTTCGGCCAGTCCAGGGGAATTCCATGCGCCGCCATTTGTTCGTGTTCGTCATCGCCGGTGTCTTCGCCGGTTCGTCCTTCGCCTCCGACTCCGTCAGCGTGTCCGGCAGTGAAGGCAACGCGCGCGTCGATTACGCCGGCGACGACTGGCGCGTCGGTCTCGGTCTTTCCGACGAGGGCGACGTGGTGGCCGAGCTGCTCGGCGTGCTGGCCATGGGCGAGCGCGATTCCTGGGTCGCCGAAGGCTGGTACCAGGACGGCGCCGGCGGTGTCAAACTCAACTATCACTGGCTGCCCGGCGAAGGCAATCCGGCCCTGCAGGAGGAGCTGCCGGGGGTCTACAAGCTGTACGTGGCCGCCGATCAGAACCGCTGGGACGACCGCAAGCTCAGCGTCGGTGCCGGCTACGAGAAGAAGGACGTGTTCTGGTCGACCCAGTTCTCGTTCGGCTTGACCGACGAGCGGCAGGTCGACGATTTCAGCCAGGTGTTCGAGGACTTCGTGTTCGGCGAGGATACCGGCGGCCGGCCGTTCCGCCAGCTGCAGACCACCACCGTACTGACCGAGACCTTCGAACAGGCCTACGACTACGGCGTCGGCGCCCGGATCGGGCGGTTCTTCGATGAACCCGATATTCGGGTCCAGGCCGGTCTCGACTACGAGTGGGGCGATTTCGATTCCGACCAGATCACGCTGTCCGGTACCGCGGAGAAGTTCTTCACCGGCACCGGCCACAGCCTGGCGCTGTCGGTCGAGCGGTTCCGCAAGTCCGGTGATTTCGAGCAGCGCGACGACGACACCCGGGCCACGCTGATCTGGCGTTACGCCTTCGGTCAGAGCTACCGCCCGCGCTCGGCCGAAATCGATATCGCGCCGGCATCGGCAGCGACCGAAGCACCGCCGGCCGCGCCGGCCGAACGGACCGAGACGCGCGTGGTGCGCAACAACGTCGACATGGAAGCCGATGCCTTCTTCGGCCTCGACAGCGCCGAGATCCGTGCCGATTCGCGCGCGCGCCTGCAGCAGGTCGCCGACCTGATCACCCGCGGCGAGATCATCGGCCGCGTCAGCGTGGTCGGTCACACCTGCGACCTCGGCCCCGAGCGCTACAACGAAACGCTGTCGAACCGGCGCGCCGAGGCGGTCAAGCAGGAACTCGTGGCGCTCGGCGTCGACCCCGAGGCGATCGTGACCGACGGTCGCGGCGAATCCGAGCCGCGGGTGCCGAACACCTCCGACGAGAATCGGCAGCTCAACCGGCGCGTCGACGTGCAATTCATCCGCGTGGTCGAGCGCGAGGAAACCGTGCGGGTACCGGCCGAGCCGGAGCCGCAGGCGGTGACCATTCACGAAGAGCCGGTCGAAGAGGTCCCGGCCTGGGTGCTGCGCGCGCTGCGCAACCCGGCCCAGCACAAGCGCACCGTCGATGTCTACCGCTTCGAGCGCACCACGACCACGGTCGACCTCGGCGAGCGTGAGTTCCTGAACCGCGCCCCGCAGGCCGAGAACGACACCGCCACGGCCTCGCGCAACGGCGGTGAGCTGTTCATCGACGTGCTGGCCAACGACAGCGACCCCGACGGCGATCCGCTGACCGTCGTCAGCGTCACCCAGCCGGCCTCCGGATCGGTGGCCAACAGCGGCGACTTCATCACCTACACCCCGGCCGAAGGCTTCGAGGGCGAGGACAGCTTCAGCTACGTCGTCTCCGACGGCGAGGAGACGGCGACCGCGACGGTGACGGTGACCGTGGACAACGACGCGCCGATCGCGCAGCCCGACACCGCAGAGACCTTCTCCGGCTCACCGGTGGTGATCGATGTGCTGGCCAACGACTCGGATCCGAACGGCGACGCGCTGACCCTGGTCTCGGTGTCGTCGGCCAGCGCCGGCACCGCCAGCATCGTCGGCGACGGTGTGCGCTACCAGTCCGATGCCGGCTTCACCGGCACGGATTCCTTCACCTACACCGTGCGCGATGCCGGCGGGGCCGAGGTCACCGGCGAAGTCACCGTGACCGTCTTGCCCGAACCGGTCAACAACCCGCCGGTGGCGCAGGACGACCTGCTGGTGACCGACATGACCAGCATCGCCTTCGCCGACGTGCTGGCCAACGACAGCGACCCCGATGGCGATCCGCTGGTCATCGTCCAGCTTCTGGAGCTGCCGGGCAGCGGGGTGGCGAGAATCTCGATCACCGAGGACAACCGGATCCGGTTCGAGCCGACCGGCTGGCTGGGCGCGCCGCTGCAGATCCGCTATCGCATCAGCGACGGTCGCGGCGGGTTCGCCGAGGCGATTCTCGAGATCAAGTGCTGAGGCATCGAGCGCAGCGCCGGCGCTGCGCGGCGGCGTACGGCAGATGATGCGCCCGGCGCGATGGTCGCGGCCGGGCGGATGCGCCGGCCGCATTCACCGGGCCGGGCGCGATGATGGAACGATCGGTCGGGACGCTCAGCGAACCACGTGCCAGCCGGTCTGCCGGCCGGCAGCGTAGATCACCCGTTCGCCGTCGTAGATCGCGGTCTGCTCGAGCTTGATCTGGACGTGCTGGCCGTCCCAGCGCTCCAGCGCAACGGCGATGTTGCCTTCGATGGCATAGGCGCTGTTCGGGTACAGCGGCCAGTCGCCGGTGTTCGGGATCGCCGCCGGCTGGTCCCACATGCCGATGGTCGGCCCGGGGCCGTGGCCGACGAAGCCGATCGGATGGGTGTAGACATTGAACGACCACGGCTTGCCCTGCATCGATGCCTGGGCCGCGGCGAGGATCTCGTTGCCGGTGCGGCCGGTGACGAACTCGGCGGTCAGCAGGTCCTGCCAGCGGTTGCCCTCGGCCAGCGCGTCGACCAGGTCGGCCGGCACCTCCGATTCGCCGAGTTTCAGCACGTAGCCCATCTCCTGGGTGTCCGTGCACAGCTTCAGGTAGCAGATGCCGACGTCGGTGTGCAGCACGTCGCCGCGCTGGATCACGCCCTCGACGCCGCAGAACGGCGTGTCGGCGGCGCAGTCCTGGCCGGGGCGCTGGACGTTGACGTAGGGCATGAACCAGATCGGCAGGCCCAGCGACTCGAAACGCTCGCGCAGGTACCAGGCGACATCGTCGGTGGTGGTCACGCCGGGCGTGATGACCCGGTTCGAAAAGCCCTCGGCGATCACGCCGCGGGCCAGGCCGACGACGTGGGCGTAGAGATCCTGCTCCGCGGCGGTGCGGGTTTCCAGCCAGCGCACGACCAGCGCCTCGGCCGACACGACGCGGTCTTCGAGTTCGTCGGGCAGCGCGTCGAGGAGTTTGCGATGCAGGCCCAGGGTCAGCCCGTCGGCTTCCGGCCAGGTGCTGGAGGTGTTGATCCCGATGCGCTCGGGGTCGAGTTCGGCGATCAACGCAGCCAGCGCGGCCCATTGTTCCTCCAGGTCGCCGCCCGACCACTTCGATTCGTAGGGCTCGCCGAGCGGGTAGCGGTTGACCGTCATCGGCTGGACGCTGCCGTCGTCGGTGCGGTGGAACAGCAGCATCGTGGTCCGCCGCGCCGCGAAGCTCGGCTGCGGGACCAGTGTGAAGTAGACCGGGTCTTCGGCGTACTCGCGGTTGAGCACCAGCCACAGGTCGATGCCGGTCTCGGCCATCAGCTCGGGCAGCAGGTTGGCCAGCCGGTCGGCGACGATGGCGTTCTCGACCGCGGGCCGCTCGCGCGGGTCGAGCACGGCGCGGCCGGGTTCGGCCGGGGCGGCCGAGACGGTGCAGGCCAATGGAAGCAGGAGGGTTGCCAGCAGCAGGGGGCGCGGTGCGATCATGTTCTGTCCGTACGGGAAACCGGCCGCCATTCTGCCGCAGCCCGGGCGGCGGTGTCATCCGGCTACACTCGGGCCGGACGCAACGGACTTCCGATCGATGGCGCACGACAACGAGTACCTCATCTGGGTCAATGGCGAACTGGTGGCCGAGCGCGACGCGAAGGTGTCGGTGTTCGATTCCGGGTTCGTGCTCGGCGACGGCGTCTGGGAAGGCGTACGCGTGGTCGGCGGCCGGCCGGCCTTCCTCGCCGCCCATCTCGATCGGCTGGCCGAGGGGGCGAAGGCGCTGTTCATGAACGACCTGCCCACGCGCGAGGCCCTGACCGGCGCGGTCGAGCAGGTCATCGAGGGCAATGGCCTGATCGACGACGCCCACCTGCGGATCATGCTGACCCGCGGCGTCAGGCGCGAGCCGTACCAGGACCCGCGCCTGGTCGAAGGCGGGCCCACGCTGGTCATCATCCCGGGTCATCACCCGGTGACCGAGGCCGCGCTGACCACGCCGCTGAGGCTGTTCACCGTGCACGTCAGGCGCGGTGCGCCGGACGTGCAGGACCCGGGCATCAACAGCCACAGCAAGCTCAACTGCATCCTGGCCTGCATCCAGGGTGCCGTGGCCGGGGCCGACGAAGCGCTGATGCTCGACCCGCACGGCTTCGTCGCGACCTGCAATTCGACGCACTTTTTCATCGTCAGGAACGGCACCGTGATGACCTCCGACGGCCGCTACTGCCTCGGCGGCATCACCCGCGGTCACGTCCTCGAGCTGTGCGCCGCCAACGACATTCCGCACGCGGCCACGACCTTTACCCTGACCGACGTCTATGCCGCCGACGAGGCCTTCATCACCGGCACGCTGTCGGGCCTGAAGCCGGTCGGAACCGTCGATGGACGGACGATCGGGACGGGCGTGCGAGGTCCGGTGACCGAGCGCTTGCAGGCACTGTATGCGGACTTGCTCGCCAGCGAGGTGAGTCGATGAATCCGAAGACGATTCGCGCGCAAGCGCCCTCCAACAGGCGAGGTGGCGGGACCGAAGGCGAAGTCTGTTGGAGGCCGCTTGCGGGCGAACCGTCGCTGGGGAGCAGATATGCAAGACGCTGGATCCCGGATCGAGTCCGGGACGACACGAGAGGGAGGCGTTCGGTTCGACTCGATCGCGCGCAAGCGCCCTCCAACAGGCGAGGTGGCGGGACCGAAGGCGAAGTCTGTTGGAGGCCGCTTGCGGGCGAAGGTCTGATCGAGCAGGGCGCGCGGTATGGCTGCTGACTCGCCCATCCGCATCGCCATGTGGTCCGGCCCGCGCAACATCTCCACGGCGATGATGCGCGCCTTCGAGAACCGGGTCGACACCGCGGTCGTCGACGAGCCGCTCTACGGCGCCTGGCTGGCCGAGACCGGCGAATCGCACCCGATGGCCGCAGAGATCATCGAGGCAATGGAGACCGACTGGCGCGCGGTCTGGCGGCAGCTGGCCGGGCCGGTGCCGGGCGGCAAGGCGGTCTGGTACCAGAAGCACATGACGCACCACCTGCTGCCGGCGATGCTCGATCGCGAATGGCTGGGTGGCTTCACCCACGCCTTCCTGATCCGCGACCCGCGCTCGGTCGTCGCCTCGTACCTGAACAAGCGCG
>NZ_JAAWWS010000119.1 GCF_012272825.1 Wenzhouxiangella sp. XN79A | reverse complement strand
GGATCTCCCTGGGCTGGCGCCAGGGTTCTGACGGGCGATTGCGTCACGAGGTCCCGGGTTCCGGCTGCGCCGGCCCCGGGACGACGAGGTGTAGAAGGCTGGCGGCAGGGTTCTACGGGCGATTGCGTCACGAGGTCCCGGGTTCCGGCTTCGCCGGCCCCGGGACGACGAGGTGTGGGTGGGGCGCCGCGCCTGCTTCACCGTCATCCCGGGGCGTCACTTTTCCATTCCTCGTCATCCCGGGGCGCCCTTTCTACTTCTCCGTCATCCCGGGGCGCCGAAGGCGAACCCGGGATCTCCCTGGGCTGGCGCCAGGGTTCTGACGGGCGATTGCGTCACGAGGTCCCGGGTTCCGGCTGCGCCGGCCCCGGGACGACGAGGTGTGGGTGGGGCGGTGGCACCTCCTCCCCCCCTTCGTCATTCCGGACGGAGCGCAGCGGAGATCCGGAATCTCGTGATGCTGGCGCCACGGTTCGATGGGCGATTCCGTGACGAGGTCCCGGGTTCCGGCTTCGCCGGCCCCGGGACGACGAGCTGTGGGTGGGGCGCCGCGCCTGCTTCACCGTCATCCCGGGGCGTCACTTTTCCATTCCTCGTCATCCCGGGGCGCCGTTTCTACTTCACCGTCATCCCGGGGCGCCGAAGGCGAACCCGGGATCTCCCTGCGCTGGCGCCAGGGTTCGAGGGGCGATTCCGTGACGAGGTCCCGGGTTCCGGCTTCGCCGGCCCCGGGACGACGAGGTGTAGAAGGCTGGCGGCAGGGTTCGACGGGCGATTCCTTCACGAGGTCCCGGGCTCCGGCTTCGCCGGCCCCGGGACGACGCGGAAGGGTCGGCGCCGGTTCCGGGACGACGGGGTGGGCGTGTGGCCGGGGTTTGTTGGGTATTCTTGGCGCATGAGCGAGCTGGACTGGCGTGAGCAATCGGACCCGGCCAAGTGCCTGCAGGCGCTGGCGGCGCATCGCTTGTTGCCGGTGGCGGGGTTGCTGGCCGATCGAGGGCTGCTGCGGCGGGACCTGGTGGCGCCGGCGGGGCAGTTGGCGGCGAAGTCTCGGGAGGAGATGCGGCTGCGGGGCGAGATCGAGGCGGGTGTGATGGAGGCCTTCGTCGAGCGCCGGGTGCCGTTTCTGGTGCTGAAGGGGGCGTTGCTGGCGCGGACGGTGTATCCGGCGCCGGAGGACCGTATTCGAACCGACCTGGACCTGCTGGTGCCGCCCGATGCGGTGGACGCAGCGCAGCAGGCGCTTCGCGCCGCGCGATTCCGGCCGTCCTACGAAGTCGAAGGCGGGCCGCCGATGACGCAGAAGCAGTGGATCCGGCCGAGCGATTCGCTGGTGCACGCCGTGGACCTGCACTGGGATCTTTCCAACCGGCCGCTTCTGAAACAGCGTCTCGCCGTTGCCCACTTGCTCGAGCGCGCGCAGTCGCTGACCACAGCGGCGGTCGATGCGCGCGGCCTCGGCACGGTCGATGCGCTGCTGCACGCGGCGACGCACTACTACGGCCATCATCGCGGCGAGTTCCGGCCCGACCAGTGGTTGCTGGACATGGACCTGCTGTGGCGCAAGTCGGACCCGCCGGCCCGCAATCGCGCGGCCGAGCGGGCTCGGGCCTGTGGCGTCGGCTCGCTGCTGGCCGCTGCCCTGCAGGCCTGCATCGAGCGGTTCGATACGCCGGTGCCGGCCGACTGGCTCGACTCGCTGCGCGCCGCCAGCCGAGGCGAGCGCGCCGCCCGGCTTACGCAGCCGGTGACCACGCCGGTCCTGGATATGCTCCGCAACGCCGCGGAAGAAACCGGCTGGCGCGCCAGGCTTCGCTATGGCTGGCGCCTGGCCTTCCCGCCGGCGGCCCACATGCGCAGGAAGTATCCCGAGGGGTCGCGGTGGGGGTTGCCGGGCTTGTATGTTCGGCGGGCGCTGGGTCGATAGCGGCGTGCCTGGTTGCCTGCTTGTGAGCTCGCGATGTTGATCGCGCTGTACGGGACCCTGGATGCCGCGCAATGCGACTGGGTTCGGCAGCAGTGCGAAGCCGCGCCTGCAGCCGGTATGTTCGAGGCCTCGGGCTGCGTGTTGGCGGCCGATCGAATCCATGTGACCGAAGACTGGGTCGCGGCCTGGGAGGGGTGGCCGTATTCGGATGCCGGGTTGAATGATTCGATCGAGCGGATGCTGGACTCGGGGGTGTCGGACATCGCCGGGCAGTTCAACCTGGTCGTATTCGACCGGCGCAGGAACGAGTTGATAGTGCTGCGGGATCTGGCTGGGTCCTACACACTTTATCAAGCATCTCGAAACAAGCGTGTCTGCCTGACTTCCCGGGTCGAGCAAGCCGAGCGTTTGCTGAACACCCGATTTCCGTTGTCTCTCCAGCGGCTGCGTGCAATGCATCAACGCGCCGAATACACGCCGCCTCGATCCCATTTCGCCGGCATCGAGTTGGTCGAACCGGACCAGGTGATCCGGTGGTCGCGTAATCGCGAATCGCCGAGGTCGATATTGAATACGCATTGGATCGAGACCTTTGTGCGCAACGCCAAAAAGACTCGTTCCAAGAACGACGTGCTTGAAACGCTCGCTGGACATCTTTCCATCAGTCTTGGGCACGCCAGCGAAGGTGTGCAAAACGTACTTCAGGTAAGCGGTGGGCTGGATTCGAATCTGTTGTTGCATGCAATGGTTTCAGCCGGGCTTTCGACGCGGGCCATCACGTTCGTATTTCCGGGCATGGATTGCGACGAATCCGTCGAAGCGCGACTTTCAGCCGAGCGCGCCGGAGTTGTACTGGATGAATTCGACCTGTCGAGAAGACGCTTTGCCGACGACCGAGACGCGCTGTTCTCGCATTGCGACGTGCTACCGTTCACGACCACGTACTTCACGACTGAAACAGCCCGCTGCGCCCGCGACAAAGGGGCTTCGGTGATTCTTTCGGGCGTCGGCGGTGACGAGATCTTCTGGACTCATCGCAGGAAAGCCATGGGCATTCTGGTACGAGGTGTGCCGGGCGGCGCATTTCGATTTGCCTACCGGTCGCCCATGTTGTATGCCCGGGGGGTTGCCCGTGTTTTGGTCAGTGGCCGGGCCCGGAGCCTGCGACGGGCTTTGATGCAGGGCTATGCGATTTTCTACATGGCGGCAGCGCAGGAAGCCGATTGGTATGGCTGTTCGTTCCGTGCGCCGTTCCGCGACGCTCTTGTGCTTACCGCGGCACTCCCGGCTGCAAGCCGACATTGCTTGGCCGGCGGCTCGGCTCGCGGGCTGCAGCGCAACTTGCTGGAACACTTTTCGCCCGGGCTTTCCGAGATCGTGGGCGTTCGAAAACCGACGTTCGGCAGCGCAGCTCGCGCGGAGCCGATCGAATGCCCGGAACTGGGCGAGGCTGCTCGCGACAACATTGCGGCTTTGGCACCTTCGTTTATCGAGATCAAGCGGATGCAGGGTGTGTTTGTGGAATAGGGGCTCATGCCCTCATTTCTTGATTTCCAGAAAATAGACCATTTTTCAGAGGATTTCAGATCGACAAGTCGGGAATGGCGGAAGGATCTGACACTGATCAACTAGAACCTGGGCTATGCTCGGAGTCTGGTTACTTCCAACCAGATTGCGGAAGAGCCTCCCAAGAGTTTTTGCATAGGTGGCATTAGCGCGGAGCAATTTCTTTGAAACCCGGGACTGGAAATTTCGAATATGAACAAATCGATAACGGAAACGGCTGATTCGCAGCAAGGCTTGAATCAGAAGGAGTCGAGAGAAAAGTATGAAGCTCCGATATTGAGGACCAAGAAAATTCGTCATATAGTCGCCGGTTCACTCAGTGGCAACGACGATCTGCTGGGCGAGGGTGGGCGATTCTCTTGAATCTTCGGGCAACCGGCTGATATTTTTCGGAAACGTGAGTATGCCTCCTCTACGAAAAACGACGCTTCGCGCCGTTCATCTGTTGGAGCGCGCTTGCGCGTGAACCGGACCGCGTCGCCCATCGGACTGCAGAGACGGCGCCCACCAACACCTCGTCGTCCCGGGGGCGGTTTTTTTGCTCCTCGTCGTCCCGGGGCCGGTTTTTTTTACTCCTCGTCGTCCCGGGGCCGGCGCAGCCGGAACCCGGAGCGGTCAGAGTTGCTTGCAACTCGTCCTGACCACCCCGAGACTCGCGCGAGTCGAGACATCTCGTGACGCGATTGCCCGTCGAACCGGGACGCCACCTTCGGGAGATCCCGGGTTCGCCTTCGGCGCCCCGGGATGACGGTGAAGTAGAAAGGGCGCCCCGGGATGACGGTGAAGTAGAAAGGGCGCCCTGGGATGACGGTGAAGTAGAAAGGACGCCCTGGGATGACGGTGAAGTAGAAAGGGCGCTCCGGGATGACTGTGAAGCAGAAAGGGCGCCCTGGGATGACGGTGAAGCAGGAGCGGCGCCCCGTGATGACGATGAAAGGAAAAATGGCGCCTCGCTCGTTGGAGATTGACCGCATCCGTGCAATCGATCCCGCCGTCAGAACAGCTCGTCGATCACCCGCTCCCATACCCGCTTGGGCTCGTCCAGCAGGTCCGTGCCGCAGGTGGCCTTGCGGTTCGGCAGGCGGACCAGGTTCAGGGCAAGTTGGTGCAGGTGTTCGGATTCCGCGCGCAGGCGGTTCGAGAACAGCAGGGCGCTGGTCGAGTTCAGTAGGGCGGCATACATTTCGGCGACGGGCACGGACGTCAGTCGGGTGCTGGTCGGCCGCGGCTGCGCGGGGACCAGGTACAGCAGCGCTTCGCACGTTATCTCCGGCAGCCCACGCCCCAGCGCGCGGTAGTCCATCCATTGTTTCTCGAGATGTGCCGGCTCCAGCAGGGGGGATTCGGGAATGCGCTCCAGCAGCGTTGCGCTGGCCGGGCCTGTGCGCAGCAGCATCCGGTCGCGCAGCGGTGTGCAGTGCAGGGCCTGGTCTTCGAGGCGCAGCAGTAGCCAGTCGTCGCTGACCAGCCGGCCGCCCATCGCCAGCGCCGACAGCGCCAGGGTGGATTTGCCGGCGCCGCTTTCGCCGATCACCAGCAGGCGGCGGCGGTGGAGTTCGATGGCCGCGGCATGCAGCGAGATTCGGCCGCGCCGGGCCCACTGCTGCGAAATTCCCAGCATCAGGCTTTTCGGCATCGGAAACTCGGGCGCGGCGTGGGCGTCGGACACGTTCACCCGGGCCGGCGCCCCGGATTCGATCAAGACCCTGCCGTCTTCGAGCTCGTGCTCGATGGACGGGGTGCCGGGTTCGTTCTGGATGTCGTCGCCGGGTAGCCCGACCTGGATCTGGCGCGGCACATTCCAGGGTCGCGGTCTGCGGCCCTGACCCAGGCACGCGGCCAGTTCGTCGGGCGCCAGCCCATGGAACAGCAGTTCCGAGCCGGCGTCGCTCGGGATCAGCCGAGCGCTGGCCGGACTCGCGGCGGGTTCGATCTTCACGGGGCCGCGCGCAGGTCGGCCGTGCCGAGGCTCGTCGGGCCCAGCTCGATGCGCCGATCGGCCAGCTGCAAAAGCGCCGGCCGGTGCGTGATCATGATCAGGGTCCGGCCCTCGAGTTCCGGACCGATGCGTTCGACCAGCGCCTGTTCGCCTTCTTCGTCGAACATGGCGGTGGGTTCGTCCAGCACCAGGATCGGCGTCGGCCGCAGCAGGGCGCGGGCCAGGGCCAGGCGCTGCTGCTGGCCGCCGGAGATGCGCGCCCCGCGCGGGCCCAGTTCGGTGTCATAGCCCTGATCCATCGCTTCGATGAACTCCGCGGCGCCGGCCAGCTCTGCAGCCCGGCGCACCCGGTCCATGCCGGCCTCGGCATCGCCAAGCCGGATGTTGTCGGCAATCGAACCCTGGAACAGCCAGACTTTCTGCGGCACCAGCGCGATCGAGCGGCGCAGCGCGGAAAGCTCGAAGGCCTCGACTTCCGTGCCGTCCAGCGTGATGCGGCCCGCATCGGGCTGATGGAAGCGCATCAGCAGCCAGATCAGCGTGGTCTTGCCGGCGCCGTTGGGGCCGGTGATGGCGACGCGTTCGCCGGCCTGGATGCTCAGGTCGAAGTCCTGCAGCACCGGCCGCTGCGGGTCGTAGCCGAAGCTGACGCTCTCGAACCGGATGCCCTCGCGCAGCGCCTGGGGCGGGGTCCGGCTGCCGCCTGTCGGCTCCGGGGCCAGTGAAAGGGTCTCGAGGATGCGGCCCAGCGCGCCGCGGGTGCTCGAGGCGCGGCCGGCCAGGTCGGCCAGAGACGACAGCGGCCGGGCGACCAGCACGCCGTAGAGCAGCAGCGTGACCAGTTCCTGCGGCGCGGCCGGCCTGGCGCTCCACGGGCCGGCGGCCACCAGCAGCAGGGCGACGATGCCGGTCAGCGATGCCAGCTGGATGACCGGCTGCAGCGGCGCCATCACCCGGCGCATCCGGCGGGCCTTGTCCATTGCGATACCGGCGGAATCCCGGTACAGGTCCAGCTGCTGCCGCTCGCGGGCCTCGGCCTTGATCATCGGCAGCAGCTCGATGGCCTGCTCGGCGACGCTGACGGTCTGCGACTGGGCGTCGAACCAGGCCCGCGCCCGGCTGCGGATGGACCGCATCCAGAAGCGCAGGCCCACCACACAGGGGATGACCACCAGCGCGATCAGCGCGGCCAGTCCGGGCCGCATCCAGGCCAGCGCGCCCAGCGCGCCGACCAGCGTCAGCGCCGTGGGCGCCAGGCCCGGCAGCGCGCTGGACAGGAAGCCGGAAATCGTCTGGGCGTCGGTGGTCAGCAGCGACAGCGTGTCGCCGCGCCTGGCGTGGTCGTGGTGGCGGACGGGCAGGCGCTGCAGGTGGTCGAAGGTGCGCTGGCGCAGGTCGAGCAGGATCTCGTCGCCGACCCGCGCCGTGCCCAGCCGCCCGACGATGCGCAGGCCCAGCTGCAGCAGCAGCACGCCGACGATCGCCGCGCCCAGCAGCGGCAGCGAGGTTGTGCCGTCCTCGCCCAGCAGCCCGGCGGCGAACCGGCCGCCCAGCAGTGGCAGGGTCAGCGTGGCGGCCGTCTCGATCAGCAGGACCGCCGCGATGCCGGCCAGCAGGCCGCGCCAGGGGCGGACCAGGCTCAGGCTGAAGCGCAGCGGATGGGCGGGATCGGGGCGTGCGGCGGCGGGCATGCGGAATTCCGGCTCGGACCCGTACAGTCTATTGAGGATTGAGGCAGAATGCTGCCATCGAGCCAACGCCGTGTGACCCGATGAGTGATGCGATCCAACAGATTCGAGCCGCGCTGGATTCTGGCCGGTTGACCGTCAATCGGATGGACGACGGGACGGCGGTGGTGCTGGATATCGAGGGGGAGCAGTTGATGACGTTGAATGGCTCGGCCGTCACCCTGTTGGATGCGATATCTTCTCGCGCCGATTCTGAAAAGGCGCTCGCCGAAGCTCTGGTCGACGCCTACGAAGTCGATATCGAACGTGCCGAGCGAGATGCGTCCGACTTCCTGACTGCGCTGGATCGAAGCTTGTCGCGGGATTGAATGGTTGCTTTTGGGCAATCTTGTCCAGAAGACCAAGGTCGGGGCGCCAACGATCTCCGTTACCAGCCTTCGTCCCAGCGCTGGGGGTTCCCATCGCCCGGGGGGGACGGCGGACCCTGCAAAACGATGTTTCGCAACTGAACCGTCTTGACCTCTGGTGGGTGGTATTCGGGTCTCTTGCCAATGTCAGCAAGCGGTTTTTCCTGGCCCTCTCTGGCGTCTCGCTCGTTCACAGCCTGCCCATTCTCCAATGCGGCTTCGTTCCCATACCCATGCTCATGGTTCGTAGATCCATGTCATGCGGTGCACGCCTTCGACCAGATACACGTCGACTTCGGTCGGTTCGATATCCGCATCGATAATCCGTCCCCACGGGGTCTGGATTCGGCTCTTCGACAGTATCTCTTGATTGCCGAACCAGTCAAGCGTGTAATGCCCAGTCTGATTGACTTCGACTTCGATGTACCAAGTAGAGGGCTCGTCGAACGTCCGGAAGTCACGCTGAAGGGGCGTTGTGGCAGTCCCCGAAGCCGAGCCTGCGAAGGCCATGGCCACCGGCGCCGCGCTGAAGCCGGGAAGGCGCTCGGCATCGTAGTGATCGAATCCAGTTTTTGCTTCCTCGTGCTGGCCGAGGCGCACACTGGCGCGACTATCGTCACCTTCAAACGCGACATCGACAAGCCAATGTGACGGGTTACGCGCAGCGTCTCTGCGATCGGTCGCCCGAGAGCCGCCTGCTCGGGCCGCTACCAGCGCCGCAGGAGTTGGGATTCGAACTTCAACGTCTTCCAGCGTCCGGATCCAGAATGCGCCGCCCGGCGGAAGAGATCCTTCGAACAACAGTCCGTTGAACTCCTGATACTGCCCTGTGCCGGGCTCCCAGGTCCACATGATGGACCGAACCTTCCCATCGGAAACCGCGGTTGCGAAATCATTGGTGGTGCCGTCGTACTGGAACTGCACTTCGCTCCAATCGAGATCGATGAGACGGGGATTGGCGATCATGTGCGGTTTGCCGAGCACGCTGCCGGGTTCGCCCACAGTGTCGACTGCGATCTGTTCCGTGATGTCCGGTTTTACGCCGCTGAATTGGACGGTTGCAGCCCGGTCGCTGAAGATCCAGTAGCTCCGCTCCGGCGCTAGCGTATCGCTGAGCGTCAATCGCTGATAACTGTTGTTCACAGCGTCCCAGGACCATAGTGACCAGTCGTCATCGAAGGCCCCAAGAGTGGTGTCGCTGAAGTAGGACGCAACGGTAGGATCTGCAAGGCGTTCACAGCCGGTGGAAATCATTTGCCAGCGTTCTGCAGCGACCGAGGCGGTTTTGCTGCACTCCGACAACCGCATCCGCCCATGCCCCGTCGTCGTGTCGTGGCCCGGCGCATTCAGGTCGTTGCCGTTGAACTGGCCCAGCCACTCCATGCCTTCGCGGATGGCAAGGGCGCAGTTCACGGTGGTGATGATCGGCTTGGCCTGGCGCACCTGGTTCAGCAGGGCGGCCAGACCGGCGGCGTGCGGGGCGGCCGACGAGGTGCCGCCGAAGGTGGTGCCGCCGCCGACGGAGGTCGACACGGGGCTGAAGCTCATGCCGTCGGGCTTGGCCACGGCCGGCGGGTTGGAGCCGCTCGGCAGGCCGCCGCCGGGGGCCAGCACCGGGCCTTCGGAGCTGTACCAGGCCGGGGTGGTGTCGTCGATGCTCAGGTCCAGCGCGCCGACGGCGAACACCGCCGCGTTGTCGGCCGGGAAGCCCAGGCTGCGCTCGGGCACGTTGAGGCCGAACCCGATGTTCGAGAACAGCTGGATGTTGCGGTTGGTCGGGGCGTCCCAGCGCGCGACCAGCACACCATAGTTCGAGCCGCTGGTGCAGCCGGCGCTGCTGCCGCTGGCGGTGAACCCGATGAACTCCTGCGGGTTCTGCGAGGCGGGGCTGCCGCTCTGCATCGCGGTCGACGAACTGACGATGGTCCAGCCGCCGGCATCGGTCCGACGCACCAGGAACAGGTCGTAGTCGTGGTCGACGTCGGTCCAGTCGTCCCAGAACATCTCGACCCGGATGGGGAAGCCGTCCGGCAGGCAGAACGGGCTGACGTTCAGGTTGCCGCCGCCGAAGCTCAGCGCGTCCTGGTAGCCGAGGATGCCCGGGCTGGTCGAGCTGTACAGCCCGCCCCAGTGATTCTCCCGATTGTTGGCCGCCGCATTGACTACGAACGAGCGTCGCGCCTGGGCGATTTCGGCGGCCTCGGCAATCGTGCCGCACGGGGCCGGCTGATTCGGCGGGCAGGCCGAGCCGTCGCCGACGCCGTCCAGCGGCGCGCTCAGCGAGGCGGAGATGATGTCGGAGTGGCGGCCGTCGGCGTGCAGGGTCTCGTCGCTGGCGTGCAGCATGGCTTCGTACCACTCGCCGACGGTGCGGGTCTTGTAGACGCGGAAGGTCGCGCCCGGCGCGGTGTCGAAGGCGATCGACACGGTGTTGGCGCCGTGGTCGTCGTCTTCGAAGGTCGGGCAGGCGGCGCTGGAGCAGTCGATGACCGTGCTGCCGTTGACCTCGAAGCGCTGCAGGTCGGCGCCGGCCGGCCAGTCGCCGGAGGCCTGCAGGGCCGACCAGCCGGCAAAGCCGGAGTCGATGATGGTGATGATCTGGCCGCTGCCGTCGGCGCCGTAGCCGTGATAGATGTCGGCGCCGCTTTCGACCACGCCTTCGCTGGTCACCGAGCCGGCACGCTGGCCGGTGGGCTGGACCAGGCGGGCCGGGCGGAGGGTGGCGCCGTTCAGCGAGCGCTGCAGCGCCTTGAGCTGGCGCGGCTCGACCCAGGCTTCGACCAGGTTGGTGGTCACGTCGGTGTGGATCTCCGCGCCGGCGGCGCGCAGTGCCGCGCGCTGGCTGGTGCGGCGCGATGCATCGAAGCGGATCTCGACCAGCACCCGGCCGTCCTTGCCGGTCGGTGCGCTGGCGGCGATCTGCGCGGCGTCGAAACCGGAAACCGGCTTGCTGCGCTCGCCGCGCGCGGCCTGCAGGAAGGCCGAGCGAGCCGGGCCGCGTTCGAAGTAAACCGTACCGGTGCGCCAGTCGCTGCGCGGGTCCGGGCTGCGGACGGATTCATGCAGCTCGAACAGCGGCTGTTCCGAGGCGTGTGCGGCTGCGGTGGCGAGGACCAACAGCGTCGTCAATGCGCGAATCTTCATCAGTCTCTGTACTCCTGGTGCGCGGTGCGTTCTGTCGAGGCCCGGGGGCGCAGAACGCCGCGTGAAATGCACTTTACTATGCGTTAATGAATGCAACTCTCGTTCCGAAATCGACCGGATGACGGAAATCACACTCCCGAACCCCAGAAGCGGCCCCCGTGCTGCCGCAGTTCACGCTTCTGTTTTTTTCTTTTCTGTCAGTTGGTTACGATGATTTCCGGACAAATGGAATGGCGTTGGCGAAACCATCGAAATATGCATTGGATACGACGTTTTTCAAGATGTAGTGTGCTGCAGTGCGCAAATTTTCGAAAAGAGTGACGTAAATCGTCGGTCCGGGCGAATGGGGCGGGGCAGGAAGTGTGACGGAGAGCACGGAAGCGGGGTGCTGGCGAGGGCGCGGCTTTTCCTTTCCTCGTCATCCCGGGGCGCCCTTTCTACTTCACAGTCATCCCGGGGCGCCGAAGGCGAACCCGGGATCTCCCGAAGGTGGCGCCACGGTTCTACGGGCAATCGCGTCACGAGGTCCCGGGTTTCGGCTGCGCCGGCCCCGGGACGACGAGGTGTAGAGGGCCGGCCCCGGGGCGACGAGGTGTGGGTGGGGCGCCGCGCCTTCTTCACCGTCGTTCCGGGGCGTCACTTTTCCATTCCTCGTCATCCCGGGGCGCCGAAGGCGAACCCGGGATCTCCCGAAGCTGCCGCCTGGGTTCGACGGGCGATTGCGTCACGAGGTCCCGGGTTCCGGCTGCGCCGGCCCCGGGACGACGAGGTGTAGAGGGCCGGCCCCGGGGCGACAAGGTGTGGGTGGGGCGCCGCGCCTACTTCACCGTCATCCCGGGCGTCACTTTTCCATTCCTCGTCATCCCGGGGCGCCCTTTCTACTTCACCGTCATCCCGGGGCGCCCTTTCTACTTCACCGTCATCCCGGGGCGCCGGAGGCG
>NZ_JAAWWS010000001.1 GCF_012272825.1 Wenzhouxiangella sp. XN79A | reverse complement strand
CCTGTTGGAGGGAGCTTGCTCGCGAATCGCCCCGACCACCCTTCGCCCGCAAGCGGCCTCCAACAGGGAGCTTGGCAGAACGGCCTGTTGGAGGGCGCTTGCGCGCGAACCGCCCCGCCACCCTTCGCCCGCAGCCGGCCTCCAACAGGAACCTCCGCCAGATCCGCCTGTTGGAGGGAGCTTGCTCGCGAATCGCCCCGACCACCCTTCGCCCGCAAGCGGCCTCCAAC